>NZ_JACBZW010000012.1:0-290221 GCF_013408065.1 Bradyrhizobium sp. IAR9
ATCGCCGCGATCGCGGCCTGAGGCCGGCCCAGTTTTGGCTTCAAGACTCGCGGTCCTGTAAGGCTGTTTTTACACGACCAAGACCCAAAGCGGACATCGCCCTAGTCGGGAGGCGCTCAACATGCTTTGATGAGCCCCAAAGCGAACGCCGGGGCAAGCAAATGCGGTACCTAGTGTTGGGCGCTGGAGGCACCGGTGGCTATTTCGGCGGCCGCCTCGCCGAGAGTGGGGCTGATGTTACGTTTCTCGTCCGCGATGGACATCGCAAGAGCCTTTCTGAGCAAGGGTTGCGGATCGAGAGCCAATTCGGGGACGCACAAATAGCAGTCAAAACGGTGGTCGCGGCGGAGGTAGCGCCGGTTTATGACGCGGTGATCCTGACCTGCAAGGCATATGATCTCGATACTGCAGTCGCGGCAATCGCGCCCGCCGTAGCATCTAACGGCTATGTCCTTCCATTCTTGAACGGCATTGCGCATATCGACGTGCTGAATAAGAAATTTGGCCCGCACCGAGTGCTTGGTGGCACGGCAAAAATACAGGCGACGATCTTGCCTGATGGTGCGATCCGGCAGTTCAACGACTGGCGAACGCTTACCTTTGGCGAGCAATCGGGGGAGATGACGGAACGCGTGAGAGAATTGGCCACGCTGTTCGAGACTGCGAAGGGCGTGGAGGTCCTCGCGGTCGCCGATATCGTTCAACGAATGTGGGAAAAGCTGGTCCATCTCTCGACTGCAGCCGCCATGACCTGCCTCATGCGGGCAAATGTCGGCGAGATTATTCGCACCCCATATGGCCGGGACCTTTTTCTCGACCAGCTTCGTTGCGGCGCTGCCATCGCTGCGGCCAACGGGCACGCGCCCAGCGCGGCCTTCATGAAATCGTGGGAGGACACGTTCTCCCAGCAGGACTCTATGTACTCCACGTCGATGTTGCGCGACATCGAACGTGGCGGGCAGACCGAGGTGGAGCACATCCTCGGCTTCATGCTTGGCAAGGCGGAGAAGGCGAAGATACCGTGCAACACGCTGTTGCTCGCCTACACCAACGTCAAGGCTTTCGAGCAACGGCGCGCTGCAGGGCGCTCGTCCTGATTGCTTTACCGATGTCCGGTTCTGGCCCTTACCCGAACAAAGGTAATCCCGTCGTGATGGGCCGCGCTCGCCGCCGACCGCTTGTGACCTAAAGCGGTCGTTTTGATTTAAATCAACGCCCATCAACCGGCATCTCCTTTCTTGCTCCTGATGACGCAGTCACACAAGAGATTCAACGTCACGCTTGCGGTTCGTCGCGCGATGATCGCGACGAATGACCAGAAAGTGTTTCGCACTTATGGGCCGAACGGTAGCGCCTGGAAGTGCGAGCGCAATGGCGTCTCGCCGCGCATGCTCTGGAAACTGCTCGCGAACGAACTGATAGAGGACGAGCCACAGAGGACAGTCACGACAGCCGCACCCGCAACCATCCGCATGCGCTTGACTAAGGTTGGACTAGATATTTTAAAAGCGAGCTTAGACGGGAAAGCGCCAAAGAGCTCATAATGATCTTCGACACGTGCGAGTCGGACTGCCGCAGGTGCCGGTATTTGCTGCAGCACCATTTTCACGTTTCGGTCGTGTCAGGCTGTCGTCAGCTTTCTAAGATTGAAAATTGGCTTCAGCTGCAGAGTGTTAGCTAGTTCATAATTTTGTGGTGCCTGCGAGCTTAAGCTTTTCGAGACAAACGCTCGGGAGGCAACGATGACACCCGGCTGGCTCATTGTCCTTGTGACGATCGCCTCTATCTCCTTTCTGACCGTTGTGACTTGATCATTCTTGGTGCTTGGTAGGCAGCTGAAGAGTATCGTCGAGAGCGCTCTGAAGGGGCGCCCACGGACCGACGCGACCTCATATTGGTCGAAGC
This sequence comes from Bradyrhizobium sp. IAR9, assembly GCF_013408065.1. NCBI lineage: Bacteria > Pseudomonadati > Pseudomonadota > Alphaproteobacteria > Hyphomicrobiales > Nitrobacteraceae > Bradyrhizobium > Bradyrhizobium sp. IAR9. Next base: position 1,906 of record NZ_JACBZW010000012.1, read on the forward strand.
TCGATTGGGTGCGGCATGGATTGCCCGAAGTGCGGCAGATTCAACCTAGAGGGAAAGAAGGTCTGCGGCGATTGCGGCGCGGCGCTATCCTTTCGCTGCCCCGCGTGCGGAGCCGACAATCCGAAAGGAAAGAACTTCTGTGGTGACTGCGGTGCGGCGCTCACGCCAACAGTACTGCCGCAAGTCACGGCGGCTGCCGGCGCATCGACCTCGATAACGTCACGGGTCACCGAGCGTTCGAGCTTATCACCCGTACCAAGTTCTTCCGCCGAGCGCCGCCAGCTCACAGTTATGTTCTGCGACCTTGTCGGCTCGACAGCGCTTGCGACGAAGCTCGACCCAGAAGATCTACGGGACATAATCGCCAAGTACCGCGATAGCGTAGCGGCGGTCGTCCGCAAATACGGAGGAACCATCAGCCGCTACATCGGAGATGGCATGCTCATCCTCTTCGGCCATCCCTCTGCGCATGAGGACGATGCCGAACGCAGCGTGCGCGCTGCGCTTGAGATCGCCGCGACCAGGCATGTGCCTGGAGGGCCGCCCGAGTTCGAGCTGCGGGTTCGTCTTGGACTCGCGACTGGTCTCGTCATCGTAGGTGATCTTATCGGCAGCGAGGCTGCAGAAACACAGGCGGTCCTTGGCGAGACGCCGAACCTTGCTGCTAGGCTGCAGGCGCTCGCTGAACCAGATGGCGTGGTCATCGCTGAGGACACGCGACGGCTCATCGGCGGGCTTTTTGACTATGAAAACCTCGGCGCGGTGACTCTGAAAGGCTTTGCCGCCCCAGTGCAAGCCTGGCGGGTGCTTCATGAGGGAACGGCAGAAAGCCGCTTCGAGGCGTTGCACCCTTCGATGCTCGCTCCGCTGACAGGGCGTGAGGAAGAACTGGCGCGACTGGAGCGGGGCTGGGACCTTGCGAAGGCGGATAGCGGCCAAGTAATGCTGCTCGTCGGCGAGGCTGGCATTGGCAAGTCGCGCCTCGTTGCGGCTCTCCAAGAGCGTATCGAGCGCGAGCCGCACACCTTCTTGCGATATTTCTGCTCGCCTCATCATCAGGAAAGTGCGCTCTATCCCTTCACCGCTCAACTCCAGCGAGCTGCTGGTTTCGATCGTGAGGACGCGCCAACAGTGAAGCTCAAAAAGCTCCGGCTGCTACTATCCCCAGCATTGCCGTCCGACGAGGACGTGGCGATCCTGGCCGAGTTGCTGTCGATTCCCAGCGGTGACCTGTATCTGCCGGTTGCTGCTACGCCGCAACAAAAGAAAGAGAGAAGCTTCGCCGCTCTGGTCCGCCAGCTTGAAGTTCTTGCAGAAAAACACCCAGTCATGGTCGTGTTCGAGGACATGCAGTGGATCGATCCGAGCTCGCGCGAGCTGCTGGACCGGACGGTCGATCGCGTAGCAAGCTTGCCAGTTTTGGTCCTGATCACCTACCGCCCCGAGCTCCAGTTGATATGGAGCGGAAAGCCGCACGTCAGTTTGCTTGTGATGAACCGGCTGGACCAGAAAGCGGGTGCCTCGCTGATCCGAAGCGTGGCCGGTAGCCGGACGTTGCCGACCGAAATTGTTAATGAGATTGCTGAACGAACGGATGGCGTGCCGTTGTTCGTTGAGGAGTTGACCAAAGCGGTGCTCGAGACAAGCAACGAGGGGATCCCGCGAGCCATCTCCTTCGCGCCGCTACCCGGACTTGCTGTGCCGGCCACGCTCCATGCTTCATTGATGGCGCGGCTCGACCGGATCGGTCCGATAGCCAAGGAAGTGGCGCAGATCGGCGCGGCCATCGGCCGCGAGTTCTCCTACGACCTGCTTGCCGCCGTTGTACAGCGATGCGACAATGAGCTGCAGGCTGCAATTGATCGGCTAATCAATGCCGAGCTCATGTTTGGGCGCGGCGAACCGCCTGACGCCAATTTCTTGTTCAAACACGCACTGATCCAAGATGCGGCGTACGGCACGCTGTTGCGCAGCCAACGCCGCGAGCTGCACGCCCGAATTGTGGGCGCGCTTGAGGAGAGGCTCTATAAGGGCATTCAAGAGCGACCGGAGATCCTAGCCCATCATTGCACGCATGCAGGTCTGATCGAAAAGGCAGTGTCGTATTGGCAGGAAGCCGGTGAGCGCTCAAAAGCTCGATCGGCAATGACAGAAGCAATCGCGCAGATGCGAAAAGCGCTCGATCTGCTATCCCATCTGCCCGATACCGCCGGACGCCAAGGCATCGAAGCCGACCTCCAGCTCGCACTCGGCGGCGCACTGATCGCTGCGAAGGGACATGCGGCCGAAGAGACCGGCAAGGCTTATGCCCGGGCTCGCCGCCTTTGCGAGTTACTGAACGATAGGCCGAACCTGCTCAAGACGCTTTGGGGGCAGTTCGTGCACTATCATGTGCGGGGCGAAACGGACCGATCGCATCGCATCGCTGAGGAACTGCTAGATTTGGCCGGACGACAGAACGATGCGGCCATTCTTGTCGCCGGTCATCGGGCTGTCGGCGACAGCTGCCTTCATCGCGGGCAATTGGCCTTGGCGCGCGTCCATCTCGAGCGGGGGCTTGCCCTTTACGATCCGTCGCAGCAGCGCTCTTTGACGGCACTGTTCGCAGAAAACGCCCGCGTGGCGATGCTTTCGTTCCTCTCGCTAACCTATAGCCTTCTTGGATTTCCCGATCAGGCGCTTGTTCAGAGCAGTGAGGCAATCTCGGAGGCGCGCGGGTCGTCCCATCCGATCAGCCTTGCCTTCGCGCTGAGCGTCGCTTGCCGGTTGCATTTTGTCCTCGATGACGCGGGTATGGTCGCGCAACTGGCAGAGGAGCTAGTTGCGCTAACCTCGGAGCAGCGATTTGCCTTCTTTCTCGCGATGGGGACCGCCTATCGCGGTTGGACGATGGCCGAAGCCGGCGACGCCGAGGCCGGGGTGAATTTACTGCGACACGGTATCGAGGGATTCCAGGCGTCCGGCGCAGCATGGACTCTTCCGTTCTACCTTGCGCAGCTCGCGGCAGCCGAGGCAAAGAGAGCACGATTTGAAACCGGCCTCGATCAACTCTCCGACGCCTTAGCACTAACCCAGAAATTGGGGGTGCGATGGTTCGAGGCCGAGCTGCATCGGCGACGAGGCGACTTGATGCTGACGGCTCGGCCGGACGCCGAGGCCGAGGCTGAGGCCGAGTTTCGACGCGCCATTGCTATTGCTCGCCAACAGGAGGCGAAACTCTGGGAGGTCCGCTCTGCCGTCACTCTCGCCCGACTCTGGCGCCGCCAGGGCAAGGGTGATGAAGCACGCGACCTTCTCGCCCCGGTCTACGATTGGTTCGACGAGGGCTTCGATGTTCGCGACTTGAAGGACAGCAAGGCACTCTTAGAAGAACTCTGCACCTAGCACGAAGCTATCTCCGAGCTCGCAGGCACGGCATCTCAATACCTTCACTCCTCACACGCAAGGTTGTGCATCGAGCTGCCCGGAGCAGGGGCAAGTGGTGAAATGCTCCATGAACGAGTCTGCGCGCTCGCCAGCCGCGAAAATCGTGCTGCAGTAGCTAGGCGGCTATCTGGGGTATAGCGGACGTGGCGCCAACCTATTCGCAAAGGCAACTTGTGAACCCATCTGCGAAGTTGAGCATCGGCGGACGAAGGTCCGGTCATTACATTACAGCGCGCCCTGAGCTCAACCTGAGTTCTTCGCAGTTTGACCTTCAACGGACGTTTACCTGGGGTCGCTTCCCGCCAATTAACTTAAGGATATAATCTGGCCAGCCTCCAGTCGGACTGCTGCCAGGTTCAGACCAATGAAGCGGTGGCGCTCAGTCAGAATTATCTGCACGGTTGTCACTGCGGGCCTGCTGGGTGCCGGGGCCCTTGTCGTCGGCCAGTCACGCGTGCCGGCAGAAGCCATTGCATTCTCGGTAACACGTACACCGGAGCTTATGGAACGCGCGTGGGACCTGCCGGTGGCCTCCACATTCCACAGGAACGTGAACTGGCAATCAAATAGCTCTCGTTGCGGACCTGCGGCTGTTGCGAATGCGTATGGGTCACTCGGCGAGACGGCAAACACGGAGGGTAAGGTGTTGGCCGGCACCGGGCGGTGCTGGACGGGCTTATGCATCCTGGGTCTCACGCTTGACGAACTGGCCGAGGTGGCGCGGACCAACACAAGCCGCAAAGTCATGGTCTTGCGTAATCTCAGCGAGGCCCAGTTTCTGGAACATTTGCGTCGCTCCAACGATCCTGGCCGACGCTACATCGTGAATTTCAATCGCGCGCAAATTTTTGGGGCTGGTGTTGGACACCATTCGCCCATTGGCGGCTATCTGGAAGCCGAAGATTTAGTTTTCGTGCTCGATGTCAATTCCAATTACCAGCCATGGCTAGTCGAGCGAAAGCGGCTGTTCGCAGCTGTGAATACGTATGATGGCGATAAGAAGCGCGGGCTGCTGCTGATCGAGTAATTGAAAATTCCTGCGACCTGTCACGTACAACCCTGGGCTGAAGAAGGCGAACGAGGCGGTGGAGGACCAGGCGCGCCCATTAAAGTGTGCACGCCGAGCGTTGCTGCCCCTGCGGCGGCCAGCTGACTCCTTTGTCGCGCGAAATACTCAAGCGCAACATCGCGGCGGTCGCGTTCGGAAACAACTTCGAACCCTGCCGTGTTAAGCGCATTCCGATAATGCACGGAGGATGCGATCGCGTTGGTAGCCGAAGTGCCTGCCCATGGATGCGGATAGGACAGCTCGCCGTCGCCGGTTAACATCACGTCGTAGATGGCGAAGCGCGCGCCTGGGCGCAGCACCCGTGCTATCTCTTCGAAGAGCGCACTCTTGTCGGTGACATTCATTCCGACATGCAACATATATGCGGCAGAGAAAGACCCGTTTGAAAACGGGAGCGACAAAGCATTACCTTGTTGCAATGACACACGATCATGGAGATGAAGCCATCCGGACATTCCGGTTTCGATATAGTCGCGCGCATGCCGGTCACACGGCAGTCATAGCGGGCGGCGATTTGGTGGGTCCGCCAAGCCGACTGAACGTCGGCTGTTGGCCCACTTGGACCTCCCGTTAGGTCCGGTATTCCGCTGCTATCAGGGGCACAGCGGACCTCGCGCGCCCGATTCCGACGAGGGCTGATGAGCAAATCTGGTTCACTGCGATTTTACGCAAGCGGCCTCGGCCAAGTAGCGGCGACCGAAAACCTCACCAGTGGCCGTTTACGGCCGAGGCCGTTGAAAGTCCGCCTTATCGAGCGACAAGGTCGGAGAGCCTTGATACCCTCGCGCCATCGGCGCCGCGGGCATGCTGCCGCACCACAACCTCGCGTTCTCGGCCATAAGCGTCGCGGAGCATAATCAGAAACCGAGCCCGATCGGCTCGCGAAAGCGCTTGCCATCCTCGCCAAACCTGCTCCAGCGCGGTCATGGGCGTCTATCCTACTGAACTCCCAACCATATCTCACCGAACAAAATCGAAAAAGCCGCAGCCAGATATGCGGAAAGCAGAGAGGTTTATCGGAGCTGTTCATCCTTCGAGCGATGGGCCCCGAAGATCCAATTGAGAGCCTCGGGCGGCCGGACATCTTGACGGTACAAGTCCAGACGCAGGTCGTCGTGCGTACCGTCTAGGCTAATCGTTCCTTCCCTAAGGCGGATCACGATTTGCACGTCCGCACCATCGGCTTGGAGACAGGCAACATAGGCATCGACGCGCTGCTGATCCATGTGGAGCTTTGCCTCGTCTAACCACGGTCCTATTGCGGCAATTAGGTTTTCGGTTGCAGTCATGCCCGTTCTCTCCCCGATGAGGGTGCGGCCGTTGCAGCCCGCGGCACGCGATGCAACGCCTGACCTTAGACTTCGAAACGTAGGCCTTCGTTCCAAGCTCGCAGGGCCGTTTTCGGCTCGAAGTCTACCGATAGGCCAGAGGGTATTTCTTAATGGATCATCGCCGCCGCACGGCGCGACACGCTGGCTGCGGCCCGCGCGCGTCTGCTAGGCGATCTTCGTGGCCCCGTAGTTGCCCAGGTAAACCGCGTCTCAAGCTGCGCTTCGGAGGACCCGCCAAAGCGCCAACACAAATTTCCAGAGTGGCCGGGACGGCGCACCGTCCTGGCGATCCGGCGCGGCCGAGGGTACGTCGCCGTCCAATTCGGTCAGGCGCCCCACCATGCCTTCCAGCCGCGATGGTAGCGGGGTGAGATCGTCCGTGAGGGTGCCGCGAAGTCGCTCACCAATTTCGTTGCAGATCGCCCGACGATGCTCCACGGGCGCGGTCGAAGGGGTATCTGTCATGGCTGCCACCGTTGGCCTTGACGTGCACCGCCTCCTTGCCGTGCACGGATATCCTGCCGCCACCGTAGTAACGAGCGACATGCCACCTTGATCCCGGCTTCGCACTAATACCGCTGCTCCGAACGTCCAAAGTTCTCCGATCGGCAATCGGGCTCCCGTGCTATCATGTTCGCCCGCGTGGGCTTAGGAGGCAAGAAATGTCTACCTACCTGCGATTACAAACCGTCGATTTAAAGCCGGAAATGGTCAGCCGCATCACGGCAGCTTACGAGCAGGCGCTCCATACGCTTTGTGTCCAGGATCGCGACGACCCACTCACGGAAATGGTCGCAAGCAAGATCATCAAGATCGCGCAAACGGAGGTCCTCGCCCCGGCACAAATTGCGACTTTGGCGATCAAGGAACTCGAAATGCGTTAGGCATCTTTGCCTAACGCGCTTGGAACTGAAACATTCCCGACTTCGGCAGGTTGGCTATTGGGCTTCGGGGCTTCGCAATATGCGAGGCACGCTATGACGCCTCTACCACCGGGCGAAGCAATTCTCACTGTCGGCATTATGAGCTGCCCTAATCGAGGTTGCGCTTTTCGCCTCGATCGGGATGTTCTGATAGACGCGCGCGGCGGTTTGGCCGGGAGGACGACTCAATCCCGGCCAACATTTTTGCATCGTTCGCAACCACGGACCTGCCCGCAACGGAACCAATTTTCAGCGAAAACAATTGTCTTGTCGTCAGCGATGGGAGGATCATCGCCATGAGGATCAAATATCTCTCCGCGATTGTAATAGCTGTTCTTGCCGCTGGTACCGGGCTGGCCGTCAATTCTCTCGGCTCGCTGCCTACCGAAACGCAGTCCACGCCGAACACGCAAGTGGCAGACCGACTAGCTGCCTCGGTTGATCCATTCTTGCTTCGGTACGGTGGCTAACAGGCGGCGTTGCAGCCAACAGTGCTTGCATCCAGTGGTAATTCATTTCGCGCTGTGGTTGGATTTTTATTCGCGCAGCAGCGATCTTGAGTTGTTTGACGAAGTTTTGCTGAAACAGAAGGCTGCTATGCTAGATTTTAGGTAACTAGCCCTGTTCCGTTTTTGCACCGACAAGCAAGTTAGCTGATCATCCTTTGAAGTTTGACGCAGCCTGTGGATGGGCTCACATCGGGCAGCATCGCTGGGGCTTAGAAACTCGGAATATCTCATAGCGATACTCAAACGATGGGGGCCCCCATGCCCGCCATATTCAACCTGCTCTATCGCGAATACTGCCGCGCCCGCCTCGCTGAAATGCGGAAACAGCTTCTGATTGCCAGACAAAGTCCTGAAGGCTTGCAAGCCGATTATGTTCGTGCTGATCAGGATAGCGTTGGCAGGACAGACACGCAGCATGAAATCTATTACGGCGCGCCGAATTGAAGCGGCCGCGAGACATGGACTCTCCTTGACGTCGTTGCGCTCGTCCCTGACCATTTTCGTTTTGCTGGCTCTCGGGGTTTGGTAGGCGGCGCAGTGCGCGCTTGCGTCATGGCTACGCTGGCTGCGCTTGGGCACAGGCAAATGCGACAGCCGTGAATTTCAAGTATGTCCTTAGTCCCGCAGAGGCGCGGAGACGATACGCTGGCATGGAAAGCACTTGTAGACCCGTACAGCCTGCCGATCCACGATTGCGCGCAACGCTCCTACCGGTACCATTTCACGTCAATTCTCGCAGACAGGAGGTGGCGGGGCGTTGCAGTCGGCTCGATTCATGCGACTAAGCGCATACCCGAAGCCGGGACCGGCGAACACTTGGGAAAATACGGGTGGCAGAAGCCGCGGTTGGCACTTCAGCTATTGAAGGGAAACCGGACGGTGGACGCCGCTTGCTTTTGCCGCCGCTTTTTGACCCCAAGCGGACCTTGCTCGCCGCCGCCCCGCAAATGCAGCTATGCCGCTCACACAGTCATATGACAAAGTGATAGATTGTTCGCGCCCCGCGTGATCCTTGGAGGGCACATGCGACGGCGGGAGTTCATCGCGGGTACGGCGATCACCGCAGCCCTGAGCTTCGCAAAGCCTGTTTACGCTCAGACCGATGCTCGGTCGCCGGGCATAAAACGGATCGCGATCGTCCATACCGCCGAAAAGCCCGAGGGAATGACTATCAACGGTCGCCTGACGTTCAAAGCCTATTTTGGGGAGTTGAAGAGGCTTGGCTATGTTGAAGGACAAAACCTGCTCGTGGACCGGTATTCGGCGCTCGGACAGTCCGAACACTATGGAGACTTGGCTCGCACAATCGTTGCCAGTCATCCTGATTTGATCATCTCGCTTTCCGGCCCGATTGCACGCCAGTTGAAGCCCCTGACCACTACAATTCCAATATTAGTTAGCAGCGGTGACCCGGTCGCCGGCGGAGTTGTGACGAACCTGGCCAGACCGGATGGAAATATCACTGGAGTGAGTGTTGATGCGGGATTGGGAGTATACGACAAGCGTCTGCAATTCCTTAGCGAGACGGTGCGAAACCTACGCAATGTGCGGGTGCTCATTCCTTCATCTGCGACGATGTTTTGGGAAACGGGTCTCGCACCGCTCCGAGAAGCCGCAGGCCGGGTTGGTATTCGGATTGCCGCTGTATTGCTCAGCGAGAAGCTCGACGGAGCAGCGTATGAGCGGGTGTTCGATGAAATGGAAACAGACCGCGTTGACGGTCTCATGGTTGCGCATCAGGGCGAACACCTTACGAACCGTCAACTAATCGCTGATCTAGCTGCCAAACACCGTCTGCCTGCTGTCTACCCTCATCGTGAATTCGTCGATGTGGGCGGTCTGCTGAGTTACGGCACTGACCTTGGGGACGCCATGCTTCGCCTTGCCGATATGACCGATCAAGTGATGAAAGGCGCAAAACCGGCTGGCATCCCGTTTTACCAGCAAATCAAATTCGAGCTGGTGCTCAATCGAACAACGGCAAAGTCGCTTGGGCTGGAATTTCCGGTGAGTTTGTTGGCTGTCGCCGACGAGGTGATCGAATAGCGCTTCATATCTGCTGCAGCGGCACTGGAGGCGGGCTTAGCGAGCGCTGCAAGTTTCAAGGATTGGGCGCAAGCCGGTTTGCTTTTAGCATACGGCGCTGACACCCGAGATCTCTTTCGCAGACCAGCTAGTTTCGTTGACAAGATATCAAAGGAGCAAAGCCCGCCGAACCGCCCGTCGAACAACCAATCAAGTTTGAATTGGTCGTCAATTGCCAAACTGCCGGAGCGCTCGGTCTGACCGTGCCACCGTCCGTGCTCGCCCGTGCCGACGAGATAATCGAATGAGCTCTGCGTGCATGAGTCAGTTGAGACACCTGAGTTCCGCTTAGCGGGTCGGTACGGACCTTGATTGCTCAGGCCAAGTTTTCGCCTTTTGACCCTAAGCCGACTTGGGCGACGGTCAGTGGCCCGCCTTAGATTTGCGAGTGGCTCAGTTTGAGTAAGTTACTCAAAGAATAATTACTTCTCGCTGCGTATCAAAAGATACAGAACCAAATCCAGGCTGTGTCATTATCCCTTCATCACGGACCGGACCTCGGCTTTTATCCGTGACGAGAACGCCGATTGCGCTCCCGCCTTCCTCCAATGGAAAGGAGCGCGTTATGACGGTCATTCGTCGGCGTCGTTTCAAGCAAACTAAGGCACTTAAAGAACGGCTTCTCGAAGAGGCTCACAAACTCTTGGAGGAGGCTAGGTTGCTGCCGCACGGACCGGTGCGCGACGCGGCATTAAGAAGAGCGAGGCAAGCAGAGACAGCCGCTCACATGGACGATTGGCTTAACTCGCCCGGCCTACAGCCGCCGAAGAAGGACGATCTCCCGGGGCCGACGTAAGGCCTCCGACCACGACGCTTTTTCAATCCAGCGGCGGCCGTTCTTGTAGTGTGGTAGCGGATGGACCGCGGCATGCTTCAAGAGCACTTAGCGATAGCGGAGCGCCACATTGCCCTTGGCGTGAAGCTTCTTGCCAAACAAGGAAGCGCTGATCGCCGAGCTGGAACGGCATAGCCATGATACCAAGGGCGCAAGGGACGTGCTGGCCACAATGGTGGAAAACGCAGTCCCTCCATATAGACGACCGGGACCGCATCTTGAGGGAATTGGGACAGTAGGCCCCTTGATCTAGATCAAGGGCCACCAGCGTCTCCGGTCAAGCTTGAGGCATGGATGACCCTAAACCAGAGGCACATGCCGCCCCCAAGCCGACGCGATTGGAAAAGGCCCGGCGCATCATCGAGGAGTACGCGGCCGAACTCGGCGAGATGATCAAGAAGCTCCGCCAAAAGCTGAATTAAGCCGCTTAGGTCGGAGCCAAGGCCCGCGCGAACTTCCGCTCATGGCCCGATGGCGAAGTTCGGTTTGGCTCAGATATGGTCTGCTGATCGGGGCACACCCGAAGTGACACGGCGCCGTTCAAACCGGCGCTTTTGACCCTAACCAGACGTCAGCTCGGCTAATAACTTCTTGCCCGCCCCTAAGCTAACCTCCGCTCCGTTTCGGCCGCGCCTCTTTGCGTCGGCCTCCATTTGCAAATGGCTGATCTCCCGACGTTCGAGAGTCCAATGCGGACGCAGAGTCTTTGCGCCTCGATTAAATGTGCGGTAGTAGGGAATGCAATCTATCGAAATTGAAAAAGGCCGCCGGTATATAGCCGGCGGCCTCCGCGCTAACGTGGTTTGCTGGGCGACGCGCAACTACAGATCGATGCTAACTGCGATATTGCGGCCCGTTAGTTCGGCAATCTTCATTCCGTCAGCCTGGATCTGCGCAAACTCCGGGTCCTTTGCCACGGCTTCCTGCACTCTGCCGTAGACTTCCCAATTGGCGTAGCGTGTCGAGACCAGCAACTCGCCTGCCCAAGGGCCAGTGTGGAAACGAGACAGCCGAAGAAACTCGGCACCGTGTTTCTCGAAGATTTTCTTCGCCTGCCGTACAATCCTGGTCATTTCCTCGGCCTTGTCGGTTTTGAAGCGAGTGAATTGAACGATCGGCATTGGCTACCTCCATCGTGGTGTAAAATGTAAGAGGCATGTATCGAGCTAGGTTTGAGGAGCGAACCTCATCGCAATCTCGATGAGAGTTAGTCTTCATCACTTGATCTTGGTTCAAGCTCCATAAGCGACAACAATTCTGCCCCTTCCTTGACGGGTGGGCTCGCATCCATGCAGCCTGAGGCAGGTGAGCTGAAATCAGATCTGCCGCTCAGCCTAACTATTTGCCGGGATGGCGCAGGCGTTTGTTGAGGTTCGCCGCTTGACGAAGTCATCCTCGCAGGGAAGAAGGCCCAACGTCAGTATGCCTCCACCGAGCCTGACAGCGCAAAACGCACGAGCGGCTCTTAAAAATCGAGCTCGACGGCGGCGAGGACTTTTTCAACAGAATCGGCCCGTAGCTGACCTTTCACGCGAACCACAGTCGCGGCCGCTATTCGGCGTAGACCGGACCAGTCCTGAAAGAGGGTTGAAGTCGCAGCTTGACCCGTAGCGGGCACTGTCGAACAAAATTCGTCCCTCCGCTTCCGGTAGTTCGTTTCTAATAGACTCCGGTCGCTCGTAAGAGTTCTAATAGCGCGTTGCTCTACTTCACAATGGGAGGAACTCACATGAGAGAACTCTTGGTGATAGCGGGCTTGATTGCATTCTCATTGCCGGCGTCGGCGCAAGACACGCCGACGCGGGTTACGCCAGATGCGCTTACGTGGGCGGAGAACCCGGCCTTTCCGAAGGGCGTCCAGATTGCAACTCTTGTGGGCGACCCGACGAAAGCAGGGGATGTGGTCGTCTTGCGGATCAAGTTTCCCCCCAACTTTCAAATGCCGCCGCACACTCATCCCTATTCCGAAGTTGTGACGATCATCAGCGGCAACGTCGGGACCAGCCATGGCGAAAAATTCGAGAAGAAAGGCGAGCTGTTAAAGCCCGGCTCGTTGTGGGTTTATCCGGCAAAACACGCTCACTACGCCTGGACCGGAAATGAGGAGGGGATTCTCCAAGTTCAGTTCGTCGGTCCTGGAGGCATCGATTACATCAACCCAGCAGACGATCCGCGCAAGAAGTAGTCGCAGACCCAGCGTCTGATGCGACCCGGCGCTTCCGAAATCGAGGATGCGCACAGCTGACTCATGCCGACTCGTGGCCCGACCGGGAAGTTCGGTGCGCCTCTAAGAAGGTCGGCTTGTCAGGCAGACAGGAAATCGGCGGCCCCCGGTCCGACCGACGCAAATGACCCATAACGGAACTGGGAATCGCACTACGGATCGGATGACCATCGGCGCGTCGTCGGCTAGACTGGTTTCCCAGTTACCGAACCGGAACGGGTGTGGGCATGGCCCGGACGCTCGCCGCCATCGTCGCCGCCGACGTTGTCGGCTATAGCCGACTAATGGGTGACGACGAGGCGAAGACTTTGGCGGCGCTCAAGACGCATCGACGAGAATTGATCGATCCCAAGATTGCCGAGCACCAGGGCCGCATCGTCAAGACTACGGGCGATGGCCTTCTGATCGAATTCCAGAGCGTGGTCGAAGCCGTGCAATGCGCCGTCGAAGTTCAGAGCGCAATGCAGGATCGCAATAAGGACTTGCCGGATGACGGTCGCATCGAATTTCGCGTCGGCATCAAGCTCGGGGACATTATCATCGACGGCGACGATATTTATGGCGATGGCGTCAACGTCGCGGCAAGGCTCGAAGCGCTCGCATTAACGTATGTAGCTCGCGATCTCGGAGGAGGCGCGGCCTTAATCGATCGCGCGCTAGTGCTCAATTCCAATTTGGCCCAGGCGTGGTTTTGGGGTGGTTGGGTGAAAATCTGGCTAGGTGAGCCCGAGGCAGCGATCTCTCGCTTCGAGCGCGCAATGCGTCAAAGCCCACTTGATCCGTGGGCCATAGGAATGAGGGCCGGAATGGCGCATGCACATTTCTTTCTCGGCCGTTGGCCGAAGCGGCATCGTGGGCGGCAATGGCATTCCAAGACAATCCAGACTTTCAACCCGGGCTACGGATCAGCGCTGCAAGCAATGCAATGGCCGGACGGCCGGAGCAGCAAAGGCAGTGGCGCGGCTGCGGCAATTACATCCCGCGCTACGGGTTTCCAATCTCAGAGAGGTACTTGGCCTAATCGACGCGCCGAAGACATCTCGCGATACGAAGAAGGATTGAGAAGAGCCGGGCTACCGGAATGACATAGCTGTTGGTGACAACGAATAACTGCAATTTTCGCAGTTGGCCCATCGCTTCCGTTAGGGTGTCGCGGCGAGATGTCCGGAGTGGCGGGTAAACCGGGAACGCCCGACCGCCGGTCAAAACGGCGCTTTTGACCCGAATGGAACTACTGGAAAGTCCATTAATCATCAAGGATGCTCCAGTCGGGAGGCGGAGTTATGGGGCGCGCGTATGCACTCGCCCAGATACTGGCAGATGCGAGCGGAGGAGTTTCGCACCAAAGCGGACAATGCCGAGCATGGGCAGACAAAGGCGCGCTGCGCAAGGTCGCTAACAACTATGACGAACTAGCCCGACGGGCCGAACGTATTCGCACAGTTCAAGACGCAGCAGAGTAGCTGCGTCGCCAGCAGCACATCTCAGTATTGCGAGCGCATCTAGAGGCGGAGCTTGAGGCTGAGCTTCGACTCGCCGAACGCTGATACAGAACCGGTGAGCACCGCACGGTGTTAACGATTCATGCCGAGGGAGATCGCCATAACACTGTGGTCTCTAGCCGCCGCCGGCGTCATGGCGTTCGGCATGGCTGCATTCGTAGCTTTTCGCTAACTCCTCCAGAGCGAAGCATGGATCGCGCGATGCTCCAGCAGCACTTGGCTATCCGACGCGAGCCGCGCTCGGCGGCGCACTCCGCCGCCTCCGCGCCGCCGCAGTACAGCTCGCCGACGCCAGCGACCACGGCGGTACGAAGGCCCTTTATCTCCGCGATCCCGACGGCAACGGCGTCGAACTCTACTGGGATCGACCAGAAAAGGAATGGCCGCGCAATCCTGGCGGCTCGTTGAAGATCGTCAGCAAGCCGCTCGATGTCGAAAATTTGGCCGCGACCGGAGCGTCCGGCACCAATGTTCAGCAAGGATAGTCTGCGTCTGGACGAGAGAGGCGCTTGGCTGATCTGTCACTCTGAGGATTTGGTCGTCCCGTCAGCTTTGGGCCATAGCGGAATCACAAGCCGGCGATCCCCGGTCTATCGCCTCACCCCCCATCGCATCAGAACGTACGGGACAGCGAAACTGAGCACGACCAGAGCCGTTCCGAGGTTCTTCCATTCCCGAGGGCTATAGCCCCAGAGTACATACTCGACGTGAGACGCATAGTAGACAAGAGGGCATACAACGGCGAAGCCAATTACGCCGGCTAAGACTGCCTCGCGCGGCTCCAATACCTCATACCACTCTGGCTCTTTCATCGCCGGCCCTGGTAACGAGTACTTCTTGCGTCAATTACGATACGATATTCGCATGAATGTAGGCCAAATATGCTTGCCTTCAGGGTGAGCAGATCTAGTCCGTTATGCCTCACAGAGCGGAAGTCACTCCGACGAGGCGTCACTTCGCTGATGGGCCCATATGAGGAGTCATCAGTTGGAGAAAGCGAGGGAGTGGCGAAAATGAAACAAAAGCGCAAACTGCCGCCGCAGCCAGAGCACACGCTGCTCGCGACTGTGAAATCGGTCACGGTAAGTTACTACGTGGGAAACCACGGCGATGGTGTCTCCGACGAAGCCATCACCGATGTGCTTTGCGACATCCTTGCGATGACGCCAAATATGCCCGACAATCTCCGCAAGGAAGTGACCTGCTCGCTCATGTGCTCGCGCCAATATGGTCGCGCATGATCCTGACGAAAAAGGGCTGGCCGAGCATTGGCAAAGGGCAGACCGTTCCGGAAATGCCTTTCTTACTCAACATGCGGCTCGGCAAGGAAGGAGGATTGTTCTCCGCCTACCTGCCCGAGGCTGCATACTGGGCGTTGCAAGCCGACTTGAAGAGCGGGCGGTTGAAGTTCATTGAGGCGAATTTCATCAGGCCGCGGCATGGCTATGGTGAACTGACGAGTATCTACTTCTCGGAAACCCCGCCGGAGAAACCGTGAGCAGCATCCGCAAGCATGGCCGTGCGGCCGCCACTTGCTCTTCGCCCCGGTAAATGGGTGCGAGCCGTTTACCGGCCAATACGCGAGCCTGCGGGGTCCTCCAATTGGCCTCGCTGACAGCGCACAGGCGGCGCTCCTATCAAATCAAACCGGAAAATCACCCGGGCGAAATATCCTCGAAGGGAGCGGTCGCGCGTCCCCGCCTCTCAAGGGCCGTGTCGGAGGACCCGCCAAAACGCGGATACGAAATTCCGGAATAGTGGGGGTCGCGCATCGGGCACGGCCGACGGTGCGTCACCATCCAATTCGGTTAGGCGTTTTAACATGCCTTCCAGATGCGATGGTAGCGGGTTGAGATCGTCCGTGAGGGTGCCGCGAAGGTGCTCACCAATCTCATTGCAGATCGCCCGGCGATGCTCCGGATGATCTAAATCGGGGGAATGGACCAGGGGCGCGGTCGGAGGGGAGTCCACCATGTCTGCCACCGTTGGCCTTGACGTGCACCGCCTCCTTTGCCGTGCACGGATATCCTGCCGCCGTGGTAACGCGCGACATGCCCCCCTTGATCCGGGCTTTGCACTGACACCGCCGGGCGTCCGAAGTTCTCCGATCGGCAATCGGGTTCCCATGCTATCATGTTCGCCCGCGTGGGCTTAGGAGGCAAGAAATGTCTACCTACCTGCGATTACAAACCGCCGATTTAAACCCGGAAATGGTCAGCCGCATCACGGCAGCTTACGAGCAGGCGCTCCATACGCTTTGTGTCCAGGATCGCGACGACCCACTCACGGAAATGGTCGCAAGTAAGATCATCAAGATCGCGCAAACGGAGGTCCTCCCCCCGGCACAAATTGCGGCTTTGGCGATCAAGGAACTCGAAATGCGTTAGGCGTCTTTGCCTAACGCGCCTGGAACTGAAACATTCCCGACTTCGGCAGGTTGGCTATTGGGCTTCGGGGCTTCGCAATATAGGCCGCAAACCGGACGCAGGGCTGCGCTTGCCACGACCACCGCCGCTTGTGACCCACAGCCGTCGCTCCCCGGTTGCCGGCACCTGTTCCGATGGCTTTACGGTACTGGCTGCCCCAGTGCTAATTTGAATTTCGGCAGTGGCCTAAATCACTTAGGGAACAACTTATGATACATTGTCGCCTAATCTATGAAGGCAATTGCTAGGTGCAGAAGGTGCGATCAGCTGGACGAGAAGCTCCAGCACTACCGCAGGATTGCGAACGGGTAGGCGACAAGCTTACTACTGCAGCCCTCGAAAATCTGGCCGAGCAATACGCGGCCCAAAAACTGGCGATGCACCCGAAGGCCGAGGAAGCGATCTATCGTCCCTAGCTAGGAGGGCGGAACACTTGGATTGAATGTACATTAATTAGCATGAACGGACCAATTCAGGGGATTGGCGTAATGGGTATCGAGCGTATGCACCCGCCGAGCTACTGGCAGATGCGAGCGGAGGAGTTTCGAACCAAGGCCGACAATTGCGAGCATCCTGAGACAAGGAAGAGCTTACGCAATGCCGCCAAGACCTACGAGGAACTCGCCCGCCGTGCCGAGCAGATCCGCACCGTCCAAGACGCAGCGGAGTAGGCGGTTAGGAACAGGGACGACTAACCTGTGTTAATCGGCAATGCCGAGATACTTTTTCAACGTTCATAGCGCAGAGCCGATGACACAGGAGAGGATTTGCCGGACGACGAAGCGGCGTGGCACGAGGCTACGGCCTTTGTTGCTGAAGTCTTGAAGGACATCTACGGGAGGTTTCGCCCCGTGGCAAGAATGGTCGCTTGAGGTGACGGACGAAGCCGGGAGGCCGATCTTCTTCATCAACATTGGATCTAGGAAAATAAATTAAGGCTGCGTCAGCTTAACGGCCTCGCCGTTTTTAGAGGAATTCCGCTCGTGGCCCATCTGCGAAGTTGCGCCGCGGAGGTCCGCTCATCGCGCCAGAGCGGACCAGATTTGCTCACCTGAGTTCTTCGCATTTTGACCCATGGCGGACGTTCGCTCCCCGGAGCATCGCCCAGCCTCGAAGCATGTGGAATGTGACGGATATCACAGAGCCTCTGCTTGCCTTTCGGTAGGTTATGCTAGGCTGCGCACATATTATCGGGGACTGTAATGGGCGCTCTTCGTTGGTTGTCTTTGTTCGTTTCCATCTGGCTCGTGTGCGGTTCAGCCAACGCCGAGCGTCGTATAGCGCTGGTGATGGGCAACTCGGCCTATAAAAGCGTACCAAAGCTCTCCAACCCGGCGAACGATGCCGCCTTGGTCGGCGGCATGCTCAAGAAGGCCGGGTTCGACTGGATCGACATCAGAACCGATCTCAATGCGGCCGAGATGCGCAAAGCCCTGCGTGACTTCGGCGGGCGAGCGCGAGATGCAGAAGTTGCCGTCATCTACTACGCTGGTCATGGCATCGAGCTAGACGGAACAAACTACCTCATTCCGACTGATGCGGCTCTTGAGAC
The DNA here is from genome assembly GCF_013408065.1 of Bradyrhizobium sp. IAR9. NCBI lineage: Bacteria > Pseudomonadati > Pseudomonadota > Alphaproteobacteria > Hyphomicrobiales > Nitrobacteraceae > Bradyrhizobium > Bradyrhizobium sp. IAR9. Next base: position 19,788 of record NZ_JACBZW010000012.1, read on the forward strand.
CGACAGTGACGTTCTCGATGAGACGGTAGCGCTTGACCGAGCGCTGTTCGCCGTCGAGCCTGCCAAACAGCTTCGGCTCATCGTTCTGGACGCTTGCCGCGACAATCCCTTTGCCAAGTCCATGAAGCGCACGGTTGCTGCCCGTGCCATTGGCCGCGGTCTCGCCAAGGTAGAGCCGACCAGCCCAAATACAATGATAGCGTTCGCCGCGAAGGCCGGGTCTACGGCTTCTGATGGCGATTCCAAGAACAGTCCGTTTGCGGCAGCGCTTGTCGAGCGACTGCCAACACCGGGTCTCGACCTGCGCAAGGCGTTCGGCTTCGTCCGAGACGATGTTTTGAAGAACACCAGCTATAAGCAGGAGCCGTATGTCTACGGCTCGCTTGGCGGCGATGATGTGCCGCTAGTTGCAGCGAAACCGACAGCTACCGGACGCGCGATGTACGTTGTCGCCCGCATCTTAGGCTCCCGGGAGCGATGACCAGACCCATACAACGTGGAACTGTGTTTGCTGTTCCGCCACCTTGAGATAGTATACTATTCTTAGTTGTGCGCCTTAAGAAGCAGTCCGACGTGGCTTGGGGCGTTGGTCTTTTCGTACTGCCGCCGGAGCGCCAATCTTCATTTCTACCGCAAATCTGACGCAGACGCTGGCAGTCCAGACGGCGCACGATGGCAAGGTTCACGGTGAGCAACGCTTAGCGCGAGGCGAGATACTGTTTACGGTCGTGCAAGCAGTAGGAGCTGTCCTGGCCCGAGGCGGTCGTTTTGATTTAAATCAACGCAAGCCAATTGGCATCGCCTTTCTTGCTATTGATGAGGCATTCGGAGCCCAAGAGATTCAACGTTACGCCTGCGGTTCGCCGCGCGATGATTGCGACGAATGACCCAGAAAGTGTTTCGCATTTATGGACCGAACGGCAGCTCATGGAAGGGCGAGCGAAACGGCGTCTCGCCGCGCGTGCTCTGGAAACTGCTCGCGAACGAACTGATAGAAGACGAGCCAATGCCCCGCCGGTCGTAGCCGCAACCATCCGCATGCGCCTGAGTAAGCTTGGGCTCGACACTCTAAAAGCGAGTTTAGACGGGAAAAATGAGGGGAGTACTGCGAAAAAGCTGATAACGCTCTTCGCCATGAGAGTCACTTTTGCAGCCGATCTATGCTTCAGTTCATATGCCCGCTCGTGGCCAATCAGCGAAGTTGCGCGTGGTCTAACGGAGATCCGCTCATTGCGGCAGAGCGGACGAGATTTGCTCAAGACAGTCTGAGCCTGCACTCAAACCCCTCAACCGCCCGGGTCGAAATCATCCTTGCGGTCGCCAGCGCCTGAGGCGGGGATGTGAGCACCGTCGGCGTCTGTGATCTCCTCAAGCATCGACGTGGTCAGCAACCACGGCAGAACGAAATGTGTAGCAGTAATGCTGTCGCAATTTGGCTTGCCATTTGGAATTTTACGAGCGAGATCAAAGTGTTTCTCGCTTCGTGGAGCTGGGGGGGCAGGCAGAAGTCTGTCGCGGATGGCGGATGCAACACTTTTGATCTAGCCACTTTCAATGAGCCCGACTGAACCGCTACGATGCCTTCACCAGAGAGCTTAGGAGCGCACATGAGACGGCGGGAGTTCATCACGCTTCTTGCCGGCGCGGCACCTCTGTGGCCGCTTGCGGCGAGCGCGCAACGTTCAGCGGCACCTGTTATTGGTGTGCTGTCGGTGGGTTCCCCTGACGTGGCGAGTCCCTATGACGCAGCATTCGAAAGAGGTCTTGCGGAGAGGGGGTACGTAGTTGGAAGAAACGTTACGATAGAGCGTAGGTGGGCACGAGGAAACCACAGTAGGCTTCTGGAGCTCGCTCAGGAGCTCTTGCATTTCAACCCAGCGCTGATCATCGGAGGGGGCAATGTGGTTGCGCTCGCGGCAAGGAAGGTAACTTCAACCACTCCGATCGTATTCATAATCGCGTCAGACCCCGTGAAGCTCGGACTCGCAAAGAGCTTCGCTCATCCCGGCGGCAACGCCACGGGCATATCTATGATGACAGCGAGACTTGTCCTCAAGCGTCTCGAACTGATCCAGGAGATGCTCCAACAAAAGGCTACCGTCGGATTTTTGGTAAACCCTGACAATCAAGACTTGCTTCAGGAAATTGACGAAATTGCCCGCTCGACCGGGCGGACCTTGAAAGTAGCCAAGGCGCGCAACCAAGATGAACTAGAACCCGCTTTCCGGCACCTTGTTAGTGCTCAAGTCGGGGCGGTCCTCGTCGGCAACGATGCGATATTTTTCAACCTGCGTGCGCAACTTGTCGCATTGGCTGATCGTCATTCGCTTCCGGCGTCCTATGAATTCCGCGAATTTCCGGCCGCCGGTGGCCTGATGAGCTACGGGCCGAGCCTTGTCGCAACTTTTGAAAAAGCCGGCACTTACGCCGCGCGAATCTTAGGAGGCGCTCGGCCGGAGGATTTGCCCATTCAGCAGCCCACGGAGTTCAGTTTGGTTCTCAACTCAGCAACCGCGCGCTCCCTAGGTATCAAAATCCCGCCATCACTGCTCGCCCGTGCAGACGAGGTGATCGAATAAGGCTCTACGTCCGATGTCGGCCTGCAGCGATCTTGTCGCGCGTCCGCCGACCTTCTGCTTTTGACCTTGGCTGTGTGAAAACGCCGAGATAGATGAGAGCGATAGAAGAAGTTGTTCGTCCAAGGCCGATCTAGCGCTCATGTTCGCAAGCGACTTCGAGTTAGACGGCGAACTGAAGAACGCTATTCTATCCGTCTTTCGCATTCTCGCGTTTTTACACAGCCAGGACCCAAAGCAGAACAGCTCCTCATCTTAGCGGCTTACGACGGGCAGTGTGACCTCGAGCGTCGAACCCCGAGGCCCTGATTTGGCAAGAACGAGGCGGCCCTCATACCTCCGATGATCGTGCGGCAGATCGCCAATCCCAATCCCATGCCCTCCGGCTTGGTCGTGAAGAATGGATCGAAGATGCGGTCCTCGTTCTGTGGGGCCACTCCGGTGCCGGTATCCTGAATGGACAAGAGAACGGTCCCGTTTCGCACAACCCGCGTGCCGATGTTCAATCGGCGGCCGTCGCGAAGGGTGGATGCCATCGCCTCGATGGCGTTCTTGAGTAAGTTCAGAATGACCTGCTGCAACTGTACCGGATCGGCATTGACGAAGGATTCTTCGACCTCAAACTCCGTCATGACGATCACCTCGTTGGCTCGCAAGTCGTGTTGCAAAAGCCGCAGCACCTGGCCTACGACGTTGTCGATGCTGATCAGGGCGGGCTTGTCGATCGCATCCTTGAACAAGCTGCGAACGCTTGTGATAGTCTCGTTGACCCTTAGTCCGGCTTCTACGATTTCCCTGAGGATCGCTCTGACCTCTTCCAGCCAGGGACGGTGCGCGTCCAGCTCCCGCTGAGCGGTTTCTGCATTCAGTGGATCCAAGCGGCGAATTGATCTCATGAGCAATCGCGGCAGTGGCAGCATCGATGCTCACGAAGCGGTTTCCGCGCTCGCGGCGCTGCATCACCAAGGCACTGGCCAGCCGCGAATAGAGCACTGTCATTTCCGTGACCAGGACGGACAGCAGCAGGCAGCTTGCAACCAGGGCAAATCCACGAGCGGTGTACCAACCTACGGAAAATCGAGCAGCGCCCGCGTAAGCCGCAACCAAAAAGTTAGGAATCGCCGCGAACACTGTCACCATCAACCAGAGATCGAGCACCGTGCGCCTGCGGATGAAAAGCACCAGGAGTACGGTGCTCCCCAGTATCGTGAGGCCGATGTTGATTTGATTGCTAAGTCGCGTCTGCAGCATGAGACCCGTGGTGAAGAACTGCGGCAGATGCTGGACTTCGTCTATCGCCAGCCATGACAACAGAGCTATCGTTCCTAACACACATGCGAGCGTGATCGCGATGTCGGCCATTCTCCATTCTAACGACAGATTGCCTCTTTCCTTGAGCAGCGCATAGGCAAGAATGCTGAGGGGAAATGTTGTGTGCCAAAGCACGAAAAACCAAGCCGGCGTGGTGTAGGTGTCGCCGATAAGCCCGTTGGGTGCATAGCTGCCTGTAAAACTCAGTGTTTGCCGAAAGGCAAACGAGCTGGCGAAAATGTATCCGCTAGCAATGAGCAACAAAGCGCGCCGCGGCCGCACCCAATATTGAGCGAACAGGAGGGTTGCAGTCAGCAGATCTGCTGCACTCATGACCGTCTGAACAAGGGGAAGAAAACTATCTATCCGACCAATTTGTACATTCGCCAAGGGAGTGACAAACACCCAGACGATCAGCATGGCGGCCACGACAGCCAAGGCCACCGCTCGATGTCGTGGGGTATATGGCATCAAAGCGACCACCAGCGGCAGCTCGTGGTCTCCGGCTATCGTAAGTTGGCGCGGATTCGCGTTCACATCTCACCTTCGTGACGGATGTTCGCACCTATCGGATGTTTGAGAGGTGGCCAAATGTCTACAACGCCGCCGCTTCTGACCCATCGCGAACGACAAGCAGCAAAGCGCCGCGACGAAAAAGTTCGACTGCAGCTCTATCATTTGTTAAGGCTCGGGATAAAGTAGTAAGAGTCGCCGGTAGAGGCCGCTATGCAGGTGATCTGGTAATGATCCGCGTTCGTTTCCTGCGTAATGCGCAGGAAAAAACACAATGAATACGTCAGATGAGTGTCGGGCGCTGGCTGCGAATTATCGGCTGCGGGCCGCCGGCGACGCGGTGTCTCTGAGGAGAGCCGCTGTGTTGAGGAATATTGCAAAAAGCCTTGCGGCGCTCGCGAGCCAATACGAGATATTAGAGAGCATCATCGCGGAGGAGAAACCTTAGAGAGGAGCAACGGGCTCTTCTGCTTATGGCCCAACTGCGAAGTTGCGCCGCATCTGCCGGACGTCCGCTCACCGCTCCTCAATGGACATCGCGCGATAGCACAGGGCGCTGGGCTCCGTTGCTTTTGGCACTCTCACGGGATTGACTGCCAAGCCAATGAGGAACAGGCTGTATTACGTCATCACCCGCCACCTGCCTTCAATGTTACCGCGAGAAGAACATCTCAAACTGAGCAAGGAAGCCGCGCTCGCGCTTCTGAGCGCAGGCCGTATGCGCGAGGCGGTTTCTTCGATGATGACGAATATCGTCAAGAGCCCGAGCAGCGCATTGCCTCATGAAATCCATGCATTCGGCATCTGTGCTGCTGCGGCTGGCGACACAAGGGCGGTGCGAGAATACATTTTCTTCAAAATACCTGCTGGTCATTGGTCAATCCTCCTGCACCATGGCCGCAATCCAACACCACGGTAGATTGTAAGACGGTTCAGGCGGCGGCACCAAATGGACTTTGGCAAGGAGGCCCGGGATGTCGCTTATTGGCCCGTGCTGACCTTAGCCTGAAGCGCAAGGGTGTCCGCTTCCGACAGGTGACCCGACCAAGTTCATGCTGGTCAACGAGGGCTGCCTTTGACCCGGAGCAGAAGTCAGCCTCCACATAGGTCAATTGTTGAACCAACACCTAATCGGCTCGCTTCCTACAATTAGCTCGGACAGAGCGGATGGAAAGGAGCGCTGAAATGCAAGTTCTCTTTGGCACTTCCGTTCAAGCAAGTACGCAAAGGATAGCGCTAAGATGATTGATGCAACGCCGGCAAAGTACGGCCACCGTTCGCCACTCATTGAGCACTCCGTAGCAGAAGCGTTGGCAATCGTCGAACGGGGCTGATCCGGCTGTCAGCCCGTGCTCGTCGATCCAGGCTCCAATGCCAGTATCGCCGTTCGGGCGTGAATTATTCCCCGGCCTTGGTTCTGATAATGTACCGCTTTGATACTGCCGCCGCCCGGCCTCGTCAGATGTGAATTGGTTCACGTCCTGGCAAATGTTTTTGCTCGCCTCGCTCAACCTGAGCGGTCGCTTCTGCGACGGCGCAAGTGGCCTGTGTCGGCCTTGCACCGGCAGACCTCCTTCATGAAGCTGCCAAGGGTCGCCTTTGCCCCAGCGGTCCCTCTCAGGTTGGATCCGGAGCAAAATTGAACTAAGCTAACGGCCCCTTTGGGGACACCGCATGAAACGCCGACATTTCATGACGCTTGTGGGAGGAGCGGCATTGATTTGGCCGGCGCTGTCGCTTGGACAGCAATCGCCAAGGGTTTGGAAGATCGGGTATCTGGGATTTGGCGAAGCATCGAGCTGGGCGAGCGAAGTGAAGGCTTTCCGCGCCGGTCTTCGCGATCTAGGATACGTCGAGGGCAGGAATCTCAGAATTGATTTTCAATGGGCTGATCGAGTCGATCAAACCTTTGATCTCGCAAAGCAACTCATCGACAGGAAGGTCGACGTCATTTTCGCGCCTGCGTCCACCCAGGTAGGGCCCGCCCGGCGCGCAACTGCCACTATTCCCATCGTTTTCGCTCAGCACGCAGACCCGGTCGGGCTTGGAGACGTAACGAGCCTCCCGCGGCCCGGTGGCAATATAACGGGCATGTCCATGCTTCTCACAGAAGTGTCCGTGAAAGAACTCGAGATCTTGAAGGAAATACTTCCCGGTGCCAAGCGCGTCGGCTTGCTCTGGAATCCAACCACACCTTCGCATCCGACCGCTGTTGAGGCGGTCGATCGCGCAGCACGAACGCTCGGAGTGGAGCTCGTGCCTGCTTCAGCCAGCACCGTCTCAGAAGTTCAGGACGGATTTCAAGCCATGGCGCACAATCAATGCAACGGCGTTCTAGTCCTGTCATCGCCTCTATACACCGTGCAAGCTGAGCTGGTGGCCGAACTTCAAATGAAGCATCGGTTGCCTGCCATATTCGCAAATAGGGCCAACGTGAAGGCGGGCGGCCTGGCCAGCTACGGGGCGGATCTAGACGATCTCTATAAGCGTGCCGCCTTCTACATCGACAAAATCTTTAAGGGAGCTACGCCTGCTGAATTGCCGGTGGAGCAAGCTTCGAAATATTTCATGGTTCTCAACTCAAAGACGGCGAGGGCTCTGGGCGTCAATGTTTCCCCTATGCTGTTGGCCCGCGTAGATGAAGTAATCGAATGAGTCGCAAAGTTGCGATGCACGAGTCTGCTTGTGGCCCTTAGCCGAACGATGGTAATCCCGTCGTGATGTCCGTTATCGTCGGTAGAGCAGACGCGGGGCCGCGCTCGCCGGACGACCGCTTATGACCCCGTTGCAGAAGAAAGTCGGAGTTCTCTAAGCTCATGGCAGAGGCATTATTTGATTTAGATCAATTGGCCAATCGGTACCCGTCGAACTGTCGAGCCATGACGCCAACCGACGAACGAGGCCCAAACAGGGAGACACCTCCCGAACCTACGCGCCTTCAGGAGGCACGACGGGTCATCGAGGAATACATGGAAAGTCTGCGGGAGGTCATCAAGAAGCTCCGCCGCAAAATGAATTGAGGTGCTGTCCGTCCTAAGCCAATGGCCCAAGCGTCATTTGGTGCGGCGCAGTCAAGTCGCTCAATGACTTTGAAGATCAAATGCGTGCAGCTTTTTCCGGTTTAGAATGTTGATTTCGCGTTGGTTGGCCTCAGTAAACTCGAGTACGCCGGCCCGACGCAGTCGCGACAATGCACGGGAAACAGTTTCAATGGTCAGCCCAAGGTAGTCCGCAATATCACGGCGCGTCATTGGCAAGGCCATCACGCCGGTAGGGATGCTTCGCTGATCCATTTCTATTAAGAATGCCGCGACGCGCTCGACGGCATCCTTGCGACCCAGAAGAAGCATGTGATCTTCAGCATGTTGCAGATTTTTCGTGGTTAGGCCGAGTAGCTCTCGCGCGAGTACGCTGTCACTCTGAGCAGCATCATCAAGCCTGTGGCGCTTCAGGAGCCGTACGGTGGTCTGAACTATGGCTTCTGCTGTGAACCGGTGGAAATCACCGTTCACCAATCCAAAGATGTCCCCAGAGAGATGAAATGCGCCTATTTGTCGCCGCCCATCATTGAGCATTTTGTAGCTCCGAGCGGCTCCTAGCTTGATCTGGTATATATACTCGGCAGGCTCTCCCTCGCCGAAGATTTCAGTGCCTTTTTGGTAGGTGAACTCGCTCAGGCAAACGAGCTGGTTCGAACTGCTCGATATACCGAGATCACTGAGCGTGGTTGGCCGATTAGTCCCATCGGTTGAAGTGCGCACAAACATCGGCCCCCCAAATGTGCATGCTCTATACATTTCAGAGGCTAGTTCACGCCTGTCCTTATAGTCATTGTACTAAAGGACAAGACCCGATTGCTGCGCTGTTTGAGAGAAGTCCGAGAACTCTCGTAGCTAAAGTTTGGGATCATACCTTCGCGGCTTTCGGCACAAGGCAGAAGATGGCGTCCGAGGGGATGGAAGACGTCTGGTCATTGATGAGGGGCCCGACGGTCGCGTTACTTTGAGCCTCGAAAACTTACGATACGGCTCAAAGACGTCGTCCAGCCAAGCCAGTCCGAACGCAGTGATGCCACCTCTAACAAGCCCAACTGACGGACGGCGGACGTCTGCAATTGGCCCGATGGCGAAGTTCGGTTTGGCTCAGATATGGTCTTCTGATCGGGGCACACCGGAAGTGACATGGCGCCGGACGCGGCGGCGAGGTCAATATTATGATCAGTCGATTTCCATGTCCGCACTTCCGGCGTCGGCTGGGGCCCGCGAAATCCGCAATCGGCTTGGCCACGATTTTGGCCCGACGCAGTTGGACCATATCCGGCAACACGCGCCGCGACTGATACCGATCATGATCAAGTTCATCCATAACGATATCACCCCCGTGCTGGAGCAGCTGCGCATCCTCTGGACGACATCCAACGCGCGTCCATAATTTTACGCTGCCGCCGCGCGATCCTCTTTGTTGGCCCCGCGCATCGTCCAGATACCAGCGAAGGCGAACAGCGGACGATCCCCGCTAAGCGCGGACCAGACAACGGCCCTTCTTCTTGGTTTCGGGGTTCGGCTCCGAAAGTATGGGTCGGGAACTCTACTACTAGCAGCAGGGCATTGGGGCGTAGGCGCTACGAGCATCAAGCGTGGCGCGGCCGGCTTGTCAGAGTAGCCTATGCTCGGGGCTGCGCAGCGGTGAATGCCCATGAATCGCATTTTCCTCGCCATCATCGCTTTGACGTTGATATTACTTCTCGGCGCAATCAGCCGTCGTTGATCAAGTATGCTGACCTGTCTCACGACCGCACCGTTGGTTTCGTCGGCTCACGACAGAATAGCCGGCGAGAGCCCTCTGCTGCTCTTCTTGAGCAACATACGTTGCGGCGGGAACGAGGTGCAGTAAACCCTCGCTTATAATTCCGAGCGAGATCGGCCAAGCTGGAAGATTGGGAAGTCTCAGGAACGGTCTCATCAGGGTGGCGTTTCTGCACAATAGGCTGAGGGAGTCATCGACACAAACGTTGGAGAACCAAAGATGGCAAACCCGCGTCCGGAAGAGAGATCGACGCAAAACATGGAAGAAGCAGCCCGCCGTACAGGCGAGAGGGCTGCGGAGCAGACTACGCGCATCGGGCAAGCGCGGCTGAAGCCGGCGAAGAAGTGGCACGGGCCAGTGCTGATATGCTCAAGCAAAATGTTGAGACGTTACAGCAGACCTGGCGCTCCAGCCTCGAGGCGGCGACCTCACTAATGGGACGGTCAAGCCAGCAATTTAGCCGCACGCTTGGCTTATCTGAAGAAGATGCGCAAAAGGAAACGGCGGCAACCGAACGGTCAGCTCGCAACGCGCAGACGCTCCTTTACAGTGGTACAGCCGCCGCCAAATTGATGGGGGAATGTCCCAAGAGTACCTCCAGATGGTTCGTCAACAATTTGAGAAGCACATCGAGCACTTGAACAGGTTGTGGACCTGCCGAACTCCACAGGACTTTGCGGCGGTGCAGAGTGACATGGTACGGGAGACAGTGGAGACCGCTCTGGAAAGCAGCCGTCGTATTGCCGACTTGTCGCTCAAAATGGCTGACGATACCGGGAAGCAGATTAAAAAAACTATGGATCAGATCCCACGCTAAGCAGGGCGGACTTGTTCAACGGAGAGAGCGGCAGGGGGCAAGCCGCTCTTGCCGCCCCGGCGAATTCAGCGCGATTTTCGTTTGCGCGTTCGCTTGCGACTGAGGCGTTTGGCACGACGCCGGGTGGAAGCTGCGGCTTCAGCGCGATCTCTGCCGGGGCGAACTCGGCGTCGGCGATGGACATTCCGGGGCTTCCAATACTCAAGGCCCGCAGTGATTGCGGACGTACCGGGTCACACCCTACCGCGCAGGGGTCGCCATCTCCAGTATTTAGTTAAAAGAGAGTTAAGATTGATCGGGCCGGCTTCAGGCCGACTGCAGCAAGGGCGTGCGGACGATCAGGCGGACGAGATCATCGCGTGACGGATCTCGACCTCGGCGGCTCATTGATTTGACTCCAGGTAAGATTGCCGGCGTTTGCCGCGGCCTTCCTTCGGTATTGCTCAACAATCTTGTCTCCCGATGCGCCAGCCATCAGGCTTGTACCGGCCTTCGCTGCCGCCAGCACTTTTTCACTTACCATGCGCTGGGCTTCACGTTGGGCCGCTTTGCCACCGCGCATCAACTTCGCTAGGCGCAGTCCGATCACGCGATTGCTTTCTAGCCCCAGCATCATCCAGTTCCACATGCTGCGATATTCCTAGCAAGGCGAATAACTTCGGATCACATCAACGACCACGGTGTGCGCGGTGTTCAAAGCCGGGTGGCTTGCTACGGCGATGGTTCTAGGTTTCCTCGAGGGCGCGTGCGGGGCCCCGGTTATTTTCGTCCTCGAACTGATTAGGAGAAGGCGAGAAGCGCCCTCGCGCCGGACAACTGCGCGCTCAGGATCATCAACGCGATAGGGAGCAGCGGCCTCTGCCGAAAGGAATAAACATTCCAAATCTTCTGAAATTCGCACTCCTTTTGCGGGTTCGCTCCACGTCCCGCTCATATTTGAACCATTAAAGTGCTCGCGACGGCCTCCACAACTGGAGGAAGCGAGCACGTGCAAATGAGGACCAGATCGAAATGCGGGTACTAATCGTCGACGACCATCCCGTTGTCCTGACCGGCTGCCGGGCCTTGTTCGCTTCGGACCCTTCCGTCACGATCCTGGAGGCTTCCGATGCAAAGGAGGGCCACCGTGTGTACTTGCAGAAGCATCCCGACGTCACCGTGGTTGACGTGTGGCTTCCCGACCTTACCGGCTTCGAGTTGACCCGGCGAATCCGCTGGGATGATCCTGCCGCCAAAATAGTCATGCTCAGCGAGAGTGAGGATCCGGCGTTCGTGATGCGCGCTGTGGAGATGGACATTCAGGGATATGTCTCAAAGAGCGATGATCTCCGGCTCCTGGCCAAGGCCATTCGGAAGGTTGCAGCCGGGGAGCGCTTCGTCTCACCGCGTCTGGCGGAAGCGACGACGTTCGCGGGCGCGGCGATCAAGGCCAGTCCCTTGACGCAGATGAGCCCACGCGAACTTGAGATCCTGCGGCATTTGGGGCGTGGCGACCGCATTTCAGAAGTCGCGTCCGAACTCGGCATCTCCTATAAAACCGTTGCCAACACGACCTCCATGCTGAAGTCCAAGCTCGGCGCTAGAAATCACTCCGACCTGGTCCGGATCGCAGTCGAGATCGATTTGCACCGGTGACCGGGATTCTGCTTTTGGCAGTTTTCACGCAGCAGCGACATCGGAGAGAGTCCTGCTCACTGTTGGCACTTGAGCGGCACGACCTCTGACGCGCGCGCGCGACGGCGAAGAGGGCGAGCCATATGAAGTTATCCCCACGAACTGATTGAACTCATCGTCAGAAGCGTCCGCACGACCCCCATTAGACAATTTGGAACCCAATCGGCCGAGCGGAGTTAAGTCGCCGCTTCTCATGTTGTGTTGCGAGGCCGAGCGAGGGAAGCCCATGCGTCGCATTCGACTTGTAATAGCAGATCGACGTCCCATTGTTCTGCAGGGTTTTGCATCGCTACTCGGAGCGCAGCCCGATTTCGAAGTAGTTGCGTGCTGTCTTGATGGAGCTAGTTGCCCTGCGGCGATTCGTAGCTTGACGCCCGACGTGGTGTTACTGGAGGACGGGTTCACCGATGTAACCGCGTCCGATATCCTCGCTGTCGTGGACGACGAAGCCCTTTCCTCCCGGCTGGTGTTCTTCACTGCGACTGTCGCCTGCGGCAATCTTGCCAGGGCACTGGCGACCGGTACTTGCGGTGCGATTTCGATGAACGCCAAGCCAGAAGCGCTGGTGCAGTTCCTGAGGCTGGGAAAACCGGGGTCAGACCTGGCGAGTGTCGGCAACGAAGCTAATGGTATCGCCTCGTTCGGCAATAATGTTCTGGCGCTTCTGACCGTCAACGAGCGGACGATCATGGATCTCATCGCCGAAGGTTTGTCGGACAGTGAAATTGCTCGGGTGTTCGGTGTCTCTTTGGGGATCGTTAGGACTCACATCGACCACGCGCGCCAAAAGCTTGGAATCAACAGCCGGCACGAGCTCGCCGCGCTGGCACTGTCGCGCCGTTATGGCGCGATGAGTATTCTGACAGTTGCGATCCTGGCAGCGTTGGATGTTCGCCCGGTCACGCCGCAACCGAAAGTTCCACGATCAAGGTCGCAAATGGCGGCGCGGAGATCGTCACCTTTAAAATCAGCCGCAAGGAAGCTGTATCAGGTGGCACCCCGGCCAGAGGCGCGAGCAAGGACCGCGCCGGCGCCGCAACTGGGACGTCATCGTCGACCGGCAAACTCGTCGACCCCGTGGCCGAGGTTGCCGCGAGCCAATTTGCGCAGGCAGCACTCAACGCGCCGAGGCCGGGTTCGAGCAGCTACAGCATCTTCATGGTTGCAGCTTTCGCCGCCTTGATCTACGAGCTCGATGGTGTCAGCCACGCCGCGCAGGCGTTCGATTTCGGCGATGACATTGTCACTTCATCTACCGCAAGCGACGCCAACGGACTGACATCCGCACTTCCCGGCTTCGCAAATTCCGGCGGCACGGCCGTGTACGATAGGGCATTCGAGTTCGCCCAAGGCGATACAATCGCCACAGACGGCAGCGAGCTTTATGTCGGCAATGCCCATGGGGAGGATAGCGGCAGTGCCCGAGAAATTCCTATTCCCCGAGGTTCCGGAACCGTTGATGTTGTTGCGGCGGCCGCGAGCGAAGCCTCGCAAAGTGACCCAACGCAGACAGGCCGGGATAACGGATCAAATCAGGGAACCGATTTGCGCGCTTCCGACAACAGCTCCGAAGCCGCTAAGCGTGAGGCCCCGGGAGACGATTTAAATCACGGTCAATCGCAGAAGGCCCTGCATGAATCCGACAACGCCTCCGGAGCCGCCAAGGGGCACGCCAAGCATGAGGCCCCGGGAGAAGATTCGAATCGCGAACAGGCGTACGGCGATTTGCAGACTTTTGAAGATGGCTCCGCGGCCGGCAAGCAACACGCACAGCATCCACAGGCAAGTGATTTAGATACTGGCAAACCGCAGCAGAATATACCAACGGCGTTGGTAAATTCTGCCAACGACGCACATTCGGCCTTGAAGATTAAGACTGAAGGAAGGGGCGGGCCTTCTTCCGAAAACGCAGATCAGGCCAAATCAGCCGTTGGGACCGAGCTTGGCGATTCCTTTCGTTTTAAGAGTGGCGCCGACAATACGTCTTCAGAAATGTATGACCTTCAACAACTGAGCCACGGAAATCGCAAAGCCTATGGAGATGGTCAGCATTCCGTTGCACGCGAGGGGCCGGAGCTGGTCCAGGATGCTGACGGAATTGTTATTGCAGATGCGCACCACGATCACTCATGGCACGCCAATCTCCATGCGGCTCACGATCTGATTGTTTAGCAATTCACTAATCCCACGGCCGGGTCGTGGTTCAAACGCTTTTTTGCCCTGCTGACATCGCAATGCGCAGTTGACGCGATCATCCCCGAGACGCTCAAGTGCTACGATGATGGAGGAATCGAACAGTAGGAAATCGCTGCATTCTGTCTAGTGCTCGACCTGTTCAATCATGCCGCCGCCGAAAGGCGAGCCGGCGCTGCAGAGCGGCACCTCCGATCAAGCGCCGACGGAAGTCCCAACCCCAAGCTTAGAGGGGCCCAGAAAACTTGACCTGGACGTGACAGAAAAGAAAAAAGCCGCCCTGCGGCGGCCAGTTTCAGAAACTTCCTTCTTCTATTTATTTCTTGAGGGCGTCAGCGGCATCCCGCGCGGCGTCCTTCACGTCTCCCGCAGCGTTGTGGGCGGATCCCTTGGCCTTATCCATCTTGCTTTCGGCCTCCAGGTCCTTGTCGCCAGTAAGCTTGCCTGCACCCTCTTTGATCGCGCCTTTTGCCTTGTCGGCGGCGCCCTTTACATGTTCACGGTCCATGATCGTTATCCTTTCTTGCCCGAAGACGAACACAACGAAACCGTTGCGCGGTCGTTCCTGCGAGACGCGCACCTCTCGTGCACATCAAGATTTGGCCGTGCCGGCGGGCGAAGAACATAGATTGCGTTCGATCCTGCAAGCTTCTGCGTGAAATGTGTCAACGCTGCGGTCGCAAGTGTTCACCAGTGCGGAAATGTTCGGGATGCGCACGTTGATGAAGCGGCGGGGCCTGGGAGAAACAGCCACGCGATACCTATCTCTGGTATTGCTCATCGTACTGCCAGTTATATCGATACCTGCTGCCGCCCAGCAGAAAACCGAGGCGACGTCACAATCCGGTGTTGCTCAAAATGTGCAAACTGAAGCTGATAAAGGCGTAAAAGCCCGCAATTCCGGCAAATCCGGCTATGTTGGCGATCAGGACCTGCCTGGCGCGGCTTCTCATGCAGCGGGCGAGACAACCAACACGGGCGGACTACAACGGGTAGCAGTGCGCCAGTTAGTCAATCAAACATCATAGCTCGCAGGCCGACTACAACGCTTCCTTGAAGGATGGCTCTGCGCCAAAGAAATAGCCGCCTTTGACGACCGCCTTGGAAGAGAGATCGCCGGCCATCTGTCAGCGGCACCATGAACCAGCTATGAGCGAAGATATAGCGGGGAGAGAGGCGAAATGCTTCTTTGAAGTGGGCTTCAGTCTCAGCCCTGCGACCCATATACAGCTTGGCGCCGCCAATTTGCGCCTCGGCCAAATTGCAATCCAGCGCCAACGCTCTTTCAAACTCAGCGATGCCCTGAACCACGCGGTTGGTGCAGACTAGCACGCACCCCAAGGCCAGGCATAGGCACGCAAACTTTCGGACTACTTTCTATCCTGGTTCGAGCCCAGGCCTGGTCTCCAGTCGCTTGGGGCGTGTTCATCCCTTCTGGAGCACAGCCGACAAGCCTGGACCATCGTTCAAGATCGAAAAAACTTCCCGCGGCGACAGATGGGCAGCCGCCTGCTCGAAGCTATCGCTCGCATCGATCTTAGCGCGGCCGACCGCCAGGTTGGCGTCGATCATGTCGGGACGGGCGGCGCGAGGAGGCGGCAACTGCGCGAGGTGGAAGGCTAAGAGCGCGGCGCTTTCGCGCAGCTCCACCAAAGCGGGTTTGATGCCGATCTCCGCCACCGCGCCCAATTCGTTGGCCCGGAGCAGCACCGCAGGCGGCTCTCGGTCTTCAGGAGTGACAAACAGCTGGCTGGACGCGGGCTTGGCCGTCAGCGCTCCGATGGGAACGGCGAACAGCAGTCCAATGATGACTGGCGACATCCACAGCAGAAGGGGCAGCGAAACGGCGTATGCGCTTGCCGCCATCGCAATGCCGCACAAGGTCGGGATGCCGTACCTCCGATAGAGCTCGCGGCGCTCCACCGTGCCGTCGTCCCGCCTTTGCGTCTGCCAGCCGGCGTCGCGGCCGGCCAGAATCTCTACGACCGCGATCGATTGAAAGATCATCATCACTGGCGCCATCAATGCGGAGACGATCACCTCCGCGAAAACTCCGGCCGAGGCACGCAACGCGCCGCCGAATTGACGTCTCACCGAGCCTCGCATCCAAACGAGCGCAAGGCTGAGCAGCTTCGGCAAGAGCAGAAGTCCCATCGTTGCGACGAACACCCAAATGGCGAGCACGGGATCCTGGGCGGGCCAAGTCGGAAACAACGAGAAACCCTTCGGAAAATACTCCGGACGCACGAAGCGAGCCTGCAACGAGGTCAGCATCCCTAGCAGCAGGAACAGCAGCCACAGAGGTGCTGTCAAATATGCCCCGATCCCCACCATAAAATGCAGGCGCGACACCCAGTGGAGACCGCGAGCAGGCACGACAGCGAGATGCTGAAGATTGCCCTGACACCAGCGTCGGTCCCGCGCCGCGAAGTCGAGCAGCGAGGGTGGTACCTCTTCGTAGCTTCCGCCGAGCGTCGGCTGCATGTAGATGCCCCATCCGGCCCGCCGCATCAGCGCAGCCTCGACGAAATCATGGCTTAGGATGTGCCCACCGAACGGCTTGCGCCCGCGCAGCTGTGGCAGCGCCGCCGCTTCGGCGAACGCCTTCACCCGGATGATCGCGTTGTGACCCCAGTAGTTGCCTTCGGAGCCGTGCCACCAGGCGACGCCGGCGGCGATCATCGGCCCGTACAGCCGGCCCGCGAATTGCTGGACGCGGCTGAACAGACTTCGCGCGTTGACGATCATCGGGAGTGTCTGGACGAGCCCGGCGCTCGGATTGCTCTCGATGGCATGGACCAATCGGACAATGGTCTGCCCGCTCATGAGACTATCAGCGTCGAGCACGATCATGAAGTCGTAGACGCCGCCGAACCGCGTGATCCACTCGGAGATGTTGCCGGCCTTCCGGGCCGTGTTGTCGGCGCGGTGACGATAGTATAGCCGCGTTCCCACGGCCTGACGCAGCGCGAGCAGAGCTTTCTCTTCCGCGACCCAGATATCCGGATCAGTGCTGTCGCTCAGAACGTACCAGTCGAACAGCTTTCCGTGCGAGGTCGTCTCCAAGGATTCAAAGATCGCACGAAGCCGCGCGGCCAATCGATGCGGGTCTTCGTTATAGGTGGGAAGCAGCATGGCGGTGCGGCTTGTGATGGTCAGCAGTTCCGCGCCGGGCACCAAGGCGCCTTCGTCCCGACGATGGGCCAGCAGCACAAAAAAGCCGGCGAGTGAGGAGGCGAACGAAAACGCAACCCAAGCGAGCAAGACCAGGAAGATCGCCAGCACCATGGCTTCGAGGACCGTGACGCCGCCGACCTCCAGCACGCGATACATCTCGTACCCGCCCGCGCCCGTGAGCACCGCCGTCGAGAGCAGAATCAGGCCGCGCCGCCCAGCCATCGTGGTGGCAATCGGCGCAGGAGCACGGTCCGAGGCCGGGTTCTTTCCGAGGTCGCCAGGAGCCATCGGAAGCGGCGACTCGCGCGGCAGCAGGCGTTGGTTCGTGATATCGCCCCCTGTCGATCGCGTGGCTCGGCTCAGGGTGCCCATCGGTAGACCCAGACTTCGGACAAGGGCTTGTCGCCCTCGGTCAGAAACGCCCGCAGTTCGATCGGCTCTCCTTTCACTTGGCACTGGAAGCTCAGCCGCCATCCACCCGTATAGGGGTTGGGCTGCGTGACGATGTTCTTCACCTCGGACTTATCAGCCTTCACCACGCCTTTGACGCCGGCAGGATCGATGCCCTTCAGATTCTCACCGACCAGGTCGAGGACGAAGAGGCGCGTGTCCTCGCCCCTCGCGCCTATCCCGCTTCGCGTGAAGCGGGCGAGCGAATGCGCCTTCGGGCTATCCGGCCCCCAATGCAGTCGATAGGTGTAGTTGTGTTCGCCCTTGGCCTGAAGCGGGTTCTTTGGCCACCAGAATGCGGCGATGTTGTCGTGGACCTCTTCCTTGGTCGGGATCTCGAACAGCATGACGCCGCCCTCGCCCCAATCCCCGATCGGCTCCATCCAGAGACTCGGGCGTTTTTCGAAGCTGGACTCGATGTCCTGATAAGCGAAGAAATTTCGCTCTCGCTGCATCAGCCCGAATCCGCGGGGATTGAGATCCTTAAAGGTGCTGATCTGCAGATCGCGGGGGTTGCTTAGCGGCCGCCAGAGGCTTTCGCCCTTCCCATTGAAGATCGCAAGGCCGTCGGAATCGTGGACCGATGGCCGGAAGTCGTCGATGTCGTTGCGGTCGTTCGGACCGTAGAAGAACATGCTGGTCATGGGCGCGAGCCCGGCCCGCTGAACTTCGACGCGCGGGTAGACCGACATTTCGACGTCGAACACAGTGGTTTCGCCCGGCCGCACGGTGAAGCGGTAGCTCGCCGCGCAACTTTTGCTATCGAGCAAGGCATGGACGACCATCGAGGTCGCGCCCGGCGCCGGCCGCTCGAGCCAGAACGCCTTGAACAGTGGAAATTCCTCCCCCTTGGCTTCGCCGGTATCGATCGAAAGTCCTCGGGCGGAGAGCCCGTACGTCTGCCCCTTGGCCACGGCTCGGAAATAGCTCGCGCCCAGGAAGACGCAAACCTCGTCGTAATAGTCGGCGCGATTCAAGGGCACGTGGATGCGGAAGCCGGCGAACCCGAGGTCAGCCTCCTCGAACGCCGGGACCTTCTCGCCAAATGAAAAGTCTTCCTTGCGGTACTTGAGTTCGGTGGCCCTTCCGTCCACGACCTCGAAGATGGTCACCCGGTTTTTGTAGAAGAAGCCGCGATGGAAGAACTGCGCTTCGAACGGAAGTTTCTTACCGCGCCAGAGCGCGCGTTCGGGCAGGAAACGGATGGAACGGTACTGATCGTAATCGAGATCCTTCAAGCCGCTCGGCAGCTTCTCGTCCGGCGCCTCGTGGGGTTTGCCCGCCAGCATACGGGCGAGGTCCCTCACGGTGGAGGGACCGAACGCGCCCTCCGGCAGGCCAGCAGCAGCGAAACTGCTCCGCGAAGCGAGCAACAACGCCGGCAGCAACGCCGACCCTCGAACAAGCTGGCGTCGGTTCACGGGTTCTCCTACTCGCTACTGCTGTTGCGGCCAAGCAACGGCCACCGCGCCCGCGAGTTCCACCCGACCGGCCATCCCTGGCGGGAAGCTGCCCAATCACGGGCGTCCGCCGGAAGCCGGGGTTCCGGGTGCCTCAAAACGAGCTCCTTGATCAAGTTCAACGGCTGCGCGCCGCGATCAATGCGGCAGGCGCCGCGATCGCGCGGGGTCAATTACCGCCAGAAACGGGACTCGCGCATGCGTTCGCGATTTGCCCGGTCTCTTGCTATCAACGTCCTTGACTTCCGACGCGGTCGCGCAGTCTGGCGTGAGGGCTGTCCACGGTAACAATGGCTGATGGCAGCCCCAACGGTAAGAGGGACAGAGGCCGTTGAGCCTGTAGTGGATCGATAACGGGCGCGGAACTGGCCGATTGCCAAGTTTCCAGTGCCATTCATCAACGTCTGATCAAGCTGCCTTGGCCCCCCTGCCAGCGGCCCCAGCTCCACGCACCTCTGGAGTTGGGGCTTTTTTTAACCGAGACTAGCGCGCACCTGTTCGAATGGATCCCTTCGCCAAGCTTGCAGGCACCAAAGTTAGGTCAACCGCGATCCTGAGCGGACATGTCGTTTCTGCTCCCCTTTCGGCGAACGCCTCTGACCTTCACGGATGCCCGCTGAGCGCCGCTTGACCCATTGCAGACATGCTCCCCTATCATCCTAAGGGAGTGGACGATGTGTACACTTTAGCACTTTAAGTCAGCGGCCCATTCGGAGGAGTAGGCTCTTCTCATGGAAAGAGAACTTCGCCGCCTCGAACGGAACGCCCGTCATCAAGCAGCTATGTCTGCTGACGAGCGCACAAGGGCTGCACTACTAGAAATCGCTGAAGAATACCGTTTGCGCGCGGAATTCTTGGAATCGGGGAACCGCCAGCCGGGTTGACTCCCCCGCGCCTGAACAACACTATCTGCCATCATCGCCCGGTCCGTGGCTTCAATCGGTGACTGAGAGACCCGTTGTGCTCCCTCCTACTCAGATAGGGAGCAGAGGGTCATGCCGATTTCACGCATGGTTACGAACATCGATCTCACCGGCGAACAACAACACGTTCTTGAACTGGCCTTCAACCACGCCCTCCGCAAGTTGGAATTGGTAGATCGAAGCGATCCGCTCTGTGATCTCCTCGCCAAGAGGATGATCGAAATTCATATGCGCGGCGTTACTGATGCGGTAGCATTGGCCGAAATCACCGTTCGAGAAATCAGAGCGTCGAAACCGTAGGAACTCTTGGCCCGCGGCTCAGATTGGCCGCCTCCCTGGGGCCAAGCGCACGTCAGTCAACGTATCTCGTCTCGGTTAGATCGGTTTTGTAACGTGACGCCCCGCATTAGCGCGGGTAACCTCGCTCTATGAGCGAAACATGAGCAACCTCCTCGAACGAGCCGACGAAGCCATTGCTGAGAGCCGAAGGCTGCAAAGGCAGAACCAGTCCCTCATTGCAGAGAGCCGTTACTGGTTTCAGCACCGAGCGGGTGAAGGTCCACCCCCCAAGTAGTCCTGAGAGGACCGAGTGAAGGTCCGCTTGTGGCCCTGAGCCGAACAACGAACGCGCCGTCGCCACGTCGGCTGTTTAAGGGAGACCTGACCTTGCGCGAGTGCTGAGCAGCTTTTGACCCCAGCCGTCCTGCGCCACGCTCCGCATTTGCGACGCAGCATTTGCACACGCTGTGGGTACAACCATCGAAACGTGATACTCTGCGGAACCGGCGGGAGTTCATAGCGGGCACCGCGGCAATACTCGTTTCGCCAAGGCGTTCGGGGGCGCAGGGGATACCTCGGCGAATTGGTTTCCTCGGCGCTTGGGCGGATGAGCCGGCTAGCGATCCAGCTCACGCCGCATGGCTCAGGGGCTTGCGCGAGAAGGGCTGGATCGAGGGCAAGAACCTGCTTGTCGAATATCGTTATGCCCGGGATCGACTGCCAGCTTTAGCCGCCGAATTGATCGCTCTAGCTCCCGATCTGCGCGAACTGGTCTCTGGCGCCTCGAAGGTTGCGATCCTAGTCAATCCGGATAACCCCATACACCGGTTGGCATTAGCCGAGGAGATACCCCGCACAGCGCGAGGGTTAAGCATGGCTCTGCCGATTGTCGAGGCAACCAAGGCCGAAGAACTCGACACCGCCTTTGCCTCGGCCTCCGCCCAGCGCGCCGTTGCAATCATTGTCCTTGGCGATTATTTGACTGTTTTCGAGTCTCCGCGAGTGATCGCACTTGCGGCCGAACCTCAACTGCCCGCGATTCATCTCTTTCGGCAATTCGCCAATTTGGTCGTCTACGGTCCTGATTTAGCCGACATCTGGCGTCGTGCAGGCAGCTATCTCGATAAGATCCTCAAAGGCACCAAGCCTGCCGATCTGCCGGTAGAGCAGCCAACCAAACTCGAACTCGTAAGAAGACTGCCAAGGCGCTTGGCCTCACTGTGCCGCCCTCGCTGCTGAGCCGTGCTGACGATGACGAGGTGATCGAATGAAGCGCGGTTTGCTGCGATGCGTGAGTCCGGAAGTGGCCCATCGGCGAAGTTGCGTAACTTGCACGACAACAGCGCCCGTTACAGCGCTAAAATTTTTCGTCACCCTCCTGAAACTTTTTTGCTCGTGGCAGATTTTTTGATCGCCGCAGACATGGCGGCGGGGGCGCCTTCGGGGCCCCGCAATCAAGGCGGGCGCCGGAAGGTGTCCGGGGCCAGCTCGTATCCAACTTGCTCTTTGGAGGACTTGGCTATGAGGTATGATTGGACTCCCCTGTGGAGGTCGACCATTGGGTTCGACCACCTGTTTGACGTTCTCGACGAGGTCCAGCGGACCGCCGAAGAGACTTATCCCCCTTATAACATCGAGCGGCTCGACGAGAACCGCTTCCAAATCTCGGTGGCGCTCGCCGGCTTCTCACCGGACGAGGTGGGCCTTACGATGGAGCGGAATGTCCTGACGTTGGAAGGCCATAAGGCCGAGAAGGACGAGAAGACCTTTCTGCATCGCGGAATGTCGACACGATCGTTCAAGCGCCAGTTCACCCTGGCTGACCACGTCGAGGTCAAAGGCGCGCACTTCGAGAACGGTCTGTTGGTCATCGAGCTTCAACGCGAGATTCCCGAGGCCATGAAGCCGCGGCGCATCGCCATCGCTGGCGCAAGCGCCGGGCAAGTCAAGCAGATCGAGGGCAAGGCCGCCTGACCTACCCGCGGCTGGGTTCCGACCGTCGCCGCGCGGGTGCGCGGCCACCTTAATGCGTCTTATGATGGGAGGTTAGCCATGCGGACGACGCCCGCACGCGACAACGTCTTCGATTTCAATGCTCTTCTTCACCCCGGCGCGGTGTTCTCGCATCCGGGCGAGGTCGTCGCTGACCCGAATTTGAGTCTGGCCGAGAAGCGCGCCATCCTTGCGTCATGGGCCTCTGATGCCTCGGCGATCGCGTCCTGTCCAGCGTTACGCTCGCCGGACGGACTAACGGAGCCGGTTCATATCGACGAGATTCTGGAAGCGCTACGCGCGCTAGACGGAAACGGACCGCGCAACCCAAACCGCCGGGGGTAAGCCGATGCGTCTGCGCTCGACCGAACGTTGCGCAGCGGCGTGAGCGAGGGTCTGCAAATGATTCCATGATTGACGTCACACAGTTGCTTCCAGGTCGCTTCTATTGGGTCCTTGTGCGCTCAAGCACGAAAACTCCCGAGTGGCAGCCGGCACGCTTCACCGGCGCTACTTGCCAAGGCGACGGCGCCACGTGGGACTTCATCGGCTTCAATCGCGACGTCGGTCATCATTTCGTCGAGGTCGTCGACATCGGCGCAGAACTACTGTCCCAAACGGTCGCGTTAAGATGCCTACGAAGCCTAGCGACAGCGCAGCTATCGATCCGCTGCGCGGATTCCCTATGTCTGTACAATCGCTGCGGCCCTGGCCTTTCTGCGGCGGTTCGGAGGTTTGAATCAACGGCGACATCGATCCAAAATTCGTAGTATGTAAGGAATGTTCAGCTTTCGGGCCCAATGCGCCGACCGTTAGGCAGGCGGCCGAGCGCTGGAACAAACGCATCAGCCCCTAAGGCGAAGTCAACCCTCCGGCTATCTAGCTCTCAATCAGCGGCCGAACAACCAGGCTTAGAGCGTGGCGGTCGCCGCTGCCGCGCGCTGTGCCAAGAGATCATCTCGTCCATCACCTGTTTGCCACGCGCAAATCCGCCAACGTGCCTGCTCCGCGCCGCTCAATCTCCGCATACGGGATTCAGCCGCAGCGATGTCCGCTCGTGGCTCGTGGCTGACCTTCGATTACGGCCCAGAGACGTCCGGTTTTGGTAGATGCCGAACTTCGTCGAGCGAGCTGCCGAGAGCTGGATTTTCCGCAAAGGCGACGTGATGCGTCGCAGTTTGACTGCGCCAACTTGCGCAACATCTTCTGCGCTTCGGCGACGAGCTTGGCGCAGGTCCAATGTCAGGACAGCTGACGTGCCACGCCGGCCAGGTCCGTCTCTGGTTTTTTCCGAGACGGAATTCCATAGTTGGCCTGAGTGAACAGGTCTAGAATGCGCGCCTCGCAAGGTTAGTTCTCGCGTGGAGGCAGGTCATGATGAAGACGCCATTCGCACTCGTGGCTACGGCTGTGCTGGGCTTTTCGTTTGCGCAACCTTCGTTGGCAGAATCGGACAGCGATCAGCTCGGCACGGTGCATTTCGAAACGTCGTGCAAGCCAGAGGCGCAGAAGCTTTTCGACCGCGGGATGCTGTACCAGCACTCGTTCTGGTACCGCGCGTCGCAGCACGCGTTCGGAGATGCTCTGAAGGCCGATCCGGAGTGCGGCATCGCCTATTGGGGCATTGCCCTCAGCCTCTTGTGGAATCCTCACGTTCCCACCCCCGCGAAAAACCTCGCCGAGGGCGCTGACGCGATCGCAAAAGGGAAGCTCATGGGCGCGAAGACCCAGCGCGAACGTGACTACCTCGATGCGCTCAGCGCCATGTACGCCGACCACGACAAGGTCGATCATCGTACGCGCATGCTGGCTTACGCCAAGGCCATGGAGCAACTTGCGCACCGCTATCAAGACGATGACGAAGCGCAGATCTACTATGCGCTGGCCCTAAACACCTCGGCGTCGCCGGCCGACAAAGCCTATACCAACCAGCTCAAGGGTGCGGCAATCCTTGAGCCGATCGCAATACGTCAGCCCCAACATCCCGGCGTGGCGCACTATTTGATCCATCTTTACGATTATCCGCCAATTGCCGAGAAAGGGCTCGAGGCTGCGCGACGCTACGCCAAGGTCGCACCAGCGGCCGCACACGCCCAGCATATGCCGTCCCACATCTTTACCCGCGTCGGTTACTGGAAGGAGTCGATTGCTTCCAATATCGAATCGTCGCGTGTGGCGAGAGCGGACAAAGAGGGCCACGATCAGCTGCATGCAATGGACTACCTGGTCTACGCCTATCTGCAACTCGGGCAGGACGAGAAGGCAGCAGCCGTTGTCGAGGAGATGAAGGGGGTCACGGGCTTCACCGAGACTTTTATCGCCGGGCCATACGCGCTGGCCGCCTCGCCGGCACGCTATGCAGTGGAGCGCGGCGATTGGAAGGCTGCTGCGGCGCTTGAGGTTCGTCCCAGCCCGCTGCCTCACGTGCAGGCGGTAACCTATTTCGTGCGGGCGCTGGGCGCCGCCCGTGCGGGCGAACCAGAAGCCGCCAAGGCCGATATCGCCAAACTCGCCGAACTGCGCGACAAGTTGCGTGCCTCCAGGGACACCTATTGGGCGGAACAAGTCGAAATTGAGCGGCAGGTTGCGACGGCCTGGCAGCTTTACGCCGAAGACAAACGTGACGCTGCGCTGAACGCGATGAGTGCCGCCGCCGCTGCCGAGGACAAGACGGAGAAGCATCCGGTCACGCCGGGAGTGCCTAAACCGGCGCGCGAACTCTATGGAGAAATGCTGCTTGAGAGCGGCAAGGCCAATGAAGCACTTGGGGCATTTGAAGCAACGCTGGGGAAGGAGCCAAACCGGCTCGGCGCTTACGTAGGCGCAGCCAGGGCGGCGGAAAAGTCCGGCGAATCCAACAAGGCTCAGCAATACTATAACAAGGTCATAGCGATCGCTGATGCAGCCGATAGTACCCGAACCGAAGTTGCCGAGGCGCGGGCATTTGTGATGAAGCGCTGAGAAACGGGCACGTGAGGCATGGGAGCACACGTGAAATCAATATTGCTGGCGATCATTCTGGGCGCTCTTGCGAGTGCGGGACACGCTCAATCGCTCCAGCTTGTCGGATATTCCGGCCACCTCGGCGAATGGGAGTTGACAGCCACCGTCACGGAAGCGGGCTCCGACCACGTCATAAAGGAATACTCCGGACCATTGACGATGAAGCACGTCGGATTGTGCACTCAGGATGGTCCGGAGGAGAGGGTCGGCGAAATACGCCTTCGCATGTCAGTGTTGACATCGCAATTGAACGCGACGTTTTCGTTTTCTGGTGTCGAATGCACCTATAGCGGACGGCTGTCAGATTACTACACAGGCACAATGAATTGCCCTGATCAGCAGCCGGTTCCGCTCAAGCTCTGGGTAAAATAGTTGCGTCGGGAAATAGCCTGGTTCTTGGGGGAAGGAACGGGCACTGCGCTGATCGCGAGTTAAGAGAAGTCACACCTCGGCAGTTGCAGAACGGCGCGTCGGAGCGCTGACGAACGATTTTGCGATCGCATGTGCCCGGTCGATGAAAAGCTGAACAACCGGGCTGACGGTGCGGTTCTTCAAACGAAAGATGGCGATCGGCATTGGTTGGATAAGCAGATCGATCGGCAGCACCTTGAGCGAGCGATGCTGGGTGGTAAACCACAGCACCGAGTCATGGAGAATTGTCAAAAACCGTCCGGTCCCCAGCAAATGCAAGCGCAGCTGCGTCGAGAATGAGGTGATGCTCGGCTTGGGTAATTCCAAACCATGTGCGCAGAAGCCTTTCTCAATATATGAGTTGACGACACTGTTCGTGGGGAAAGATATCCAGGGTTCGTTCATCAATTCGGTTAGCGTGATCTTGCGGCGGCGAGCCCATCGACTATCTGCACTTGCCACAAGGCGGAAGGCGTCCTGGCAGAGAACGTCCACGGCCACGTCCTCCTCGGACACTGGCTTGAAGAGGCGCCCCAGCAGCAGATCAACGCTGCGCTCCCGCAACTCTCGAAACTCCTGTTCGCCGGGCTGCGCTGCGATTACAGACACGGACACTTTGGGATATCGCCGGGACAGCTCATCGAGAACGGCAGGCACAAATCCGGCCATCAATGACTCTGGAACGCCGATCCGGACTTCTCCGGCTGTCGGATCGGCCAAAAATTCGATGTCTTTAATTCCTTGCTTCAGCTCATCGAAGATTACGTCCCCGCGCTTAAGTAATGCACGAGCGTAAATCGTAGGCTCGACACCTCTTCGGCTTCGATCAAGAAGGCGTACTCCCAACGTGCCCTCCAGGCTAGCGATCGCCTCTGATACTGCAGGCTGAGACATTCCGAGATAAGCCGCACCCTTGGCCATACTGCCTCGGTGAACCACGGTAAAAAGGATGTGCAGGTCCCGCAATTTGAGCCGACGACTGAGGCGGCTCTCCCAGTTCAGGATCGGGCTGGCCATCGACCTTCCCTATACCGATAGAGGAAAATTCCCGGTTCTCTTTATATCAAATCGCGCGGACTATGCAGCCGCACTCTCGCGTGCCCCCGTTCAGCGAGGAGGAAAGCGCCATGAGCCGGCTTGGCACATTCGCATTGACCGCTATCGCGCTTCTATGGCTTGTCTTGCCCTCGGGCGATGCGGCCGGACAGCACGAAGCGTTAAAAGAGCAACTCGTCGGCACTTGGGCCTACGTGACGGTCGATGTTGTCCGTCCCGAGGGTAGTCGAGTGCCGCTGTACGGCCCAAACCCGTCAGGCCTCGCAAGCTTTGATGCCAACGGCCGCTATCTGCTGCTCACTGCCCGCACTGGCATACCCAAATTCGCTTCCAACAATCGCAATGAAGGCACCGCCGAGGAGAATAAGGCCGTTGTGCAAGGCTCAATTGCTCACTTCGTCTCGGAGAGAATGCCCACCTGCGGCGCGCCGATGCGCGCTTGCCACTGCCCGCGCGAGGCGCTGTGCCGCCACTGCTGGAGGCCGTAGGCCACCGCATCCGCGGCGCTGCCGAATTGATGAATCGCTGGCTTGAGCTCCCTGACGTTCTTCCCAAGCGAAGCGCCCATTGACTAAAGGCGGCGGGGTCGTGCGGATCGATTGTGGGATGCGGCTCGTGCAAATGTCTCGGCTGCGCCTCAATTCGTGTGTGTGCTGTTAAAACAGCGATTGTGAATGGTTGCTCTGCTTAGATCTGTTGACCATGAGGCGCCGTTAACTTTCGTTATGAAGCGGATCTTCGGGCGACAGCCGAAGTACGCAACGAGCATCCAAAACCGGGCGAGGTCGTCAGAGTAAACTGAGTAAGCAACTGGACAAGGCCAAGCTGGGCCGACATTCCTCGCCGCGCGCCTCTGCCCATTCAACGATCGTCCGAGATCAACCTTAGTTGTTGCATATCCTCATCAAATTAAGAAAAGAAACGCGATGGGATTTAAGCGCAGGCGGACCCTCGCAATAGCGGCCGGTTTGCAGCGAGCCGCTGCGCTCGATGCCCATAAACATGTATCTGGACTCAGTCGCTTCCTTGCTGCGATCGAAGCTGTTCGGGATCGGCAGGATGCTTCGGCTCCCATCTCCTCGATCACCGCAAGTCACTGCTGCTGGTGCATCGTGTCGTGCGCAATGAGGTAGCTCAGCATGTCCTGCATGCCGGTGTCGCTCGTCGAATTGTAGAGACGTCCGACGAGCGTGCGTCCGGTGGATTTGGCCGCGACGTTGCAATACATGTCGGCCCGAGATTGCAGCTGGCGTAGATGTGCGAGCAGTCGAACGGCACGCCTTCGCAATTGGCTGGGACCGACAGGCCGGTCGAGAGCAAATGCCGATGCAACATTCCCTCAACGACGACGCCTCGGGTCGTCACCGACTTTTAGCTGGGATGCGAAGACAAGTAGCAATCGGTTGCCCAGCAATCGACCTTGAATATCGACGAACGTCTTATGTATGCCGTGAGGAATCCAGGTTAGCAGTTTCGATGTCGGTCCTGATCTTGTCGCAGGCAAAGCTCGACAACGAAGAGGCGATAGCGAACCACGTTGAGGACTGTTTTCATTTGAAAACAGCCGCTAAATTATTGAACTTATTAGAAGGCATTTGAGCCCCTTTTCCAGACCCGCTTTGAAGTCATTGAAATCACGCAGGTGTTGGTTCCGCCATTCGGAGGTTCGATCCTTCCCGCAGCAGCCAGCCTCGAGGTCGCGGCTCTATCTTGTAGCTCCATCTCGCCGAGGTCTTGCACGCCGGACGTCGGCCTCGCGGTAGTCAATTGCGCGACGTCGGGGCAGCCAAGCTATAGGAACCGCTCGCCGGGGCGCCGGTTTCCACGTCATGAAGAAGCCCTTAGCGCCCCGTCCAAAAGCTGCACCCGGGCTGACGCCGGCTCTCGAGCGGAATATCCACGCTCTGGTCGAACGAAGGAAGCGCGAGCAATCCGACGCGTCTATTCAGCAAAAGGTCGCCGATGCGATTACTTCGTTCACCGGCAGCATGCAGTTTGTTTACCTGCACTTATTCGCTTTTGGATTTTGGATAGCCGCAAACCTCGGATGGCTTCCAGGAATTGTGCCATGGGATCAGAGCTTTGTAGTGCTCGCTATGATTGCCTCTGTAGAGGCAATCTTTCTTTCGACCTTTGTTCTGATCTCTCAAAATCGTATGGCGGCCGAAGCGGATAGAAGAGCGGAGTTGGATCTGCAGATCAGTCTCCTCACCGAACATGAGATCACGAAGGTGGTCGCGCTCCTGGATGAAATGGCCCGAAAAATGGAGATAGATTCCCGGCAGAACGAAGAGCTTCAGGAAGCCGCCTCAGATATCGCGCCGGAGCGCGTTCTCGACAAGATCGAAGAGAGCAAGGACTAAGCGGGCGCAACAGCGCTCCTGCCGCAAGCCGCCAGAGCCGGAATGAGCGCTTCTGGCTCTCAGCTGGCTATTCGGGACTGAGCAGGCTGCGCGCCGGACCTCTCTTTCGCTGCGCGAGAGCTGGCACGAGCGCCGGTGGCTCGCCCGCGATGCGCATTGCGAAATAGGCGATCGTGGCTTGAAGACCATCCTTCAGTGCCACCCGCGGGCGCCATCCCAACAGCCGCATAGCGGTGTCAATGACGGGCTTGCGGCGCTTTGGATCGTCTTTTGGCAGCGCCTCGAAGCGGAGCGGCGAGGCCGAGTCCGTATACGTCAGAACCTCTCGGGCTATAGCTTCGATCGTCACCTCGTGCGGATTGCCGAGGTTGCAGGGACCGGTCACCGATGAGGAGCTTTCCATCAGCAACTGGAGGCCTCGCACGAGATCATCGACGAAGCAGAAGCTTCTGGTCTGCGTACCGCCACCATAGATCGTAATCGGCTCCCCGCGCAGGGCCTGCACGATGAAGTTGGAGACGACACGGCCATCGTTCTCCAGCATGCGTGGGCCGTAGGTGTTGAAGATGCGCGCCACCTTGATCTCGGTCTCCCGCGTGCGGTTATAGTCGAACATCAGTGTTTCGGCGGCGCGCTTGCCCTCGTCGTAGCAGGCTCGTGGCCCGATTGGGTTGACGTTACCGAGATAGGATTCCGGCTGTGGGTGCACCTCCGGATCACCGTAGACTTCGCTCGTGGAAGCTTGCAGGACGCGGGCACCCTTCCGGTGCGCGAGCTCGAGCAGGTTGATGGTACCGAGCACGCATGTCTTCATCGTGCCGACCGGATCCTTCTGATAATGCCGGGGCGAAGCTGGGCAGGCGAGGCTGTAAATGCGGTCAATTTCCCCGTCGATCTCGATCTCCTCCTGCACGTCATGCTCGATGAACCGGAAGTTCGGATGGTTCAGCAGTGGCCTGATGTTGTCGATGCTCCCCGTGAAGAGATTGTCAAGGCAGATCACGGCGTTGCCATGTTGCAAAAGAGAATCGCAGAGATGAGAGCCGATGAAGCCGGCACCGCCAGCAATGAGCGCGGTCGGCGAGCGGCGGAGCGTAGGAATGCGGGTCTGGAGTTTCATTGCAGGCTCTCTTCGGCGACTTGAAAGGGACGGCTGGCGGCAGGCCGCGAGGATTTGCGGCGGCGGTGCGCGGCTGCTTCGGCGTAGTAATCCTCCAGCTGGCAGGCCCGGTGATCGGCGGTGTGACCGGTCAGAACGCGTCGGCGAGCGCATTCCGCAATAGTGCGCCGACGCTCCTCGGGCATGTCGCGCAGGATCTCGATGACGTCGCGCGGGCTTGAGGCCAGCAGGATTTCCCGCGACGGTGCGAAGATTGTTTCGATACCCGGCCAATGGTCAGAGATCACGGGCGTGCCGCAGGCAGCGGCTTCGAACAGGCGAACGCTCGGCGAAAAACCCAGCGCACGCATGTCGGCGCGGGTCGCGTTGAGGGTGAATCGCTGTTCCGCATAGAACCCCGGGTGCTGTTTTGGCGCGAGGTGCTCGATCCGCACGACATTATCGGGCCAGACGATATCAGCGGGATATTGCGCCCCTGCGACCGCGAACTGCTCTGACGACAGCGTGCGCGCCGGGGACAGGAGCAGCTGTTCGAGGATGGACTGCCGGTCCTCACTATAGGTCCCGAGATAGCCGAGGGCCCATCTAACCTCCGCCTGTTGCGGAGCGTAAGCCACAGTGTCGGCGCTGCAATAGAGAACCCGGGCCATCGGGCTTCCATACCGCTCCTCGATCATGTTGGGCACGGGCCCGCCGGCGAATGACAGATAGAGGTCGAAGCGTGGGATCATTGCGGCTGACAGGTAGTTCAGGCCTTCGTCGAGCCTCGCGAGCGTTACGGGCGTGTCGATGTCATAGAACGCGGTGATTCCCCGCGCCTGACTCGTGATCCACTCGGAAACGGCAATGCCGTCGGGCACATAAGAACCGATGATGACGAGGTCGGCGCCCCGGATCAGCTTACCGAAGCGGCGAGGCACGTCCTTCAGCGACTGGTAAAGCTCGACCGTCCACGACGACGGCTTGGTCAGATCGCGATGCTCGCGATACCAGGGGACGTCGCGCTCGAGGAAGGTGACATGGTGACCACGTCGCGCCAGGCCCTCGATCAGGGCGCGATAGGTCGTGGCGTGACCATTGCCCCACGACGATGTGACCGAAAGACCGACGACGACGATACTGAGGTTCATTCTGCTGCCTCGATGCGCGAGCTGCTTCCGACAAAGAGTTGGTTGAACTGGCGGGCGCGATGCCAATAGGTGTGTTGGCTCAGGACGCGTGCGCGGGCACGGTTGGCGATCGCGGCGGCGCGATCGGCGCAGAGCGCGCTGAGATGGCCCGCCACCTCAGCTCCACTCGCAGCCACCAGCACCTCGCGATCCGGCTCGAGAAAATGGTCGATACCCGGCCATTGATCGGTGATCAGGCAGGCGCCGGCCCCGATCGCCTCGAACACCCGCGTCGGCGGCGAGAAGCCGTAGCGCGCCATGCTGTCGCGATTGACGTTGAGGGTGGCAAGTCCGGAGCCGAAGAAAGCGTTGTGCTCGCCGGTGCCGACATGACCGATCTTGCGGAGATTGCTTGCCGTGTCCTTGGTCTCCCAGCCGGAGCCGCCGAGCAGGAACGACTTGTCCGGCAGCGCGAGTGCGACGTCGAGAAAGAAGTGTTCGACCCGCTGTTCGCGATCAGGCAGGCGGTTTGCCAGCAGGCTGAGATCGCAGGCGAAGTTCGGTCTTGGCGGGAACGGAAAATGCGTCTCAGGATCAAGCGCGTTGTAGATAGGTACGCAGTCCCGCACGCCCATGGCGCGGTAAGCCGACACGACGCCGTCGCCGCCGCCGTAGGTCAGCACCATGTCGTAGGAGGGAATCGCACCGCGCAGATGATGGCTCGGATCGTTCGCCATCGCTTCGAGAGTGGCGGGGGCATCGACATCCCAGTAGATCCGTAGGGTCCGGGCGGGCAGGGCCGCAACCGCGATCTCCAGCTCCTCATCGAAGACGCCGACGCCGCTGGCCTTGATCAGCATGTCGGCCGATCGCGCCGCCGCATCGAGAGAGCCGCGCCAGCCATCGGACGTTGCGGGGTAGACGACGACCCTAGCCCAATCGGGATCGGCGATGTCGCGATGGGCCTGCCGCTCGAACGCGTCGGGCTCGAAGAAGGTGATGTCGTGTCCGAGCGCCGCAATCTGCTTGAGCATGCCGCGATAATAGGTGGCGGCACCGTTCCAGTAGGACGAGACGAGGCTGGATCCGAAGAAGCAGATCTTCATGCGGAGGCTCCACTGTATCGCAGAGGCCGGGACGAATCGTCAGAGGCGCGAATGGCCTCCACAATGCCCACGAGCTGTTGCGCGCGATGACGGCAAGTATGGCGCTCGCGGATCGTCCGCAGCCCCGCGACCAGCATGGCGGCGGACATTTCCCGATCATCGAGCACGGAACGGAGCGCGCGCTTCATCTCTTCGCCACTGGCGGCCTGGAGATAGGCGCCGTCAGGAAACAGGCCTTCCACGTCGGACCAGGGGGCCGAGACCAGGGGAATGCCGCAGGCGAGCGCCTCGAACACCCGAATGGTGGGGATGCCCGGAAGCGAGCGCACATAGGGCCCGCGAGGAACGTGAACGGTCGCGCGCGCTCCCGCGAAGGCGACCGGCGCCCAGTGCGCCGGCAGCCAGCCTCCATAGCGGATGCCCGCGGCCTGGATGGTCTGGAGAGCGGCATCAGAGTAGCGAACGCCGTAGACGCTCGCGCTCAACTTCAGTTCAGCAACGGGCTCGACCAGAAACTCGTTGAGTTCGGCGCTGCGTTCGCCGTCGCCCCAATTGCCGATCCAGACCAGATCGTCGGTGCGCTCGATATGCGGCAAGGGGTGATACATGGTCGTGTCGGCTGCCTCGTGCCAGGTATAAGCACGGTCTGCCCAGCCGAGATTCATGTAGATCTGACGAAGCACCTCGCCGAAGGCGAGCACGCCGTCGAACGCGTCGAGGTCGAAGTGCGCGAGCTCGTCCGGCGCGGTGACCGCCCGATGATGGGTGTCGTGGAACAGCAGCGTGAAGGGGGCGCCGTGCGCGCGGCTATATCCGATCTGCCCGATCACGTCGGGCGAATTCCATTCGTGCACGACGACGAGATCGGCACCATCCAGAGCCTCATCGAAATCGAGTGAAGCATCGTAGCGACGAATGGAGATGCCGGGGAAGAGCCGGCCGATGTCTTGCAGGGCCTGACTGCCGCTTTCGCGGATGGCATTCAACCGGCTCCAGCCATCGACCGGCTCGAACACCACGACCTCGTGGCCGAGTGCATGCAGCTCGCGGGCATAGCCGCGCAGGAAATGGGCGTTGCCGTTGTTCCAGCAGGAGGTGAATGCGTGGTAGAACAGAACGCATTTCATGCGCGCACCTCGATCTGACCGGCTTGCGTTGACCTGCGATCAGAGGCGTGCAGCCCCTCGTAGAGCTTGAGATAGGCGCTGGTCGTGCGCGCCAGGGAATAGGTCAGGGAATGTTCATACGCCGCGCGTTGCAGGCGCGTCCTTTCGAGATCATCGGCGCAGAGTTTGACGAGGATTCGGTGCAAGGCCTGACTGTCGCCGGCATCGAAGAACAGCGCTGCTCCGCTCCACAATTCCCGGAACGTTGGAATATCCGACAGCACGAGCGCGCAGCCGGCGGCGGCCGCCTCCAGAACGGAGAGGCCGAACGGCTCGTACAGCGCTGGGCTGACGAAGATTGCTGCGTGTCGGAGATGTTCGCGCAGGGCGCTGTGCGGCAATGGACCAAGCCAGGCGATGCCGAGGGGATCCATCTCGGCCGGGCCCGCGACCTCGACCGGCCAATCCAGTCCTGGCGCAGCCTCAGCCAAGACTTCGATATTCTTGGCACGATCCCACAGGCGGCCGGCCGCGAAGATCAGCTCCCGCTTTCGGCTTGGCGCGGCGCCAGCCGCAATCCCATTCCAGATCACGGCGCCGGGAGAGCGCGGGTGATAGATCTCAACGATGTCATCGTGAAAGGACTGGCTCGGGCAAACCCATGCCTGCGTATTGTTGAGCGCAGCGGCCACCCGGTCCGTGTAACGCGCCCATCGGGGCTCCCCGAGCCATGCCGAATCCTGGCAGGCCAGCGCCCATGAGTTGACGCAGGAATGCGCGACGAGAACGGTCGGCGCATGCCACGGCAGGGTTGCCTCCCGAAAACTGTTGAGGTGGGCGACGTCGGGCCTGAGCCTCGCTTCGAGGCCGGCGAGGACACGTTCGGCCTTGGGAAAGTCGCGTCCTTCCGGATCTTGCCACTCCAAAGCGAGGTCGGTTTCGACGAGGCGGACTCGAGAGTCGCGCAGCATCTCGCGCTGGTCGGCGCGCGCGGGCGGGCCCATGGTTGCCAAGGTAACTTCGGCGCCCGAGGCGGCAAGGCTCGCGGCGAGGGCGCAGGAATAGGTCCATACGCCCCCG
This sequence comes from Bradyrhizobium sp. IAR9, assembly GCF_013408065.1. Classification (NCBI taxonomy): domain Bacteria; kingdom Pseudomonadati; phylum Pseudomonadota; class Alphaproteobacteria; order Hyphomicrobiales; family Nitrobacteraceae; genus Bradyrhizobium; species Bradyrhizobium sp. IAR9. The sequence goes on from NZ_JACBZW010000012.1 coordinate 54,313, forward strand.
ACGGTGTCGGTCGTCATCAGGATTTTGATGTCCGCATCTCGGCTCATGGCGCCACCGGATGTTCGAGGGCATCGAGGGGCATCGGCCGATCGTTCTGCACGTCGCTGAACTGGTCGTACATTCCGAGATAATGCCGGTGCGCGCGCTCCCAGGCGAAATCGTCGGCTTCGCCCCACAGCTTTCGGTAATCCGGCGAGCCGGGATAAGGGTAGAGCGGGACTGGGTCGTTGGCCCAAATGCCGGCATCCTGCATCTTGCGGCGCCAGCGCTGCACCACGGGATCCTCGTCCTCGGGCACCTCGATCAGATTGGCCTGTACGAAGGGGACGTGGCGCCGGGCCTCGACCAGCCGGTCAGCAAGCTGATCGGTGGTCATCTTGCAGTTCTTGGCGAGCGCCGCCCGTCCCTCGACCGTGAGGCTCTCGATTCCAGCCTCGATCGAAACGCAGCCGGCGCGGCCGAGCAGCGCGAGCATGTCTGGCTTCCAGAGATCGATCCGCGTCTGCACGCCGAATTTGATGCCGCGCGTGCTCAGCCCTTCCAGCAGTTCTGCATTCGGAAGGAATATCTCGTCGATGAAGTAGATATATTCGACGCCTTGGCCGCGCAGGCTGTCGATCTCATCAAGGATGATCGCGGGAGGGCGCTTGCGGTAGGCGTTGCGGAAATTCTCCTTGGCGCAGAACGTACAGTTGTAGGGGCATCCCCGCGAAGCCTCGACCTCCGCGCCGGGGCCGACCGGCTCGGCGTCGAAACGGTGATGGTGGTGATGATGACGCCGGATCATCTCGTCCGGCCAAGCGAGCGCCGGCTGATCCCTGAACTCGACAGCTTGAGGACCGCCATTGACGCGGATTGAGCCACCGTCGGCAAAGCACAGACCGGGAAAGTCTCGCTCGCCGTTTGCGAGCCTCAACAAGGATCCTTCGCATTCGCCCATTACGACCAGGTCGACGCCGAGCTTCCTGAGCGCCGCCCGTGGGGTCGTTGAGCCGTGCGGACCTACTGCGGCCAGGACTGGCGCGAGATCCCGCGCCGCCGATGCGAGCTCCTGCGGAACGCGCAGCTCCGGTGGCGCGCAACGCCAGAACAGATAGGTCGGCGCCGTCGTGATGACGATCATGTCGGGCTCGAATGCACGCAGTTCGGCCTCGATGTCCCGCAACGACAGATCGAACATGTGCGCATCGAGCAACAGCGTCCGGTGCCCGGCCGCTCTCAGATAATCCTCGGAGATGCCGAGCTCGAGCGGAAGGTGGGAGGACCGGCACCCGAAATAGATGCTGCCGCCGAAATCCCAATTCGGATTGATCAGGGCGACGCGCCTCATGCCAGGGCCTCGCGGTTACCCCGAGCTGCTCCAAAACGACTGTCGAGCCAGGCGTGGAGCGAGCGGAGGCCCTCCGTCAGCGAAACCCGCGGTGCCCAACCGAGTGCGGTCGACAAAGCACGGTTGTCGGTGACGTACCAGGGCTGATCGCCCGGACGCCAATCGGCAAAGCTGTAAGCGATTTCACGACCGGCCAGTTCCGTGATATGGTCGATGAGCTCGCGAAGGCTGACCGCGTTGGCGGGCCCGCCGCCGAGATTGAATACGCGTCCCCGCGCTAGCGCGATGCGATCGAGCACCGCGAGCCAGGCCGCGGCGGCATCCGACACGTGCAAGGCGTCGCGAACCTGATAGCCATCACCATAGATCGTCAACGGCTTGCCGCGGATCGCGCTCAGCAGGAAGTGCGCGATCCAGCCCTGATCCTCAGTGCCGAACTGGCGGGGGCCGTAGATGCAGCTCATGCGCATCACCACGGTCTGGAGCCCGTAGACTCGCGCATAGTCATGGACGTACTGATCGGCGGTTCCCTTGGAGCAGCCATAGGGGCTGTAGAAGTCGAGGGGCGCGTTCTCGGAGATGCCGTCCGCCAGCAGGGCGCTAGTGGGCGTATAACGACGGCCGGTGAGGGCGATCTCACTGTCCTCGATCAGGCGGCCATAGACCTTGTTGGTGGACGCGAATACGATCGGCGCGGTGCTGTTGTGAAGCCGAACCGCTTCGAGCACGTTCAGGGTGCCGCGTGCGTTGATCTCGAAATCGGCAGCGGGATCGCTCACGCTGTCCGTGACGGCGACCTGAGCTGCCAAATGCAGCACGGCGCGGGCATCGCGTACGGCGTCGATCACCGGGATCAGCTCGCGGACGTCGGCCACTGCGATGGTGATGAGGTCGCCGTGCCTTGATTTCAGCCATTGCGCGTTCTCGCGCACGCCCGCGCGAGCTAGATTGTCCAGCACCAATACACGCTCGCCGCGCTTCGCCAGCCGGTCGGCAAGATTACAGCCGATGAAGCCGCAACCTCCGGTGATTAGCACGGGCCTGCTATCTTGCTCATTCATCACGCAACCAACCCTCGTTGTAGCAGCTCCTGCGTAGCCCGCTCGGCCTGGTCGTCGGCAACCTGGTCTGCGAGATAATCCGCGAGTTCCTCCAGGCCGTCCTTGAAGGACACATGCGGCTCGAAGCCGAGAAGGTCGCGCGATTTGCCGATGTCTGCGAAGCAGTGCCTGATGTCGCCGGCGCGGTATTTGAGCGTGATCTCGGGCGCGATATCGCTGTGTCCCATGACCTCGGCGAGGTCCTCGGCCACCGACAGGATGGTGCGGCTTTGGCCCGAGCCGACGTTGAAGACATCAAGCGCATGTTCGGCTTCCAGCGCGATGCGGCAGGCACGGGCGACATCATGCACGTGAACGAAATCGCGACGTTGCTCGCCATCCTCGAACACGAGCGGGGGGCGCCCGTTGAGGAGCCGCGCGGCGAAGATGGCAAGCACGCCGGTATAAGGATTCGACAGGGCCTGACGGGGGCCGAAAACATTGAAGAAGCGCAGCGCGACGGTCGGAATACCGTAAGCCTTGCCGGTGATCAGGCACATGCGTTCCTGTGCATACTTGTTCAGCGCATAGATCGAGCTGAGTGAAGGCAACTTGGTCTCCGGCGTAGGCACCGGCTCGAGCGGATGCCCGGCCGTGTCGCGCAACCCCCATTCCCCTCGGCGGAGCTGTTCGATTGATCGTTCGTCGCAGGCAACGACGCTTTGATCGGGCCTGCGATAGAGGCCTTCGCCATAGATGCTCATGGACGAGGCGACGACCAACCGTTCGACGGGGCGCTTCGACAAGGCTTGGAGCAGTACGGCGGTGCCCAGCTCATTCGTCCGCACATAGGGCTCAATGTCGTACATGCTCTGGCCGACGCCAACGGCGGAAGCGAGATGCAGCACCATGTCGGCGCCGCGCAGCGCGTGGTCCACGGCAAGGCTGTCGGTGACGTCGCCAACGACGAGTTCGGCATCGTCGGCGAGATAGGTCGGGCGCTGGCGGTTGCTGCCGTGAACCTGCGGCGAAAGGTTGTCGAGCAGACGGACTTCGTAGCCCGCCGCCAGCAGAATGTCCGTCGCATGAGAGCCGATGAAGCCCGCGCCCCCCGTAATCAATACCCGCGTCATTCACCGCTCCGTGCAACCTTAAGACCGATCCGCTCGGATCGGTCGATGATGTCTGGTGAAGCGCACCTTGCTGACTGGTCGGATGACCTGCGCGCCGGTCACGTATGGACTCAGAAGCAATGCGAGGAATGTTCGTTCCTCGGAATTGTACAAACGAATATTTCTATAACCTGGATCAATAACCCAAGTGAATCGGTGTGCTGACGACGTCTAGAAATGCACCCCGTGAAGCGGCTGGGGCAGGTCAAGATGCCTTGCCGCGGTGGCGCCGATATCGGCAAAGCCGGCGCGGCGGCCGACGGGAGAAGAAGATTGCGTCGTCCAGGCCAGGATTGGCACCTGCTCGCGAGTGTGATCGGTGCCGCTCCAGGTGGGATCGCAGCCGTGATCGGCGGTGATGATGAGAAGATCATCGCTGCGCAATCGGGACAATAGTTCGGGCAGGCGATCGTCGAAGGCTTCCAGTGCCGTGGCATAGCCGGTAACGTCTCGGCGGTGGCCGTAGAGCGTGTCGAAGTCGATGAAGTTGGCGAACAGCAATCCGCCATCCGCAAGGCTCGCCAGTCCCCTCAGTGTGGCATCGAAGAGCGCCATGTTGCCATCGCCGCGCAAGTTTCGCCCTGTCGCGCGATGAGCAAAGATGTCGTCGATCTTGCCGATGGTCACGATGTCACGGCCGGCGCTCGCGGCGTGGTCCAGGATGGTGTTTTCAGGGGGCAGCACGGAAAAATCGCGCCGGTGCGCCGTCCGCTTGAAGTCGCTCGCGCTTGTGCCGACGAAAGGGCGGGCAATGACGCGGCCGATGTTGAGGGGATTGATCAGTCGTCTTGCGATTGCGCAAATCTCGTACAGACGTTCGAGCCCGAAAGTCTGCTCATGCGCTGCGATCTGGAACACGCTGTCGGCTGAGGTGTAGCAGATCGGCATTCCCGTTCGCATGTGGCGCTCGCCGAACTCTGCGATGATCTCTGTACCGGACGCGTGGCAATCTCCATGGATCCCGGGTAGCGCGGCCTGATCGCACAATGCGTTCGTCAGATCCGCGGGAAAGCAGGGCTTGGTTCGGGGGAAATAGCCCCATTCGAACGGGACCGGCACTCCGGAGATCTCCCAATGGCCCGACGGTGTATCCTTGCCCTTCGAGATTTCGCTTGCGCAGCCAAATTGCCGGTGCTCGACCGGACCGTCCAGGCCCGGCGGCACGCGACCGTTAGCGAGGCTGCAGGCTTGGCCAAGGCCCAGCGCGACGAGATTCGGCAGATAGAGCGGACCCTCGCGGGCGTTGCTGTCGGCCCGCCCAGCCGCGCACGCGTCCGCGATGTGACCGACGGTGTTGGCGCCATCGTCGCCATAGCGTGCGGCATCCGGCGCACCGCCGATGCCGACGGAGTCCATGACCAGGATCAGGGCACGCATGTTGGCTCTCCGATGGGAGGATCGGCCGATGCTGGCGAGGCGGCAAGACCGGTCTTCGAGCAGTAACGATCGACCATCGATGCGCAGAAATCGGCGAATTCATTGACATCGAGCGGCGGGCTGGTGTGATGCGGCTCGATGCCTCGATGCTCAGGCGTGAAGCAGAACGTGACGGTGACCTGAAATTCCGCCAGCGTCTCCATCTGGCGGTCGAACCAATCTAGCGCATTCGGACGGAAACTGTCAGCCCATGACAGGCCAGTCCTGAGATGGGTCACGCCGAGACGGCGCATCCATTGCACGGCATTGTCGAGGCGATGATCCTCAAAGTGAAACCACTGGCACAGCCCCATGGCCGGGGCATAGGCGCCGAACAGGTTGGCGGCCGCCTTCGGCGTGCCATCCTCGCGCAGCAGGCCCATGTGGAAATGCCTGTAATAGGACGAGCCCTCAGCTTCCTTGTGCCGCGTCGTGGCTTCCCATGCGGAGGGAAGGTCATAAAGGCTGTACCAGTGAATGCGCGGCGCGCGGCCGATCAGGAGCTCGGCGGTGCGCAACAGGCCCCAGGCCTGCACCTCTTCGGCGCCGAACGAGGAGACGCCGACCTCGGTGACCCAGACGGGAAGCGCGGTGACCGCCTTGATCTCCTCGATCTTGGCCGGCCACTCGCCGATCCGCCACAGGTTCCAGTCGAGCGGAAAGCCGTGTACGGCGACCGCGTGGAAATGGTCGAGAACGTCGCGGCTCTGCATTTTCCGCATGAAGGAGGGGTCGATCGGCGAGATGCCGCCAAGCACGATGGGCAGCGCGGGCCGAGTACTGCGGATCGCCTTGCCGGCCGCAATGGCAAGGTCCGCGAACATGGACCAATCCGGATCGATCTGAAGATCCCAATGTGATTTGTTGTTCGGCTCGTTCCAGATCTTGGCGGCCTCGATCATCAGCTAGTACTCCGGGATGGATAGACGGGACCGTCGATTTGAGGCCGATCGGTTCGCCTGCAGAGGTAGACTTCCTCCTCAGGATGTGCGGTGATCGCGAAGCCGGCGCTGCGCAGCATGGCCTCAACGCAGGCCCGGTTCGGCACCCACCAATTGGTGGGATCGTCGGCATATTTGTGCTCGATGAAGTGCAGCTTGGGATAGCCGGCGGAATCGAACTGGTCGGTGGTCCAGAAATCGTAATTCTTGTCGATCGTATCGACATGGCTGGTGCCGCGCTGCATCGACTGGAACAGCAGGAGATCCGTGGCGACGTGCTCATGGATGAGATCCAGCGCCAGCAGCGGATGACGCAGATGATAGAGCACGCCCATGAAGATCACGAGATCGAACTTCTCGCGGAGCTGTCCGACGTCGTAGGTCGACATCTGGCGGAATTCGATCCTGAGGCCGTTCACCTCGGCGGCGAAGCGGGCCTGAGCGAGGTACTCCTCGTCGGTATCGAGGCCAAGCACGCGCTCGGCGCCCCGCCGCTTCATCTCCATGGCGTAGAAGCCGGCATTGCAGCCGATGTCGAGTACGCTCTTGCCGTCGAGCCGGTCCGGTATGATTCCCGCGAAGCGGCGCCATTTCACGTTGGGATAGTCGCCCAGGAAGTGGGTGGGGGCGGTCGGCACACCGTTGAGGTCGAGATTGTGAAACCACGGCCCGAGCGCGTCGATGCGCCTGCGAATTTCCTCGCGCGTGAGTAGCGCTCTCGTCATGCAGTCGCTCCATTCTCCATTGCAGCGATCGGTCGAGTTCCATCCGCGGCGTCAGCCCGCAATCTCGATCGACTGTCGGCGCCTGTGCTCTCCGCAAGGAGCGCCATTGCCGTGCGATAGCCGCCGACGGTCCCGATATCGACATAGGACTCGCCTGCCTTGATCCCGATGCCACTGCCGCCGGCCTGGAGATAAGCATTGACCAACGTGCCGAAATATTCGTCCCGCTGGTCCCGGTCGATCCAGAGTTCGTGCAGTTCGCGGAAGCCGTGGGCGGACATCCTGAATGCGCCCCAGATCCATCGCGATGATGGGTTCGATTGCTTGACCTGGATCTCCCGCACGCTATCGCCGTCGAGCACGACGGCGTCGAAGAATTCCGGACGCTCGACGGGGAAGAGCAGGAAGGAGAGGTGGGTCTCGGGCAGCGCCCGCAAGGCGGCTTTTGGAAACCACACGGTGTCGGGCAGGCCGACGACGATGTCCTCCTCTTGGCCGACCACGGTACCGGCCCTGAAGACGGCGTCACATAGGCCGGATGCGTCGGGCTGGACGACATAAGCGAGCTGGGCACTGCCATAATGATCGCCGAAATATTCCAGAATGTCGGATTTTCCCGGCGAGATCACGAAGCAGATCTTGTCCGCGCCGCCGAGGATCAGGCGCTCCAGCAGATACTCGGAGACCGCGCAGGGCCGCTCGGTGCCATCGTCGCACCGGCTGCCGACGGGCAGCAACTCCTTGGAGAAAGCCAGCGGCTGGATACGACTGCCGCGGCCCGCGGCCGGAACGATGCCCCACATGTCAGGCCTCCTCGGATTGCTGGTAACGCGCACCGCTGGATACCGCCTGCTCGAGCAGCGCCACCAGCTCGCGCGCCCGTATGTCGGATGTATGCTGATCCATCGTCCGCTCATAGGCGTATCTGGCGATGGTTTGGAGCTCGGCGCTCGACATCGCCAGCACGGCCAAGGCGTCCTTTGCGCCGCGAGCGATCAGGATCTCCCTGCCGGGCGTGAAGAACTCTTCGATGCCCGGCCAGTCGTCGCTCAGGAGCGGGACACCGCAGGCCGCGGCCTCGAACAGACGGCCGGAGGGGCACCAGCCCATTTCAGCCATGGCTTTGCGCGTGACGTTGAGGGTCAGGCGCGAGGACGCGAAGAACGGCGCATGCTCCGATGGCGGCAGATGCCGCACGAAGTAGATGTTTGGCGACCACGGAAAGTCGTCAGGATATTGGGCTCCGCCGATCAGGAAACGCAGGTCATGCCGCGCTCGTGCCGGTTCGACGAATAGCGCTTCGAGCCCGTGCTGGCGGTCTTCGGAGTAGGTGCCGAGATAGGACAGATCCGCGCGGTAGTGCGGTTGAGGCGGCACCGGTCGATGAATATCGCTATCGACGTGGCCGTATAGAGGGCGGATGTCGCGGGCGCCGAGCCGCTCGCGGAATTCGTGGATAACGCGCGGTCCGCCCGTGAAGCTGAGGACGAGCGGGAAATCACGTAGACCTCGCGCCCCGATATAAGGAACGGACGTTCCTGCCATGAGCCGGGCCAACGTGATCGGAGTGTCCAGATCATAGAAGACGGGAACGGCGCGCCCTTCGGACATGATCAGGTCGGTCGCCGCAATTGCGTCGGGACAGTAGGACGTCACGATCGCGATATCGGCATCTCCTATGTCGCTGCGGGCGAGGGAGCGGGTCTCCTCCCAATTCGAGAACAGCTGCAGTTGGCCGCCCGGCAATTCATTGTAGTCCCGGGCGCCGGCATAATAGGGCACGTCGCGCTCGTAAAAGACAACAGTGTGGCCGAGACGCGTCAGATGTTTGCAGAGGCCGCGCCAGAGTGTGGCGTGGCCGTTGCCCCAGGAGGACGAGATCGTCAGTCCAAAAATGACGATCTTCACGCCGGCACCCGTTGGTTGATCCCGGTAATCCTGAACCCGCCTCTGTCAGCGCTGAGAGTGCTGATGCTGGATGGATCGATCTTGATCGAGAGGAAGTCGTCAAGACGCCTGCGTGCGTAATGCAGCAGCGCCGCACGGATCGGCTCGGCATGACTGACGGCGATGACGGCGCCAGTCGAATGGTCGTTGCGCAATTGCTCCAAATGGCCGACGACACGCTTCTGGAGCGACCGCATGCTCTCGCCTCCGGGTGGGCGGGTGCTGCCGCGCCGCCTGTTCCAGCGTGACCATCGCGGATCCCTGCCGAGTTCCTCGAACGATCGTCCGGTCCATTCGCCATAGTCGAGCTCGTCGAGCGCGGGGACGATCTCGATCGGCGATCCGAAGTGCGCCGCAAGAATGGAGGCCGATTGCATGCAGCGCCGCTGCGGGCTCGACTGGATCAAGGCAGGCTGCGGACTGACGTTGGTCGCACAACGCGCGACTTCCTCGCAACCGATGTCATCAAGTGTGACGCCGTTCATCCGGCCGCACAACGTGTGGCCGAGCAGGGCGTGGTGACCATGGCGGACAAGATGGATGATCCCGACCATTAGCTGTACGCCTTGTCGTCGATGAAGGCGCGCGTCCGCCGTCCAGCCTCTTCGTCGGTGAACTGCTGCGGCGGCGATTTCATGAAATAGCTCGAAGGGCCGGTCAGGGCGCCGCCCTGGCCGCGGTCCATGGCGAGTTTTGCGCAGCGGACCGCGTCGATCACGACGCCCGCCGAGTTCGGTGAGTCCCACACTTCGAGCTTGACCTCGGCGCTCAGCGGCACGCCGCCGAACGTCGTGCCTTCGAGCCGGATGAAGGCGAGCTTGCGATCGGTCAGCCAGGGTACGTGGTCGCTCGGCCCGACGTGAATGTTGTCGGGATCCATCGGGACGTCGAACTGGCTGGTGACCGCCTGGGTCTTGGATATCTTCTTCGAAGTCAGCCGCTCGCGTTCCAGCATATTCTTGAAATCGGTGTTTCCGCCGATATTAAGCTGATATGTGCGGTCCAGCCGCACGCCGCGGTCGCGAAACAGATTGGTAAGCACGCGGTGCACGATAGTCGCGCCGACCTGGCTCTTGATATCGTCGCCGATGATCGGAAGGCCGGCATCGTCGAACCGCCGCCGCCAGTCCGGATTTGAGGCGATGAAGACAGGGATGCAATTGACGTAACCGCAGCCGGCTTCGATCGCGCGTGCCGCATACCATTCGCTTGCGCGTTGTGAGCCGACGGGCAGGTAGGACACCAGAACGTCGGTGCGCGACATCGCCAGGACTTCCGAAACATCGGCCTCCGGCACGTCAGCGACCGGAACGTCATCTTCGAGATAATGACCGATGCCGTCCATCACCGGGCCACGTTGAACAACCACGCCAGTCTGATCGACATCAGCGAAGCGATGCGTGTTGTTTGGCTTGGCGAAGATGGCATCGGCGACGTCGCGCCCGACCTTGCCGGCGTTGACGTCGAAGGCCGATGCGATCTGGATATCGTTGATGTGGTACCCGCCGAGGTCGACGTTCATCAGGCCGGGCACAGGCTCGTTCGACTTGGCGTTCCGATAGTAGGTGAGACCCTGGACGAAGGAGCTTGCGCAGTTGCCGACGCCGACGATACCGACGCGTACGCGCCGCCTGTCCTGAAGACGGGAGTGCATGGACGAAAACCTCCGGAAAAACGCGCTGCGTCAGCGTAAGTAGGTCGGCGAACGTGCCGGAAGGTATATTCGTTCCTGCTTCCAAGCCGCTATGCCTGCGCGCGGATCGATTCCGGGCAAGAAAATGCACCGGGCTTAACCTGGGATAGAATCCGGGGCTGCATGAAAGGAACGAAGATCATCTTGGATGAAGATGAAGAAGATGATGCAGGTCGTCTCGCATCAGCCGCCTCGCGCCGTAAAGAACAAATCTTGCCGACCCGCGTTTCACGGCAGATGGTTCGATGCTATGCCGTGACATTGCCGGACCTACCAACACGCGAGGTGCCGCATGACATCCAAAAGCCAGAGCAGCGAAGCCCAGCAGACCACCGACCACGCCGCGATCCGCAAATGGGTGGATGAGCGCAGTGGCCAGCCGGCGACGGTCAAGGCAACCGAGGAGGACGGGCATGCCGGCATCCTGCGTATCGATTTCGATCCGCCGGATGAGGGACCCGACCGTATCGGCTGGGGCGAATTCTTCGAGAAATTCGATCAGGCTGATATTGCCTTCCTGCACCAGGACCGGACCAGCGACGGCAAGCTGAGCCGTTTCCACAAATTCGTCCGCCGCTAGCCGGATCGCCGGCGATGGCGAACGACTGGGTGGAGGCGATGCGCGCGGGCGATTTCGCGCGCGCCTGGGCCATTAACGACCGCGATCTGGCAGTGCTGGCCTATCCGCCAAAGCACACCGGCCCGCGTCATCTCCAGCGGATCTGGCGTGGAGAGCCGCTCACGGACAGGCACGTGCTGGTGCGCTGCTACCACGGGCTCGGCGACACCCTCCAGTTTCTGCGCTTCATGCAGCCTCTCCGCGACTTGGCGCGCAGCGTCACGGTCTGGTGTCAGGCCGGACTGTTGCCGCTGGTGGAGCGCACGACAGGCGTCGATCGCGCACTTGCGCTCCATGAGGGGACGCCCGAAACAGATTTCGAGGTGGATATAGAGATTATGGAGGTACCGCACGCTCTCAAGGTCGGACGAGAGCAAGTCGAGATGCCCGCGCCATATTTGACCCTGCCGGCAAGGAGCACGCCTGTTTCAGTCGACGGCGAAGTTCTGGCCGTCGGCCTGGTCTGGGAAGTTGGCCAATGGGACAAGCGACGGGCGATTGCGCCCGCAATGCTGCGACATCTCGCTGTCCCTGGCGTAGCGCTTCACTCGCTTCAGAGGGATGCGCCAGCTGAAGATCTCATCCCGATCGGCGCATGCGACATCAGTACGCCGGACATCCCGACCCTTGGCCATCTTCTGTGCCAGCTCGATCTGGCCATTTGCGTAGATACCATGGTCGCACATCTCGCGGGCGCGCTCGGATGCGAGGCCTGGGTGCTGCTGCACGCCGACTGTGACTGGCGGTGGCCGTCATCAGGGTGCCGTTCACTTTGGTATCCGAGCTTGCGGTTGTTTCGTCAAAAGGCGGCCGGCGACTGGGGCGCTGTGATCTCTGAAGTGGCCGAAGCATTGCGGGGGCGTGCGAACTGCAGCAAAGGGTCGCATAAATACCGTCAGGCCGGCACGACGGCGGCTTTAGCCGATTCCAATTGGGCCGGCCGCGCGCTTTGATCGCACGGCCGGATGCCGAGATAGTCGGGCTCGAAGCCCGCCAGCCGAACCAGCCCGGGCCAGTCCGAGATCACCAGAGTCTTGCCCTGCCATTTCAACAGGTTGCCTTGCCGTAATTCCTGGATGGTACGGTTGGCGTGGACGGGAGAGATGCTGCAGGCCGCGGCGAGGTCGGATTGGGTGAAGGGCGAAGACAACCTCAAATCCTTGGCGAGCCCGACATTTTGCAGTCGCGTGGTGATCTCGCAGAGCAGGTGGGCCACTCGTGTCAACGCATCCCGGCTGCCGAGATTGATCGTCCAGTTGCGCTGTATGGCGTGGTCACGAAGCAGTATCAGCAGCAGGGTACGCGACAACGCAGACGAGCGAGCTGATAGTTCGCGGAAGAAGCGATGTGGCACGAGCGCGACAACGGCGGGGCCGAGCGCAATGAGGTTGCCGTTGATGCGGGGCCGGTAGAGTGTCTGGAGGTCAGCGATGTCGCCGGGCACAGAGATCGATGTGATCTGCCCGTTTGCTCGCTGGGCATCCTGCCAGGACAGATAACCCTGGAGCAGCACGCAGCATTGATGGCTGTCATCGCCGTGGCGCAGGATCGCCTGATGTGAATTGAGGTGCGCGATTGTGCTCGGCATCTCTGCCAGCAGATCGAGATCGTGGGCGGTCACGTCACCGAGACTCGCCAGGTGATCGGCGAGCCTGGAAAAGGCAAATCCAGTCTGCATTGGTCTTCCGATCGCCCGCGCCTCCACCAACTCTGACTCAAATGGAAAAGGGCAGGCAATAACCTGTGATACGGTCTATCGATTCATGCGTATTCGACCTTCGACGATCTTCAATGTTCCCACTGAAACGAGATCACACTAGGAGGCCGCTGCGAGCCACGCGAAAATTTATCTACGGGTCGCTCGATCTTTAACAATGTTTAATCTCCCCCGTCCCCGTTGCCTTAGTCGGGGGTCTTTCAGTGGAGGCGGCTTCGATGTTAGACACCGATACGACGGCGATTTTGCGCGCCATGCTCGAGGAAGTTGCGAAAGCATCTCCCGTCGCGAGATTGGTGCCCGGACTCACGTGGCCTCGAAGCTTCTGCTCTTGACGACCTCAGGCAGGCCGGTTCCAGGGCTTTGTCCGAAGCCTCCGTCGCGCGGAGGTAAAGGTGAGAGGAACGAGCGTCCTATCTGGAAATTTGAGCAAGGTCTCCATCGGAAGACGCTCATGCACGAAGTTGATGCCTCCTCACTCACTGCTACCCTGACGAGGGCCACGGACGACATCTGGATCGTCGACGATGCACCCATCAGTGCAGCGGGCTTGCGCCTGCCTGTTCGCATGACGGTCATCCGGTTGTCGAACGGCGACCTTATCCTGCACTCGCCGGTGCGATATTCGCGAGCTCTGCGCGATGAGCTGGAACGTCTGGGTTCGATCGAATATTTGATGGCGCCGAACGTTGCGCATTGGACGTTTTTGCCTGCTTGGCAGAGAGAGTTGCCGCAAGCACGGACCTTCGCGGCGCGCGGACTTTCGGCGCGGAAGCAGGCACGCGAGGCCGGCCTTCGCATTGATCGCGAGCTTGGCGAGACCACCCCTGAAGAGTGGGCGGTCGAGCCCGAGACCGTCTCGTTGCAGGCCCCGATATTTTCCGAGGTGGAGATATTCGACAAACGGAGCCGCACATTGGTCCTGACGGATCTCGTGCAAAATCTCGATCCTCATCATCTTCCTCCCTCAAACCAGACCGCCGCAAGCCTGCTTGGCATCGCCAAGCCGGACGGGATGGCACCGATCTATTTGCGGATGTTGTTGCGCCTGGGCGGCCGTTCCGTCCAAGCCGCGGCAGAGCGGCTCGTGGGCCTTGCGCCCGAGCGGGTCATTTTTGCCCACGGCGACTGGTTCGAAAACGGCGGCACACAGCGTCTCGGCCGGTCACTGCGATGGCTGCTTCCTAGGAGCACTTCGCGATCGCCGACCCGGTCAATGGCAGGCACGCGCGTGGTCATTACGGGGGCATCCAGCGGAATAGGCCGGGCTGCGGCGCTGGCATTTGCGCGGGAAGGGGCGAGCGTGGCGCTCGCCGCGCGGCGCGGCGAGGTCCTGAGTGGCCTAGCGGCGGAGTGCGAGGCGCTGGGAGGCCGCGCCGTGGAAGTCCCGACCGACGTTAGCGATGCCGAAGCGGTGCAGCGACTGGCCAGGCAGGCGGAGGACGCCTTCGGCGGGATCGACGTCTGGATTAACAATGCCGGCACGGGTGTGTTCGGCGCCTACCAGGACGCCGATCTTGCACTTCATCGCCGTACTGTTGAGGTCAATCTGCTGGGAGCCATGCACGGCGCCTTCGCAGTGCTTCCGATCTTCCTGCGCCAGAAGCGAGGCATCCTGATCAACAATATCTCGCTTGGGGGATGGGCGCCGACACCGTTCGCTGCGGCCTATACCGCAAGCAAGTTCGGCCTGCGGGGATTCACGGCAAGCCTGCGGCAGGAGCTCGGGGCACATCCTCACATCCATGTCTGCGGTGTGTTCCCGGCGATGGTGGATACGCCGGGATTCGTCCACGGCGCCAACATGTCCGGGAAGAGGCTCGATCCGGGCCCGTTGTTGTACCAGTCCGAAGACGTTGCCCAGACCTTTTTGAACTTGGTTCGCGCGCCACGCGATGAAATGGCCGTCGGGTGGCCGGCCCGTGCCGGTCAGATGGCCTACGCCGTGGCGCCGAAGCTGACCGAGGATTTGCTCGGAGGCGCCTTCCGGTTTCTCTTGTCGCGCGCGCGACGGGCTCCGATCAGCGAGGGAAGCATGATCGAGGCATCTCCGCCGGGCACGTCGGTCGACGGAGGTTGGCTGGCGCGGAAGCAGCTTCCGCCGGCTGGGGTCATCAGCACAGGGCTAGCTGTGCTTGGAATAGCAGCGTGTGCGGCCTTCGCAGCCTTGGCAGTTGCTCGTCCGCGCCGGCAGAACAGGATAAGACGTCGCCGAGCATACACGCATCGTACCGACGGGCATCATGGCAGCGCGTAGGCCCGCACGTAGTCACCGAGCTTGGTGCCGAACGAGCCGTGCCCGCCATCGACCGTCACGACATATTGCTTGCCGCCTGCCTCATATGTCATCGGCGTGGATTGACCGCCGGCGGGAAGGCGATCCTGCCAGAGCTGCTTGCCGTCGCGGACGTCGAACGCCCTGATGTAGTCGTCCATCGTCCCCGTGATGAAGACGACGCCCCCCCGCGGTCACGGTCGGTCCGCCCAGCATGGGAACCCCGAGCTTGAACGGCAGCGGGAGCGGGGCCTGGTCGCGGATCGTGCCGATGCGGTGCTGCCACACCACCTTATGCGTCTTGAGGTCAATGGCGGCGATATTGCCCCAGGGCGGGGCAAGGCAAGGGATGCCGAGCGGCGACAGGAAGATGCCGAGATCGATGCCGTAGGGTGCGCCGTACATCGGCTGCACGCCGAGCTCGGTGCCAGGTGGATGCGCCGCGTTCGGCGCGGCGGGATTGTCCTTCTCGCGCGGCACGAGGCGCGAGACGAAGGAAATGGATTGCGGATTTGCGATGGCGATCTGGCGCTGCGGGTCGACTGCGATGCCGCCCCACTCGAACATGCCGAAATCGCCGGGGAACACCAGCGTGCCTTGCTCCGAGGGTGGCGTGAACGGTCCCTCGTAGCGGAGACGCCCAAACTTGATGCGACAGGCCAGCTGGTCGAACATTGTGCTGCCTCACATCTCCGCGCCCGTCAGCACGCCGGGCGGACGGAAGCTCAGCCCCGAGAAGGGTTGGGTAGGAGACAGCCTGTCGCCGGGCGCGGCGCCCTGCGGCACCGGCTTCTCCGGCGCGGGCACCAGTTGATGTCCGTCGCGACGGTCGAGCACGAAGATGTCGCCGGTCTTCGCCGGAATGTAGATCGCAGGCGTGGTGCCGCTATTCGAACGCAGATCGACCAGGCTCGGCTGCGAGGGCATGTCCATGTCCCAGAGATCGTGATGCACGTTCTGGAATGACCAGCGCAGCTTCCCGGTCGTGATGTCGAGTGCGATCAGCGCTGAATCGTAGCGCTCCTTGTCAGGCGAACGGCCACCGCCCAGATATCCGGAGAGCTCGAGCCGAGCGGGATATAGACGAGCCCGAGATTTTCATCGACCGCCGAGATGCTCCACGAATTCGGTGAGCCCGCCGTGAAATGGTGTGAGGCCGACGGCATCTCGTTCGGATCGGGATTGCCTGCGTCGAAGGCCCAGATCAGCCGTCCCGAATAGATGTCGAAGCCGCGGATCACGCCTGACGGGACCTTGTCGGAATAATTGTCGATGACGGCACCACCGACGATCAGCACCTTGTCGGTCACGACAGGCGGCGAGGTGCCCTCGTTGAAGCCGAGCGTCTGGACCTCGCTACCTTCCTTGAGGTCGATCTGCCCATGATCGCCGAAGCTGGCACAAGGCAAGCCACTCTGCGCATCCAGCGCAAACATCCGGCCGTCATTGGTCGGCACGAAGATGCGTTCCAGACAATCACCTGGCGCCTGGCGCCGTCGGCCGTCACGGCGCCAGGCTTCGTGGCGTGATAGGACACGCCGCGGCAGGTCATGTGCTGGAAGGCCTTTGTGCTGGACCTGTGGATCGAACTTCCAGCGCAACTGGCCGGTCGCCATCGAGCGCGAACACGATCTGGTGCGGCGAGCAGGTGTAGAGCAGGTCACCGATCTTGAGCGGCGTTGCCAGGTTGGTGATCTCGTCGGGATCATCAGGACCCCTGTGATCGCCCGTGCGGAATTCCCAGGCGAGCTTGAGATGCTTTACATTGGCTATAGTTATCTGGGAGAGCGCGGAATAGCAACCGCTGCCGCCATAAGCCGTCCAGTCCGCGCCGGCGGTGGGCGGGGCTGCTTCGGAGGAGACAACGGCGCCGGTGTTGCGCTGTCCGCGATGGTGCCGGCAAGGTCGTGACGATCGCGCGTCAGGGAGAAAGCGAGCACGCCGGCGGCCACGATCGGCACCAGGCCGCGCGCCCATCGCGCGGTCCGCATCCGCGGTATCAGGCGGCCCGCGATGAACGGCAACAGCAGCCAGACGCCCAATGGTGCAAGCACGTCGCCGCGCGGCGCGAGCGACCAGAAATCCAGCCCGGCTTCCCAGATCGCCCACGCCAAGGTGCCGAGCAGCAGCGGGCATAGACCCGGAGCGCCTCGGCACGCCGGCGCGCGAGCAGCCAGCTCGTGAGGAGGAGCGTGATGCCGGCAACGAGATAGTAGACGGAGCGGCTAAGCGCCGCGAGCCACGCACCACCGGCAACGAGACCAACTCCCATGATGGCGACGACCACAACGGTCATGGCCAGCAACGGCGTATCACGGAACAAGTTTGCAGAGCGGGATGTGGAGTTCATATGGTCTACTTCAGCGTATAGAGAAACGCGGCGATATCGCGCGCGTCCTTCTGCGAGATTCCCATTTTCGGCATGGCGTTGCCGGGCAACGCACGCTGCGGATCTTCGATCCAGTCAGCCATGTTGTCCGGCGAGTTCTGGATATAGCCGGCGATGTAGGTGCGCGTGCCGATCCGGTGCAGAGGCGGGCCGACATTGCCGTCGGCACCAGCAATGCCGGGAATGTCATGACAGGTGCCGCATTGATATTGCTTGACGAGGTCGCTGCCTCGGCGCGCATCCCCGGTGAAATTATCGGGGCCGGCGGCCTTGCCCGGCTCGCAGGCAGCGGCAGTCACGGCGAGCAGCGCGACGATTAGCAATTGTGTCGTTGGACGGACCATCGGCTGCTCTGCACTCCATCAGGGCTTTTGGCCGAAGTTGAAGGTCTTGGTGGCAGACCATGGATCGGTCGTCGAGACCTGCTCGCTCGGGACCTGCTCCACCTCAGGCGACAGGGGATTTGCCGAGAAAGTGCGGCCCCATTGCCGGCTTGGGTCGTTGCTGATCTTGCCGATATAGGTCACGAGGTCCCAGATCACGCTGTCGGGCAGCACGCCGCCCCACGCCGGCATGCCATTGGGCCGACCCTGATAGATCGACAGATAGATGTTCTCGGGCTGAGAGCCGTATGTGAAGAGGTTGTTGCTCAGCGCCGGTCCCATGCCGCCGCCGCCATTCGGAGCATGGCAGCCGACGCAATTGAAATTGACGAAATAAGTCATCCCGCGCTGCTCGGCATTGGGGTCGCCCTGGACCGGGTTCTTGATCACAGGCGGATCCGGCTGTGCGCCCGGGAACAACGTGGTCACGGGGACCTGCATGAATACACTCGGCCTGCCGTTGCCAACGCTGCCGCCGAAGTTCGGCCGCGGCGCCAGCGTCGGCATCTGCGCCTCCTGGGATTGCGGCAGGGTCTGCTGGGCGAGCACTGCGGTGTTCGGCACCACCGCCAGTATTAGCGATAACGCGCTCGCGCGCAGTGGTAAAGCAGACATCACTCGTGTCCTCCCGAGGCCGACACGCGCTCGTCGAACAGAGGTACGCCGTAGCTCCGCAACAGTGCAGCAATGTCGGATCGATGTGCGTCGATGAACGCGTTCAGCTGGTCGCGCAGTGCGTGGTCGCCCTTGCGAACGCCCATCGAAATGGCGAACTGGAATTGTTGAGGTGCGAAGCGTTCGCCGTCCCGGATCGGGGCGACCGACAGCGGCACCTTGGAATGCGCGGCGAAATAGCCGCCCAGCGGACCCCAGGCGGCGGCGACGTCGATCTCGCCGTGTTCGACCGCCTCGATCAGGCGCGCAGGCGGATCGGCCTGACGATAATCGCCATAGATCGAGTATCCCCGGACATTGTCGACGATTCCGAGCTGGCCAAGCGCCTGCGCCGGGGGCGGGTTGTTGCCGTCGTCGCCGACAAGATGGACGCCGATCGTCAGACGATGCAGGCGGGGGTCGAGCAGGGACGAGAGATCGAGATGCTCGTCCTGGCGGCTCACGAAAACATAGGTCGAGCGATAATAGGGCTTGGTGGTCTCCACAAGCTCATAGCCGGCAGGCACGCCCATCACGACGTCGCATTTGTCGGCCTTGAGCGTGTTGCGGACGAAACCGCGACGCTGTGCCCACCAGGTGTAGGATACCGACCGCCCCAACGCCTCAGCCACCATCGAGGCGAGCTTGTTCTCGAAGCCCGCATCCGTGTTGTTGGAAAACGGCAGATTGTTCGGATCGGCGCAGACACGAAGCTCGCCATTCGACGCGGCAGATGCCGGCGAGGCGATCCCGATCGAGCCGGCGAGGGCAAGAGCGAGAGCAACAGTGAGGGCGGCCCAATCACTGCTGAGGCGCATGGCTGCCATCCTGATTGCTGGTGCCGCCGAGCTTGAACACCAGAAGCTCGCTGCCGCCTGCGGTGTAGAACGGCAAGTCCTGCATGGCACCGGCGAAGCCGAGCGCGCCGTTGCGCACCCGCTGATCGACCTCTGCATTCGCGACCGCGCCAGGCCAGCCGCCGACGCCCGAAAGGATTGCGATGTACTGCTGCCCATCCGAGCCGCGGTAGGAGATCGGTTGGCCGATGAACCCGGAGCCTGCCCGAAACTGCCAAAGCAATTTGCCTGTTTTTGCGTCCACCGCCTTGAACAGGCGGTCCATCGTGCCGTAGAACGCGACATCACCCGCCGTCACCAGCGCGCCGCTCCAGACAGGCAGCTTCTCGTGGATCTCCCAGACCTTTTTGCGCGCGACCGGGTCCCACGCCATGAACTCGCCGCGATGGCCGCCCGGGCCGGCATACATATCGACATCGGCACCGACATAGGGAGTGCCGGCGATGTAGCCGACCTGCGACGCCTTGAAGTTCATGCAGAGATGCTGATGCGGAACGTACAGAAGCTTGGTGCGCGGTGACCAGGCTGAGGGCTGCCAATCCTTGGCGCCCGGCGCAGTCGGGCAGATATCCTCGACCGTCTTGCCAACCAGCGGGGTCTTCTCCTCATTGGGGATGATCTTGCCGGTCTTGAGGTCGACACCCTTATAGGCATTCACGAACTCATAGGCGTCCGCCGAGATCACCTCGCCGGTGGCCCGATCCATGACGTACATGTAGCCGTTGCGCCCGGGGTGGATCAGCACCTTGCGCGGCTGGCCGTTCAGTTCGAGGTCGACCAGCACATTTTCATTGATTTCGTCATGGTCGAACAGATCGTGCGGATTGACCTGATACGCCCATTTCGCGTGCCCGTTGTCGGGATCCCGCGCGAAGATGGTGGTGCTCCAGAGATTGTCGCCGCTACGCTGGTTCGCATTCCACGGGCTGGGATTGGCGGTGCCGTAATAGATCAGGTTGAGATCGGCGTCATAGGAGATCCATCCCCACATGGTGCCGCCGCCGACCTGCCAGCGGTCGGCGGGCCAGGACTTGACGCCGAGATCCTTACCTTTGAGGTTGTCGTAGAACGGCTTGAAGTCCTCGCCGATCAAGACGTCCTTGTCGGGGCCGGTGGCATAGGCGCGCCAGGCTATGGCGCCGGTGTTCTCGTCGAGTGCGGTGACCCAGCCGCGCACGCCCAGCTCACCGCCGCTGTTGCCAATGAGCACCTTGCCCTTCACGACGACGGGCGCCATCGTGATGGTCTCGCCCTTGTTGATCTCACCCAGTTTGGTGTGCCAGAGCTCCTTGCCAGTCTTGGCATCGAGTGCGACCGAGTGGTTGTCCAGCGTGTTGAGGAAGATCTTACCGTTGTCGAAAGCGAGCCCGCGATTGACAACGTCGCAGCAGGCAACGCCTGCCGCGGCGGGTTCAGGTTTCGGTGCATACGACCATTTCAGCTCGCCCGTCGTCGCATCCAGCGCGAACACGCGGTTCGGGTACGGGCCCGCATAGGGGCTGACCACATACATGGTACCGTCGACGACGAGAGGTGCCGCTTCCTGACCGCGATCGACCCCCACGGAGAACGTCCAGGCGAGCCGCAGGCCTGAGGCGTTGCTGGCGTTGATCTGGTCGAGCTCGCTATAACGGGTGTTGGCGTAGTCGCGCGCAGCCATCGGCCATTGGCCAGGATCCTTCATGCGGCTGGCGAGATCAGTCTGCGCAAGGCTGGGTGAAAGCAACGCAAGGCTCACGCAGAGCGTACTCGGTATTCCCCACAGCAACCGCCTGAGGCCGAACATTAACATGAGTGAAGATCTCCACGGCATTGAGGAGGCCGTGCCGCGTTGCAGGCCGGATTGCAGAACGTACAAACGTTGCGGGCGTGCTTGGTTCCTGAGTGCTCGAGAGGGAGCTATCTCACGACATTTCCCGATACGCCCGCGCCGAGGTCGACGGCAATCTGATCCTCCTTGCCATTGCACTTGGGATGACCGAAACCCGACGGGCTTTTGCCGTCCGGACCGATGTCGTAGATAATCGCATCTTTCATGTTCGGGCTGACGCCGGCCGGAACGTGATCGAGGCCGAGGAAGTGGCGCACGCGCCAGGCCACATTGTGATCCGCACAGGAGCTGTCGCCACTGACGCCGAGCGCGCCGGCGATGCCGTTTCCGTCGTAGAGCGCCAGCCCGCCTCCGAACACGATCGTGCCGCCGACCGGCTTGCCAACCATCGGATCATGAGCGGTGCCGAATTCGTCCGGTGTGCCCGCGTAAATGGCCTCAGGAGACGGCGGGTTACCGAGAGCCGCACCGAACAAGAAGCCGCCGGGCTGGGCGCCCGCATAGAGATTGGCGGTCGCCATCGCCTTGTCCTTCAGGCTGAAGGCGTTCGCCGTGTTGGCCTTTTCGGCGGCGATGGCGCGGCTGCCGAGCCATTGCTCGTCCACCTTGCTGCCGCTATAGGCGACGGCACAGACCACGCCTTGCCGGTTCACGACAGCAGCCCACTCGTTGTTGTCGAGGCCGCCATTGCTGGGACCGCCGCCGGGCTTGACGCTCTTCTTCAAGATGTCCGCGAGCTGATCATGGTCGACCGGACACGACATTCCTGTGCGCGGCTGATCTTGCGCGCTTGCGCCTTGCAGCGTCGCAAGGGCGGCCGCGATGATAACGGTCGCTCGGACGGTTGGTTTGCCCATATGGCCTCCACGCGATGGTCGAGAGTCAGCTGGCGAACGTTGCATCACAGTTGCGGTTCCTATGTTCGCCCTGAGTCCATGATTCAGCCGGCGTGCCGGGCCACCGGCATGGAGGAGCGCGCAGGAATCGTGATGAGCCACCGATAGGCGAAGAACAGCGCAGCGCCGGTGTAGAGCATACCCATGGGCACCCACATCAAAATGCCCGCGAGCTGCTGATCCTCCAGGGGAGACAAGTCGAACTCGCCGGCAAGCGCGCCTTGGCCCGGAATCCATGTGCGCGTCGACAGCGTCAACAGCGCTCCGAGCACACCGGAATGAAGGACAGTGACGAACAGGCAAGCGATCGCGATGCCGTCCCGCAGCCGCAGGCTGCGTCCGACGCCGCGGCCATGGAAAAGCACCCACCAGAACAACAGCGCGGTGGCAAAGAAGCTGATGTGCTGAAGGCGGTGGATAGCAGTACTTTCCAGCGCCCTTGCATAGAGCGGCGGCGCATGCCAAGCCCAGAGCGCCAAACCATGCAGGGCCGTCGCGCTGACAGGATGGCTGACGGCAGCCCAGGGCTTGGCTACCATTGGCCAATTCAGGAAGCGACCTGCAGCCGGACGCAGCGAGGCGGGCAAGCTCCACATCACCGGCCCGTTGATCCGCGCGTAGGCCATCAGCGGCGCGCCGACCACCATCAGCAATTCGTGCTCGATCATATGCGCGGTGAACAGGCGCTCGCCGAGCCAATGCAGCGGCGAGGTGAGGGCGAGCGCGACGATCAGCCAGCCGGTCCAGAAGGCGCCGACCTGACGGAAGCTGACGCCGCGGCCGCCGCCGGCATGGCGCCAGAGCCGTTGTGTGCCGATGTAGAAGGAAATACCGACGACGTAGAGCGGCGCCAGGAGCCAGGGATCGGAGCTCCAGAGCGAGCCTGTGTCGACCTCGGAGATGCCGTGCGCTGACGCAGGCGTTGCCAGCAGGCCGAGCAGGATTGCCAAGAGGCTCAGCGCAGGCATGGGCTGATCAACAGCGAGGCCGCGAGCTGGTCCGCGATGACCAGCGCGAACAGAACGCCGGAGCCGACGCCGAGCCAGGCCATGAACGTCCGGGGGCCACCGCCATGCGCATCGCTCCATTCCGCACCGGCGCCACGACGGACGGCACGGGCGGAAATCGCGGTGCCGGCCAGGGCGATGCCGGCGAGCACCGCGCTCATGATCGCACCGCTGAACCTGGTCGACTCGCACGAGAAATGCGCGAGCGTGTAGATCCCCTGCAGGTTGATACCCCAAGCCAAGGGGCCGAGCGCGACGCCGGCCCAATAAAGCAGTTTCGTATGTCGTTCCGTATCGGTCATAGGCGTGGTACCCAGTCGAGCAGCGCGTAGAGCGGCAGCCAGGCCAGCACGACGAAGTTCCAGTAAAACACGTTGTCGGTGACGTCGCTGAACCTGCGTGGCTTCGCGTGCCGCGTGAACATCAGCACCGTCAGCACCACGGTGTCGCCGAGATCGGTGACGAGATGTGTCGTGTGCAGCCCGAGGATCAGCCAGACGATCGATCCGTAGGCGGAATTGTCCCAGCGCGTGTTGAGATGGGCGAATTCGAACCCGCGCAACACCAGCAGGGCGATACCGATCAGCGACATCACGATCAAGCCTGTGCGTACCCTAGCAAGATCCTGCCGGTGCGCCGCGCGGTTGGTCATCTCGTTGGGGATGATGCTGAGGAGATAGACGATGACCTCGGCCGTGCCCGGCCAGAGATCGGGCGGGGGAGCGCCAATCGGCCAGTTGGGGTTGACGGCGTAGAGATAAAGATAGGCACCGATGGCGAGGGCGAACCCCATGCCCTCCAGCGCCATGAAGCCCATGGCGCCCCACCACGGACCGCTTCGGGGACCGTAACCAAAGGTCGGCAAGTCGCCGACATTGCGGACGATGGTCTGCCTCACTCCTCGTCCTCCTTGTGACCGGCGGGCCAGAACCAGCCGATCAAGGCGACCGCCATTGGTGGGGTGCCCCACAGCACGGCCCACGGCGTAAAGATCGAGCCGATGAAGAAGACGGTCGTCGCGATGGCTGTCAGCAGAGGCCAGATGCTCGGTTCGGGAGACGCCTCGCGGACCTGCGGCTCTGCTTCGGCGAGCGACGTCAGCAGCACCTCACGGCGTTCCACACTCAGACCTGCGACCACCGGCATGCTCTCAGTGTCGAACCACAGGGGATCGCGATGCTTGACGACAGGAATGCGGTCAAAATTCTGCGGCGGCGGGGGTGAGGATGTCGCCCATTCCAGAGTCGAAGCATCCCAGGGATTGTCTCCCGCCAGCGTGCCGCTGCGAAGACTCTGGATCACGTTGACGAGCAGCAGCGCGAAGCTGAGCGCGAATATGAGGGCGCCGCCGCTGGAGAGTAGGTTCAAATGCGCCCAGTCCATATCCGCGGTGTAAGTGTAGACGCGCCGCGGCATCCCGATCAGTCCGAGGATGTGCATCGGGAAAAATGCGACGTTGAAGCCGACAAAGGCGAGCCAGAAATTCCAGCGTCCCAGCCTCTCGCTGAGCATCCGGCCGGAGATCTTAGGAAACCAATAATAAACGGCCCCGATCAGCGGGAAGACGGCGCCGCCGATTAGGACATAATGGAAGTGGGCGACGACGAAATAGGTGTCATGCACCTGGGTGTCGATCGGTACCGAGGCGACCATCACGCCCGACAATCCACCCATGACGAAGATCAATATGAATCCGATCACGAACAGAAGCGGCGTGCGGTAGACCGGGCGACCGTCCCAGAGCGTGGCCAGCCAGCAGAAGATCTGCAGGCCGCTGGGCACCGCGATCAGCATGCTGGAAGCCGTGAACAGGCCGGCGCCGAGCTGCGGCAAGCCCGTGACAAACATGTGGTGGACCCACAGGCCGAACGACAGGAAGCCCGTTGCGATCAGCGAGAGGATGACGACAGGGTAGCCGACTACGGGACGTCGGGCAAACGTTGCGAGGATCGCCGAGACCATGCCGGTGCCGGGGATGAAGATGATGTAGACCTCGGGATGGCCGAAAAACCAGAACAGATGCTGCCAGAGCAGGGGATGCCCGCCCGACGAGGAATCGTAAAAGCGCGTGTTGACGAGGCGGTCGAGGATCAGCGAGGTCGATGCGACCATGATGGATGGCATGGCGAACATCACCAGGAAGCTGGTGACCAGCATCGCCCAGACGAAGAGGGGAATACGGTCGAGCGTCATGCCGGGCGCGCGCTGCTTGAAGACGGTCACGACGATCTCGACGGAGACCGCAAGCGCAGCCACTTCAGTGAAAGTGATCATTTGCGCCCAGACGTCGGGCCGTTTGGTCGGTGTGTACTGCAACGAGGACAGCGGGACATAGGCGAACCAGCCGACATCCGGCCCCACGTTAAGGGCGAATGACAACCAGAGGAAGCAGCCTCCGAACAAGAACATCCAGTAGCTGAAGGCGTTCAGACGTGGGAAAGCGATGTTCCGGGTTCCAACCATCAGCGGCACGAGGTAGACGGCGAAGGCCTCCATCACAGGCACGGCGAACAGGAACATCATCGTCGAGCCGTGCATGGTGAAGATCTGGTTGTACTTGTCCGCCGAGAGAAACGTGCTCTCGGGTTTGGCAAGTTGGACGCGCATGAGCACCGCGAGAATTCCGCCGAGCAGCAGAAATGCGAATGCCGTGACGATGTAGCGGCGTCCCACGACCTTATGATCTACCGACATCAGCGCGCCGGAAAAGCCGGATGGCGTGCGCCAGATGCTGTCCATGCGCGTCGAAAGCTGAAGGCCATTCAGCGAGTCATCACGCAACTCGCGTTGCTCGGCCACCATGCTCACTTGAGCTGCTCCAGATAATGAATGATCGCGATGAGCTCGCCCGACTGCAGCGGCATCCTCGGCATGTTGTTTCCGGGCTTGATGTGCTGCGGATCGGCAATCCAGGCGCCGAGGGTTGCCGAGGACATCGGCAGCGTTCCGGCTGCGACCGTCGTCCGGCTGCCGATATGCGTGAGATCTGGGCCGAGCTGGCCGCCGGCGAGCGTGCCGCGGATCGTATGGCAGAGCGCGCAGCCTCTTGCGCGAAACAGCTGCTCGCCCTGCTTGCCGAGCGGGTCGGTCGGGCTGGTGCCGCTCTGGTTTTCATGATCCCGCCAGCGCCCGTACTCATCGGGCAATAAAGCGAAGACGGCGAAGGCCATATGGGCGTGCTGAAGGCCGCAGAACTCAGCACACTGGCCGCGATAGACGCCGGCGTTTTTCGCGGTGAATTGAAGCTCGTTCTTCTGCCCTGTGATCAGATCCATCTTTCCGGTCAGGCTCGGCACCCAGAAGCTGTGGATCACGTCGGCGGATTCAAGCTCGACTTTCACCGGCTGGCCGGTCGGAATGCGGATTTCGTTCGCGGTCACGAAGCTCTGATGGGGGCTATCGTCCTCGTAACGAACTTCCCACCACCATTGATGCCCGATGATCTTGAGGGTGAGCGCATGCTCGTTCTTGGCGAACACGGTGCGCTGGCCAGCGTAGCTGACGATCGAGAGACCGAGCACGATGATGAGGGTGGCGAGCCCCAACCCGAAGACGACGTGACCACTGGTCCGTTCAAAGCCCTGGTGCAGCGCGAGGGGCTGGACGGCCGAGCGCTTTCGGCGCAGCAGGCCGACGCACAGCACGACGACGACTGCGGTCCAGACGACAGCTGCGACAATCAGGAAGATGAACAAAGTCTGGAGAATGTGGTTGGATTGAAGTCCCTGCGGATCGAGCGCCGACTGCCGGCCGGCGCAAGCGGCCAGCGGCAACGTCGCAAATGGCACCAGAGCCGTTCGCATCCGGACAGGCATCGATGTTCGCCGTGCTCCCTTGTTGGAGGGCGAACCGGTCAAACCTATGAAGGTTCCTATTGCAGCGAGGCGGCCGGTTTCTCGAGTCAGAAGGGCCAGCCCCTGGCTGCGATGAAGATTGCCCCGTCAGCCACGGCCATCAGGAGCAAGACAAGGACTATGGCAATCATCGCTCCGGGCTGGGCGATCGCGCGAAGGTCTTCGAACATATATCGTCCTCCGCGTTCGATCACCTTGCCATCAGCTTTTGTGGATCATCGCGGCGTTGCGTTGCTTCGATGTTACGGTCAAGCTGGGCGTTCGCTACGGCGCAAACTGCGAGCATGCTGCCGTGGTTCCTAAGCGCGGGAACGCGGCGGGGTGTCAGGAGAGTGCTGTGATCAGAATTGGGGTCATCTCGGAGACGCACGGGCTCCTACGGCCAGAGGTGGCGCATTGCCTTAACGGAGTCGCGCATATCATTCATGCCGGCGATATCGGTGCCGAGCAGGTGCTCGAAGGGCTTCGCAGGATTGCGCCTGTCACCGCGATTCGGGGGAATGTCGATATCGGCGATTGGGCGCGGGACTATCGGGATGCGGAGACCGTGCGTCTCTGCCGGTACGACTTCTACATCCTGCATGATCTGAACGAACTCGGGAGCAAACCTGCGCCTGAGGGCGCCGCTGCCGTGATTTGCGGTCATTCGCACCGGGCGAGCGTCAAGACGATTGACGGGGTTCTTTATCTCAACCCCGGGAGCGCCGGCCGCGACGCTTCAAGCTCCCGATCAGGCTTGCGACGCTCGATCTCGACGAGAGCGGCGAGCGCGACCGATCGTGCACACGCTCGGTGGGTCCTAGCGGCGACATCGGGCGCTTGGACCAAGAGGTGTGACTTCAGGTCAGGAACGCTTGCGGTCGCCTTCCGTTATCGGCGTAAACTCCGGAGCCGCTCCCGGGCCGATCTGGCCCCCCTCATTTCGTCGACCGTGCCGGAGAACTCCGTCAAAAATTTCGGCAAGCAGGTGCCGATGCAGCGCGCCGGAAAGCCCTCCGAGCTTGCGGTAGGGGTATTTGCCCGACGAGCCAAGCTGGATTCGAAAAAACCGAGGGATGTCGCGGACGGCCGCCAATCCATTGATTCCATTGTCCCCGGTTACTGTGCATCGGGTTGTTTTCGCGCTTTTATTGCTGCAAGCCGATCGATAGGAACCGCACGGACAGGGAACGGTTGCTTCGAACCTGCCACACGAGGTTTCCCATGGACCTGAAAGACGCTTCCGCAATGACCGAAGCATCCGGCCTTTCTGATGATCCCAGCGTTGGAAACGCCTCGGTAGCAACCGGCGCCCGGAGAGCGGAAACGCCGCGGCATGGACCACCTGCGAAGGCAGCCACAGCGCTCATCGCCCAGCAACTGCGGGAGATCGCCATGGCCGCACCGCTCCGGTCCCTGGCCGCGGCATTCGTGATCGGCGTTATGGTCGCGCGCCGACGCTAGGCATCCGATGCATCGTCGACTGCATCCTGTCGCTCGCCGGGCGGCGAACCGATGCGTCTTCGATCGGTAGATCGTTGTGCCACGACCGAGCAAGCCGAGTTAGGAACATCTCTCCCGGCGACATGTTTTCGAGGCAGTCAGGGAGAACAACATGGATCAAAACGACCAGACCATCGTTCGGTCACGGCAGAACAGCGCAGTCGGCTGGATGGTCGGCGCAATCTTCGTCATCGCGGTCGTCGCGGCCGTCTTCTTCTACAATGGACGCGATGTCGGTCATCAGACCACCACTACGACTCCGAACAACGCCCCGAGCGTCACGACGGGCTCGACCTCATCCAGCAAGTGAACGCGCGCTACGCCGTTTCGAGACCCGAACTGAAAGACGAGGAAGAATTCCCTTGGGGACCGCGCCAGCAAGGGCGCCTTCCGCAATCAGTGAGAACGCTGTCACGATCTCGGCTGCAATGGGGCCGCTCCTCATAGCATCGGGTTGTGGATCGTCGTCCTGTACGGGGGAGCGCCAATACTGTTCTCGATCACGCAAGCCGAGCTCGCCGCGTTGATTCAGCGAAGGAACCTCGCGGACTTGTCGTGCTTATCAGCGGAGGAGGGATTCGCCCCGGCGAGTGAAAATACAGAGCTTCGGCAGCAGATGGCCCAGCGCATCGCTGGCGCAAACTGTCGAAGTGGTCGCGATTAGCCGATACTCAACCCACGATCCCCCACAGAGTTGCAGGAAGTCGTGGTGGCCCAACCGGACCGAAAAGGAAATCGAGAAGCGCACCTATGAAATATGGGAGCGGAAAGGCAAACCTGAAGGCAGGCGACGAAGAATTCTGGCAGTTGGCGGACCAGGAGTTGCGAAATGAGGACAAGTCATAACTCCTCGGCACCCCAGACAGCCTGTAGAGAACAGCCTGTAGAGAGGAGAGCGCTTACCGAATGTCTCATTTCGCAGCAGCCGAAACCATATTGCTGTACTTTGTGCTGCCCCTTTGGCTATTGGCCGGCTTTGCTGATTACCTTTGCCATCGCGCTTCTCGGATTGAGATAACGAGCGGTTATAAGGAAACTCTGCTTCATCTATTGATGTTGATCGAGCTGGCGATACCTATGCTGGCGGCGATTTTTTTGGAGATTAACGCTCTTATTATCGCGACTATGATCGCGGGCTTTGTTACGCATCAGCTGACAGCCCTCTGGGACACAACATTCGCTAGCCATAAGCGGCTCATCACGCCCATCGAACAGCAGGTCCATAGTTTTCTTGAACTGATGCCCCTCATGGCGATGGTCATCGTAATTATCTTGAACTGGCCGCAATTCCTTAGCCTCTGGGGGATGGGGTCTGAGCCCGCACGCTACGAACTCGTCTTGAAGCGAGAGCCATTACCCTGGACCTACGTGGCTGCATTCTTATTCGCAGTCCTGCTGTTTGAAGTCCTTCCCTATATGGAGGAATTCGCTCGAGGTTTGCGATCGCGGAACAGGGCTTAGCTCCGAACGCGGAGGACCATCAATGAAGGTTGCTGTCATCGGAGGAACAGGACTATTGGGATCCGCGATCGTGGCTTACCTATCCTCGCGCGGCCATTCAATTGTTTCTATGAGTAGAAGCGTGGATTTTGGGGGTCCGAGTGCTATCTCGGTCGACCTTAACCAGGCAACGTCTCCGTCTTATTGGCTGCCCCACCTCGATGGCGTAGAGGCCGTAGTGAATTGCGCCGGGGTACTCCAAGATAGCCCAAAGGATTCCACGTCAATGGTCCATCATCAGGGCATTGCGAATCTTTTTGCCGCCTGTGAGCAACTCAAAATCCGCCGCGTCATCCATTTCTCCGCAATCGGGGTAGACCGGCAAACTCCCAGCGCGTTTTCAGAAACCAAATTATCTGGCGACAAGGCCCTGATGGGCCGTGACCTCGACTGGATCATCTTGCGACCGTCTGTCGTGATCGGTCGGGCGGCCTATGGGGCCAGCGCGCTCATGCGGGGCCTGGCAGCCCTTCCGGCTTTGCCGGTGATGCCGAACACGGGACAGCTCCAGATCGTCCTGCTTGAGGACGTCGTGCAAACCGTGCAGCATTTTCTGGAGCCCGGTGCGCCCACACGGACAATTGTCGAACTGGTCGGCCCGCATCGCCATTCTTTCCCCGAAGTCATCGCACTGATCCGCCGTTGGTACCGTTGGCCTCCGGCGCACGAGATCCGCTTGCCGAACTTTGCTTCAAGCGTGATGTACAAGTTCGGTGACATTATATCGCTTTTGGGCTGGCGGCCTCCCGTACGGAGCACTGCCGAGCGGGAGATTAGGCGAGGCGCGGTCGGCGATGTTGGAGACATGCGGCGGCTTGGGCTGCATCCAAAAGGGCTTCCGGAGTTCTTCGCCTCCGAACCAGCTTCAGTGCAGGAACGCTGGTTTGCGCGGATGTACTTGCTTAAACCAGCGATATTTATCGTGTTGTCTCTATTCTGGATCTCGACCGCCTTTGTCTCGCTGGGGCCGGGCTGGGGCTACGGTCTGGGTCTCATGGGCGAGGGCGGTGTCGAAGGAACGAGTGCGGCGCTCACGGTGATCGCCGGCGCATTATCCGATCTGCTGATTGGACTCGCGATTGCCTATCGACCAACCAGCCGGTACGGGCTCTATGCCGCCATCGCGATCTCCTTCACTTACGCGATCATCGGGACCATCCTTGTGCCGCGCCTATGGGCCGATCCTCTGGGGCCGATGTTGAAAATCTGGCCGATTATCGTCCTGCATTTCGCCGCGCTAGCTGTTCTTGAAGATCGATGATGCTGTACTTCGTTCTCAAATACTTACATATCGTCGGCGCTGCGGTCTTACTTGGCACAGGATCCGGCATTGCGTTTTTCATGCTTGCAGCTCACCTCGGCGGAAAGCCCTCCGTCATCGCGGGCGTCGCCCGAATTGTCGTGATTGCGGATTTTATCTTCACAGCCACCGCTGTCGTTGCACAGCCCGTCACAGGCTCGCTGCTTGTGCTGCACGTCGGCTACTCCTTCTGGGAAGGATGGATCATTTGGTCGATCGTGCTGTATCTCATCACGGGGGCACTATGGCTGCCCGTTGTTTGGATGCAAATTCGCCTGAGGGATCTTGCCTCAATCGCAGCGGCAAAAGGCTCGCCTTTGCCGCCTGAATATCACCGAATGTTTTGGCTGTGGTTCGCCTTCGGCATTCCAGCGTTCACTGCCGTAGCCGCTATACTCTGGCTGATGATAGCCAAACCCCAACCTGCGGTTTTTTGAAAGATGGGAGCAATTGCCGAGCTAGACTCAGGATTTCGGTTTTTCTATGCCAATTTGCTGCAGCCGCCGCGACACGCGCAGACCTGGCACTGGGGCATCACGACCATTGGGCCGCCCGACAACACGGCTGCCGACGAGGGACTCACCCGGTTTTTCTCGACATTCGCCAGCTTCTTGATCGCGAGGAATAGAGCCGCGCGGCAGCGGCGCTAGCGTGTTGATCGCAATGCCTATCGAGGGGGAGGGGAGGCGGTAGGAACCTACGCGGCCGCGAAGGCTTGGCACCTCACCAAGGGTCCGGTCGAGGTACAGGATGAGCGAGGCACCGAAGTGTGCGACACGCCTCTCGAACCAGCCACCACGTGCGAAGATGACCTTTGCTGCGGGAGGCAACGGTTTACCCGACCCAAAGCTCTTAGCTCGAAGCGGACGATGTTTGGGCCAAATCGCCGGCCAGCCATTGTCCCGCGACGTACCCGATCTCCGTGAGATATTGTTTCTTCAGTCCGGGATCGTGGACGCTCCCATGCGCGCCCGCCGCCACCCTGTTGGTGGCCGAACCGAACAGCGGATCCATCGCGCGAAACACGATCCACATCAGACAGTCTTCGATGAGATCGAATGGCTTGCCGGTCACGTGCGCTTTCAGATGCGTGACCAGTCGCTGAGTTTCTGGCAGCGTCGGCTTCAATGCGTTCAGCCGCGCATCAAGCAAAATCTTGTCGGCATCGTAGGTGGGGCCGGGTTCCATGGCGATCAGATAGTGGCCGGAAGTCAGGTTGGGCGCATGGGCGGTGTTCGAGAAGCTTCGTGGCCTCGTCATCACATCTCTGACGGCGCTGGCGCGCCGCTACGCCGCACCATCCGCCCACGAAAGGCCAACACCGAAGCATTGCGCCGATTCCGGGCAGACGATGATGTGACGATTCAGCCAACAAAAGAGTCCATAGGAGAGGCGGCGTACGCCCGGCGGCAAAGCGTCGGGTTGGCTGTTCGAGGCTCTCATGCTTGGTCGTAGCGGCGATGCGCGAGGGCTGCTGCCGCACGCTTCTCGTAGTAGGGCATTCCCAACCGACGTGCCGCCTCGTAGGTCTGAATGAAGCAGTCCTCCGCGTCTGGCGCATCGCCGGCACTCCGCAGCGTCTCGGCTAACTCGAAAAGGGCTTCCGTCTTGTGTCCGTACTCTTCGTCGGCCTGGTCGACGGCCTTGCGTCCGACACGGATTGCATCTTCCAGCCTTCCGATGGTGCGATAGGCGACACCCAGGCCGATCCGCATGAAGGTCCTGCCGTAGGTGCCGGCTGCGTCGTAGATGCGGTCGTCGAAGCCCCTTTCGAGCAGTGCCGCAGCCTCGAAGGCTTTGCCATTGCGCGCGAGCGCGCTACCGAGCACTCCGGTGCACATGGCCAGCGTAGTCGGCACCTTGTAGGTCAAGCAGTGCTGCACAGCCGCGCGGAGCAAAGCTTCCGCCTTGTCGAGCTCCCCTTCCTCGATCCAGATCTGCCCCTGGACAGTGTCGATCAGTACACGTGAGTACGGGTGGTTGACGTTCGATAGAATTTCATAGGCCTTCGCGCAAGTTTTGTGCCCACCTCCGCGATCGCCGAGACGCCACAGCGTGCTGGCATAGAACGAGTACACGCTGATGATCGGGATGGCAGCCCATCCGGGTGGGACAGAGTGCTCGGCCAATTCGGGCTCGTAGTCGGCGAGCACGATACTGGCTTCCGCGGCTGCCTCGGTATACCGCCCGAGCGCGTGAAAGTTCATCAGGCGTGTCTGATGCGCCCCCATCATCATGTGGCGCCGTTGCGCAAGGCGGGCGGCGTCCAGCCCTCGTGAAGCGTGTTGCAGACTTTGGTTGAAGCGCCCGCGCATCCAGAGAAACAACGCCGTTTGGTTCGAAACCGATGCGCGTGCGGGTTGGTCGTTCAGTTGGGCCGCGATGGCTTCGGCGCGCTCCATGTTCTTGAAGATCTCGTCGATCTGCCCGAGCGCCATCATGGCGCCGATGGCTTCCAGCCGAAGCGCAAGTTCCAGGGCTTGTGCCGTCGACTCGTCCCCGGCGTGACGGGATGCTTCAACGCCCATCTCGAACAGTTGCAGGGCCTCCTGATTGGCTGAGCGCGAGATGGCGCGCACCATCGACCTGACCGCGAATCTTGCGGCATGCTCCCATTCCTCGCCCTTGAAGGCGTGATGAGCAAGCGCTGGCGCGGCATCCGCGTCGCCAGCACCTGGTTGCGAATGCAAGACCAGAAAGGCCTGTCGGTGCAGCGCCTTGAGGCGGCCGCGGGTAAGGGTTCCGAGCACGACATCCCGCACCAGTGCGTGACGGAACAGGAACGCGCACGACTTGGATGAACTGCGCTCTTGATCGGGTGTCGTCAGCAACCCGGATGAGAAGCAAAGACCTAGCAATTCTTCCGCACGCGCAAGATTCACCCCCTGCATGTCCGCGATCAGTTCCCGCGTGACGGGGTCACCCAGAACGCTGGCGGCCTCCAGTGCCGACTTCGCGGCGTCCGGCAGCCTGTCGACCCGCGCACTGATCACGGCGGCGATGGAGCCCGGGACCCGCAACTCTCCGAGAGGCCTTCGCAAACGGTATGCGCCCGGGATCCCTTCGAGCGATCCGTCATCGATCAACGTGATGACCAGTTGCTCCAGAAAGAAGGGATTGCCGTCGGCACGACGGATCAGCTCGCTGGTCACGTCGCGCGCGGAAGGATCATCGCCGAGCAAAGCACGGGCGAGGATGAGCATCTCGCCGTCTCGCAGGGGGCCGACCAGATGTTCTGCGAACCACGGAGCCTTTCCCCATTCATGCTGGAAATCCGGCCGATAGCTGACACAGACCAAGATCCGAAGCCCCTGGAGCTTGGGAAGCAAAGCCTCGAACAGCCGCTGGCTTTCGCGATCGGCCAGGAAGACATCCTCGAGCACCAGCACGAAAAGGCCTGCCTGCAGACGACGGCGGACGAGCCACAGCAGGGCGTCGCCGATGCGGCGCCGCCTTTGTGACGGATTCAGTGCCAGCCATGCTTCTGCTGGCGCTTCCAGTCCGAGCAGGTCACTCACCGCGGCCAGATGCTCTGCACCTTCGGCGGGCCACTTCGCGACCAGGGCCTGCATCGCAATTTGCTTCACTTCGGTCACGCCAGTTCGGGGCAGGCCGATCATGCTCGCGATCAGGTCGGCGGCGGTGCTGTAAGCTCTCGTGCTCGCATATCCCCAAGCCTGGGTGATGCAAACGTCCACACCCTGGGTCAAGAGCGCGCCCGTCCAGTCGGCGATCAGTCGGGACTTCCCGATCCCCGCATCGCCTCGTAGTGCGATCAAGCACATCTCGCCCTTTTGAGCCGTCGCGACGGCCCCCTCCAACACCTGCAATGAACCTTCGCGTCCGACGAGAGGCGCCCATCGCTGCTTTCTCGTCAAAGGCGCGGCCGCCGAACTTTCGGTTCCGACTACGATTTCATGGAGCTCGATCCGGGCAGCCAATCCTCGTACAGTGCGCTCCCCGACTGGCCGCGTGTCGATCTGCTGCGCTACCAGGCGTTGCGTCGAGGCGCTAATCAGTATGCCGCCCGGGGGCGCCAACTTCTCCAGCCGCGACGCGATGTGGATGGTCTTGCCGTCCGCCCCGTAGTGTGACCACTGGTACTGCCCGACGATGCCTACCAGCACCTCACCGGAGTTGATGCCGATGCGAATCTTGGGGCTGGGGACGCCGCGCGCTTCGTAGCCGGGAATGGTGGCCCGCTGCATCTTGAGCCCAGCCATGCAGGCCCGCAAGGCATGATCTTCCTGCGCCAACGGAGCACCGAATAACGCAACAAGACCGTCCCCGAGCAATTGGCTGATGGTGCCTCCAAAGGTTTCGACCGCGTCGACGAGTTGGTCGAGTGCCTTGCCGAGGTATTCCCGAGCCTCTTCCGGGTCTACATGCTGCAACAGGGAGGTCGAGTCGCACACGTCGACGAACAGGGCGCTCACCTGCTTGTTCTCCGTCAACATCTGCGCTGTCCGCGACCTGGAGCGATGCTGTCGTCGAAGAGATGACTGATCGCGAGCCGATCCGCCGGGAGGTGGGAGCGGAGAAGGCTTTTCGGCGGTACCTTTGAGGCTGGCGCCGCATTGCGGGCAGTACCGGTGCTTGCGGGCGACGCTGGTTGAGCAAACGGGACACGTGGTCATGGCTGGGCATACTCATCGAGGGCTTCAACGAAAAAACGGAGGCGCATGGGCGTGATCATCGTTTCCTCCAGGAGATTCTCGGTCGTGTGGTCTTCTATTGGCTGTTCATCGGCAGCCTAGGCATCAGAGCGCAATCACGGAATCTCTCAACGTTCCCCGATGCTCTAAAGAGATGATGCATTTCGGACTTCGCGAGAGCGAACCTGCACAGGGCGCAATAGCGGGAGAGCCCAGCGCGTTTTCGTTCGACGAAATTCGAGCCGTTTAACTTTCAATAGATTACGAACATTCTCCGATGCCCATTAACCGGACCAAGAAATATAGCCCGTCTACCTTTCGTGCGGATCGAGCACAAGCGCTGCTGTTGAACGTCTCTAACGAGATTGTCGCGGGGGCATGCTTACTCCGACCGCAAGACCGTCGACCATTCCCTGGCGCGAGAGGTTTGATCCGAACATAAGGAGGCTCCCTTGGATCAACCAGCGACAATATACGCTTCTACCAACGATTGAAAAGAGTAAGTTGCTGAGTGCATCCGGCAAGGCCGATGGTCCGAGACGCGCAGCGGTTACCAAAAAACTCAATGTTTCTAGGGGCGCTCTTATAAGCCCTTACCTACGGCCTCCGACTTCTTGAGGTCCCACGGGAGCTGCGTCAAATGGGTCATGTGGCTGGCCTGCCGAAATCGCGAGCGCATAGGCGGCAATGCCATTGGTTGGGAAGTGTGCGCCGCACCACAACCGAGGCGCATTCTTAGCTGGATTGCTGGATATCCTGACCGACCAACGGGCTATCTGGGGTTTGCGAAGCTTTGCGTTGGTCGAGGCCACGGGGGGCTCGCGTCCGGGGGATGTCTCGGGCTTTCGCCCTTCGACAAGCACTAATTCGGTGGGATGCAAATAATCGATGCCGCAAAGCTAATTAGCTATCTTCGTAATGCTCACCGGGGAGACCTGGTCGATCCGGAGGACGTGCGGCGCGCCATTACTCCGCAGACGCTGTTGATCAGCATCATGCACGCCAACAACGAAGTCGGCACCATACAGCCCATCGCGGAAATTGCCGCAATCGCGCGGCAGCACGGGATCCGTTTCCACACCGACGCTGCTCAATCGGTCGGAAAAATTCCGACCAAGGTGGACGAGCTCGGTGTCGATATGCTGACGATCGCCGGTCATAAGCTCTACGCCCCAAAGGGCGTAGGCGCGCTGTATGTCAGGCGAGGCCTCGAGCTTGAGCCGTTGATCCACGGTGCCGGTCACGAATCGGGCCGACGCGCCAGAACCGAGAGCGCGCTGTTGGTAGTCGGGCTTGGGGCGGCCTGTGCGCTGGCCGCGGATATTGTCCCCATAAACCACGTCCAAGTTCTGCGCGAGCGTTTATGGCAGGCTCTGCAAGACAGGTTCGGTGAAGGCGTCGCGCTCAACGGCCATCCCACGCATCGCTTGCCCAATACCCTCAACGTGTCGTTCGTTGGCAGAATAGGCGCGGACATCCTGGCCCAGCTACGCGATGTCGCAGCGTCGACAGGTTCGGCGTGCCATTCGGGTCAGATCGAACTCTCACCGGTTCTCGCGGCCATGCGCGTGCCCGAAAGGACTGGAATGGGCGCGATCCGCTTCAGCCTGGGAAGGCACACGACGGTCGACGAGATCGACCAAGTTGTCGCACGCCTGTCTACGAACGCGGCGGTCTGATCGTTTCACCTACCGCTTCGTCGCCAGCACGAGAGCTGGCTGGTTTGCGCTGTCGTCCGCAACGAGGATGTCCATGCCGGCATGTTCGAGCGCTGCGGATACGTCCACCAGCGCGGAGAAGCTGTAGATGTCCCGTGGGAACGAGGCGATCGCTTTCGGGTCTGCGTTCGTCCGGAACAGTAACGCGAGACGGCCGCCCGGCTTCAGCACGCGGGCGATCTCGCCCAGGGATGTTTCCATATTTTTCCAGAAATAGAGCACGTGGATACACTGGACTTTGTCGAACATGTCGTCGGAAAAAGGCAGCATTTCCACGCTCGAACGAATGACGTCCACGCGAGTCGATTCGATCAGGCGTCGGTTTCGCTTCTTTGCGATCTCGACCATCAGCTCAGAAGAGTCCACCCCGACGATGTGGCCCGAGGAGCTCGCGCGGCCAATTCCGTGAGGCTGCGGCCGTGGCCGCACCCCACGTCAAGAACATGATCGGCCTGCTCGATGCGGAGCGCATCCATCACGCGCAAGTTCTGGCGCCAGGTTTCGCGGGCCATGATGAAAGCAATGAACCGGCCCAACAGGCCGTGAGCATTCCGAGCGTGCTCGGCAATAAAGTGAGGACGACGCATCATCGACTCCGTGACTCAGCAACGCGATCCAAATGCTTGGCTCTGAAAAGTGCCTTGAATCCGGGGATCTGGCTCGCCGAAAATGAAAGGCCAATCGCCGTTTCCGAAATGTAGCGATTTTTCAGATCTTTGCCCGGCTGAGCAGCAAGCAGTAACATTGAGGAGCAGCCGGTTGCCCTCGTTAGCAGTCCTACACTTTGGGCAGGTCCGCTAGGGGGCACGAACCGAGCTGACGGAGAGAGCGGCTTTTGAATGCGGAGCGGACATGCATGGCTGCCGCACAGCGACGGGAGGAACGGCGCCGGGACCAGGTCTCTTCTTGATCTTTGACGGTATGGGAAGCTCTGTGCCAGTGCGAGCCGTGTCAGTCTTGATTGCGCACGCGGCGCGTCGGCCAGTCGATAGACTCCGATAGCAGCGGAATTGCCAGTGCTTCGTGAAGAGCAATTTTTTCTGTGAATTCCAAGACCGAAAAATTGCGGCGGGTATACCGTCGGCATTTGTCCGTCAGAGTTTGAAAGTTTGTGCTTGTAAATCAACGACGAAACGTCGTTCGAAATGATAGAGTGGGATAGGGCAATCGGCTGGTACGCGCGCTTTAGCGTAGCTTCGGTGTGGTGGGTCTCACTCGCATAAGAGCTGTTCGTCCCGACTTAACTCGAACGAGCTCAGCGTTCCAGCGCGTTTTTGCTGGCGGAGTACCGCGTCGCACCACAGCGTGCAGAAGAGCTGGAGCTGCTAAAGAGGCCGCCCGCGATTGGCGTTGTGCCTACGAACTTAGTTTTCTCGCACAGCGCTGAGGCGTACCGTTTGCCGCCCTGCATTACTTTCCTGTCAGGCCGAACAATCACATTCTGCCGGTTCGATTGCCGCCGAGACTGGTCGCCGAGTGGTCGCATTGGCGCCTGTTGCGACCGGCCTATGATGAACAGCGCCGAGCCCTAGGGCTTCCGCACTCCAGAACTCGTGCTTGCCCGCGGCATCGTCGAGTCCAAAGCTTTGGAAATTCAAGCCTATGACAAGGTGTTCTTTCCAGGGCTTGAGGCGGAATGGAGCTGGGGGAGGCCGTTGGTCGGCACGATGACCTTGGAATCCGCCACTGACTTCCATGATTCCGTGGTTTCCTGGATCGGCGCCGGCCGTCGGCCAATTTACTTCGGGTTCGGCAGCATGCCAGTCGACAGGCCGGCCGAGACCGTTGACCAGGATGCTCACTCAGGCGCGCGAGGTGAGCAATCAGATGACCCCGCCGAGCCGAAGCTTGACGGCCACCGTAGCGCATCTCGAAGGGCTGGCCGCCACGGGCGCGTGATGTTGGTCTCAGGCGCCGCGCTCGAAGCATGGGCTGCGAGCTGGTACGGAATGCGATCTTCGATGATCGCAGGACCTTATGAGGCTGCTCGAAATCAAAGGTTGCCCTCGCCAACATGGACTTGAGCGGCGTGCCGCCCCTAGGGCACTTCCCTCAATCCGCTAACTTTCGATCGAGATCCGATCGCGACGTGGCCGGCGTCCCAAAAACTCTCGTCGCAGATCACGAGGTGCCCTTCGATGCCGACGGCGGCAAGCGCTTCAAAGACGTCGACGATGCTGCCACCTTTCGGGGCCGCATCTCGACGTGCGACGGCGTCTTCTCGCGAGAGGATGGCAAAGTACGTCGAGGAGTCGGGCGATTTTCGGTGTCCATGCGCAAGCTCCTCGTTTTGCGTGCTGCTCAGAGCCTGGACCGAAGTCCCGCGGAGGGCTGCTTGTCCCCGTCCAATCAGATAAGTGAGTTCGGACGGACGTTTCAAAACGCTCTGGAGCCCTCTCGTTCCACTTGGCGTCTACCATCTCACCAAGTACAAATCGCGCTAGAAGGGGCAAGCTACGTGACGTGTTTCGTATGGGGTGACCAAAGCCGTTGTGATTCCGTGGCGCCCGCAACTCGCATTTGAACCTGCCGACCGCTCACGTCACTACTAGTCAAGCCGTGGTGGGAGCCGACGCTCCCTCAGTCCTCAGCTTTGAACGGGCCAGGCCAGCAACAGGAGAAATTGCGATGGGACGCGCGCCGCAACCTCTGCCTCAATACATGCCGCCCGGTCCCGTGGAAAAGATGCCCAATTTGGCGGCCCCGGAACGACAGTGCGCGCCACTTGCCAAGGTTCGCAGCGCCGACGTCTTTCCCTACCAGGCCAATGAAGTTGCGACGTCCCGCACCGAGGTCGGCCACATCGGTGCGGACGTTAGTCTGGTCCCGCCGGTGGGTGCCTGCCAATATCTCATCATATGGGATTTCGGCGTCGACTGGCGGCATCTCAAGACCATCGCCAAGCGCGATCCGCTGTTGGCAGCGCAGCTCATGCGTTTCGAGACTGACAAGTCGCTGCAGTTTCAGATTATCGGATACAGCGACAGTACCGGCAATGAACGGAACAACATTTCCCTGCGCACGGGCCGGGCGAGGAATGTCTTTCACTTGTTCGGCCCCAGCGCCCGCTCGCGCGTCTTCTCCGTTAAGCCAGCTCCACACTACGAGTACCTTCAAGACAACACGACAGTGATCAACAGGGCCGCCAATCGGGCGGTGGTCGTCGAAATCTTCGTTGGCGGCGGAACGATCTAGCCACCTTCCGACAACAAGCAGGGGAGAGTACCGGATTGAACGATTTGTGCGGCCGATCACACTTGCACGCAGGCTGCCAGAATCTCCGTTATCTCTATCGTTAAAGCACCGGTTCCTCGACGGAGTGGAACTAACAAGTGTGTTCAAAAAAAGCGGCGTTACCGAACCCGACCGCCTTTCGCTGTGACCAATAGCGAATTGCCAGGTGCGAAAGCCGGACTCACCGAGGTGCGAGGCCGTCGGCGTTCATGGTCTTAGTCTGAATGCCACTTGCGCGTTAGAAATTGAGGAGGGGAGATATGGCGCCGCTGCCCATCGATCTGATCAAGCCGTTCCTGCCGCCTGGAACGACGCCTCGTGCGCAGCGCGAGGACTCGCCTTCCGGCCGACCCAGATCAAACAGGGAGAGAGATCCCAAGGTCGTATACGAACGTGATCTCGGCGATTACGGCTGGAAGCTGCTTGATGGCGTGTACAAAGACTACGAGGCTCAGATCAAGGTGTGGAAGAACGCATTCAAGGATGTCACGGCCGCTTACGCGACCGCCGTAGCGATGCGCGCGAAGACATTCACAGAGGTTGAAGAGCAGTACAAGGCAGACGCGGCCCGTTTTGCTTTCATCTTTTCTCTTGTGACGAGCGGAGCGATGACATTCCTCGGTGCTTGGGTTCAATATAAGTTCGTTCCAAGCTTTACCGTCCGGAAATACAAGTGGGACTTGGCTTCCGTGATGCAAATGAATGAACCTCAGACCCTCGACCGATTTTCAAAGATGCAGGCCGCAATATTTGGCAACCTTGTCAAGGACGTTGGCAAAGAAATCGGCAAAAAATTTCCAGCCCCGGATCGCAGGGGCTCCTATCCCATGGATCAACCGTCTGTTGCGGCAAATATGGACGCAGACTTCAGCAGGCTCGTTGACGAATCAGCCGAGGTTGTTCTGTCCCAACTGAGGGACGTTCAAATGTGGATGAACCAAGGGACCGAGTTCGGCGCAGCCTGGTTGGCGCGCGAAAAGGGCAATGTCGAACAAGCGAGAACGGCGGTCCGCCAGCACATCGACACGATCCGAATGCGATGGGCCGCCGAGTGGGAATTCTTCGGCAAGACCCCGGTGAAGATTGCACGCCATTTTCTGGCCGACCATTACGAGAGGGCGCTCTGGGCCGACTACATCCATGAGGTCTTTGATCGCGCGATGGCGGCTATGAGCAAATCCCCGCGCTACAAACGACGCGTTGAGGAGCTGGCAAAGGCCGGTCTGAGCGATCTCGAGCAGCTAGAAAACCTGGAAGAGGATTGGCGGGAAGGATTCGGTCATCATAACTGGATCGAATCGCCGATCGTCAATCGGTTGAAAGAACTTAACGTTGTCTTCGCCGAAACAAACAAGGGTTCGCTCGACCAGGCAAACCGGATGATCGACGGGTCTCCAAGGCCCGAAGCGCGCGTGAAGGGTGCCGTAGATACCGGCAAGGAAATTGACGAGATTTATGGTTGGGCGGACATGTTTCTGATGGGCGTTCGCGACACGACCGCGCATCGGTTTTTTCCCGAGTCGAAGCCTCGACGTCTGGATCCATTACCGTCGTACAGATGATGCAACTGTGCCACGTTACAAGCCCATACGCGGTGTTGAGATCTTGCTGGCCTTTCGCTGGGATCGTCGGCGGGCCCGCCTTTAATGCGGCAATCGCGGATCCTCGGCGTGAGAGTCTTGTAGGCGCCCGATCCGCTTTAGCGGGCGCCCTTCGGCTTCGAGCCGAGCAAATTGTGCGTCCCACTGATGCTCACCGTTCCCGAGCACTCGAATCCGCCGAAAATTCCGCAGGAGCCGGTGACCGTGACGCGCAAGTCCTTGCGCCGGTAGATGTCGGCCGAAATGCCCAAGCGCGAAAAGTCATTCGCACTGTTCGGCAGGATGAGGTCGATATGTTCGGCTGCCCAACGCGGCAGATGTGGGTTGCTCTTCCAGAATAATTCGTTGCCGGCGTGGTGCGCGAAGTTCGGCCCGACCGTGAGGGCGCCGTCCGCGCCCTCGAATACGAAGCCTGTTTCGTCGATGTGGACGTTGACCCGATCGGGCGCCACTGCGAAATGCAGCGAGGTAATGTCTTGCGGTTGCGGGTCCTTACCGAATTGCGAGCTGTAGGCGTCGCTCCACTGTCCGCGGTCGCGTCCAAGCCCGAAGCCGTGCCGGCCGGGGAGGTCCCGCGTTGAGAGTGGCCTGTCGGACAGCTTCGGACGCCAGATCTCTCGAAAACCCTTGCCGATCGTCGCAGCCATCGACAGATCGAGGGCCCAATGCGATGATTTCTCCGGGCTGCGCCCCTCGGCGAAAGCGTCGAATCCGTCGGGTGTCTTGGCGATGCGTAGCTTCTTGATCAGGTCGTACCAGTTCGTTGGCAGGAAGGTGACGCCATCGAGTGTATTCGTTGCGGCCGCCACGCCGTACTGCTCGAGCTGATGCCTGATGTAGGGCTTTTCGTCATAAAGGCGGACATCCGGGTTGCGACCGGCGAAGTATTGCGTCAGATCGATCTGCGGGCGAAACATGGTCAGCCGCGCCGCGATCTTGCGGAAAGTGTCGGTCGTCGTCGGGTTGCTGGTCATCGCAGGGCCGCCCTCCGCGGGCAAGACTAATCTCAGATTGGTCTGCCCCAAGCGGGGCGGGTTCAAAATTTAGTTCGCTCAATTGTGCTGCCGGCAGCCTAAGTCATCTCCAGTGACCGAGTTCCCGTCACGCTGACGCATAGACTGTTTGAACCTCCCAACCGGCAGCGCCGACCACGTTACATGGGGTGGTCTCGACAGCCAGGACAATCCAATGTCACTGCGGAGCAAGGTGCTCGACGTGCTCAATGGCCCAGCGGTCGCACGCATTCGGTTCCGGTTTCCGATCCGCGGCAGTCACGTGACGATAGCACCGCAAACGTTCCATCATGTCGCTCGCGCCATCCGGTTGGGACAAGTCACCGTCCGGGTTCCGACCGATCTCGCGGCCGGTGTTGCTGCGCAATATAACGACGTCGCGCGAACGCGAGCCGACGGTACTGCGGTTGCCGCGAATACTCTTGAGGTCGTATCTGCGACGGGGCGGATGGATGGGGCTTATATCGTCCACGAAGCCCTGCATGCCGCTTACGATCTCTTGCGCACCGGTCTCGACGCCAATGCGGAAGAGGCGTCCGCCTACGTCTGCACGGCCCTCTATTGCCGCATGACGGGCCTGCCCCGACCTCGCTGGGCCAACGGGCCGATCTATGCAAATGCCGCAGAGGTCGCCCGAACGCTGCTGTCGCAATATCAGAAGGGTGATCCTGGAATTCCGTGGGTCGGCGAAAGTGAATGGCGAATGCTGCGCGCCGGCGTTGGCCTTAATGGTGTCTACACCAGCGGTCCGGCCGGCATTGTCACTGGATGGCTTCTTGGCCAGCAATACACTCACGACGGCTGATCGACCTAAGCTGTTTTTCCGTTAGAGAGCAGGAGCTCTCGCCTCCATGCCGTGACCTCTTTCTCGGGCAGGCCAACCCGCTGGACCCTCAGGCGCCCAGCAAACCCAGCTTGCCGACCATCGCAAGCGAACGCTGAACGCTTTCTCGTGTTGACAGCAGCAACGGCTCCGCGGGGTGTCCGGCGCTATCCCTCTGATCCATCCGGATGGTCTCGCCGAATCTTTTGGTCATT
The DNA here is from genome assembly GCF_013408065.1 of Bradyrhizobium sp. IAR9. Lineage (NCBI taxonomy): Bacteria > Pseudomonadati > Pseudomonadota > Alphaproteobacteria > Hyphomicrobiales > Nitrobacteraceae > Bradyrhizobium > Bradyrhizobium sp. IAR9. Next base: position 98,600 of record NZ_JACBZW010000012.1, read on the forward strand.
TCGGTCGTGATCTGGTCGATGGTCCGGGTACCGTCGAGCAATTGCACAAAGTCCCGGGTTCGGTCATCCTCGAGCTGCACCGTCTGATGGAGAAGGTTGGTGACCAGGGGACCTGTCTGTGCTTGCTTGCGGGCGAGAAGACTCGCCTGCGGACGGTCCGACGCGCCTTGCAAAAGGAACGGCCGCGACAGCAGGAAGGAGACCTCGCCGCTGCAAGCCAGGATGAACATCGCCTCAGTCAGCGCCCTTCTGTCATCATCTGCCATTCGGCCACCAAGCAGTGCCCGGGCGCCAGCGAGCAATTCGTCAAAGGACAGTGCGCGAGGCCAGGTGCGGCCGAGACACAGGTGCGCGGCCTTCAGGAGCGGATTGGTCACCTTAATCGTGCTACCGTCCTGATTCTCGAATTCCATCGCTGAATCGTCGGTCACGCAGGCGTCCGGATCAACCGGGCTCGTCGTGCTCAGCAAATGAAAGCGGGTGATGAATTCGAGGTCGATCTGGCGGGAGAGCGAGACGTCGTCGTGGCAGAGCAGGGTACGGCGAAAGCCGTTCCCGTCGATGAAATCCTGATACTGGTCGCGCGCCATGAACTCGCTGTCCGGGAAGCGTTGCAACGTTGCGCGCACCTCCTCGGAATAGCCTGCCAGGTTGCGTCGCGAGAAATCGGCGTCACTCAGATATTGCAAGCCACAGGAGCCTGCGCGCTCGACAACTTCGTGCAGCAGGAATGCCTCGGCGCCGTCGTCGAGATCGTCGTGAAACAACAGCTCGTCGGGAGACTTGAGGACGCGGTTGTACTGGTCGCGCATGACCGCACCGTGAACCGAGGTAACCTTCGAGCCCTCACTCAGGAACTTCAGGATTGCGCGGGCCTGACCTACCTTCTCTTTCATGCTGGTGAGGCGGCGGGTGTGGTACCGCATCATGTCGCGGGCCATGTCCCGCATGTGCGAGAACGGGTGCGCATTGTAGCTGACATAGCAGACCCCTTGCGGCGCGAGGTTCTGCTTGAATATCATCATCATCTTCTCGCGCACTGCCGGCGGCACCCATGAAAACACGCCGTGGGTAATTATGTAGTCGAACTCTCCGAAATTTGCGTCGACATCCATGATGTCGCGGTGCAGGAGTTCGATGTTGCTCAAGCCCAAGGCTGCGATATTTCGCTGACCGCGCTCGATCGTTACACCGCTCAGGTCGATACCGACGAATTCGCTGGCCGGATATTGAAAGGCCATCGGCAACAGATTGCCGCCAACGCCGCAACCGAGCTCCAGCACCCGGCAGCGTTCCACCCGAGCGGGTTGCATGCCATAAACCGCAGCGATGGTTGCGAGATGGTTCGGATGAGTGAGGCCGTAGACGTGGCCGGGGTAGAAGACCTCGTCATATGGTGTGGGACCGGTGCTCGCGGCGCGATGTTCGGTTTGAATGTTCATCGTCCTCAATTCCACAAATATACGAACTTGTCGTTTTCGATCGAGACTCGCGCTTGCTTGACCTCTTCCTTGGCGAGCGACTTGCTGAGGAATTGGCGCGACAGCTCCGGGAGCAAGGTGTTGGTGATGATGTTGTCGATCATGCGCCCGCCGGAATCCGGATCGTTGCAGCGTGCGACAATGTGCTCGACAACGACATCGTCGTAGCTGAAGGCCGCGTTATGATTGTCGCTGAGCCGCCGTCCGATCCGATCGAGCTGCAATCGAGTGATCCCGGCGAGCATCTCGTCCGACAGCGGGAAGTATGGGATCGAGACGATGCGTCCGAGGAGTGCTGCGGGAAACACCTTCAACAATTCCGGTCTCAGCATCTTGGCGAGCTCTTCCGGCTCGTTGCGATACTTGGGGTCACGCGAGAGGCCCATGATCAGATCGGTGCCGACATTGGTCGTCAAAATGATCAAGGTGTTCTTGAAGTCGATCCGCCGGCCGTTGCCGTCCTCCATGGTCCCCTTGTCGAACACCTGGAAGAATATCTCATGAACGTCGGGATGGGCTTTTTCCACCTCGTCGAGCAGGATGACACTGTAGGGCTTGCGCCGCACCGCCTCAGTCAGGCGGCCGCCCTCGCCATAGCCGACATAGCCGGGAGGTGCGCCCTTCAAGGTCGAAACGGTGTGCGCTTCTTGAAACTCCGACATGTTGATCGTGATCATGTTCTGCTCGCCGCCGTAGAGGGTCTCGGCAAGCGCCAAGGCGGTTTCCGTCTTGCCCACCCCGGACGGTCCGGCCAGCATGAACACTCCGATTGGTTTCGACGGGTTGTCCAGTTTGGCTCGGCTGGTTTCGATTCGCTTGGCGATCATCGTCAGCCCATGGGACTGGCCGACCACACGGCGGTTGAGAATCTCCGGCAGCTTCAGGACAGTTTCGATCTCGTCCCGCATCATCCGGCCGACCGGGATGCCGGTCCAGTCGGATACGACGGACGCGACCGATTGCTGATCCACATGGGCATAGACCATCCGCTTTTCCGGATTGATGCCCTCTAGCGTCTCGAACTTACCGCGCAGCTCCGCGCGTCTGGAAGCTGGGTCCTCGCCTTCCTTGGCCTCCGACAGGATCTCGCGAATGCTGCGGATGTCCTTGACCAGCACCTGCTCGGCGGCCCAATCGGCCTCGTGGTGCGCCAGCTTGTCCTTCAGAGCTGCGATATCGTTGTCGATCGCGGCAATGCGCTCGCTCTTCGTGATACCGAGGTCAGCGTCGTTGACCAGCGCGGACCGTTCAGCCTCGCGAGCGGTAATCGAAACACGCGTGTCCTCGATCAGAGCCGGCGTCGCGCTCTGGCTGATGGCCACACGTGCCGATGCGGTGTCGAGTAGGCTGACTGCCTTGTCCGGGAGCTGTCTTGAAGGAATGTAGCGGTGCGAGAGGTTGACGGCTGCAACGATCGCGGCATCGGAGATGCGAACACCATGGTGCTTTTGCATCGGACCAAGAAGTCCGCGCAGCATGATGCAACAGGTCTCGACGTCGGGTTCATCGATCTGGATCGGCTGGAAGCGTCGTGTGAGAGCGGGGTCCTTCTCGATATACTGGCGATACTCCGCCCATGTGGTGGCGGCGATCGTACGGAGCGTGCCACGAGCGAGGGGAGGTTTCAGGAGGTTGGCCGCGTCTCCCGTGCCGGCCGCGCCTCCGGCTCCGATCAGCGTGTGGGCTTCGTCGATGAAGAGGATGATGGGAGTGGGTGAGTTTTGGACCTCATCGATCACCGAGCGCAGACGCTGTTCGAACTCGCCCTTCATCGAAGCGCCGGCCTGCATCAGGCCGATGTCGAGCGCGCAGAGAGTTACATTGCGTAGCGGTGGTGGTACATCGCCAGCGGCGATGCGCTGCGCGAAGCCCTCGACCACGGCGGTCTTGCCGACGCCGGCCTCGCCGGTGAGGATCGGGTTATTCTGCCGCCGGCGCATCAGCACGTCGATCAATTGGCGGATTTCGTCGTCCCGGCCGAGGATCGGATCCATCTGGCCTGATCTGGCCTTGGCGGTGAGATCCTGGGCAAACCGGGCGAGCGGCGTCGTTCCTTTGGGACCTGTTTGGTCCGCACCCTCCGTACCGGCGCCGACCAGTCCCGAGCCGTCCATCGGCCGCATGGTCTCCTCATCGGAGCCGGACCAGATCGCGCGGCGCTCGGCGGCCAGTGCATCGACGTTGACCTTCGCGAATTCCTGCGAGAGATTGTTCAGGGCACGACGGACATCGTTCGACTTCAGGCCTGCCACAAGCAGATGGCCGGTGCGGATCTGAGTTTCGCCGAAGAAGAGCGTCGCATAATGCCAACTCCGATCGAGGAGATCGATGACCGAATTGGCGACACCTGGCATGTCGGTCTCGTTCTTGCGAAATCCATTGATGACTCCCGCAAGGTCCGACAACAAGCGCGGGCGGTCGAGCTTGTAGTGATCCAGGGACAGGCTCAGATCCGTGCGCTCCTGCTGCAGGATATGAAACAGCCAATGCGCGAGCTCCACATTGCGGTTACCGGCGCTCTTGGCATGGCGCAAAGCCTGTATGAAGGCATCATAGCCGGCCCGGTTCAGTTTCCCCGTTACAGCTTCCAGGCTGATGTCTGTCACGGCGGCCCTCCTGCTCAATTCCTCCGCGGTGCCCGGCACCATGCGGAAAATGCTTCAAATCCCTAGTGTTGTGGCGGTCGGTGCGGTGGATAGGTTCAAATCGCAGCCGCATCGACCGCGGCGCCGCGACGGGCCCTCAGGCGCTCACCGAGCTGAAAGCGGGCATCGCGGCGAAATTCTTCCGTCGAGCTCCAGTTCGGCGACACCCAGGTGGTCCAACCAAGCCGACCGCTCTGCCCAAGCCTGACCGGGACAACCTCTCCCGAGGGAATGGCGAGTTCCACCTCCCATTCGAGTTCATCGCCAATGTAGAAGAACACGGCGTCTGCCAGTGGCTCCGACAGATTGGGTGTTTCGGTCGGCAGGAACTGCTCGTACTGAGTAAAGTTCTTGACGAAGACTCGAACCCTGATCTTGTCCTCAACGCTGAAGACGCGTGAGCCCAGAAGGGCGTCCCGGCCGAGCCTCGCATGCGTCCCGCCGAGACGGCTGCAGTGACTCGGATCGAAGGAGAGCCAAGTTCCGACAAATTCGTCGATCTCGACCTTGACGTCGAACAACCCCTGCAGAAATCGCGTCAGCCGTGACGCGCACTTGGCCCTGGGAGCGATCAGACCGGCGAAGCTGAGCTTCGCCATGTCCGGTACGGTGTCCCGATCGACGAAAACGTCGGAGCCGAGACCAGCAAAGGAGCCGACATAGGCGATGAAGCGATCCTCTGCCGGCCTGTCATGCTGCGCGATCGGTCGCGCGTCGGCCCAGGCGCGAAAGAAGAGTTGCAGGAAGCGTCCGTTGAGGAGGTCGAGGAAACGCGGGAATGCGTCGTCCCGCATGAGCCACCAACCAAGGCTTTCGTCGGTGGTCGCAAGCGGCAGTGCGCCCTGTGGTCCCAGGAGGCCGAGAAACTTGACGAGTATCCGGAGCCGGCCGGACTGGTCATCGACCGCCGCGAGGTTGGAGGCGGGGAACTCCAAATAGGGCACTTGGCCGAGGTCGACGTATTCTTCTCGCCGTGTGGCACTGTCACCGATCCGCGGCCGATCCGGATTGGCCCGCTCGAGCTGGCGCAACGTATTGAAGAAATCGAACCGCCAAGGCTCGGCCTTCATCTCTTCGATCAGCGTCACAGCGGCCTCCGTGTGCCCATGCGCGGCGGCCACCGCATGATCTCACCGCGTTCCGGCGTCGAGATCACCGTCTGCGTGAACGTATTGAAGCCCGAATAATCGGCGAAGAAACGCTCCAGCACAGCGCCGAGCAAAAACACCCCGCTGCCTTCAAATGCTTTCTCGTCGAGAATGACGGTGATCTCCAGACCACGTGCCGCGCCGCTGCCCGCGCGCTCACGCACTCGCCGTACCACCGGCCGGCTTTCAATGCTGCGCACGCCGCGGATCTTACGTTCTGTGGCGTCGTCGAACTGGTCGGCGAACAAGGACAGCATTTCGCGCAGCGCTCCGGCATTCTTGCCGCCGCCGCGCTCGACGAGGCCAAGATAGCTCAGGCTCAGCATGTTGATGAGCCGCCAGCTGACAATCCCGCTATTGGCGATCTCGCTGCGGCTGCGCAACTGGGCAACCACCGGCTCGCGCGGTGGGGTGGGACCCGCGACGCATATGAGATCGAGGGAGGTATCATCCAGCAGGCGGAAATCGGCGCCGCCCTGGCCGACCGGCAAATGCTCGGTCAAATGGCGATTGGAACACAATGCCCGGACGCTGAGTTCGGCAACCGGGCCTTCGCCACTCAATTGACCGGGCTCGAGCAGTGACAGGAACATGTCCGTCCCCGTGTAGTCGGAGGATGCGCCGTACGTCTTCTCTTCCACGGTGCGGCGCCGAGGCAACCGGCGCACCGTGAAATAAAGCCCTTCGACCGATCCGCTGGTCCGGTCGACAGCCGCCGAATACAGCGGACGCACCGGCCGCTTGTCCTTTTCTGCCGAAAAGTGGGCGTAGACTTCGAGCACTTGGTGGGGCTCGTATTCCAGATAGCGGCTGCGATCCGGCACCACATGGTACTCGTGCGTATTCGACTTGACGACGATGCGATCGCTCGTCTTCTCGAACAGGTTTATCGCTGGCGCCGTATAGAGCATGAAGATATCAGGACGCACCGCGGCGGCCAGACGGGAATTATGTTCATCGAAGGCAAAGACGATGTCGATCGATTTGCTGCGCAGCCGTGGCATCACGCTGCGCAGTCCCGTCAGGTTGATGCCGAGGAACTTACGCGGGAACATGAAATATTCGCGCAGCAGTTCCGAACCGCGAAACACCCGATTGTCGCTGGGAAAGAGCAGCTCGTTCTCGTCGAAGCCGATCTGCTGCACGCAGTCATCGGGTGCACGGGTCACCACCGGGTCGCCGAAGTCGTCGAGATGGCGGAAGTAGACGCCCCGGCAATTCGAGATCAACTGCTCGTAAAGCGCGATGGCGTCGGATTCCGCGCCGGACAGATAGATCGGGAGTTCGCTGACGCGGCAGCCTGCAAACCAGGTTTCCGGCTTGGTCCGGTTCTCTGCGCCCGGCGGTTCCTCATCGAGCCGAGCCGCAGTGCGATGCGTCAGTGACAGTCTCAGTCCGGCGATGACGTCGCTGCCGACCGAAATCCCAAGCGCTTGCAGCGCGCCTGCAGTCGAGAAATACTCGGCGCCCGTGACGTCGAACGGCCAGAGCGCAATATCGCGGCAGAGTCGAAATCGGCAGGAAAGACTTCGCTCTCTTTCGCGATAGGTGGCGTCGAAATAGGCGCCGCGAACGATCTTCTTGCCATCGCGCAGCGCCGGGTCGGCATAGGATGGTCGTGCCGTGACCAGCATGGCCGATGGGGTAGGGGCGAGGTAGTTTGGAACCAGCTGCTCGAGCAGGTTGGCCGTGAATTCCGGAAATTCATGCTTGAGTTTGAGCTGAACACGGGCGGCGAGAAACGCTGCGCCTTCGAGTAACCCGGTGATCATCGGATCCGACCGATCCCGAACCAGGCCGCCCAGGCGCTCCGCGATGCCAGGATATTCTTCGGCGAAATCGCCGGCCTGCTCGTAGAGCAGCGACAGTTCGCGGTTGTAGAAATCCAGGAATTCGCGATTCATGCTACAGTCGGTTGATCTGAATGTCGCCGCTGTCGAGATCGACGTCGGCGACGAATTCCACAGGGACGTTGAGCGGCTCGGTCTTCAGGTCTGCGTGAACGATGAAGCGCAGCTTAAGTTGTTCGGGGCCGACCGAGCCGTCGCGGCGGATCCGGATCGACTTGCGATCAAGCCTCGGTTCATAAGTCGTCAGCGTTGCGCGCAGCGCGTCGGTGAGTTCATCGTCGGTGACCTCGTCGATCGATCTGTGGGCGATATCGGGGAAGCCGTAGTTCAGGATCGACGTTCGCACGCAATCCCGGCCGTTCAGGTCCAGGATCGATTCCAGAGCGATGGTATTGAGGAGCGTTTCGAGGTCATGCGAGACCTCGCGCCGCAGCAGGGTTTCTGAGATCGGAAAGCGACCCGCGCTGCGCCGCCCGGCAATGACCCGTTCACCGAACTCATCGCGCAAATTGAGCTTCTTGCGCGCATCGCGCGCTTCATGGGCCGAGCGAAACGCCAGCATCAATGGAGGAGAGAGCCGATCCCTCTTTGGTGCAATGGTCATTTACGGTCCCCATGACGCCTGACTCAAACGGCGCCTGGCCCAAACGCAATTCGACAGGGCGCTAGTCGATCTCCGAGGTCGCTTCAGCAGGCGTCGACTTACGATGGGCCGGCCAAAAGCTACGGATCAAAATTGCAACGCTGGCGCCGGTTCGCGCTGTTCGCAACCGGCGCCAAGCAGAGGCCGAAAATCAGGCCCATTCCTTGTTGGCTGGCACGTCCCAGCCGAACGTCGGCGAAGTTCCGCCAGCGCCTTTCTCCGTTTGGGTCCTGTAGGTCATCTTGACCTTCGCGAAGTTCAGGCTGACGTTTTCGGTGAGACGGTCCTCGCCGTGCGATCCGCCCGTCGATACGCTGCTGACCATGACGTGTTTCATCTCGATCTTGAGATATTCCAGCGGATTTTCTCCGGCCTTGCGGACAGTGAGGATCGCGGTGTCGATGTGCTTGCCATTGGCGCAGACTTTGAAGAGTTCCGGCGTGGCTTTGTCGACGAAGTGCGTGAAGTGGAGATCCTGAATGCTGACCTTGCCGGCGCCGCCGCCCGAGCCGCTGTGGAATGTGCCGGTCTGACTCTCGCCGAACGACCAGCTCAAGATATCGATTTCGTCCTTGTGCTTGTCGTCCAGCGACTCGCCTTTAATCGGATCGAGTTTCAGGAAGATGTCGACAGCCATAGCATAGTCCTTTCAAAATTCTGCATGTTTACGGTTGCGATGCTGCGGCGTCATGAGCTGGGGCCCGGCAGGCGCGAAACCAGACTGAGGCCGACGTCCATCGCCTCCAGTTGAAAGTGTGGACGAAGAAAGAAGCGCGCGTTGTAGTATCCCGGGTTCTCCTCGTTTGCTATGACCTCTACCTTCGCAGCGGCCAGCGGCTTGCGCGCCTTCTGAGCTTCTGACGACAGGGCTGGGTTGGCATCAACGTACTCGTTGATCCAGGTCTGCAGCCAGACCGTCAGCTCATCCTTCTCCTTCATGGATCCGATCTTGTCGCGAACCATGCACTTCAGATAGTGCGCAAAGCGAGACACAGCGAACATATAGGGCAGTCGTGACGACAGGTTGTCGGACGCGGTTGCATCCACGCCCTTCTCGCCAAAATATTTCTTCGGCTTGTAGAGCGACTGGGCACCGATGAAGGCGGCTTTGTCGGTGTTCTTGCGATGGATCAGCGGGATGAGGCCCGCTTTTGCAAGTTCGTGCTCGCGGCGATCGCTGATGGCGATCTCGGTCGGGCACTTCAGGTCAACGCCCCCGTCATCGGTGGGGAACGTGTGCGTCGGCAGGTTGATAACTTCTCCGCCGGACTGCACGCCGCGGATGCGCGTGCACCAGCCGAACTCCTTAAAGGCGCGATTGATGTTGACGGCCATCGCATAAGCGGCGTTGATCCAGCCATATTTGTCGCCAGTGTGTCCGTCCGTCTCCTCCTCGAACGCGAACTCTTCCACGGGCTCCGATTTCGCCCCGTAGGGAAGGCGACCCAGGGCGCGCGGCATGCACAGACCGAGATAACGCGAGTCATCCTGATCGCGCAGCCCCTTCCAGGCGGCATATTCCGGCGTGTCGAACACCTTGCCGATGTCGCGTGGGTTGGACAGCTCGGTCCATGAATCCATTCCCATCAGTGTCGGCTCGGCGCCGCTGAAGAAGGGAGCGTGAGCGGCGCCTGCGATCTTGCTGAGATCGCGCAGCAACTGCACGTCAGTGGGCAGGTGGCTGAAATAGTAGTCGCCGATCAGGCAGCCGAACGGCTCGCCGCCCAGCTGGCCGAATTCGTACTCATAGATTTGCTTGAACAGCGGGCTTTGGTCCCAGCGTGCATCGGGGTAAAGCCGAAGGTTCCGATACAGCTCGTTCTTCGAGACGTTCATCACCCGGATCTTGAGGTTGGCGTCGGTCTCGGAATTGAAGACGAGGTAGTGGAGGCCGCGCCAGGCACTTTCGATCGCCTGGAACTCGGGCGCATGGAGGATCTCGTTCATCTGCGCGGTCAGCTTCTGGTCGATCCGCGAGATCATTTCCTCGATGGTGTCGATTACGTCGGACTTGATGACGCTCGTGTCTTTCAGCGCTTCCTGCACGAGCGTGGATACCGCATTTTCGACTTCGGTCGCTGCGCGTTCAGTGCGCGGCTTGAAGCTTTGCTTCAACAAAGCGGAAAATTCGTCGGCCTCGACGGTGCCGACCTGGGTGCTGGTACCTTTTTGAACAGCTTCTTTTGCCATGGTCCCCATCCTTCCCTTAGCTCTCAGTGCCAGGTTCGCTCGGTTGGCTCGCTCGGTCCCGTAGCGCGGCCATCAGTTGAGGATCGGTGAGAAGCTTCTTCAACTGGTCCTCGGCGGCTACCTTGCCATCCATGTAGCGCAGCAGGTTGGCAAGCTGTTCGCGCGCCTCGAGCAGCTTGGCAGTAGCCGGCACCTGACGGGCGACTGCCACTGGTGTGAAGTCGGACATCTTGTTGAAGCGCAGGTTGACGGCGAGCTTTTCGTCCGACCCGTCGGTGAGGCGATTGGCGACGCGTGCCGTCACACCGGGCTGGATTGCAGCCATGCGGTTGTCAAAATTGTCCATGTCGAACTCGACGAATTTGCGTTCCTCGACCTTCGTCTTCTCGACGCCCGGGTTGTTGCCGGAGAGGTCCGAAAGGACGCCCATGACGAACGGCAGTTCTATCAGGCGCTCTGCGTCGTATGGATCTTCGTATGTGATATGCACGCGCGGAGCGCGGTTTCGGCGAATGAATTTTTGACCGCTGTCTGTAGCCATGGTGTCCTCACTACGAAATCGCTTAAGACGCCGACACGGAATCGACTGGCGCTTTGAGTTGCGGTCGGCAAACAGCCTCGTGTCCAGTTAGTGCCCTCAAGCGAAAGCTCGGTTCAATGTGACCTGTCGATTGTTTTAAGCGTTCCTTCGGGTAAAACATCATTCAAAAGGCTGATAAAATCACGTTGCGCGAGCTCTCGCGCGCGATCGAGCAAAAGAGGTACGGGGCTGGATGGCTCGGCGCTTCGGAAGAACGACGCGACTTTTGCCATCAGGCCCAATGCCTGCGCTCGGTTTTCCGCTGAAAATACAACGTCTTGATCGTTGCTGTCGGTGCCCGCGGAGGGTGGGGCAGCAAGTTCCGCCATCCGTTCGATCGGCAAGTCGAAGACCTTGTCGCGCCCGATGTTGATCGCGGCGCTCTCCACGTGCGATGGCACGAGCATCCGCATGACCTCGATAAACGATTTGCCGATCATCTCCTGTGCCTGACGCACCAGGAGCAGCGCCGGGTTGGATGGTTCCATTCGGGCAAAATAGTCGGTCACTGCTGCAAGCGCCGCGGAGGCTTGGGCGGAAGAAGCTAACTCCCCGGATGTGGCCGGCTGCGCCTCTGTCTCCACGGCTTCGGTGCTCTCCGCGCTTGCCGCAACCACCGCCGCCGGATCGCGCGACGTGACCAGACCTGCAAGCCAAGCGGCCATGCCGTTCGCCAGGCCGGACACTCTGTCCAGGCTGATGGAAGGACCCCTGTTCAACTTTTCGTGCCAAGCCTGCTTGATGCCCGAGATTTCGGCAGCGACTGCGGAGCATCGCGCGCTGGTTGCCTTTAGAATACCGAGATCGGTCTCGCTGACGATGCGCTCGATGGTTGCAACATCGGTCCCCTCGGCGTCGCCAGCGCCCGCGGGAATTTCGCCCATTGCAATTTGATAGGCACGGTAGGTCAGGGTGCCGTATCTGCGGTTCTCGATGAGGGGAAGGAACTGCAGCGGGTTGATGACCGTCGGGAAGACGTCGAGCGATTCAACCGTAACGGCGCGAAGCGCGTAGTTGCCGTCTTCGCTTCTTGGATGCACTGCTTCCCACTGCTCGTTCAGCAGCAAGTTGGTTGCCTTCAGGTAGCAGAGGAAACCGTCGAGATCGCGATTGAGAATGGAAAATTTGGCCAGCAGCATGTTCAGGCGCAGATCGCGGGTACGCGCAAGAAGGGATTCCGCGGCGGCAAACTGTCGGGCAAAATCGACCGCCTTCGGATCGAAGCGCCCACGCTCTCCATTGGCGTTGACGACGTCAAAGAACGACATCGGGAGCAGAGATTCCGCACCTGCGAAGAAGTTGAGATACTCGACGTCCCCTATGGCGTCGAGATCCGGCCCGCAGGGATCGTCAGCGGAAATGGGCTGCGTCAGTAAAGCGACATCAAGCATACGAACCCATCCAACCACCCGATCGCGTCCCGCTGCCTGCCAATGACGACTTGCGGATCATGCAGCGGATTATGATCCGATCGTCTCTTGTAAGTGAGACACCTTCTGATCCCGGTTCATTCCCGAGATCATGCCATTTTTGCGTGAACCGGCAAGCTCTTGTAGTCGACTACTTGATAGCGGGGGTGGCTCTTTGGGCCATTCGGGTGGACGCGTGAAGGCTTGCGCCGGGGCGGGCTTGCCAACGCAGCAAGTGGCGCGCAGGATTCAGTGGCTACCATATAGCGTTTGATCAGCTCTCCGCGGCGGGTCATTCGATCGGAGGAGGGAGTTTAGGCGCCACATGGGCCAGCTTAGTCAGGATACCCGTCTCTGCGAACTCAAGACGCCTCTCGGCAAGGACGTTCTGGTTTTTGCCGGATTCGAGGGCTCGGAAGGTCTCAGCGAATTGTTCGAATATCGTATCGAGTGTCTCAGCGAAGATGCCGATCTCGACTTCGATCGCGCGATCGGTCAGCAGTGCACGTTGACGATAAAGCTGCATGAAAAGGAGCGCGAGTTCAGTGGCATTCTGACGGAGGCTCAGTGGCTCGGGATGAAGAACGACTATTTCAGCTACCGGATCGTGCTGAGACCCTGGTTATGGTTGTTGTCGCGCACCACCGATTGCCGGATCTTTCAGGACAAGAAGGCGCCTGACATCATCAAGGAGGTCTTCAATGAACGCGGCTTCACCGATTATGAATCCAAGCTGACCGAAGAGGGCTCCTGTCCGAAGCTCGAATACTGCGTTCAATATCGCGAAACTGACCTGAACTTCGTCTGCCGCCTGATGGAGCAGCATGGCATCTACTACTTCTTCAAGCATGAGGGGGGTAAGCACACGCTCGTGCTGGCGGACTCCAAATCCTCGCACAGCCCGATCAGCGGCCTCGCCACGATCCCCTACATCCCGCTGACTGGAGCCGATCGTCGCGGCGAGCAGCATATCTGCGAGTGGGTTTCGGAGCGCCGGTTTCGTACCGGCAAGATCGAGCTCAACGACTACAATTATCAGAAGCCCAACGCGAAGATGATCAGCGACGCCAAAGGCACCGAACATTACACCCGATCGGAGATGGAATTTTACGACTTTCCCGGTAAGTTCAAGGAGAAATCGGACGGTGAGCGCTACGCGAAGATTCAGCTGCAGGCCGAGCAGGCGATGGATCGTCGGCGGCGTGGCAACGGCGACGCCGTTAACCTGTTCCCGGGAGGGTTGACCAAGCTCGAAAAGCACACAAAGGATTCGCAAAACATCGAGTATCTCGTGGTGCGCTCCACGCATTCGTTCTCGATCGAATCCTATCGCACCGGCGGTCCGAGCGACGCCGGGCAGCACGTCTATTTCGGCAGCTACGAGTTTCTGCCGAGCGATCGGCCCTTTCGAGCGCTGATGATGACGCCCAAACCAAGGATCAACGGCATCCAGACCGCCAAAGTGGTGACCAAGGACGACAATTCGAGCGAGGAAATCGACGTCGAGTCGCTCGGCGAAATCTATGTCCGCTTTTTCTGGGATCGCAAGAAGAAGCGGTCGTGCCGATTGCGCGTGGCCCAGGTCTGGTCCGGCAAGCGCTGGGGCGGTCAGATCATTCCGCGTGTCGGACAGGAGGTCGTTGTCGAGTTCCTGGAAGGGGATCCCGACCGGCCCCTGGTGATTGGCACCGTGTACAATGACGAATACAAGTTGCCTTACGACCTGCCGTCGAAAAAAACGATTGGCGGCTTGAAATCGGACTCCACCAAAGGAGGCGGCGGCTTCAACGAGTGGAGCTTCGAGGACAAGAAAGGATCCGAGAAGATCACGGTGCATGCCGAGAAGGACCACGATGTGACGGTCCGCGACACCGAGACAAGGACCATCGGCGAAGCGGCATTTGGCGGCGACACCCGCAAGACGACGCTCAAGAATGGCAATGACAAACTCGATATCGAATTGGGCGGTCAGCACGTCACGCTGGCCATGGATCAATCCGTCAATGCAGGCCTCAGCATCACGCTGACGGCCAATGCGACCATAACCCTGCAGGTGGGTCCCAGCCAAATTATCCTGACCCCGGGCGGCATCATCATTAACGCGCCGACGATCGCGATGACGGCGCAGGCAGCCATGGCGCTATCAGCCGGCGGTCCGTTGGTCGCCCACGGCACTCCAACCCTTGTCGGCTGATGGTTATGGGTCAGGCTCGGTTCGGTACGGTTCAGGATCTGCTTCAAGCCTATCCCATGGCGCGCTATGATATTGGCAAGGCCGAGGCCGACAAGCCATCGCTGGATTTCCTTCAGGAGGCCGCCGACGCGGGCAACTGGCACCAGGCCGTATCCTTCTGCGCCTACCTGCTCCCCCGTCGTGTGGCCGTCGCGTGGGGGTGCCGCTCGCTGCGACGGATGTTCGACCATTTCGACGCCGACGACAGCAGGTCGCTGAATTTCGCCGAGACCTGGGTCCACCAATCGGATGAGCAATCCCGGAACAAGGCCCTGGCCGTCGGCAATGCCAACGACCCCGAGCAGCCTGCAACATGGCTCGCGCTGGCGGCCGGCTGGTCTGGGGGAAGCGTGGTTCCCGCGGAATTTGCACCGGTTGAAGCCAAGCCCGATCAAGCCGCGCGGGCTGTGCGGGCTGCCGTGCTGATCGGCCTTTGCCGGCTTTCCCGTGACTCCCGGGACCGAATAATGACGACGTGCCTGAAGGATGGTATTCAATTGGCACGCGGCGAACCGCGCCCTCCACGCTAGCGAGACGACGTGATGGTGCTTCGCTTCAATATCGAGAATGAACCGAATCTTCCGGATGGCGGACCTGTATCATTTACGGTCTCCGGCAGGCGTTCGGTCGATATTGGCCGGGACCGTCACCTCGACTGGACGCTGCCGGATCCGGCGCGGACGATTTCCGGCAAGCATTGCGAGGTGCAGTTTCGCGACGGCGGCTATTGGCTGCACGACGTCTCGACGAACGGCACTTTTCTCAACGGCGCCGACCAGCGCATGCGAGGGCCGCACCGCCTGCGCGACGGAGACCGGCTCACGATCGGCCATTACATCATCGCCGTTTCGCTCGAGGATGACGCCGGCGGGCGCGCACCAAACCATGAGGCGCAACACCAAGGATCTCTCGTCCAGCAACACGCCGACTACGGTGAGCTCTGGACCGCAGGTCGGGACGTACCTCCGCCGATCGACCCGCAGCAATTGAAGAAGCCGCGTGAGGCTGCGCGGCCCGTGAATCCGGAGTTTCTCGATTGGGCGGCCAGCGTCCCGGCACCGGGTGTGGATCCCGTCCGACGTTCGTCACCGATGCCTTCCTATCAGCCCTCTACGCAGGATGACATGAGCTGGGCGGCCGGTCCGGTTGCCGCCCCGAGACCGCAGGTCGAGCGACCGCCGGCGGTGCCGACCCCGCGCCGGCCGTCCGTGTGGACGGATGACGAACCCGCCGTTGCCCAGCCGGCGCAATCGCGGCAGCATGCGGAGGCGTCCCACCCGCCGCAGGCGCCAGAGGATGAACCCGTCAGGGCCATGGCAGCCGGCGGCGTGGAGTTCACGCGGATGGTGGCGCGCGCTGCCGGATTGCCCGACAATTTCTTTGCTCACCAGAGCGATGCTGAACTCGCCGAACAGCTTGGCATCATCTTGCGCATGACTGTGGATAATCTAATGGCGCTGCTGCAGGCGCGAACCCAGGCCAAGCAGCTGACACGCAGCACCAGTCAGACCACGATTCAAGCCATCGAGAACAATCCGTTGAAGTTCTCGCCGAGCTCGGAAGAGGCATTGCGCATTCTGTTCGGACCACAGACGCGAAGTTACCTCGATGCGCAACGCGCTTTGGCGCAGGCCTTCGGCGACCTCAAATCACATCAATTGAGGACGTATATGGCGATGCAACACGCTGTCCATGAGCTGATCGCCGATATCGACCCCACGCTGATGGCGCGCGAACTGGAGCTTCAGCGCGGCGCAAACTCCTGGTTCGGAACGAACAAGAGCAAGCTCTGGGACGAATTCCTGGCGCGTTGGAAGGCGCGTCTCGGCCGTGACGGCGGCGCGCCGATCGAGATCTTTATGTTGCATTTCGCCGACTATTACGACCGTGCGAATAAAGCTGATTCAAAGTGACCGACTGGCGGCCGTGCGGTCGCTGCAATTTGTTGAGTGGATGCAGGAATGTCTTGGTACAGCAAGGTTTTTTGGTCGGAAGGTCTGTTTCTGCGACCGCATCATTTGCAGCAGAACGACCGCTACATTGAGCATTTGCTGGAAAAGCGCGTTCGCTACACCACGCCGTACCCTTGGGGCTTCGCCCAGCTGGAGATCGACAAGGATCTTACCGAACAGAGCAAGTTCGCGGTGCGCAATGCGTCCGGCGTCATGCCGGACGGCACGCCGTTCGATATTCCCGCGGATAGCCCGATGCCGGAAGCGATCGAGGTGCCGGCAACGGCTGCGGGCCAGATCGTCTGGCTGATGATGCCGGTGGCGGCGCCAAATACCCGCGAGGTCGACGAGGACCGGACCGATAGCGCCAGTCGCTATGTTCGTACGTCGGAGACCTTCATCGACTCGACCTCGGCGCTGCGCATCGAGGAGGAGATCGACATCGCCTATCCACGGCTGTCGTTCGAGCTGCGCAAGACCAGCAAGCCGGGATATATGGGCCTCGGCATAGCGCGCATTCTGGAGGTGCGCGACAAGAACATCCTGTTCGATGACAAATTCGTGCCGCCGATGCTGGTCTGCGCCGCGCACCCGATCATCGAGGGTTGGCTCAACCGGGTCATCGGCTGGGTCGAGACCAAGCTCGACGAGCTTGCGCGTTACGCGGTCGATCCGTCGTCTGGAGGCGGCTTGCAAAGCGTCGACTATCTGGTGTTGCAGGTGCTGAACCGCACCATTCCCGTCCTGACCCATTTCCAGCGTTCCGGCAGCGTGCATCCTGAGCGGCTGTACGAGGAACTGCTGAGGTTCGCGGGCGAACTTGCGACATTTGCGACGGCCGAGCGCCGCGCGCGCAACTATCCGACGTACGATCACGACGATCTCGAAAACGTGTTCACGCCCCTGGTGAGCGACATCCAGGATTTCCTGAGCGCGCGGCTCGGCCGGCGGGCGATCCGTCTGGAGATCATCGAACGCGCTCAGAACGCCTTCGTATCGCCGATCCGGGATCGGGCGCTGTTCCGAACCGCGACCCTGGTGCTGGAGGTTGCCGCGCGGCGACCGCTCGTGGAGATCCAGAACGATTTCCCGCACCTGTTCAAGGTCGGGCCGAACACGAAGATGAACGAGATCGTGCACGCAAACCTGCCGGGTCTGACCCTGGTGCATTTGCCGACGCCGCCACCGCACATCCGTGCCATCACCGATCACGTCTATTTCTATCTCGACCGCAAGTCGCCGCTATGGCCTGAGTTCAGCACGGCGGCCTCGATCGGGATGCACTTTTCCGGCGACTGGCCGGAGCTCGAGCTGTACCTTTGGGCCATCCTGGAAGACAGGCCATGAGCGACAGGGACAAGCCGGTCAATCCTTTCGGTCGGGGCGAACGGACGATCATTCGTCCCAACCCGGGCGGGAAGTTGCCGTCGGCGCCGACCCCTCAGCCTCCGGCGGGCGAGTTGCCTGCGGCACGTCCGGCTTATTCGCCTTCGCCCGTGCCGTCGCGCGACACGCCAGCACCGCCGTCGTTTTCTCCCGTCCCGCAGGGCTCGAATTACGCCGCCCCGCCGGTCAGCCATCCGACCGAGGAATGGATCTCGACGCCGGCGCAAAACCAGACGCCACAGCCTCTATTGCCGCCGGGACCGCCGCTGCGCGTTGACGATCTGGTCGCGCCAAATGCCAATCCGGTGATGCGCGCTGCGGGCCCGTTGCTCCAACTGCTTGGCCGCCTGCGGGTGGCGCTCATGCGTGCGTCATTCGCCAGCCTGATGGAGCAGGTCGCAGATGCCATCAAGTTCTTCGAAAAGGACATCCGTTCAGCGGGCATTTCCGAGTATCAGGCCAATACCGCGAAATACATCCTGTGTGCGACGGCCGACGATATCGTGCAGCACATCCCGACCGAGGAGCGGCACGTTTGGACACAGTATTCGATGCTGAGCCGATTCTTCGGCGAGCGGGTCGGTGGAGTCCGCTTCTTCGAGATTCTCGACCATTTGAAAGTTGATCCGTTGATCAACTATCCGGTGCTCGAACTTCAGCACGCCTGCCTGGCGCTCGGCTTCCAGGGCATTCACCGTACATCGGCTGGCGGGCTTGCGAACCTGCAGCTGGTCCAGCGTAACCTTTACGAATTGCTGCGCCGGGTCCGGCCCAAAACGATGAGTGACCTGTCGCCCAATTGGCGCGGGCAGGCGCTGGCGAGCCGCCGGCAGCGTTTGCGTGTTCCGGTCTGGCTGGTCGCGGCTGTAGTTGCGGCGCTGCTGACCGGGTCCTATTTCGTGCTACGGACGCTTTTGGCCGGCCGGGCGGAGAATGCTGCCGAGGTCGCGCTCGCGCTCCATCCGGACGGTCCAATCGAACTCAAGCGCCGGGTCATTGCACCACCGCCACCGCCACCACCTCCGCCGCCGCCAGACCGCATCACCCAGTTGCAGCGCATCCGAAACGCCTTGGCGAAGGAGAACACCGCCTGCGCCATGACGGCGGACCAGACTGCGAGCTTCATCGTGATCAGGGTTTGCGACCTCGCGTTGTTCGCCTCGGGTCAGGCGACCATCCTCGACGGCTTCAAGCCGGTCGCGCTTCGCGTCGCGGCAACGCTCGACAAGGAGCCGGGACGCATCCGGGTCGTCGGCCATACCGACAGTTCACCGATCCGCACGGTGCGCTTCCCGTCGAACTTCGAGTTATCGGTCGAGCGAGCCAAGGCGGTGGCCGCCGCACTCAAACCCGGCATGACCGATGGTTCGCGCGTCGACATCGAGGGTAAGGGAGCCGATGCGCCGATCGCCAGCAATACGACACCTGAAGGGCGCGCTAAGAACCGGCGGGTCGAGATCTTTATCGAGCGCAGTGAATAGGCAGACACCGCGGGCTCTCGCGGTTTGCGACAGGTACGGTTAGATGCTTGCCAAGGACATTATCCGCATCATTCTCTACGGGGTCGGGCTCAGCTCGCTCGGAGCGGTGATCTACTTCGCCGGTCCCTTCATCGCATTCGGTGACTGGCGGCCGCTCGAGAACCATATTGTCCGGCAGATCGCTATTCTGCTGCTGACCACGGCCGTGGCGGCTGCTGTCGGTCTCAATCTGTTCAAGCGGCGCAAGAATGCCAAGGAGATTGCCGACGGTATCGCAGGTGCGGATCAGCCGGTCAGCGACGAGCCGGTGCTCAAGGAGCGCATGAAGGATGCGCTCGCGACGCTGAAGACCGCCAGTGGCAACAAGTCGGGCTATCTCTACGATATACCCTGGTACGTCATCATCGGCCCGCCCGGCGCCGGCAAGACCACGGCGCTGGTCAATTCTGGCCTCAAATTTCCACTCGCGCGCGGCGCGACGCCGGCGGCGATCGCCGGGGTGGGTGGTACCCGCTATTGCGATTGGTGGTTTACCGACGAAGCGGTACTGATCGATACGGCCGGCCGCTACACCACCCAGGACTCCAACAGCAAGGCCGACAAGGACAGTTGGCTGGCGTTCCTTGATATTCTGAAGAAGAGCCGGTCGCGCCAGCCGATCAACGGCGTTCTCGTCGCCATCAGTATCGAAGACATCCTGACGCTACCGAAGCAGGAGCTCGCACTCCACGCTGACGCCATCCGGATGCGCCTGCTCGAGCTGCACCAAAGGCTGAAGGTCAGCTTCCCGGTCTACGCGCTCTTTACCAAGGCCGATCTCGTTGCCGGGTTCACCGAATATTTCGCATATCTCGGCGAGACTGGTCGCCGTCAAGTCTGGGGTGCCACGTTCCAGACCGCAGACAAGAACCAAAATCTGGTGGGGCAGGTCCCGGTCGAGTTCGATCGTCTGCTGGAGCGCCTGAGCGAGGAAACGCTCGATCGTCTGCAGGACGAGCCGACGCCGCAGCATCGTGTGCAATTGTTCGGTTTCCCGGCGCAGATGGCGCGGCTCAAACCCCAGATTCACGACTTCCTCAACCAGATCTTCGAGCCGACGCGCTATCATGTCAATGCGAACCTGCGCGGGTTCTACTTCACGTCCGGCACACAGCAAGGCACGCCGATCGATCAATTGATCGGATCGTTGGCGCGTACGTTCGGCGCGGAGGAGGTTGGTTCCGGGTCCTATTCGGGCACAGGCAAGAGCTACTTCCTGGCAGATCTGATTTCCAAGGTCATCATCGGTGAGGCCGATTGGGTCTCGACCGACCGTGCCGCGGTACGCCGTGCACTGATCCTGAAGACCGCGGCGCTGTCGTTGATCGGACTGGTCTCGATAGGGCTGATCGCAGCCTGGCTGACGAGCTACAAGCGCAATTCCGATTTGATCGCGCAGAGCCTGCAGGCGGACGGGGAATATGCGACAGCCGGAGCGCCACTTATCAAGGAGACGCTGATCGCCGATCGCGATCTCGACAAGGTGCTGCCGCTGCTCTACCGGCTGCGCAATGCACCGGCGGGCTATGCATCGCGCAACGAGTCGGTGCCTCTGTCGGCCCGCTATGGCCTCAGTCAGCGCGCCCGGCTGCAATCGCCTGCGAATGCAGCCTATCATACGGCGCTCGAGCGCATGTTCCGGCCGCGCCTTCTGTATCGCCTGGAAGAGCAGCTCAACGCGCGCATCAACGAGCCGGCCTTCGTTTACGAGGCGCTGAAGGTCTACCTGATGCTTGGTGGTCTGCAGGCGCCGGATCGTCAGCTGATCCGCTCCTGGATGCATCGTGACTGGGCGGACAACCTCTATCCCGGCGCGACCAACGCGGAAGGTCGACGTCTGCTCGACGACAATCTCGCTGCGATGTTCGACCTCGAGACCGAGCAGCCGCCGCTGGTCGAACTTGACGGCCGACTGATCAAACAGGCCCAGAGCTCCCTTGCGCGCCTCAGTGTGTCGCAACGCGCCTACGAGTTCTTGAAGTCGGAGGCGCGTGCGTCGACGGCCGGCGATTGGATCGCCAGCCGACGCGGTGGTCCGGACATGGCCGTCGTGTTCGAATCCACGACGGGGCAACCGCTCGAGGCCCTGCGTGTGCCCGAGTTCTTCACCTATAACGGCTTCCATCAGAAATTCGTGGCGCGGCTGCCCGGACTGTCGGAGCGGATGAAGCGGGAACGCTGGGTTTTGGGCGAGGCCGGTCAGCAGTCGGCCGTCGACCAGCAATACGATAATTTGGCGGGCGATCTGCTCAGCATCTATTCCAACGATTTCGTGACGACCTGGCGAACGGCGCTCGGAAGCTTGCGTCTGAAGAAGCTGCTCGCTGACAAACCCAAATACGAGGTGCTGCGGGCGCTTTCTGCGCCGACCTCACCGATGCGGCAGATCCTGGAATCGGTTCGCGACGAAACAACGCTGACAAAGGAACGCCCGAAGACGGCGGGGAATTCCGTGGCACCTGCGGCGGCCGCCGTTCCGCCGGCCCCCGCACTCTTCACCAACGCCCAGGACGGTCCCCTTGGCGCGACAATCGAGGCCCAGTTCAGACCTTACCACGCCGTGCTCGAAGGCGAGAGTACCCGCCGCCCGATCGACTCGACCATTGCGAACCTGAACGACATCGCGCAGAGCCTCACGCTGATCATCGAGAATCCGCAACTGACCGCGCAGGCGGCTGCCGCGCTTCAGACCCAGGTCGCAGCCCTTCGCAACAATGCCTCGCGGATGCCTCCGCCGTTCTCCGACATGCTGCGAGCGGCGGCTGCTGAGTTCGAAGGGAGCATCGCAGCCTCGACCGCGGGACAGATTCTGCAGACGCTGCGCGATCAGGTCACGGCTGCCTGCCAACAAGCAGTGACCAACCGCTATCCGTTCGTCCGGGGCAGCACCCAGGAAGTTCCGCTCGCGGACTTTGCCAAGGTATTCAGCCCGAACGGGATCATGGATAGGTTCTTCGCCCAATATCTCGCCCCTTACGCCGACACGTCCCGGCCGGAGTGGGTCTGGCGGAAGGAAAGTCCTGTCGGACGGTCGTTTTCTCCGGATACGCTCAAGCAATTCCAGAACGCTGCCCATATCCGGGATGCCTTCTTCCAGACGGGCGGGGCCGTGCCGGCGGTATCGTTCGCAATCCGGCCGCCCGGTTCAGCCGGACCGGGTGTGACCGTTAAGACCGAGATCGGCGGTACCACGATTACGAGCCCGACCAGTCCCGGACCAGCGACGACATCGTTTTTCGGCGGTCCGCAGCCTGCGCCTGCGCCTCAACCGCAGAACAACGCGCCGACGACGGTCTTATGGCCCGGGCCGTCGCCGCGAACGGCGATTTCCGTGAGCAACGACACGGGTCCGCCTTCCGTTCTCGAGCGAACCGGTCAATGGTCGTTGTTCCGGATGCTGGAAGCAGGTTCATTGGTGGCGAAGGCGGAAACTGCCAGCGCGACTTTCATCGTCGCCGGACGCGAGCTCCACTATCAGATCTCAACCGGATCGTTGCGCAATCCTCTGAACATGTCAGTGCTCCGCGAGTTTCGCTGCCCGACGGGAATATGACCATGCGTTGCGGTTTATTCGGCAAGATCGGCGCAAAACGCGACTTTATCGCAATCGCGACCCCGCGCAGCTTCCTTGAAGCCTGGGAGCCCTGGCTGCAGGCTGCGCTGTCCGCAAGTCGCCACCGACTGGGCGCAGATTGGCGGCAGGCTTTCGTGACCGCACCGGTTTGGCGATTTTGGCTCGGCGCCACGATCTGCGGCAGCTCGGTCACAGGGGCGATCATGCCATCGCTCGACGGGGTCGGGCGGTACTATCCATTGACGCTGCATGCAGCCGCGCGCGAAGGCGAGGTGTTGCCTTCACCGAACATCGATCCGCAGGATGAATGGTTCGGGCAAGCGGAGGCGTTTCTGCTTTCGACCTTGGATCAGGCCGCAACCTTTGAGCAGATATCCGATGCACTGGATCGTCTTGAGGCGCCGCGATTGCAAGAGGCTGCGGCCTGCGACCCATCGATCACGTTGCTTGGTACCGGCGCAGTAGCAAGTGGTCCGGCGGCCGATGCATTCCCGGGAATGTTTGCAGCGCTTTGCGCCGCCGCCCCGGAAGTCTACGCCGCGGCCAGCTTCTGGTGGACGGCCGGAGGCGAGGGGTTTCCGTCAATGGCGCTAAGCTACCGCGGATTGCCGGATCCGTTTCACTTCGCGATGCTGTTGACCGGCGATCTTGCCTCGGCGGGACGGGATGACGCGCGATGACACACGTCCCAACCTCATTCGATGTCGGCAGCGTCACTCACGCCGGACGGGTGCGAGAGCGTAACGAAGATTCATTCCTGGTACGTACGGACGTCGGCCTCTGGGCTGTGGCCGACGGGATGGGTGGTCACGAGGCCGGCGATCTCGCCAGCCGCGTTGTGGTTCAGTCGCTTGACGCGATCGGATCGCTGGAGTCCGCTGCCGATCTGCTGGCGGAATGCGAGGTGCGGCTGTTCAGCGCAAACCAGCAGATCCTGGCGCTCAGCCAGGAGCGACAGGGGGCCACCGTCGGGACCACGGCGGCGGTTCTGCTCGTTCGCGACGGCTATTATGCCTGTGTATGGGCGGGCGACAGCCGGGTCTATCTGATCAGTCGCGGGATCATCAACCAGGTGTCGCACGATCATAGCGAACTTGAGGAACTCATCGCCGAGGGCGCGCTGTCGCGCGAAGACGTGAAGGATTGGCCGAACAACGCCATTACGCGCGCGGTCGGCGTCGCCGATGATCCGGAGTTCGAGGTGGTGACCGGCCCGGCCGCGCCGGAAGACATCTTCGTGATCTGCAGCGACGGCTTGACGAAGCACGTGCAGGACGAGGAGATCCTGCAGCATGCGGCGACGCGGCGCGCACAGGCTGCTTGCGATGACATGCTCGCGCTGGCTCTTGATCGCGGCGGCCTCGACAACGTGACGATCGTCATCGTGCGCCTGCTGGCGCCACAATCACGCGAGCCAACAAGATCGCCGCTCGATTGGAAGCCACAATCATGACCCCAAACGATCCGTTCCGATCGTCCTACAGAGGCGTGCCGACCGGCACCCGCCTCAACGGCATCTACGAAATCGAAGCGGTGATCGGCGCCGGCGGCATGGGTGAAGTCTATAAATGCCGCGAGATCCAGACTGGATCGCCTGTTGCGGTCAAAATGCTGCTGCCCGATATGGTCGAGAACGAAGCCGCTCTTGCGCTGTTCCGTCGAGAAGCCGCAGCGCTTCACAATCTGCCGCACGATGCGATTGTTCGCTATTTCCTGTTCACGGTGGAGCCCGTATTACAGCGGCCGTATCTCGCGATGGAGTTCGTGAACGGCCGCTCGCTCTCGAACATGCTCGATGACGGCCCCTTGACCCTCGAGGCGCTGATCAAGTTGATGCAGCGCGTCGCATCGGGGCTGCATGCCGCCCATGAGCACGGCATCATCCATCGCGACGTTTCGCCGGACAATATCATCGTGCCGCTCGACGACGTCAGGCGGGCCAAGCTCATCGACTTCGGCATTGCCCGATCGACCCAGCTGGGGGACAAGACCATCATTGGCTCGGGCTTTGCCGGAAAGGACAATTACGCATCGCCGGAACAGGTCGGACTCTACGGCAACGAGGTCACGGCCAAATCCGATGTCTACAGCCTGGGGCTCGTCCTGTTTCACGCGCTGACCGGGCAAAAGCTCGACATGGGCGGCAGCCAGTTTCAACTGGTGGAGAAGCGCCGGCGCGTACCCGATCTCGGAGCCGTGGACATGCGCATCCGGCCTTTGCTGGAGCGGATGCTGCAGCCTGATCCGGCATTGCGTCCGAGCATGGCGGAAGTCGCGAACTGGACGCCGGGTGGTTCGGCGGAGACATCAGCTACGCCATTGTACGGATTCGATCCGCTGCGGCGACCGGAAGGTGAGGCGCCGACGCCACCGGACCGGCTGCCGGTACCGGCGCGCGGGCGGGGTCATCTCTGGTACGGGGCGGGCGTGGCATTGATGCTACTTCTCGTCGGCGGAGGAGGATATGCCTTTTACAAGCTGATCTGGTCGGGGCCGGGCACCACGGTGTTGCCGCCACCTCCGAAACTTGCTGGGACCCCGGCGCCGCCGAAGGCCGAGCCAGCTGTCCCGCAGGTGGGACGCCAGGAGCCGGTCAAGCTGCCGGTGGCGCCTGCGGTTACGACGCCATCTCCAACACCGGATGGGGTCGGGCGAGCCGATCGCATCCGCAAATATGTGGCGCAATATTCCGGCGGCGACTGCTTCTTCATCCTGCCGGTGGCCGTCAGCCAGAACGCCGCCGTCATCGAAGGCTTCGGCGCCTCGACCGTCCCATTCGACACTTTTGACAAGGCGTTCCGGCGCGAGCAGGGCTTCGAAGCTTCCGTTGGCGTCAGGCAGGTGACTCCCGCGCAGTGTCCAGCCGTCAAGTTCTTGAGAGAGGTCGGGAACGAACAGGCGCGAGCGCCGCGCATCAATCTATCGGCGACAGAGCTGAAGGCCGACGAAACCCTTAGCGGCACAATTGAGAACTTCGCCAACCGCGTAGTGGAACTGCTGATGGTGTCGGATCGTGGCGAGGTCCAGAGTCTGACTTATCTTCTGAAGCCGGGCATCGACTCGCTTTCGTTTGCCCTCCCGCCAGCACGCGGCAGCGGTCCGCAACTGCTGTTGGTGGTGGCGACCCCGCAGGTCCTGGATTCCCTGCGCCAGCCGAAGCCGACCCCTGCCGACACGTTTTTCCTTCAGGCGCTCAGCGAGTCTCAGCGGAACAAAGTCGCCATCGTCGCAGCCGCACGTTACGTGCTGCTCACGAACTGATCGGCATGCTCAAAACGTTCCGATGACCAGGATCTTCAGATCTGCATCAGGCGTGAAATCGTTGGCGGTATATTCAAGCGTGCTGCCGGTGGAGGAGGTTTTGAGCCGCCCTGGACAGAAACTCACCAGGCGATCGCTGCCGCCCGGTTCGATCGTCAGCTTGAACGACCGGATCGGACCTGCCCAATTTGATCCGGTTTTCAGGACGTATGATATGCGCCGCTCCTGCAGCTTGCTGGTGTTGGCCTGATTGCTGCCTGCGCGCTTGTCGAGTTCTGCGAGGAACGCGTCCTGAATGCAGTACTCTTTCCGGTAACGCTGGACTTCCTGACTGAGGGCGCCGCTGCGACGCAAGCCGGAGCGCAAGATCGTGTCCGGACTAGTGCCGACACTCGGCCGATATTGGTGTTCAACGGTCACCTTTTTCGCGGCCGGAAATACCTGCTGACGGACTGCCGAGGTCTTCAGGACCCAGCCGGGCGCATATTGCTGGCGGCCGTTGTCGCTCCTTCCAGCAGGCAGCAGAAGTCCGTCGTCTACGAGCTGGGTTCGGATCGCATCGGGCAGGTCGGCTGCCCGGATCTCGCGGCTGCCGATCGGCAGCAGCGGCACTTTCAGTTCGCGCAGCAAGGCACTGACATCCTTGTTGCCAACCATGGCTCGCTGATCAATGGTTAGCGGCGTCGGGTGGCCGTCGACCTTGGTCGTGAAGTCGACAAAGTTGACCGGATCATCTGACGGCAGAGCAATGTTCTCGGCCTCCGAGAGGTCGATGTCGGGCAGCGGAAAGGCGACAGTCATGGTGACCGGCTTGGCCGTGACATTGGTGAACTGGTAGCGGACCGTGACGCTGTCCAACGCGATACGAAGGTTCTCGCTCTCCATGGCAACGTCATTGGTGCGTACGAATTGGAGCCCGCCGATGGATAGTTCCGCGGCTGAATCGTTGGCGCGGGCCGGCCACACCGTCGCAACCAAAAATGCCAACATCAAAGCCGGTGTTCGGAAGGTCAGTGGGGCAGAAAAGCCGTTCACCATGCTTGTCTCCATGTGGCGGCGCAGCATATGGTCGTAGCGCAGGTGCGCCTCATTCGATCGGCTGATAAAGATCGCCCCACTCGGATTTCCAGACCCCTTCCGGGTCGCAGACCACGATCGCAAGCTTCAAATCGTTCGCCAGTCGGATCGCCCCACGAAAGGCATCCTGTGCCGGCAATTGTGCGCTGGTCTGGTCGGCGGTCAGTCGCCCTCCGCTCACTGCCGCCGGCAGCACGATTGCTCCAGAAGCGCCGTCATTGTCGCGCTTCAGGACGAGTGTGATCGCGTCGGGCTGGACTTCATTCACTTGCTCAAATCTGTTCCGGGCCATAGTTTGCACCGCGAGTTGGAGAAGGTTCGGACGATCACCGTCCAGTGATGGAATTGAACGAGATTGAGAGTGCTCACCACTAATTGAAGCGCCGCGTTACCGGCATCTGGGATTAGTCGATCTGACGCGGCGATTGGTTCGGGATACATTGAGAACATGCTTCGTCCAAAGCGTTTTATCTGGGCCGTCATCGTTGGCGCTGGCATCTGCGGAACCCAGGCGCACGCCGACGATGCCGTCGTACGCAGCTTTGGCGACGGTTCGGCTGCTTCTATGGTTGGCATTGTCCCGGCCAGCGAGGACGTAGAACTCGCGGGTCCGCAAGCGATCAGCGCCGACGGGCAGGGAAATCTGTTTGTGCTTGATCAGGTTAACGGCCGCATTCTTCAGTTCGATCCCAAGCAGCCGAATTCTGATCCAGACATCCTCAAGATGCCCAAGGACGTCCAGCCGACAGATCTTGTCGTCCGCAACGATGACATTATGGTTTGGGACGGCGGCGTGCGGACGCTGAAGGCGGCGGCGGGACAATCCACGCGCGGACTCGGCGACGTGATCCAGCTCGAGGAAGTCTCGACTCGTGGTGTGGACGATCGGCTTGCCGTCTCCGCTTTCTCCCAGATGGGGTCGCAGGCGCCCGGCAGCGCAGCCGACTTGCTCGACCAGAATACCCGCGCAGCCATCATCAAGACGACGCGGCAGCCCGACCGGCAATACGTGGCTTCACGAGGCAAGGGCTCCGTGATCGCGGATCTCATTCCGGACAAGGGCAATGCGAGCGTGCGGGTCGAGATCCAGACTATGGTTTCCAACGAGACGATCGGTCAGCTCGCCCTCCGGGTTCGCAACCAACTTGGCGCGGTGGAATTTCTCGAGATCGACAACAGCGACCGCTTTTATGTGCTGGCTGAAGACGTTCCGCCGTCGGGCAAGAACCCCTCCACGTTCGTGGCGCGCTACGCCGCGAACGGCCGTCTGGAGGGAATTTATGAGCTTCCCCTCGAAAATGCGCCGTTGACCAGACGGTTCGTGACGGTCTCGGGGGACGGCGACGTCTATTTTCTACGGACCAAGCCCGATGGCATCGACGTGGTCGGCGTCGGTTTCAGGCCTCTCAATAATGTGTCGATCATCGACGTGCGGCCGTCGCGAACGGCAAATGCGCCTGCATCGCAACCCAGTTTCAAATTCGACGCCTCGGCCGCGGTGAGGCCGTCCAACCGACAACAGGCGATCGAGACCGCGTTTGCGTTCGAGGGCATCCAGTGGAAGCTGACGCAGGCGAACTACGGCAGCGATCCCGACAGCCAGTGCAGCGGCTTCAGCCGTATCCGGCGACCCTGGTATTTGCAGGGCAAGGTGAACCAAGAGGTGCGCGGCGTACCCTATTGCTGGGGCTGCCACGGTTCGCTCGCGAACTTCCGGCAGCGGATCGAGAGCGGAATGCTGGCTGGCAATGTGTGCACTCGCAACGCGCCGCGACCGGATGTGGCTGGCGTCGACTGTTCGGCATTCGTCAGCGCCACGTGGGGGCTCTCCGTCCACTACACAACTGCCGCAATTCCCGCGATTGCAGCCCCGGTGGCAAATCCGTGGGACCTGAAGCCTGGCGATGCGCTGAACAAGCCGGGCTCGCACGTGATGTTGTTCCTGCGATTCACGCCCGATCGCAAGGCCGAGGTGATGGAATCCTCGACTGGCGGCTGCAACGGCCGCGTCTGCCGTAACGTCTATCCGCTGGCGAGCCTGCTCTCGCGCGGCTACGTTCCGGTCCGCTTCAAGGCCTTCGCGGATGACCAGGCAACGGTTTCTGCAAACGCCTACCACGAAACCGAACCACCGGCGGGGCGCAAGACGGCAAGCAAAAGGCGCTGAACCGGCCGTGTCGTTCGCGCTACAAAATGATTAAGCGGGATGTCGAGGTGGATTACGATGCGAATGCCCAAGCGACTTGGTTGGAAGATCAGGCGGCTATGCGCGACGATCGGTCTGGCCGGGTCGATCGGACTGACGGCCCCGCAGGTGCATGCTGCCGGCGGCTTGGCGATCAGCAACCCGGAGGGAGCTGCGGTACGCGCGCTCGTCATCGGGATTGATGACTATCAGCACGTACGCAAGCTGAAGGGCGCGGTCGCCGACGCCACGGACATTGTCGGCAGCTTGAAGTCGATGGGGGTCGGAGACATCGTCGAACTTGCGAACGCGCAGGCCGACAGGGCGAGCGTTTTGCGCGAAATCAGCGCGCTGGTGGAGCGGACCGGAAACAACGACCTCATCTTTCTGTCGATCGCCGGTCACGGCACCCAAGAGCCGGAGCGCGTCAAAGGCTCGGAGCCGGACGGGATGGAAAACGTGTTCCTGCTGCCAGGTTTCGCAACCACGCCGACCGGCTCAGTCGAGCGCATTCTGGGGAGCGAGTTCAACCACTTCATCCGGCAGTTCGAGCTGCGCGGAGCGAAGGTGATCTTCGTGGCTGACACCTGCCATGGCGGCGGCATGGTGCGCGATATCGATCCGCGTGCCGCGGAAATGAGCTTCAGGCAAGTGCCGCGCTATACATTGCTGGTCGACGAACTGAAACCGGTCTCTGACAGCAACGATCCGAAGTCCGAACTCGACCTCGACCGCACGGCATTCCTTGCCGCGGTGGACCGTTACACGAAGGCGCCGGAAGTCCGCATTCCCGGGGTCGATGGCCTCCGCGGGGCTCTCAGCTATGCAGTCGCGCGTGCCGTGGAAGGGAGTGCGGACATCAATCACGATGGGAAGGTGACGCTGAAGGAGCTCTTCAGCAATGTTCGGCAGGTGGTCTACCAGCTATCGGACCAGCGTCAGAACATCGTGACGATATCATCGCCGGCCCAGGCACCGGACACCGAGGTTGCCTTCGGCTTGACGCGCGGCGTCGTCTTGATTCAGGGGCCGGCCGCAAGAGCAGCCTCTGGCTCTGCCGGGACCGGCGCGCCAGCCGAGGCACAGGCGCCGCCGCCGCCGGCTATCACGGCCAAGGCATCCACTGCTCCGAGCCTCGCCGCGGCCCCGACCAAGGACCTTCCGATCGGTCAAACGCCGCCGCTTCGCCTCGCTTCGCCCATCCGGCTCGCGGCGCTCGACGGCAAGACGAGCTACTTTGCGAGCGTGACGACCAAGGATATTCCCGTGCAGGCCGTCCAGCCGACGGACAACCCGGATCTCATCTGGGATCCCATGTCGCACGATGTGATCGCATGGGGCGACGTGGTTGCGTACGGGATGGACATTGCCAGCCTATCAACGGTCGTTGACCGGACGGCGGCGATACGTGAACTCAAGCGCATCGCGGTTCGGTCGCCTCAGATGATGCGCATATGGCCGGACGACCGCCAGCAGCGTGCCGGCCAGACCGTCCAGGTTGACCTGTCTGATGTGGCATCGCGGGCCGTGTTGTTGTTCAATGTGTCCGGTGATGGCACCATCCAGATGTTGTATCCGGTGGGCTCCGATCCTGCATTGGTCCGATCGGCGAACTTGCGGCTGCCGCTGAAGGTCGGTGAACCCTTCGGTGCGGAACAGATTATTGCAGTGACCTCGCAGCAACGCATGGGCGAACTGGAGACAGCCTTGATACAGCTCAACCGGCGTCGCGCCTCGGGGCAGATGATCAAGAGCCTCGAACGCTACTTGCCCGTGGACGCCCGGATCGCCTCGATCGGCTTCTTCAGTGCTCCCTAGGGGAGAGCAGAAGCTGCCCAGTTTGCGAGCGATCCGCCGGCAGGGACCGCGGCTCCCGGTACTTCTGCTCCCGCTACTGGTTGGTGGCGGACCTGTCTGCGCGGCACCGCTGCCTTGGGTGTCGCTGCCTACTGGCATGCACGCACGGCTTTGGTCGGTTCAGGCGGCGCGTGGCCAATCCAACAGTGCAGGGGTGTCGCTCCAGATCCTGCCGGGCCAGACCGTCACTCTCGGCAGCAAGGTGTCGTTCGGCGTCACCGCCAGGAAGGCTGGATATCTCATTCTAGTCGACATCGATGCGGAAGGACGGATGTCCCAGATCTTTCCGACACCCGAACTGTTGGCGCAGTCGGACGGCCGCGAAATCAATCTCGTCAAGCCTGGCGTCGAATTTGTCGTTCCGAGCCCGGCCGCACGGCAGAGAGGTTTTGAGTTTGTCGTCGCACCGCCGGCTGGATCTGCAGTGATGATCGCCATCTTGAGCGAGCGACGCGTCCATTTGCTTGATTTGCCGGACTTGCCGCGCAAGCTACAAGATCAAGCCGCAGCGTTGAGCTATCTATCGGCCTGGACCAGTGAGTTGCGCGTGCCGGACAACGCCAGCGGAAGATTGTTGCCGAACAATTGGTCGTTCGACGTCAGACCCTATTCCATCAAGTGAGCTCGCGCGGATACGCCGCGAGGTCAAAGCTTGCTGAGGCGGCTGAAGAAGCCGCCACGGGCGATCATGTAATGAATGTCGTTGGGGAAGGGAAATGCGCTGCGAACATTGGAAATCGCGCGTTGGAGAAACTCACCAGTCGATGATGCGGACTTCTGCTGCGACCGTGGTTGGTCAGCGACCTGAGGTATCATGAACCGATCAACAAAAGCTTCGTCCAGATCGTTGACTCTGACCATCTGACCGAATGCCGGGAACAGATCGTAGTGACCTACGGTCACGCGGAGGTTCTTGAGGGCAGGGCGCTGAGGCTGCGCTCGATTGCCGTCGGAGGTCGCCAGCCCGCGGCCTATCAGATCCAACTTCACGGACTGCGGCAGCGTTGAGGGACCATAAACGATCTCTAGCGCAGTGCCGCTCTGCCCAGACAGCCACTGGTACCAGAAGGTCGCATCGTCGGGTCGCGCCTTGGCCCCGTAAAGGCAGTCAAATCCCCAACAAGCACTCAGCTTGGCCTGATACTTTCCGAGAGTTCCGACCAGATTGCGCATGCCGTTGCCGCCGCCGGAGTGGCAGGCGATGATGATTTTGCCAATCTGGAGTTGAGGAATGGACGTCGAAGAGCCTCCCAGGAACTTGGCCAGAGCTCCGAGGATTTCCTCGAGGTACCGTTCCCCCCAGTTCGACGTGGCCAGATCCTTGACGCTGTAATTTCCAGCAAAGGCGTCGCCAACGGCATATTCATATCCCAGGAACGGCGCGATGAGCACGACGTCCTTGCCGGAATCCCGAACCTGTTCACGAAGGCGCGCTGGATCGTTGTGAAACAGGAATTCATGATCTTTGACGTAGAAGCCATGCAGCCAGATCACGATATCCAGTTTGGTGGTAGTCGTTAAGTGCTTTGGCGGAAGATATGCCGCCGTCGGCTTCATGCCGGGCGCCAGCCGCTTCGTAAAGAGAGTCACTCCTGGAAAGGACTTGGCGTCTTTCTGTTCGAACTCGCACGCCACCACGAAGGTCGCTCCGCATCGACCGGGTCGGGCGTGGACTTGGGCCGACCCGATGTTACATGTGATTGTCCGCCAAATCCTCGATAGGCTTCCTATGACGGCTGGCGAATTCGCACCTTGCTAATTGCAGACTTCGACATTCCCGGTGTTGCCGCCGGGACCTCCCCCGCCCCGGTAGTCGAGGTGGCAGCCGCGACGGACCTGGCGGCACAAATATGCGTCGCAAACGACCTGGCCGCTGCCGCCGCTGGACTTCGCGGTTGCCTGTCGCCGCGGAACGTCCGCCACGGGCTCGGATATTTCGCGACGCGAACGGTCCGCACGTGACGCACCTTCGTTCGCGTTGCGCTTGGCAACGGGCTTCTTCCCGCGCCGCTTCTCGCATTCGTTGTCATCGTTGAGGAACGAGCCCTCGGCGCAAGTGATCCTGACGCACTGGTCGCCACTAGCCTTGTAGCCATGATCACAGATCACGGGACAGACCCGGGCCGGCTTGAGCTTGATCGCGTCAAGCGCATCGAGACTTGCGAGCTTGGTATCGAGTTTTGTTCCCGCGTACCGGTTGAACAGACTCAGCGAACGCTGTGACGCCGTATTCCAGCGGCCATCGACGGCACCGGTGAAGCAGCCGACGCGGTTTAATTCGCCTTGGACCGACTTGGCGATATCGGCTTTTGCGATATCGGTCTGGCGCGGCTCGGCGGTCAACGCCGCGAGCCTGGGCGGGCTGTTGGCGTCGGCGGACATCGCTGCTGTGGAACCATCCGCAGCCGTGCTCCCAACTGCCGGCTTATTCTCGGAAAGCGCAGCAACGATTGTGGATTCTGATGCAGTTCGTTTCCGTTCCGCTTCAGTAGCTTGCTCAAGCGCAGTTTGCTTCGCTTTCTCGGCGGCTACACGGGCCTCTTCGGCAGCCTTCAGATCGGCAGCGGCTTTCTCCCGCTCGACACGCTGAGCCCCCTGGGACATCAGGCGAGCCTGTTCCTGCTCGGCCTGCTGCGCCTTCGCTGTTGCCGCGACGCGTGCCTCTTCGGCCTCGAATTGATTCAGCTGCAGCTTGGCGAGGTTTGCATAATATCCGTCCGGATGCTGGCTCAGGAATGCGTTGAGAGCAGGCTTGTTGCGCAGCTGCAACGCCAATTCGTAGTCACGGCGGATTTCGGACTGGGGATTGGCAGCTTGTGCCGGCTCTTCTGCCTTGGCGACCGGAACAAGCGCAACGTCTTCGCCGCCCAGCGAGCCGTAAACGTAGGGCTCCTGCCGGTTGCCCGTGGCTTGCAAGACGTCATCGCGCACGAATCCGAAGGCCCTGCGCAAGTCGAGCCCAGGCTTTGCGATGTATTTCACGAGAGCTGTCGCGTACGGACTGTTCTTGCTGTTGCCGTCCAATGCAGTCAGTCCGGCTTTCGCGGCAAACGCGATCAGCGTGTTTGAGACGGTGGGCTCGACCCTGGCGAGCCCGCGGCTGATGGATCGCGAGGCAACGGTCCGTTTCATCGAATCCGCGAACGGATTGTTCCGGCACGCATCGACGATCACGACGCGCAGCTGCTTTGCGGGCTCGATCGCCAGCAAGACGCGGTCGAGCGAAAATGCCTCGTCGTAAATGTCGGTGTCCCGCTCGAGCCTGGCGTCTGTCGGGATCAGATAGTTCGTTCCGTCAATCTCGATCCCGTGGCCCGCATAGTATACGACGGCAATGTCGGCGTCGCGGGTCTGATCGGCGAACTCTCTCAGAGCCCGCCGCATATCTGCCGCGGCGAGGTTGAGCCGGGAGTCGACCACGTCGAAACCTGCGCTCTTCAAGGTCGCGGTGATGGACGCGGCGTCGTTGGCCGGGTTCGGGAGCAGGGGAGCATTCTGATAGCTGGAATTGCCGACCACCAGGGCGACCCGCTTGATGGCCCAAGCCGGCTGACAGGTCAGGAACAGCGCAGCAGCAAGGAGAAGACAAACTTGGAGGTGCCTGTACGTTCTCATGGCGAAACACCCGCATCTGCCCGAAGGATAGTAGTCACGTCGCTAAAACGGCCGCATAGAACGCGATATTGCTCATCAAGCAATTCTTACGTTATTGGCGGCCACCCATCTGCGTACACTAACAGTTCGGAGGCTGATCCATTCCTTATATTGTCGTTGCCCAAAGCGAACGCGTTCAAGTTCGCACCCAAAGTTTCGGACGACCACGGGCCCAGCCAATAGGGCAATCCGCGGCCGCGTGAGTTTCAAGCTACTGATTTAATTATCTATTTTTTCGCCTCACCATCGTCCCGTCGAAACGGAGGGGGTGGGACCGTTTGAAGCAACATTTCGGGAGCGCGGCGTGAAGGGCGGGAACCGACCTCCGGCCCGGAATGGAGCAACCGAATAGGGCTTTCGGACGATCGGAGCGATTAAGCCAATGTGTCCAGAAGATCAAGGACCTCAGACAGAGGAATCACCGCAGCTTGATCATGAGGTCGTTCTCCAGCATCAGTTTCAGGAGAATAGCACCAAGGAGATCGTAATAATCCTTCTTCTTTCGAACCGACCATTCTTTGGCGTCACCGTTCCAATAGCGCGAATCCGCGTCGGAGAGGCGACCGCGTAGCAGAAGGAAGAGGCTTTTCTTGTCGACAGTATTCAGCCGAGAGCCCTGCAGGCGGCCCAGTCGAAGTCCGAAATTATGGAGCTTGCGGAATGTTTCGCGCTTTTCGGGAAAGACGTTGTCGAGCGGAGGGTAGGCGAGCGGGGGATAGAAGTCGCTGACCGTCGCGGACGACCAACCGTCGGCTTGCATGACAAAGGATGAGCAAAATGCACCGAAGAAGTGTCGCCTCGATTTGTATTGCAAGGCATCGTTGTAAGGTGCACCCAGCGCAACGAATGGACCGACGAGAGTGGCGAGCGTACCGACCGCGATCATTCCACCTTCGGCAAGCGCACCAAGTGGAATTTCCGACATGCTGATGCCCATGTCTGCAATGCCATAGACATCCAGCGCCTTGGATATCACATCGTATGCGTTCTGATCGCTGTATCCGGGAGCGCTAATTACACCCACGCCCTTTGTGCCGGTGATGGCGATCGCGTCTTGATAGTACATCGGGTCCGGAAGAAAGATGTATCCCGGGTCGGCGTCGTCCGTAAAAGCCCAGTTCCGACCTCCGTCGAGACTATGGCGGCAACCGACATATTCGCGCAGGTACCAATTGACCTGGTCGGTGTAGAAGCGGTCGAGCGGGCTGAGGCGAAAATTGATCCAGATGATGTCGTGCTCGGAGTACTGATGATGGTTTCGGGCCGCCAGGGTGAACCAGGTCTCTCCGGTCCTGACTTTGTACTTGGTGGTGTTGGCAGGCTGAGTCCAGGGCTGCAGCGGCTTCAGGGGGCGCCTTTCGTTGCGCAACGGCTGCACGGCCATCCTATATCTCCAGATTTGAACCCATCGAGACGTCCGGTCGCCAACCAACTTCAAGCAGGGGCTTGCAGCCTTGCTCTTGGTGCGGTTCTACTTGGACGACGTTCAATAGCCGTCTTGATACGGAGGTCGTCATTCGATCGAATGATATCTGGACGCCTTGCCCGGTTCGGAAGGCGCAGTGCAAATTGCCGCGTTTGGCGGAATGAATTCGAAAATCGACTTAGAGACCCTCATGCCCATTCCAGTGAAAATTTACATCACGCCATTTGCCGAAAAGGGTGTTCTGGAGCCCGTGAAATGGGATTGTGATGCCGCCAAAAAGGCTCTGGATGTGGTGAACAAGATCTGGTCGAAGGCCAAGATCACTTTCGTGATCAATGATTGCCTGACAGACAGGCCGCTTGACATGGCAAAGAACGCCCGCGGCAACGACAAGCAGGTGCTTGATGTTCTCAGCCTCCGCCATGCGGCCGATAATGCGATCCACGTTTATCTGGTCAATCCGATTCCAAACCTTTCAGCAGGCGGCGGCTCATACCTTCATGGCGATCCGGAGCCGGCCAGCTTCGTGCAGTGGTATGGCAACGACTTTGCCAGTGGACGCGCCTGGGCCCATGAACTTGGCCATCTGATGAGTGTCGACCACGTCGAGATAGACTATACCAACGAGAGACAGGCGGCGGCGCTGAGCAGCAACCTCATGACGAAGGGCCTGAACGTGGGCAGCGAGTTGACCAAGCAGCAAATTGAAACAGCCAGGGGCTCTAAGCTCGTCAAGCGGTTTGGCGGCTGACGTCGCCCGGATATAGTTGATTCTTTTCCAGCGGTGAGCGCGCCGAAGGGACGGGTGTTCACTGCGGTGCTCAACATTTGCTTGGTACGGCAGCAACATATGGAGCCGAGATCGAGAAAGTGGAGCGCGCCGCATATGTCCGGCGCCACCACGGATCCCTCGGTACCTTTGGTATCTAGGCAATCGTTTTCAAATACAGGCTCGGATCGAAGTATTTGCTCGCCGGCGTGAAGTCCTTGATGCCCGCATTAGCCATGAAAAAGTCTGTCGACTGCTGCAGCCAGTTGGTGACGGTCCCGTCCGAGTACATCCGCTTCCAATCCTTGGATGTGAACATTTTCTGAGCTTTGAAGGACTCGTTGATGTCGGACAGTGGCGTCTGACTGTAATGCCCCTTTTGCAGCTTCTCCATCGCCTCGTTGCTGTTCGCGACCATATAGTCGTTGGCATCAGCCCAGCCGCGAATCAGCTTGGCCAGGGTTTCCTGGTTGGGTTCATAATAGTCGTTCGCCGCAGCCCAGCCGCCAATTATGGCCGCCTTTGGATAATAGGCTGACGCATCGGCCAGCATGGTCGCGCCCGGCACCTTGTCGCGAACGGTGACGTTGAACGGCACCCAGAGCGCCACGGCCGGCACGGCGCCGGAGATGAAGGCGGTCACAGCCGCTGGCATGGTCTGGTTGACGAGCTCGACCTCCTTGGGATCGACCTTGTTGGCCCGCAGCGCGGTGTCGAGGAACACGTGCGCCGTCGTGCCGGTCGCGGTCGCGATGCGCTTGCCCTTCAGTTCCGCGAACGACTTGATGCCCTGATCGCCGCGGACCCACAGCTGCGCGGTTGCGACCTCGATGTCGTTGATCAGAAACACCTTGCCTTGGCCGCGGGCCGGGAAGTTCGAGAGGACGGCGCCGGTCGCCAGCACCTCGAGGCTGCCGCCGATCAAAGCCTGGAAGATTTCGAGGCCGGTGTTGAACTGCCGCAGTTCCAGATCGAGGCCTTGCTTCTCGAAGGACCCACGGTCCATACCGGTCCAGATCTGGCCGTCGACGGCGACGGTGTGGAGATAGCCGACCCGGACCTTCGTCTTCGCTTGCGCGATCGCCGGTGCCGAGGCCGTGAAGGTGCCGAGCGCAAGGCCCGCCGTCGTGGTCAGAAATTGCCGCCGATCCATGATGTGTCCTCCGTTTTGCTTGTTATTCCGAGAATGAGACCGGACGCATCTGCGCTTGCTGGGCGCGATATTCGTCCATCACCAGTTGCCTGATATGGCTTCGCAGTTCCGCGAATTCTGGCCGCTCCTGGATCGACTCGTCGCGCGGGTAAGCGAAGGGAACGTCGATGATCTCCTTGATCCGCGCCGGCCGCGCCGTCACCACCACGATGCGGGATGCGAGGTAGATCGCCTCCTCGACGGAATGGGTGATGAGCATGACGGTCTTGCCTTCGGTCTCCAGCACCTTGAGCAGAAGGTTCTGCATGTTGGAGCGGGTCTGGGCGTCGAGCGCTCCGAACGGCTCGTCCATCAGGAGAAACTGCGGCTTCACCGCATAGGCCCGCGCGATCGCTAGTCGTTGCCGCATGCCACCGGACAGATGCTTCGGATAGGAATTGGCAAAGTCGGACAGGCCCATCAGGCCGAGATAGTGATCGCAGATCGCATCGCGCTCGGCGGTGGGGGCATGGTTGGCGTTGAGCGTCAGGCCGAAGGCGATGTTCTGCTTCACCGTCAGCCAGGGGAAGACGCCATACTCCTGGAAGATGACGCCGCGCTCGGGGCCGGGGCCGGCGACGGGACGGCCGTCGAACAGGACCTTGCCGGTCGTAGGCTTCTGGAAGCCGGCGAGCATGCTCATCATCGTGGTCTTGCCGCAGCCGGACGGCCCGATCACCGCGATGAAGTCGCCGTCGTTGATGTCGTAGCTGACGTCCTCGACGACGTTGAGACGACCCTTCGGCGTCTCGAAGGACAGCGACACCTTGTCGAACTGCGCGCGCTTGTTCATGCGATGGCCCGATCCTGCCAGACCAGCAGCCGCGCGGTGATCTTGCGCAGGATCAAATCCATGATCAGCGCGATCAGGCCGATGCAGATGATGCCGACATAGATGACGTCGAGCAGGAAGTAGGTCGAGGCATTCTGGATCATGGCGCCGAGCCCGCGCTGCGCCGCGATCAGCTCGGATGCGACCAGCGTCGCCCAAGCGACGCCCAGCGCCACGCGCAGCGCCGTGAGAATGTGCGGGACGGTGAGGGGAATAATGACCTTGCGAAAGATCTCGGTCTGGTTGGCGCCGAGCGTCTGCGCCACGCGGATGTAGAGCGGCGTGATCTGGGAGACGCCCTCATACATCACGATCACGCCGGAGAAGAACGATGCGTAGAACAGGATGACGAGCTTTGCGAGCTCATCGACGCCGAAATAGACGATCACCAGCGGGATCAGTGCGATCGGCGGCAGCGCGCGAAAGAAGTTGATCATGGGGTCGGCGAAGGTGCGGGCGGGGCGATACCACCCGAGCAGAAATCCAACCGGCACGGCCACCAGGATGCCGAGCGCGACGCCGAGAAAGACGCGCCGGGTCGAGGCGAAGATGTCGATCAGCAGGCCTTCCTTGGTGAGAAGCTCGAAGAATTTGGCGGCGACCTGGTGCGGCGCGGGAATCAGAGAGACGTTGACGAAGCCGCTCCAGCGCACGGCGTACCAGAGCAGGATTGCACCGATCCACGGTATCAATCCGAGACCGAAGCGTCTCAGGCCAGCTCCGTTCATTCGACGCGTCCACCCAGATTGCGGTTGATGTTTTCAAAGGTCATATTATAAATAGGATGACCATACAAGTGGCGCCTTTGGTAGGCGTCGCAGGCTTTCCCGCATGACACCGCAGTCTTTCACCATCCGAAGCGTCCAGGCCTTTGGCTATCGCTACCCGCTGACCTCGCTCGTCATCACATCCTTTGGGCGGATGAAGGATCGGCCGGCCCTCTTCGTCCGCGTCGAGGACGGCGATGGCAATATCGGCTGGGGTGAAGTGTGGTGCAATTTTCCAGCACCGGGAGCCGAACATCGTGTTCGGCTCGTCAACGAGGTGCTTGCGCCAGCTCTGGTCGGATTCACCGCCTCCGAGCCGTCCGCCGCGTTCGAGCATCTGACGAAGGGAACCTGGGTGCTTGCGCTGCAATCCGGCGAGACCGGCCCGTTTGCGCAGGCGATCGCCGGCATCGATCTCGCCGTCTGGGATCTCCACGCGCGCCGTCAGAGGGTTGCGCTGTGGAAGCTGCTCGGCGGGGCGGTGCGCACGATCAAGGTCTACGCCAGCGGCATCAACCCGGTCGGCTCCGAGCGGACGGCGGAAGCTGCGCTCGGCCGCGGTT
This sequence comes from Bradyrhizobium sp. IAR9, assembly GCF_013408065.1. NCBI lineage: Bacteria > Pseudomonadati > Pseudomonadota > Alphaproteobacteria > Hyphomicrobiales > Nitrobacteraceae > Bradyrhizobium > Bradyrhizobium sp. IAR9. Next base: position 138,794 of record NZ_JACBZW010000012.1, read on the forward strand.
ACCGCGCGTTGAAGCTGAAGATCGGCTTCGATCCGGTAACCGACCGCGCCAATCTCGCCGCGCTGCGCCGTCTTGTGGGCGAAGGTCTGCTGGCCGCCGACGTCAATCAGGGCTGGACCATTGCGCAGGCATTGGAGCTCGCGCCGCAACTGGAGCACGTCGGTCTCGCCTGGCTCGAGGAGCCGATCCGCGCCGATCGTCCCCGGCGGGAATGGGCGCAATTGCGCGAGGCCATCCGCTTTCCGCTCGCGGCCGGCGAGAACATCGCGAGCCATGCCGGCTTTGCCGAGCTGCTGCGTGAGCCGGTGCTCGGTGTCGTCCAGCCGGACATCGCCAAATGGGGCGGGCTGTCGGCTTGCGCTAGCATCGCGCGCGATATCCTTGCGTCGGGAAAGATGTTCTGCCCGCACTATCTCGGCGCCGGCATCGGCCTTCTGGCATCAGCGCATCTTCTCGCCGGCGTCGGCGGCGACGGGTTGCTCGAAGTCGACTGCAATGAAAACCCGCTGCGCGACCGCTTCTGCGGTCCGGTGCTCGACGTCCACGACGGCATGATCACGCTCGGCGACGAGGCAGGTCTCGGCATCACGCCCGATCTTGCCGCCATCGAACAATACCGGACGATCTGATGCCAGCACGCGGCTACGACTACATCATCGTCGGCGCGGGCTCGGCCGGCTGCGTCGTTGCCAACCGGCTGTCGGCCGATCCGTCGTGCCGCGTGCTGTTGCTGGAGGCCGGCGGATCGGATCGGAATTTCTGGCTGAAGCTTCCGGTCGGCTACTACCGGACCATCTACAACGAGCGATTCTCGCGCCTGTTCAGGACCGAGCCCTCGGAGGGAAGCGGCGGTCGTGCCATCGGCTGGCCGCGGGGCCGCGTGCTCGGCGGCTCGTCCTCGATCAACGGTCTGATCTTCATCCGGGGCCAGCACGAGGATTTTGACGATTGGCAACGCCTCGGCGCCGATGGCTGGAGCTATCGCGAACTCCTGCCGTACTTCCGCCGCTACGAGCGCTATCGCGGCGGCGAGAGCCAGTTTCATGGCGGGCTCGGGGAGTTCGAAGTCTCGGACCTTCGCAACGACAATCCGGCATCGAAGGCCTGGGTCGAGGCGGGTGTAGAGTTCGGCCTACCGCGCAATCCCGACTTCAACGGCGCCACGACGCTGGGCGTCGGCACCTACCAGCTCGGCATCGGGCGGCACTGGCGGACCAGTTCGGCCTCTGCGTTTCTGCGTCCCGTCGCCGGCCGTCCCAATCTCACCATCATCACCCATGCGCAGGTCAGCAGGGTCGTTTTCAACGGTCGCGTCGCCACCGGCGTCGAGTGGATCAGCAAGGGGCAGGTTCACAGCGCGACGGCTGATCGTGAGATCATCCTGTCCGGCGGCGCGCTGCAGTCGCCGCAGATCCTCCAGCTCTCCGGCGTCGGTCCGGCCGATTTGCTGCGCGAGCTTGGCGTTCCCGTCGTTGCCGATTCTCCGGACGTCGGCGCCAATCTCCAGGACCACTATCAGGCCCGGCTGATCGTCCGCCTCAAGGAGCGAATCTCGCTCAACGATCAGGTCCGCAATCCCATCGAGCTTGCCAGGATGGGCTTGCAGTGGATGCTGGCGGGCAGCGGTCCGTTGACGGTCGGCGCGGGGCAGGTGGGCGGCGCAGCCTGCACGGAATACGCAGTCGGCGGAAGGCCGGACGTGCAGTTCAACGTGATGCCGCTCTCGGTCGACAAGCCCGGCGAGCCGTTGCACAGCTATTCCGGCTTCACCGCCTCGGTCTGGCAATGCCACGGAAAGTCGCGCGGACGGCTTGCGATCCGCTCGACCGATCCGTTCGAGCAGGCGCGTATCGTACCAAACTATTTTGCCGAGGAGATCGACCGCAAGACCATTGTTGCAGGTCTGAAGATTCTGCGCGAGATCTATCAGCAGAAGGCCTTTCGCCCGCTCTGGGATATCGAGATGGTGCCGGGTGAGGCAGCAAGGGATGATGCCGGACTGTGGAATTTTGCGCGCAACACTGGTGGCACGGTGTTTCACTGTGTCGGGACCTGTCGCATGGGGCGGGATGCGCAGGCCGTGCTCGATCCGCAGCTGCGCGTGCGCGGCGTCGAACGGCTGCGTGTGATCGACGCGTCGGTGATGCCGCAGATCACCTCGGCGAACACGAATGCGACCAGCCTGATGATTGGCGAACGCGGTGCCGCACTGGTCATGGCTTGATCGCGCGGCCTGAATTCCGGAGGGCGAGATGGAATTGAGTTCCGATAGTCACGTCCCCAAATACGCGCAGATTGCCGACATCTTCAGGCAGCGGATCGCACGCGGCGTCTGGACCCAGGGGTTTCGCCTGCCGGCCAACGAGGAACTGGCCGCCGAGTTTGGCGTGTCGCGCGTCACGATCAGGCAGGCAGTGGAGCTGCTCGCCCGCGGCGGCGTGATCGAGGCACAGCAGGGCCGCGGCACCTTCGTCACAGGGACCGTGCGGCAGGATCGCTGGCTCAAGGTCGAGACGACGCTATCCGATCTCGCCGACATGTACCGCGACACTTCGCCCGAGATCATCAATATCTCGGAAAGCCGCACCAATGCGCCGCTGCTTCCCGGCGACGGCAAGCCGGCCGAAAAATATGTCTTCATGCGTCGGCTGCATTCGCGGGAGAAGCAGCCGTATTGCGTCATTTCCATCTATCTCGACGAGAAGATCTTCCGCAGGTCACCGAAGCGTTTTCGCAACGAGACCGTGATTCCGATCCTGAACGATCTCAGGGATCCCGCCATCGCCAGCGCGCGCCAGACCCTGACGATAGGTGCCGCGGACATCGAAGCCGCGCGGCTGCTGCGCGTGCCGCTGAATTCGCCGGTAGCAGAAGTCCGCCGCATCTTCACGACCGCGGACTGCACCGTGATCTATCTCGGCGAAGTCACCTATCGCGGCGACTTCGTGCGGATCGACATGGATCTGCGGCCCTAGCCCTCTCAACGCGAGAACAGTTCCTGGTTCCGGCGCTCGAGCTCCTCCCCGTAGGTGCGCAGGACGTGGGCTTCGCTTAAGGTGCCGATCGTCGCGCGATGATCGGTGCGATCGACGACCGCGAGCACATCGGCCTCGCTGCGTTCAAAGGCCTTCAGGATCTCGCGCACCGGCGTGGTCGGGAGCAGGCACTCATCCTGTTGCTGGGCCAGTGACCCCAGCTGCTCGTCGTCCTGGTTGGCGACGGAATGCAGCGTCGCGGCGGGCACGATGCCCGCATAGATGCCGCTGGGATCGCGGAGCACGATCTGGCGAACTTGTGCCGGCGAGAACAGCTTTTGCGCCTCGCCGATCGGCATCGTCGTCAGCGCGTTCTCGAAGTCGGTGCGCATCAGCGAAGCCGCGCTCATCTGCCGGACCCAGCCGATGTCTTGCGGGCCGCGGATCACCTCGCCGCGCAGATGGAAGCGCCATGTGGCGAAGCTGTAGCCGAACAGCTCGCGCACGATCAGCGCGCAGACCGACGACGCGACCACCGCCCCAACGGTGACGGAGAAATCGCCGGTGATCTCGAGCGCAAGACACACCATGCTGAACGGCGCGCCAAGGACGCCCGTCCCGAGTGCAGCGAGCGCCGCGATGGCGGCCGTGCCGGGTTGAAGCGCCAGCGTGGGAAGAGGGCCCGTCAGCACGATGCTGTAGAGCTGCCCGATCAGCGCGCCCAGCAACAGCGAGGCGAAGAACAGGCCGCCGCGGAAGCCGGAGTCGAGCGAGATAGCGGAGGCCAGGATCTTGAACACGATCGTGGTCGTGAGCAGAAGCCAGGTCGGATTGCTGACCAGGAGGATCTGCATCGCGCCGTGACCGGCGCCGAGCACAGTGGGCGTCAGCAAGGCGAGGCCGCCGAGGAGGAGGCCGCCGAGAATTGGGCGCAGGAAGCCCTTGAACACCGTGATGCGCTGAAAGCAGCGCTCGGAGAATGCGACGGCGAGCATCACGAGGATGCTGACGAAAGCGCAGATGATGCCGATCAGCACGGTTTGCCCGATCATCTCGACGGAGACCGGCGAGGGGAAGCCGGGCACCATCAGGAAGGACTGGTGCGTCAATTGCCGCGCGACGAGCCATGCGGTGACGGCGCTGGCGATGACCGGCACGAGACCGGCGGACGTATAGGCGCCGAGCACGACCTCGAAGGCGTAGAAGGCGCCCGCGAGCGGTGCGGAAAACGCGGCGCTGATCGCCCCCGCGGCGCCGCAGGCCACCAGTAGCCGCATGTCGTTGCGACGGCAGCCAGGCGCTGGCCGACATGGGAGCCGAACATCGAGCAAATCTGGTTATAGCCGGCCTCCAGACCGACCGATCCGCCGAACCCGTTGGACAGCAGCGTCTGGATCGAGATCAGCAGGCTGCCGCGAAAGGACACCCGGCCGCCATAGAGCGCATTGGCCTCGATTGCGTCGGCGAGCTGCTGTCCCTTCACGCGCCGGGCGAAATACAGTCCGATCAGCGCGAGCACCAGGCCGCCGATCATCGGCACGAGCAGCGTGCGCTGCCAGGAGATCACGCCGGTGGCGCTGAGATGTGCATCGAAAGGAATGTCGAACAGCAGGGCGTGAGAAACCTGGCTGAGGCTCGAGATCGCAGCCACCAGCACGCCACTGAGCAGTCCGACGACGATCGCGACCAGCACAAGGCCGATCTCGCGATTGCGCACGAAGTTGCGCAGGAACAACGGCAGCAGGCGGATGCCGGGAGCCGCGGCCGGCTTCGCAGGATGTGATGCCGGCGCCATCCTAGGCCGGATCCCGCAGCGATTCGGCGCGCACGACGCGGAAGCCGATATTGCTGGACGCGGAGTCGGGCGTGTTGGAGCTTCGCGCCGCGACGCGGTAGCGATTGCAGTAGGATTCGTGGCAGAGGAAGGATCCGCCGCGCATCGACCGGTTGGGAGCAGGCTCGCGGTTCAAGGGATCTCGCGATGGCGTGAGGCGGTGATAGCTCGGGGAAAAATAGTCTTCGCACCATTCCCAGACGTTTCCGGCGACATTGTGCAGGCCATGTCCGTTGGGCATGAAACTGTGAACCGGCGCCGTACCAAAATAGCCATCATCGACAGTATTGCGGTCGGGAAAGTTGCCCTGCCAGATATTGCAGCGATGCTCGCCCCCGGGCTTCAGCTCGTCGCCCCAGGGGTAGGTGGCCCGGTCCAGTCCGCCGCGCGCAGCCATCTCCCATTCCGCCTCGGTCGGCATGCGCGTGCCGGACCATCGGCAATAGGCCTGTGCGTCGTTCCAGGAGACGTGGACGACGGGATGATCGAGCCTGTCCAGGATGCTGCTCGCAGGTCCTTCCGGCTGCGCCCAATAGGCGCGCGTCACCGGGACCCACCATGGCGTTTCCTGAACGCGCGTCGTGCGGGCCGCACGTGTCTCTTCCGGCAACAGCCCGTCGAAGACAAAGCTCCAGCCGTAGCGTTCGGCATCCGTCGTGTAGCCCGTGGCCCGGACGAAGTCGCCGAATTGCAGATTGCTCACGGTGTGGCAGGCAATGGCAAACAGCGACAACGTCACCAGCCGTATCGGGCCTTCGCCGTCCTCGACGAAGCCGATACCGGCGGATCCCATGTGGAAGGTTCCGCCGATCAGCGAGCTCCAGCGGCGCAGGATCGGAGTTGAACTGGGAGTGATCGCCGCTTGCGCATCCTCGCCCATCGCCGGCCCGCTGCCGGCGGCGCGCTGGGTGCAACAGTGTGAGCGATCCCCGGTCATGTCCTATTTCTGCTTCTCTTCCTCCCAGAAGGCTGTGCCGCCTTCCGCCTTCATCAACTCCAGAATCTTCTCGCGCGGGATCACGCCGCAGCGATTGGCCCATTGCTGATACTGCGCCGTCATCTCGCGGACGCGATCCGGATGCTGCGCGGCGAGATCGTTCATCTCGGTGCGGTCCGTCTCCATGTCGTAGAGCTCCCAGGGGCCGGGATACTTCCGCACCAGCTTCCACTTGCCGACGCGAACGGCCGCGTTGCCCTCGTGCTCCCAGAACAGCGGGCCACGATTGCCATAGGCCGAGGCGAATGACGGCACTAGGCTCTCGCCTTCGCAGGGCAGGATGGCGTTGCCGTTATACTCCTTGGGATAGGTGGCGCCGGTGACGTCGAGAATGGTTGCCATCACGTCGGTGAGCTGGCTCGGATTGTGCCGCAGGCCGCCTCTCTCGGAAATGCCGCGCGGCCAGTGCACTATGAACGGGGTTGCGATGCCGCCTTCGTGGATCCAGTGCTTGTAGAGACGGAACGGCGTGTTGGAGAGGTTGGCCCAGGCGGTGCCGTAGCTCTGGTAGGTGTCCTCGTCGCCGGGCATCAGGGTCGGGTCATTGCCGAAGCGCACCGGTCTGCCGTCGCGCGTCTTCGCCTGCGCGATCATGAGCTGGTCAACCAGCTCCTCTGCCGTGACACCTTCCGGAATGTCCTCGGCGCAGGCGCCGTTGTCGGAGAGGAAGATGATCAGCGTGTTGTCCATCTGGCCGGTCTCGTCCAGCGCCTTCAGGATGCGGCCGATGCCCTGGTCCATGCGGTCGATCTGGGCCGCGTAGACCTCCATGCAGCGCAGCGTCCATTCGCGCTGCTCCGCGTCGGTCCACGGCGGTTGGGTCGGATCGCGATCGGTCAGGCGCCAGTTCGGATGGATGATGCCGTCGTCGACGAGGCGCTTGAGACGCTCCTCGCGCAGCCGGTCCCAGCCCGCATCGAAGCGGCCCTTGTACTTGGCGATGTCCTCGTCACGGGCATGAAGCGGCCAATGCGGCGCCGTATAGGCGACGTACTGGAAGAATGGCGCGTCGGGCTTCTGCGCCTTGTGCTGGCGGATGAAGGCGGCAGCCTGATCGCTGATCGCATCGGTGTAGAAGAACGAGGGATCCTTCACCGCCTCGTGCTCGATATTGTCGTTGCCGCGGGTGAGCGTGTTGGGATGGTAAAAGGAGCCGGCGCCGATGATGGTGCCGTAGAAGTGGTCGAAGCCGCGCTGCATCGGCCATGCGTCGGTCGGCTCCGTCAGGCTGCTGGCGATGTGCCATTTGCCGCTGAGGTAGGACGTGTAGTTCTTGCTCTTCAGGGCTTCGGCGATTGTCACGCAGCTCTTGTTGAGATTGCCGGAATAGCCTTCCGGGCCGTTGCTGTAGGTGAGGATGCCGATGCCGGTCTGGTGCGGATGCAGGCCGGTGAGCAGCGAGGCGCGTGAAGGGCTGCAGCGGGCGGTGTTGTAGAACTGCGAATAGCGCAAGCCATTGGCCGCGAGGTGATCGAGGTTCGGTGTCTGGATCTCGCCGCCGTAACAGCCGATGTCGGAGAAGCCCATGTCGTCGTTGAGGATGAGCAGGATGTTGGGGGTGTCAGGGGTCTTTGCGCCATTCGGCATGTTCTTGTCCTCGTGATTGACGTGTGGCGGTTAGTGGCGGCGCGTCAGGCTGATGCTGAGGCGGAAATATTTCGGCAAGTACACGGCGCGCAGCAGCTCGAGCGCCCGTCCGTCCTTGCCGAAGGTGACGCGCTCGATGGAGAGCAGGGGCGAGCCGACCTTGACCCCCAGCAGCTTGGCGCTGCCGGCGTCGGCGAGGTCGGCGCTGATGGTCTGCTGGGCGTCCTTGATGGCGAGACCAAGCTCGTCCTCGAAGACGCGGTACATGATGATCGAGACCAGATCGCGCTTCTCGAGCTCGAGACCGATATCCGGGGGATAGAAGGCGTGCTCGATGGCGATCGGCGTGTCGTCCGCGAGCCGCAAGCGCCGGAGCTGCCAGACGGCACGCTCGCGCAGCTGCTCGCGAACGGCGGCATCGTGCCGGTTGGTCATGCCCTGCTGCAGGATCGTGGCGCCGGCCTGGTAGCCGGCGTCGCGGATGGTTTCCGAGAAGCCCATTAGGTGGCCGACCCAGTTCTCGGGCTGGTTCGAGCGCAGGAAGGTGCCGCGGCCGCGCGAGCGGTCGAACATGCCTTCGTTCACGAGGGGGGCTATAGCGTTGCGGATGGTGATGCGGCTGACGCCGAAATGGCGGCCGAGTTCGGCCTCGGTCATCAGGCGGCCGGTCCCGTCGATCAACTTGCCGTCGCGCACCTGGCTGCGAATGGATTCACGGATCTGGATATGCAGGGGCATCGAGCCTTCCGCAACGACATCGCTGCCGAGCGGCGCGGGCTTCTTCTTGCGTGTTTGAATAGCCATGGTGTCAGAGCCGCATGCGTGTTGCTGGATCGAACAGATGAATGTCTTGCGGTCGGGCCGTGATCGAGATCGTGTCGCCCTCGCCGGGAATGTTGCCGTCGGCGACGCGCATGCGGATCATCGTGCCGGCGCAGTCGAGGTCGAGCACGGCGGTATCGCCGAGATCCTCGATCAGATCGACGCGGGCACCGAGGCCACCCACCGCCATGCGCAGGGCGCCGGGCCGAAGTCCAACCACCACATCGCGCTCACCTCGGGTCGTGGCCGTCGTCTTGAGGCGATGGCCGGCGATGATGACGTCGCCGTCCACGTAGCGGGCGGGAACGAGGTTCATCGGGGGATTGCCGATGAAGCCGGCAATGTCGATCGAGTTCGGGCGGGCGAACACCTCTGCGGGCGTGCCGACCTGCTGGATCTGGCCTGACATAAACACCGCCATGCGGTCCGCAAGCGTCATGGCCTCTTCCTGGTCGTGGGTGACGTAGACCGCGGTGACGCCGAGCGAGCGCTGCAGCTTCTTCAACTCGGCGCGGGTTTCCAGCCGCAGCTTTGCATCGAGGTTCGAGAGCGGCTCGTCGAGCAGAAACAGGCGAGCTTTGCGCACGATGGCGCGGGCCAGCGCACAGCGCTGCTGCTGGCCGCCCGAGAGCTGGCCCGGCTTGCGATCGAGCAAATGGTCGATCTTCACCTTGCGCGCCGCATCCTTCACGGCGGGCGTGATCTCGGCCTTCGGCAGCTTGGCCATCTCCAGCGGGAAGGCGATGTTCTCGGCCACCGTCATGTGCGGGTAGAGCGCGTAGCTCTGGAATACCATGGCGATGTCGCGGTCCCGCGCATCGGTCGAGGTGACGTCCTGGTCGTCGATCAGCACGCGGCCGGCGGTCGGCGCATCGAGGCCTGCGAGGATGCGCAGCGTCGTGCTCTTGCCCGAGCCGGACGGACCGAGCAGGGCAAAGAACTCGCCGGGCTTGATGTCGAAATTGACGCCCTTCAGCGCGGCGAACTCGCCGTGCATCTTGACGATGTTGCGAAAACTGACCTGACCCTGGCCGCTCATCGGCGTCCTCCGCCCTTGACTGCACCGACCGTCAGGCCCTTCACGATATGCTTCTGCGCGACCACGCCGAGGACGACGACAGGCAGCATGGCGAGAACCGAGACCGCGGCGAGCTTGGCCCACAGCGTCTGCTCGACGGAGACGAAATTGAACATGGCGACCGTGACCGGGCGCACCGTGTTGCCGCTGAGTACGACGGCGAACAAGAATTCGTTCCACGCATTTAGAAACACGAACACGACCGTCACGGCGATGCCGCCACGGACCTGCGGAATGATGATCCGCCACAATGTCTTCAACCGGCTGGCGCCATCGAGATAGGCGGCTTCCTCCATCTCGAAAGGAATGTCCTCGAAATAGGAGACCAGCAGCCAGATCGCGAAGGGCAGGGAGAACGACAGATAGATCAGGATGATGCCCTGATAGGTGTCGATCCAGCCGATGTTCCGCAACACCAGGAAGTACGGGATGATGATGCCGACCGGCGGCAGCATCTGCGTGGCCAGCACGTAGAAGCCCGCGAACTTCTTGCCGCGAAAGCGCAGGCGCGCCAGCGCATAGGCCGCGGGCACCGCCATCAGCATGGTGACCACGGTGGTGCCGACGGAGATGATGACGCTGGAAAGCAGGTTCGGCAGGAGTGATCCCGAGCCGAACAATACGTCGCGATAGGCTTCCCACGTCGGCGTGAACACCAGCTTGGGCGGATAGGCCAGCACGTCCGAATCGGTCTTGAGCGAATTCATGACGCTCCAGACGATCGGAAACGCCCAGGCGAGCAGGAAGACTGTGGAGATCGCGAGCAGGGCAATGATGCGGAGGCGCTTGGCGGTCATTTCGCCCTCCGGATCGCGAACAGGATGCCGGAGATGATGATGGTCACGACCAGGAGCGCGACCGCGAGCGCCGAACCGTAGCCGATCGACAGCTCGGTGAAGGATTTCCGATAGGCATAGAGGTTGAGGATCTCGGTCGCGGTGCCGGGGCCGCCGGCGGTGACGGTGAAGATCGCTGCGAACGCGGTCAGCGCCACCATGGTCCGCATGATGATGACCATCACGATCGCCGGGCGCAGCAAGGGCAGGGTGATGCGGCGGAAGCGCTGCCAGGCCGAGGCGCGGTCGAGCCGCGCGGCCTCGTAGATGTCCTCGGGCAAGGAGGCCAGCGAGGCCAGCAGCACCATGAACGCGAACGGCGTCCACTGCCAAGTGTGGATCGCGATCACCGAGACCATCGCAAGCATGGGATCGCCGAGCCAGTTCTTGCTGCCGACCCCTGCATTTATCGCGAGGAAGTCGACGATGCCGAATTCCGGCGCCAGCATGAAGGTACGCCAGATCATGCCGACCACGGCCGGGGAAAGGACCACGGGCAGGATGGCGATGACCCTGAACCAGCCCTGGCCGCGCTTCATGTCCATGACCAGCAAGGCGAGCGCGAGGCCGATGATGACCTGCAGCGCGACGGTCGAGCCGGTATAGACGAGGCTCACCAGCAGCGAGGTCCAGAAGCGCTCGTCGGAGAGCAGAACCTGATAGTTCTCGTATCCGACGAAGCCGTTGGTGAACGGCATCGCCAGATCCATCCGGAATGCACTGGTATAGACCAGGAAGAGCAGCGGAAACGTCGTCGTGGCGAGCAGTGCAAGAAACGCCGGTGCAAGCAGGGCCGCTGCAAACCGGCGCTCGCGCTGCGCCAGGACGCGTCCGAAATCGCTGCGAGGCGCCTCGCTCGCGATCCCGGCCGATGTCACCGCTGTCGTCGCCATGCTCACCCGCGCATCATGGGTTCGATGCGGCGCTGCGCATCGTCCAGTGCGGCCTTGATCGAGGCCTGGCCGGAGAGGGCCGACTGAATCGCGGTCGCCATGGTGTCGCCGATCGCCGGCCATTGCGGCACGCGCGGACGCCAGTCGACGTCGGTGTCGTCCTGCAGGGCGCCCATCGTGGCCTCGACGAAGTTCTCGCCAAAGCCATTCATCAGCTTGATGTAGTCGGGATCCTTCCACACCGAGGTGCGGTTGACACCCGAGCGCTTGGTGGGACCGGCGAACTTATGCGCGGTGCGCGCCTGGGTCTCGGCGCTCGCGGCCCACTGGATGAACAGCCAGGTCGCTTTCCGCTTCTTCTCCGGCAGCGCGGAATTGATCGGAAAGCCCCAGTTCCAGATCGACGTGGTGCGCTTGCCCGAGGGCCCCTTGGGCCAGCGGGCATAGGCGACCTTGCCGATCACCTTGGACTTCTCAGGATTGTTGATGACCGAAGCCGACGAATGCGCGTCGATGTAGCTGGCGACGGTGCCTTGCGAGAAGGCGTCGGCGATATCCGGCCAATTCCAGTTGGCGGCTGCCGTCGGCGCGTACTTCTTCATGATGTCGACGTACCAGGCGAGCGCCGCCTCGGCCTCGGGGCCATTGACGGTGAGCTTGCCGCCCTTCATCCAGTCGCCGCCGAACTCGCGGAAGATCGACGGATAGATGTACATGTTCTGGCCGGCACCGGCGACGCCGCGCAGCGCAGCCCCCCAGACGCGATCGTTCGGCGTGTTCAGCGCCGCGGCATTGGACATGTAGGCTTCTAGCGTGTCGGCCGGCTTCAGGCCTTTCGCGTCATAGAGGTCCTTGCGATAGACCTGAATGGTGACTTCACCGTCATAGGGCATGCCGTAGAGCTTGCCGTCGATGCCGTTGGCGCTGCGCCAGGCCGGAATGATGTCGTCGAGCTTGAACCAGGCCGGATCGGTCAGCGATTTGTCGGCGAGGTAAGTGTCGAGCGGCTCGACCCATTTGTTCGCGGCATAGAGCGCGTAATACATGGGATCGGCAGCGTGGGTTGCGTAGGTGCCCGTCTTCGAGGTCAGGTCGATGACGCTCTTCTGCCGGATCTGCGCCGGCGGGATCTTCTCGAAGCGGACGTCGATGCCGGTGAGCGCCTTGAACTGCGGCGCCAGTGCAATGAGGTTTTCGAAATAGCTCGCCGGGATCACGGCGACCGTGATGGTCTCGCCGGAAACCTGCTGCCAGTCGATCTGAGCGGATTTGTAGGGCGCGAGGTTGGCGTCCTGCGCGGCAGCTTGCCGGAGAAAGGCCGGGCCAAGTGTCGCGAAAGCGGCGGCGACGGTTCCGGTCTTGAGTAGCGTTCGTCGCGTCGGCTTGAATGACGTCATGCTGTCCTCCCGAAAATCCGGATTTATACTTCCGGTTAGTTAGGACATTTTCCTAAATGTTATAACAAGTCAACCGCGACAAATTGGGTGTTCTCCGGCCGTTTGACGCGGGCCGGGAACGACCGCGGATCTCGCCTCCGGGAGGCGCGATCGGGCCGAGCGGCGATCAGATGCAGTGTCGGCTAGATGTCGCCGAGGAGCTCGAAATCTGCGCGAGCGTCGCCGGCCGTATGGATCTGGCCGCTATATCGTTGTGCGCTCAGCTCGAACGCTGCCGGCAATCGGTCGTCGATAACGAGATGGTGGCACTCGTCGAGGTGGCCGCCGCGAACCGTCGCATTGCGCCCGAATTTGGTGATGTCGGCCACGAGCACGGACGTTCGTGAATTGGCGGCGATGGATTGGCGTGCCTTGACTTCATCGACATGGAAGTCGAGCAGCGAGCCGTCTGCATCGACGCCGCCGACGCCGAAGATTCCGAAGTCGGCGCGAAATCCAGAGAAGAAATGCACAGCGGCCTCGCCGATGATGTCGCGGTCGAGCGGCCGCAGCGTGCCGCCGGCGATGGTGATCTCCACGTCCGGATTGTGCGAGAAGGCTGCGGCCACGTTCAGGCTGTTGGTGATTACCCGCAGATCCCGTCGGCGGGAAAGTGCCTGCGCGACATATTCGGGGGTCGTGCCGAGCCCGATCATCAGCGACGTCCCGTCGGGAATGAGTTTGGCGGTCGCAAGCGCGATCCGCCGCTTGGCTTCGGCGTTCAGCCTGTGCCTGCTGCTGTAGGCGAGGTTCTGATTCTGGACGGGGAGGCTGACCCCACCATGCACGCGGCGAAGCAATCCCTGGTCGCAGAGCGCATTCACAAGGCGGCGGATAGTCTGCTGGGTCACTTCGAAACGCGCCGCAAGCTGCTCGATGGAAGCGAAGCCTTGCTCGCGCACGATCTCCAGTATGTGGACCTGACGTGTTCTGGCGCTCCTGGCCATGAGCCCTCCGTTCGCGACAAAAATATCATTTGAAGGGGCAAGAGGCAATTTTCTGTTTCATATGGTGTCACACTATGTTCATATGAACATAATAGTTGCTACGCCGATGAATGAGCGTGGCTCGAGGGAGGACGCATGTACTGGTCTTTGACCGGCACTGTGCTGCTCCGTTGGAGCGAGCCGCCATCGGCGTAGCTGCATCATGCTGAGAGCGAACCGGCCATGTCGGCGATTACGCTGAATCATGTCTCCAAGTCGTGGGGCGCGATGCGCGCCGTCGATGACATCAGTCTGACGGCGGACGAGGGCTCGCTGCTGGTGCTGCTGGGGCCGTCCGGCTGCGGCAAGTCGACCACATTGCGGCTGATCGCCGGGCTCGAGGAGGCCGATGCCGGCACGATCGCCATCGGCGGCGTGGACGTGACCCGCCTGTCGCCGGCGGACCGGAAGATCTCCATGGTCTTCCAGTCCTATGCGCTGTTCCCGCATTTGAGCGTGGCCGAGAACATCATTTTCGGCCTGCGCGTGCGGCGGGTGTCGCGCGCCGAACGCGACGCCCGGCTTCGTCGCGTCGCCGACATCGTTGGTCTTGCGCATCTGCTCGATCGCAAGCCGTCGCAATTGTCGGGAGGGCAGCGCCAGCGCGTCGCGCTGGGACGCGCCATCATCGCCGAGGCGCGGGTCTGTCTCATGGACGAGCCGCTGTCCAACCTGGACGCCAAGCTGCGGCACGAGATGCGAACGGAAATCCGCGCGTTGCAGCAGCGCCTTGGCATGACGATGGTCTACGTGACCCACGATCAGACCGAAGCCATGACGATGGCGGACCGCGTCGTCCTGATGCGCGATGGCCGTATCGAGCAGAACGGCTCGCCGGAAGAGCTCTACAACAGGCCGGCGACGGCGTTTACGGCGCGTTTCATCGGCACACCGCCGATGAACCTGGTGCGTCAGGGCGATCATCTGATCGGCATCCGGCCGGAGCACATTCGCATCGTGTCCGGTGGCGATCATGCGGCGCGGGTCAAGGCCGTCGAGCATCTCGGAGCCGACAGCATCGTGCTGTGCGACATCGACGGTCAGCCGATCTCGGTGCGGCTCGACGGGTTTAGCAAGGTTCAGCCCGGCGAGGATGTTCGGCTCGCCTGGGAGGCCGGTCACGAGCATCGGTTCGATCCGGCTACGGAATGCCGATGGGAAACTTCAGCCAGGGAGGGCCGGCTGGCGACCTCCGCTGGATAGCAGCGGTGGTTTCAGGCGCTCGGCGGATCACAGAGGGAGAGAGAGATGTTTGCGCGACGAACGATGCTGATGGCGGCCGCACTTGCCGTGCTCTCGATGGGAGCACGTCCCTCTGCCGCGGTGGATCTGACCATGTACTATCCGGTCGCGGTCGGCGGTCCCGTCACCAAGATCATCGACGACATGGTCTCACGTTTCGAGAAGGACAATCCGGACGTCAAGGTAACGGCAGTCTATGCCGGCAACTACACGGACACGATGACCAAGGCGATGACCGCCATGAAGGGCGGACAGCCGCCGCAACTGTCGGTCCTGCTGTCGACCGACGTCTTCACCCTGATGGACGAGAACGCCATCGTTCCGTTTGATGACCTCGTCGGCGACAAGGCCTGGTTCAAGGAATTCTATCCCGCGTTCATGGCCAACGGCCAGGTGGACGGCAAGACCTGGAGCATCCCGTTCCAGCGTTCGACCATCGTGCTGTACTGGAACAAGGACGCCTTCAAGGAAGCCGGCCTCGATCCCGAGAAGGCGCCGGCGTCCTGGGACGAAATGGTCGAGATGTCGAAGAAGCTGGTCAGGAAGGACGGCGCCAACACGACGCGTTGGGGCGTCGAGATCCCGACGACCGGCTACGGCTACTGGATGCTGCAGGCGCTCGCCATTGAGAACGGCCAGAAGATGATGAACGAGGCCGGCACCGAGGTGTATCTCACCGCGCCGAAGACGGTCGGCGCTCTCGACTACTGGGTCGACCTGTCGCGCAAGCGCAACGTCATGCCGACCGGCAGCATCGACTGGGCGACGCTCCGCACCGACTTCCTCGAAGGCAAGACGGCGATGATGTGGCACACGACGGGCAACCTCACGGCGGTCAAGGACGCCGCGAAATTCCAGTTCGGCGTGGCCATGCTGCCGGCCAAGGAGCGGCGGGGATCGCCGACCGGCGGCGGCAGCTTCTACATCTTCAAGAGCGCTTCGGCCGAGCAGCAGAAGGCCGCCGTCAAGTTCATCCAGTGGATGACGGCGCCCGAGCGTGCGGCGGAATGGAGCATGAAGACCGGCTACGTCGCGGTGTCGCCGGCCGCCTACAAGACCAAGGCGATGGAAGACTACGCCAAGGGCTTTCCGCAGGCGACCGTCGCGCGCGATCAGCTCGAGCATGCCGTGCCGGAGCTCTCCGTCCACGAGAACGGTCGCATCTACAAGTTCGTGAACGATGCCGTGCAGGCTGCGGTCACGGGCTCGCAGAAGCCGCAGGAAGCGCTGGCCGCAGCGCAGGCGCAATCCGACCGCGTGCTGCGCGCCGCCAAGTAAGCGCAAAGTAAGGGACATGGCGGGGTGGCGGTTCGCCGCCATTCCGCCGACTCTAGAATGACCGACTTCGCCGCCTCATCGCCAATCTCCGAACGCCGCGCCCGGTCGCAGGCGTGGTGGAATGCCGTGAATGCGTGGCTGCTGCTGTTGCCGGCGGCGGTGCTGCTGGTTGCGTTCACGCATTGGCCGATCCTGGCGACGATCCGGCATTCGCTGTTCATCACCAAGCGGAACGGCACCGAGGTCTTCGTCGGGGCGGACAGCTACCGGGCCATGGCGGCCGATCCGATCTTCTGGAAGGCGCTGGTCAACAATTTCTGGTTCGCGCTCGGCACGATCCCGACGTCGATCGCGCTCGCGCTGATCATGGCCGTTTGGGTCAATCGCAACATGCGCGGCCGCGGCTTTCTGCGGCTGGCGTACTTCACGCCGACCGTGCTGCCGATGATCGCCGTCGCCAACATCTGGCTGTTCTTCTACACGCCGGATTACGGCGCGCTCGATCAGCTGCGCGGGCTGTTCGGCCTCGGCGGCCGGAACTGGCTCGGCGATCCCTCGACGGTGATGGGCTGCCTGATCGTTATGGTGATCTGGAAGGAAGCCGGCTTCTTCATGATCTTCTATCTGGCGGCGCTGCAGCAGCTCTCGCCGGACCTCGATGAGGCCGCCTCCATCGAGGGCGCGAGCCGATGGTACACGTTCCGCCGGATCACTTTTCCGCTGCTGATGCCGACCACGCTGTTCGTGGCCATCAATGCGGTCATCAACTCGTTCAAGCTGGTGGACCATCTGGTCATCATGACCAAGGGCGGTCCCAACAACGCCAGCACGCTACTGCTCTATTACATCTATGAGGTCGCCTTCACGTTCCAGGATTCGTCCTACGCGGCAACGTTGACGGTTGTGCTTCTCATGCTCCTGAGCGCGATTGCGCTGATCAAGTTCGGCTATCTCGATCGCAGGATCCACTACCAATGAGAGGCCGGACACACCCCGTCGAAGCCGTCGCAGCATGGCTCCTGGCTTTGATTTGGCTCGCCCCGCTGGCCTATGCCTTCTGGAGCGCGCTGCATCCGGCTGCCTACGCCACCTCGTTCAGCCTGTCCGCGCCCTGGACGCTGGAGAATTTCACGCGGGCCTGGAAGCAGGCGCCGTTCGCCCGGTACTATCTCAACACGGTCGTGCTGGTGACGTTGGTCCTTGTTGGCCAACTCATCCTGTCGACGCTGGCTGCGTATGCCTTTGCGCGCTTCAGGTTCAAAGGTAGCGGCATGGCGTTCGCCCTCGTGCTGCTCCAGCTGATGATCATGCCCGACGTCCTCATCGTCGAGAACTATCGCGCGATTGCCAAGCTGGGCTTGCTCGATACGATCCCTGCCATCGCGCTGCCTTACATGGCGAGCGCCTTTGGCATCTTTCTGCTGCGGCAGACCTTCAAGAGCGTGCCTCAGGAGCTGGTCGAGGCCGCGCGGGTCGAGGGAGCAGGCCCACTCGTGATCCTTTGGCGGGTCTATGTGCCGTTGGCACGCCCCACCTACGTCGCCTTCGGCCTCGTCTCCGTCAGCTATCACTGGAACAACTTCCTGTGGCCGCTGATCGTCACGAATTCGGTGGAAGCGCGTCCGCTCACGGTGGGTCTTGCCGTGTTCGGCGCGCCTGAAACTGGTGTGGATTGGTCGGTGATCACGGCCGCGACCGTGATGACGATGGCCCCGCTGCTGATCGCGTTCCTGCTGTTCCAGCGTCAGTTCGTTCAGTCATTCATGCGCGCGGGTATCCGGTAATGCGGCTTCTCACCTGGAACATTCAGTGCGGCAAGGGGTGCGACGGCGTCACCGATCTGTCCAGGATCGTTGCCGTCGCCAGGCAGTCGCTCGATGCCGACGTGTTCTGCTTCCAGGAAGTGAGCGCCAATTTTTCGAGATTTGGCGATGGCGCGGATCAGAGCGCCCAGCTCGTGGCCTTGCTGCCCAGCTACTCCGCGATATTCCGGCCGGCGATCGAGACGGTGGATCGCGCGGGCAGTATCCACTGTTTCGGCAACATGACGCTGTCGCGGTTGCCGGTGCTGCAGATCGCCAATCACCTCTTGCCGTTCCCGGGCGCGGGTGGGGTGCGCAGCATGCGCCGTCACGCCCTGGAGGTGACGGTTCAAGCCTCGTTTGGCGCGATCCGCATCGTCAACACGCATCTCGAGTTTCATTCGGCCGATCAGCGTCAGGCGCAGATCACGCGGCTGCTCGACCTGCAGCAGGACGCATCGGGGAGTCCCAAGCAGGCCAGCTCCCGGCACGATGAGCCATATGGGAGCCAGACCGTCGCGGCGTCGAGCCTGATGTGCGGCGATTTCAATTTCGACGTGGCCGATCCCCAGCACGCCCTGATCGACCGCGCCGGCCGGCCCGGCCTGAATTACCGCGATGCGTGGACCGCCAATCGTCCGGGTCGCCCGCGGGCGCCGACATGCGGCATCTTTGATCGCGCGCAATGGCCCGACGGGCCGGACTGTCGCGACTTCATCTTCGTCACGGAGGATCTGGTCCGTCGCGTGCGCAGCATCGAGGTCAACGCAGCAACCGATGCGTCCGACCACCAACCCCTCGGGATCGAAGTGGCGGACTAGAGAATGGCGAAGTCATCAAAGCTTGTTGTGGCAAGGAAGGGCAGGGTGCTCCTCGTCAGGCGGCGGCGCGACAAGCGCTGGATGTTTCCGGGCGGCCGCAGGCGTGCCGGCGAGAGTGAGAGAAAGTGCCTCGATCGCGAGATCATGGAGGAGCTGCCCAAGCTCAGGCTTGGCGAGTTGAGGCTGTGGAAGGAAGTCAACGGCAAGAACCGCAGGTCCGGCCGAAGGATGAGCGATGCGATCTTCCTGGGCAAGAAGGCCTCGGGTCCCCTGAAGATCGGCGACAAGAAGGAGCTCGACCGGGCGGAATGGCGCAAGCCGCGCGGACTGAAGCTGACCCCAACCTCGCGCTACATTCGCGACAAGCTGTTTCCGAAATAGGCGGGGGCCTGGCTGTTCGCTGTGCGGAGCAGTACAGGCAGTCTAACCAGTTGCGCGCGGGAGCACGCCCCTGGCAGTGATCTCCGCCGAGAGTTCTTCGATCGTCTTGCGCTGCTCCATCGCGGTTCTGCGGATCAGGGCAAAGGCGGCAGGTTCGGCGAGCGCATGCGAATGCATCACCTGGAGAACGGCGGCGAGCACGACGCGACGCGACCGCAGGCGCTGCTCGAGCTTGAGAATCTGCTGCTTCAATTCGCCTGTGCGTTCGTTGCGCTCGAATGCCATGACGAGCGCTGCGTAAATGCCGGCGGACCGCAGCGGCTTGATCAGGAACGATGCCGGGTCGAGCTCGAACACCAGCTTGAGGCGGCTCGGCGTTTCGGTGCCGAGCAGGGCGATGACGGGCGATCGCGCCAGGTACGCGCGTTGCGCCGGTTGCAGCAGGGGCAGGAACTCGTCGTCGATCAGCGATAGATCAGGGGCGAAGCCGACGGGCTCCGCCGGCGTCCATGCGACACCCTCGATCCCGAGACGTTCGAACTGCCGTCGCACGATGGTTGAGTCGCGCTCGTCCTTGATGGCGACGAGCGCCTTGCGTCCGCGTAGCGAAAATGAAGACGGTCTGCTCATTTCACAACCCGCAAATGCGGCGCGTTCGGCAATGCGCAGCCCGCCGAGGTGTCTTTCGACGGGCTGACGGCAACGTCGAGCTGCGTCAGGTAGGGATCAGGCTTAACAGGCGCGTCGGCTTCCCAGAAAATATCAAACTGTCCTTGCGGATTGGATACGGCAAGCCGTGGTGTAAGGACGCAATGATTGTTGCCGCCATCGATCCACACCGGTCCTTGCGGCGAATTGTAGCGATAGCCCGCCGCGGCGCGCCGCACCTCGGCAATGTCGGACGTCCCCGCGCGCTGCAACGCGCGGGCCAGCAGATAGACCGCGACATAGGCGGACTGCCCGTCCACGGAAGGACTGCTGTCCGCGCCGTAGCGCGCCTTCCAGCGTGCGACGAAGGCGCGGTTCTCCGGCAGGCGGATGCTCTCGAAATAGGCCGACGAGGTGATGCAGCCGGCCGATGCCGGACCGACGATCGCCAGTTCCGGCTCGCAGAGGCTGCAGCTCAGCATGGGTATCTCGAGGCCGGCGGCTTTGGTGCCGGCGTCAAAGGCGCGGATGAAGTCGTAACTCGAGCTTCCGACCAGCGTGTTGAACACGATCGGCGGCTTGCGGCGGACGATCTCGTCGACGATGTGACCGACGGCGCTTTCGCCGAGCTCGAGCAGCCGTTCGGCGAGGATGTGGCCATCTGCCGCGCTGACCAGCTCACGGGTGACGCGATTGGTCTCCCAGGTCCACACATAGTTGGAGCCGACACAGAAAAACTCTCGCGACAGATTGTCGAGCACGTAGCGGACCAGCGGCAACACGTTGTGATTAGGCGAGGCGCCGACATAGATCACGTTGTCCGAGCACTCGAAGCCCTCGTAGCGGGCGGGATACCAGAGCAGGCGATCGGTGCGCTCCACGATGGGGAGGATCTGCTTGCGCGAGGCCGAGGTGTAGCAGCCGATGATGTGCTCGACGCCGACATTGCGGATCAAATCGTCACAGACCGTGTGATATTCGGAGACGATGCCGCGGGGGTCGCGGATGTGGGGCGTGATCGAGAAGGCGAACTCGGTCTGCGTGTTGATCTCGTCGACCGCCATCATCGCGCTCTTGAGGATCTCGCGGCCCATTGCCTGATAGGGCCCTGACTGCGAGCAGATGATGCCAACGGGAACAGACGGCTTTGTCATTGGCGGCTTTCGATCGCGAAACGCGAAGATGAAATCATCATCGCCGATGAGAGCGCAAGGGGCTTAGAGTCGGCTTGCCGTTTTGCTGCGCAGCACTCTCGAAATTTAGGCAGGGAGTATCGTTGACAACACGATGGTCAGTTACTTAGACTTTTCTCCTACAGGGCGACCTGTCGAACCTCGCGTGCGCTGATCTGGCCGATGACGTCCAGCTCTTTGCTAACCAAGTGCTTCGTTCGATCACGGCCCCTAAGCGATAGATCATAGCCGCGGCATTTGAGCCATTCGTTACCTCATTCGGGAGGGGCGGGTGGCTTTTTTCGTTTTGCCGCCAGGACAGCTGGCGATGCGTCCGCGTCGCCAGAACGGTGACGCATGTCCGCGCGCGAGCGTGCGTGTGCGTCACATCGCGTGGGAGGATAGGAACGATGGCGGCAACAGATCTCCACTATCTCGGTCTCGTCGACGTCGGACGGAAGATCCAGGCGGAGGAGCTGTCGCCGGTCGAAGCCACCAAGGCGATGCTCGGCCGGATCGAGAAGCTCGACGGCAAGCTCAAAAGCTTCGCCTATGTCATGGCCGACTCGGCGCTCGCGGAAGCGGCCGCGGCCGAGAAGGAGATCGCTTCCGGCAAGATCAGGGGACCGCTGCACGGCGTGCCGGTCGCTGTGAAGGATCTCTGCTGGGCCAAGGGCGCGCCGGCCGCGCATGGCATGACGATCCATCGCGACTTTCGCCCGACCGAGGACGCCACGGTGGTTGCGCGGCTGAAGGAGGCCGGCGCGATCATCCTCGGCAAGCTGCAGCAGACCGAGGGCGCCTATGCCGATCATCATCCGAAGATCGACCCGCCGAAGAATCCGTGGAACGCGGATCTCTGGCCCGGCGCATCGTCGAGCGGCTCGGGCGTGGCGACCGCGGCCGGCCTCTGCTTCGGCTCGCTCGGCACCGATACCGGCGGGTCGATCCGCTTTCCGTCCGCGGCCAATGGTGTCACCGGGCTCAAGCCGACCTGGGGACGGGTCAGCCGCTACGGCGCGTTCGAGCTGGCACCGACGCTGGATCACATCGGCCCGATTGCGCGGAGCGCGGTCGATTGCGGCGCGATGCTTCGCGTGATCGCCGGGCAAGATCCCAAGGATACGACGGCGGTTCCGCTGTCGGTACCCGATTATCTCGCCGGCCTGACCGGCGATCTGCGCGGCGTGACCATCGGCCTCGACCGGCGCTGGACCAGCGAAGGCACCGACGGCGATGCCGGCAAGGTGCTGGCCGAGGGGTTGCGGGTCGCGGCCGATCTCGGTGCGAAGATCAAGGAAGTTGCCTTTCCCGATCCCAAAGCGATCATCGACGACTGGTTCCCGCTCTGCGGCATCGAAGTCGCGGTCGCGCATGAGGAGACCTATCCAGCGCGCAAGGACGAGTACGGCCCGGCGTTGACCGGCCTGCTCGATCTCGGCCGGCAACAGTCCGGCATGGATTACCAGAAGATCGCGCTCCGACGCGAAGCGTTTCGCGGCGCCGTGCGTGTGCTGTTCGAGACGGTCGATCTCCTCGCGATCCCGGCCCAGGCGTTCGCCGCGCCGACGCTTGCCAAGATGGCAGCGCTCGGTGAGGACGCCTCGCTGATCGGAGGCCTGCTCCGCTTTACATGCCCGTTCGACATGACGGGAAGCCCGACCGTGACGTTGCCCGGCGGCTTCGCGGCGAACGGCGGCCCGATTGGCTTCCAGTTCGTCGGCCGTCATTTCGATGAGGCCGGTCTCGTTCGCGCGGGCGATGCGTTCCAGCGCGTCACCGACTGCCACAAGCGTCATCCCGCGATCTGAGTCGAGGAGCCGATCTCATGTCTGAAGACTGGTTGAAGACATCCATCATGGCCAAGCGCGCCGTCGCCAAGGGCGCGACCGGCACGACACATAGCCTGACCATCGAGCAGCAGGGGGACTTCCACTACGTCTATGGTCCCTATGCCAAGCCGACCCTGTCGATCGACCCCGGCGGGGTCGTCGTCGTCGAGACCGAAGATGCGTTCGGCGGCGTGTTGACCAAGGACACCGACAGTCCCACCGCCAAGTTGAACTTTCCCTATCTCAACCCGCAATGCGGGCCGATCGCGGTGAAGGGCGCCAAGAAGGGCGATTGCCTCGCGATCTATATTCGCGACGTCGAGACACGGGGCGAGCAGCCGGCCGGCACGACCTGCATCATTCCGGAGTTCGGTGGGCTGGTCGGGACCGGGTCGACGGCACTGCTCAATCCGCCGCTGCCGGAGCGCGTAAAGAAGCTGCATGTCGACAGGAGCGGCGTGCGCTGGAACGACAAGCTCACGCTGCCCTACGAGCCCTTCATCGGCACCATCGGCGTCTCGCCGGAGATCGAGGCGATCTCGTCGCTGCAGCCGGACTATCACGGCGGCAACATGGATTTGCCCGATGTTGCGCCCGGCGCGATCATCTATTTCCCGGTGCATACCGACGGCGGGATGCTCTACGTCGGCGACTGCCACGCAACGCAGGGCGACGGCGAACTCTCCGGCGTTGCGCTCGAGCAGCGTGCGACTGTCACGCTCCAGGTCGATTTGATCAAGAATTGGAGCTTCGCCTGGCCGCGGCTCGAGACCAAGGACTTCATCATGACGATCGGCAGCGCGCGTCCGCTCGAGGACGCCGCGCGCATCGCCTATCGCGAACTGGTGCGGTGGATGGCGGCCGATTACGGCTTCGACGAGATCGACGCCTACATGCTGCTCAGCCAGGCCGGCCGCATGCGCCTCGGCAACATGGTCGACCCCAAATACACGATGGGGGCGTCCATCTTGAAGAATTACCTCAAGCCATGACACCCAGCCGCTTTCCATAGAGGGGACATCACGATGAATTCGGGACACAAGCTACGGATGGTTTTGCTCGGCGCCATGTTCGGAACCGCGGCGTCGATGAGTATTGCCAACGCCGCGGAGCCGCCGCTGAAGGTGGGCCTGCTCGAAGACGTGTCCGGCGATCTTGCCTTCATGGGCATGCCGAAGCTGCACGGCTCGCAGCTCGCCGTCGAGGAGATCAACAAGAGCGGCGGCATTCTGGGCCGGCAGATCGAGCTGATCCACCTCGATCCCCAGGGCGATAACGCACGCTACCAGGAATTCGGCCGGCGCCTGCTCAATCGCGACAAGGTGGACGTACTGATCGGCGGCATCACTTCGGCCTCGCGCGAGGCGCTGCGTCCGATCGTCGATCGCACCACGACGCCGTATTTCTACACCAACCAGTACGAAGGCGGCGTCTGCGATGCCAGCATGATCAGCATGGGCGCGGTGCCCGAGCAGCAATTCTCGACGCTGATCCCCTGGATGGTCGAGAAGTTCGGCAAGAAGGTCTATGTCATCGCGGCCGACTACAATTTCGGCCAGATCTCGGCGGAGTGGAACCGCAAGATCATGAAGGAACTCGGCGGCGAGGTCGTCGGCGAGGAGTTCATCCCGCTCGGCGTGTCGCAGTTCGCGCAGACCATCCAGAACATCCAGAAGGCCAAGCCCGACTGGCTGCTGACGATCAATGTCGGCGCTGCCCAAGATTCGTTCTTCGAGCAGGCGGCGGCGGCCAACCTCAATTTGCCGATGGGCTCGTCGATCAAGGTCATGCTCGGCTTCGAGCACAAGCGGTTCAAGCCGCCGGCCCTCAACAACATGCACGCGACTGCGAACTGGTTCGAGGAGATCGATACGCCCGAGGCCACCGAGTTCAAGAAGCGCTGGCACGCCAAGTTCCCTGACGAGCTTTACATCAACGACATGGGGTACAACGCCTATAACGCGCTCTACATGTACAAGGCGCTGGTCGAGAAGGCGAAATCGATCAAGCTCGAGGACATGCGGAAAGTGATCGCGACCGGCGATGCCTGCATCGACGCGCCCGAGGGCAAGGTCTGCATCGACCCGAAGAGCCAGCACACCTCTCACCGCATGCGCCTGATATCGGTCGGGCCGAAGCACGAGGTGAAGGTCGAGAAGGACTACGGCACGATCCAGCCTTACTGGCTTGGCGAGATCGGGTGCGATCTCACCAAGAAGAACGACAAGGATCAGTACACGCCGAGCCATCTCCCCAAGAAGTCCTGAGGCGGGCACGGATCTTGCTCGTGTTTGATGTCACGTTTCTGAACAAGACCGGCGCCGCAACGACGCGGCGTCGGGATCGGCAAGGGGACCAAGATGTCGGCTGAAGTGTTCTCGCTGTTCTACCAGTTCGCCGACGTCTTCGCGTTCCTCATTCTCTCGGCCGCAGGCCTCGCCATCGTGTTTGGCATGATGGGTGTCATCAACATGGCGCATGGCGAATTCATAATGTGCGGCGCCTATGTGACCGTCGGCTTGGTGAATCTCGGCGTGCCGCTCGCGATTGCCCAGATGCTGGCCGCGGTGACGGCCGGGCTCATCGGTGTCCTCGTTGAATTCCTCGTCGTGCGGCGGTTCTACAAGCGCCCCCTGGATTCGCTGCTCGCGACCTGGGGACTTAGCCTGATCGTGACGCAGTCGATGCTCCTGATCGTCGGTTCCGCCGTGCGCGGCATCGGGACGCCCGAGGGGAGCTTTGCGATCGGCGGCTATACGTTCTCGACCTACCGCCTGGTGCTGTTCGGTTGCGCCGTGGCGGTGCTGGCCGGCCTCTACACCATCTTCATGAAGACGCGCTTTGGCGTGATCGCGCGAGCGACGATGCAAAATGCGGCAATGGCCAAGGCGCTGGGTGCACGCACCGGCCGCATCTATGCGATCAGCTTCGGGATCGGAACCGGCCTTGCCGGGCTTTGCGGCGCGCTCTACGCGCCGACCATGACGCTGATCCCGACCATGGGCGCGACCTTCGTGGTCGAGAGTTTTGTCACCGTCGTGATCGGCGGAGCCAACGTGCTGCTCGGAACGGCGCCGGCCGCCGTGTTCCTGGCGATGATCCGGATGGCGTTGAACGCGAGCTACGGCCAGATCATCGGACAGATCGGCATGCTGGTCGCCGTCATCCTGATCATCCGCGTCTTGCCCGAGGGACTCTCCAGCGTGCTGGTTCGCCGTGGACGCTAAAGGGGAATCTGTGATGTTCAAGCTGCTCGAAGGTCCACAGACGCTCGGACGCGGCAAGATGTTCTGGTCGTGCTTCCTGGTCGTGCTCGCGGGCGCGCTGGCCTATCCGCTGTTCGCCGATTCCTACGATGTCGGCAATTTCGCCTACTTCCTGATCTGGATCTTCATGGCGCTCGGCCTCTGCCTGATGTGGGGCTATGGCGGCATGCTGTCCTTCGGCCAGACACTTTTCTTCGGTATTGCCGGTTACAGCTACGGCGTGCTCGCGATCAACATGGGCGGCGACACCGCGACGATCGCCGCGCTCGTTCTCTCTGTCGTCCTGGCAATGATCGCGGCCGGCATCCTCGGCTATTTCATGATCTGGGGCGGCATCAACGGCATCTTCTTTGGCATCGTGACGTTGTCCGCGACGTTGGTGCTGGCTTTCTTCCTCGGCCAGACGGCCGGGCCGGAATGGCATATCGGGCCGGCGCGGCTGAACGGCTTCAACGGCATGAAGGGCATGGACCCGCTGACCGTCGGCGACTTCTATATCGAGGGCTCGGCGCTCTATTACGTCATGATCGCCCTAATCGTGATCGTCTATCTCGCGCTGCGGATGCTGGTGAATTCCGGCATCGGCAACGTCATCGTGGCGACGCGCGAGAATCCGCAGCGTGCCGAGATGCTGGGTTACGACGTCCGCAAATATCAGCTGCTGACCTTCGTGATCGGAAGCGGTCTCGCAGGCCTCAGCGGCGCGCTGTACACGTCCTGGGGACAGTTCATCACGCCGTCCAGCATCGGCTTGCCGGCCGCCGCGATGCCCATCGTGTGGGTGGCGTTCTCCGGGCGCAGCGATCTGACCGCGACCTTGGTCGGGTCGTTCCTGCTGCTGTTCGGCTTTCAGACCATCACGGTCTACAGCCAGCAGGCGGCGCTGGTGCTGATGGGCGCGCTGCTGCTCGCGACCGTGATGCTGGCGCCGCAAGGCTTCGTGCTCGGCATCGGCAAGCTCGCCGCCGACTGGTGGCAGGGGCGCCGGCGACGCAGCGACGTGGTGGCTGAGGCCGGCCGCTTGCAACCGGAAGAGTCCTGATCATGGCGCTGGTCGAAGTCAAAGGCGTCTCGAAGCGCTTCGGCGGATTGACGGCCGTCTCCGGCGTCGACCTGACGGTCAATGCCGGGGAGATCCACTGCCTGATCGGCCCCAACGGTGCCGGCAAGAGCACACTGTTCAAGCTGATCGCCGGCCTCTATCCGCCGACCGAGGGCAGTATCCTGTTCGACACCGTCGATATCACGGCCGAGCGGCCCTACGCGCGCGTGCAGCGGGGCATGAGCATCAAGATGCAGGCCCCGAGCGTGTTCAAGGAATTGCCTGTCCGGCAGAACATCCAGACCGCGCTGCAGGAGCGATTGTCCGGCTCGGAACGCATCGCTGAGGAAGATCGCCTGCTGACGCTGCTCAATCTCGCGGCGGACGGCGACAAGCTCGCGGGCGCGCTGTCGCATGGCCAGCAGCAATGGCTCGAGATCGGGATGGCGCTGGCGTTGAAGCCGCAGCTCCTGCTGCTGGACGAGCCGACCGCGGGCATGTCGCCCGAGGAAACCTTCAGGACCGGCGAACTGATCAGGTCGTTCAATGCCGAGGGCATGACGGTGCTCGTGGTCGAGCACGACATGGCCTTCGTCCGCCAGGTCGCCCGGCGCGTCACGGTGCTGCATCTCGGCAGGATTTTTGCGCGCGGCACGCTCGAAAGCATCCTGCAGGACGAGAAGGTCGCGGAAATCTATCTGGGTAAGACCCATGCTCACTAAACCGTCGTCCTCTGAGCCGATCATCGACGTTGCCGAGTTATGGGCGGGATATGGCGCGACGCCGATCCTGCAGGGCGTCACCATGTCGGTCTCGCGCGGCGAGATCGTCGGCGTGATCGGCCGCAACGGCGTCGGCAAGTCGACCCTGATGCGCTGCCTGATCGGCCTGCTGCAAACTTGGCGCGGGACGATCAGCTTCATGGGGCAGGACGTCACGGCGCTGGAGGCCGACGCACGGGCAAGGGCTGGCTTCGGCTACATCCCGCAAGGGCGCGACGTCTTTCCGCAAATGACCGTCGAGGAGAATCTTCAGGTAGGCGAACTGATCGGCGGTCCTGGCGGCAAGAAGCTGCCGGAGCTGATCTACGAATATTTCCCGCGGCTGAAGGAGCGCCGGCGGCAGGCCGCAGGCACCATGTCGGGCGGCGAGCAACAGCAGCTCGCCATCGGCCGCGCGCTGATCGGCAATCCGTCCCTGATGATCTTGGACGAGCCGTCCGAGGGCATCCAGCCTTCGATCGTGCAGCACATTTGCGAGGCGCTGCGATCGTTCCGGAACGAGCTCGGAACCACCATCATCTTCGTCGAGCAGAACCTCGACACGATCCTGGCGATCGCCGAGCGCTGCTACATCATGGAGAAGGGCAAGATTACGCGGTCGCTCGCTGGCGGCGAGGTCAGTGAGGACAACGTGCGCGAACAGCTTCTGCTCTGATGGGCCTCGGGCGTGCTTTCAAGTCGTCAATAGGGAGGGAATGAACATGGATCTCGGACTCAAGGGAGCAAAGGTTCTCGTCACCGGCAGCACCAAGGGCATCGGCAGGGCGATCGCCGACACCTTCGCGGCGGAAGGGGCCAATGTCGGAATCTGCGCGCGCAACCAGGCGGACGTCGACGGCGCCGTCACCGCGATCAAGGCGAAGGGCGTCGCCGCGTTCGGCAGTTCGGTCGACGTCTCCAATGGTCCGGCGCTCAAGGCCTGGGTGGAGGATATGGCCTCCAAGCTCGGCGGCATCGACATCGTCGTCGCCAATGTCAGCGCCCTGTCGATCGGGCAGGACGAGGAGAGCTGGGAGAAGGAGTTCTCCACCGACATGATGGGCACGGTGCGGCTGGTCAATGCCGCGATGCCTTATCTGGAGAAGAGCAAGGCCGCTGCGATCGTCACGATCTCCAGCGTGTCGGGCCGCGAGGTCGATTTCGCCAGCGGTCCCTACGGCACGTTCAAGGCCGCGATCATCCACTACACGCAAGGGCTCGCCTTCCACCTGGCCGGCAAGGGCATCCGCGCCAACTCAATGTCGCCCGGCAACACCTATTTCGAGGGCGGTGTCTGGAACCAGATCAAGGACGGCAATCCCGAGCTGTACAAGACCGCGCTGGCGCTGAACCCGACCGGCCGCATGGGCACGCCGCAGGAAATGGCGAATGGCGCGGTGTTCCTTGCCAGCAAGGCGGCGAGCTTCATCACCGGGACCAATCTCGTGGTCGATGGGGC
The DNA here is from genome assembly GCF_013408065.1 of Bradyrhizobium sp. IAR9. Lineage (NCBI taxonomy): Bacteria > Pseudomonadati > Pseudomonadota > Alphaproteobacteria > Hyphomicrobiales > Nitrobacteraceae > Bradyrhizobium > Bradyrhizobium sp. IAR9. The sequence continues at coordinate 167,942 of NZ_JACBZW010000012.1, forward strand.
GCTCACGCGCGGGGTGCAGTTCTAGGCGCATCCGGAGCCGCGCCGCTACGAGACCGGGCCGTCGCGGCGCCGGTGAGCGAAGCCGTTTCGACAACAACAGGGCTGTCAGATGTCAGCAGATCCAATTCACTACAAGTCGATCACAGAGCTCTCCGAGCTGTTCCGCCGTGGTGAGCTGCTGCCCTCGAAGGTCACCGAGGCCATGCTGAGCCGGATCGCCAAGCTCGATGGCAAATTCCATGGCTATGCGCTTCTCCTCGCTGAGCGCGCCATGACGCGGGCGAAGCGCTGCGACGCCGAGCTGGCCAGGGGCATCTGGCGCGGACCGCTGCACGGCGTGCCGATCGGGCTGAAGGACCTCTGCTACACGACTTTTGCGCCGACGGCCGGTGGCACCACGATCCACGCGAAGTTCATTCCGTCCTTCAACGCCACGATAGTGGATCGGCTGGAGCAGGCCGGCGCCGTCACGCTCGGCAAGTTGAAGATGACCGAGGGGGCCTACACCAGCCATCACCCGAACGATCAGGCACCGCTCAATCCCTGGGGCGTCGATTACTGGGTGGGCTCGTCCTCGAGCGGATCGGGCGTGGCGACGTCGGCGGGGCTCTGCTTCGGCTCGATCGGCAGCGACACCGGCGGCTCAATCCGGTTTCCGTCGGCCACTTGCGGGCTGACCGGGATCAAGCCGACTTGGGGACGCGTCAGCCGCCACGGCGTCTTTCCTTTGGCCGACTCGCTCGACCATGTCGGGCCGATGTGCCGGAGCGCGGCCGATGCGGCCGCGATGCTCGGCGTCATCGCCGGCGCAGATGTCAACGATCCCACCGCGCTGCAGGCGCCGGTGCCGAACTATCTCGCAGGGATCGTCGACGGTGTCCGGGGGTTGCGGATTGGCGTCGACCGCAGCTACACCCAGGACGGAGTCGATCCGCAGGTGGTCGCCGCGTTGCTGGAAGCCGAGCGGACGCTCGCGGCGCTCGGGGCCGATATCCGCGATGTCAAATTCCCGGCCTACGAGAAGCTCGTGAGCATGTGGATTCCGATGTGTTCGATCGAGACCGCGGAGGCGCATCTCGAAACCTATCCCGCGCGGAAGTCGGAATACGGCCCGGACCTGGCGCAGCTGATCGAGCAGGGCAGGTCGGTGAGCGGCGTCGAGATCGCGCAGATCCATCACGAGCGGCTGAAATTCTGCGGCAGCCTGACCGCCCTGTTCGGCGATATCGACCTGCTGTTGATCCCCACCATGCCCGTGCCGATCCCGACGCTGACCAGGATGGGCGAGTACGGCGCCGATCCCAACGTGCTGCTCAGCATCCTGCGCTTCACGGCAGTGTTCGACTTCTCGGGCAGCCCGACCATCACGCTGCCGAATGGCGTGGCGTCGGACGGCCTGCCACTCAGCATGCAGCTCGTCGGCCCGCATCTGTCGGAGGATGTGCTCGCGCGCGCCGGGCATGCCTTCCAGTCGGCGACGGACTGGCATACCCGGCGCGCTCTGATCGATTGAGCCAGTGTCGGCTCGGCTCGTGGACTGGACCACCGCTTTCCTGATCACTGGCGGTATGTGAAGTATACTGTGGCAGTACAAGCGGTGGCGAGTTGCTCTACCTTTGTAAGACAATTCAGTTGATTGATCCCGATAGGTAAAAAAATTCGAGTATTACGAACGGCGCAAATTATCCTGTGAATCCAAGATCGAAAAATTGCGACGAATAGCTCTCACTTTTCCTTGACGTTCTCACCCGCTTCCAAAGTAGAGCTTTGCCGATAAGGGTAATGATCGATCGAAGATGGTTGCGTTGGTTTACAATGCCTGGCCCCACCTGAAGCTCGCCCATGATGGACTGGGCTGACCCACGCTAGCTGACGTTGGCCGTCGCTGGATAGAATTGACCGGCCCGGCCCAGCAGCGTGGGCGCGAGATACCGTGCTCACTTCCGGGAACTCAAACTGAGGTGTAGCGCCATTGCGCCCATGAGCAGTCAGCATTGCAGCGCCGGAAGTCGGCGACTGGCACGAGAGTCATTCTGGCAGGAGAAAATTCTGTAACGATCTCACCAGGCGCAAAGGCTGTGAATTGTCAGAACGAGCCTTGAGCAGGCACAGGAAAACTCGAGGAATCGATCTGCGTCTCCAACAGATCATCTCAGCGCGCGGAATTCCAGTCTGCGCAACACAAGCGTATCGGGAAGAGAGCCAGGAGATTTGAATTCCGGCCTCCTACGATCTGGTCTTATTCTGGTGTCAAAAATAGATCGCTGGCTGAAAGCTTTGTGCGCCTCTTTACACGACAAGTCTGAGCTTCTGCCGCTTCCTTCCGACCGGCTGTTGGCCGGACGGATCTTTGCGCGGCTTGATGAAGTCAGCCCACGCCTGGAGCACCTCGCGTCGCCGTTGGATCATCTCGCTGTCCCAATACGACAGTTCTGCCTCATCGCCGACACGATGCGACAAGCAGAACTCAAGCACTTCACGGCGGAAATTGTGCTCCTTATTGTCTGCGCCCCAGTTTCGGAAGGTCGTGCGGCAGCCATGCATGGTAGATTTGATGGCAGTGCGCTCGATAGCTCCAACAAGGGCGTTCGCGCGGAACGGCTGATGTCCCTCAGCGTGGTCGGAGGGGAATACGTATTTATCTGTGCGCCGCATCGATTGGATGATCTCGATGGCCTGATCTGACAGCGGAACGAGATGCGGTTTGGGTTCTAGGTCGCCCTTTATCTTCATCTTCTCAGCTGGAACCATCCAGGTCTTTGCTTCGAAGTCGAGCTCGGTCCATTCCATGAGCCGGATTTCTTGGCTGCGTGAGACCGTGAGGATGCCGACTTCGGTGCAGCGCGCGGCATTGCCGGGATCAGAGCGCAGCCCTGTCATCATTTGCTTCATCTTCGTGTAAGGGGCGGACCGATGTCCCTTTTTGCGATTTAGCTTGCGGGGAGACGGGAGCAGGTGTTTGAGGTTGCCGCGCCACGCGGCCGGATTCTCACCCGTGCGCAACTTCAACGCCTTGGCTGCGTCCATCAGCCGCTCGATTCGCTGGCGTGTTCGCGACGCTGTGACCGGCTTCACGGTCCAGATCGCTTTGAGAGCATCCAAGACGTGCTCGGTGGTGATCTCATGGAGCTTTTTCTCGTGCAAGCTCGGCACGTCGCGGATGGAGCGCTGCCATTGGGTTAACTCCTCTTTGGACAAGCCCCGGCACCAACCAGGGTACTGCTCGTCTGCAAATTCTTTGAACGTCTTGCTGCTCTGAGCAGCGGCCCGCTTTTTGACGCGCGGATCGATGCCCTCGCGCTTCAATGCAACCTTGTAATCGCGGGCCTTCTCGCGCGCGCTGCTTAGGGTCAGAACGTCCCCCCCTGCGCTGTCGCGGTCGCCAGCCCTGGCGAACTCCATCTGCGCCCGTTTGCCCTCGGGGTCGGTGAAACGGAAGGCCCACACCCGATCTCCGCTCGCGCGTACCACCAGGTAGAGTCCCGCACTGTCCGCATGAACGCCAGCTTGCAGGGATTTAACTTGGTTCGAATTGAGCGCCACTTTAACGTTCCCTTTCGCTTACCACTTACCGTCACGGATCCTTTTTTGCGTCATGGTCAGTGATTCCACGGGAACCGGTGCAGATGTGTGGCCGTCACGGATACTTTCAAATGGACGTATGTGCCTCCTTACCACTTTTTTGCCTGGGCCGCCTGGCGTTCGGCGATTTTAAGCGAAGATAGACGATAGCTTATAAACCCAAGATGCTGTAAATAAAGTAGAATACGAAGAGTGACGATGCTTGGTGATAGTAGACGCGCTACTGAAATTGGATACATGATCCGTGACGGCATTCGGTAAACTGGTCCGCACCACGGCGTTCCGGCTGACGCTGGTCTATCTGCTGCTGTTCGCGATGTTCGCGGCTTCGCTGCTGGCCTATTTCGCCTGGAATACGCGGCGGCTGATCACCGAGGAAATCACGCAGACGGTCAATGCCGAGACCTCGGAAATCAACGAGATCTACGGCCGCGGCGGCATGTTTCGCCTGGTGCGCACGATCGAATACCGCGCGCTGCGCCCGGGCGCCAACCTCTATCTCGTGACGACGCCGACAGGGCAGGCGATCGCCGGCAATGTCGGCTCGCTGGCGCCCGGCGTGATGGCGACGCGGGGCTGGTCGGAGACGGCCTACCGGCGGATCGAGGACGCGGACGACCGCGACCATCGCGCGCTCGTGCGCGTCACCGAACTGGAAAACGGCTTCCGGCTTCTGATCGGCCGCGACCTCGCCGAACGGCGTCGCCTGTTCGGCATCGTCGCCAAGGCGGCGCAATGGTCGATCCTGATCGTCGTCGTGCTCGGTCTCGGCGGCGGCATCTTCGTCGCGCGCCGCGTGCTGAGGCGCATCGACGCGATGACCGGGACCGCGCAGCGCATCATGACCGGCGATCTCAGCGGGCGTCTCCCGGTGGGACGCAGCGGCGACGAGCTCGACCGCCTCGCGGAAAATCTCAATGCCATGCTGGAGCGGATCGAGGCGCTGATGGCCGGCTTGAAGGAAGTCTCCGACAACATCGCCCACGACCTCAAGACGCCGCTGACGCGCTTGCGCAACCGCGCCGAGGAGGCGCTGGCGAAATCGGGCTGCGAAGCCGATTACCGTGCGGCGCTGGAGCGGACCATCGAGGAATCCGACGGATTGATCCGCACCTTCAACGCGCTGCTGATGATCGCGCGCGCGGAGTCAGGGCAGGCGCGCGGCAACATGGATGATTTCGACGCCGCAGAGGTCGCCAACGGCATCCACGAGCTCTACGAGCCGCTGGCCGAAGACGACGGCATGACCTTGAAGGTCAAGGCCGAGCCGACGCCGGTTCACGCCAATCGCGAGTTGATCAGCCAGGCGCTCGCCAATTTGGTCGAGAATGCGATCAAATACGGCAAGCCGGTCGGGCAGGCCGGCGGAACCGTGGTCAGCATGGACGCGAGGCCGATCACCATCGAGGCCCGACGCGATGGCGACAAGGTGCTGCTCAGCGTCACCGATCGCGGTCCCGGCATCCCCGAAGCCGATCGCGCGCATGCCGTCGAACGATTCGTTCGCCTGGAAGCGAGCCGCACGTTGCCGGGCTCCGGCCTCGGTCTCAGCCTCGCTTCTGCGGTTGCGACATTGCACGGCGGTGAGTTGAGGTTGGGCGATGCCCAACCCGGTCTCGTTGCAACGCTGGCGCTGCCCGCGCGCGCCGGGGCCGGCGACAGGGTTGCTCCGCCAATACCGGATGTGCCACAGAAGGTGGCATGAACCACTCCGCGCCGGGAAACGCGGACAAGCATGGTGAGAGGCTGGCCGCGCGCTTCGCGGAGGCTCCCCATATTGCCGCTTCCACAACCGACGAACGACGTCTTGAAAGCTGGCTGTCCGAGCTCGAGCCGACCCAATCGGCGCGTCTCGAAACGCTGCTGACGCAGCCCTTCGCCCGGAACATCCTGGCCGGTATCGCGGAATTCTCGCCCTATCTGTTCGATCTGGTGCGCGCCGATGCCTTGCGCCTGATCCGATTGCTCGAATGCGATCCGGATGCGCATCTGACGGCGCTCATCGCGGAGGCGAGGGGGGCGGTGCTCGCGGCCCCTGACGAGGCCGAGGTGATGCGACTGCTCCGCCGCATGAAGGCTGAGGCCGCGCTCCTGACCGCCTTGTGCGACATTGGCGGGGTCTGGCCGGTGATGCGGGTGACGGCGGCGCTGACCGATGTCGCGGTGTCCTCGGTGCAGGCGGCGCTCCAATACCTGCTGCGGCAGGAAGCCGCACGTGGCAAGATCTCGCCGCCCAATCCCGAGGCGCCCGAGGAGGGCTGCGGCCTGATCGTGCTCGCGATGGGCAAGATGGGGGCGGGCGAGCTGAACTATTCCAGCGATATCGATCTCATCGTGTTCTTCGATCCCGACGAGACAACGCTGGCAGCGGACATCGAGCCGCAGCCGTTCTTCGTCCGGGTCACGCAGGGGATGGCGCGCATCCTGCAGCAGCGCACCTATGACGGCTATGTGTTCCGCGTCGACCTGCGCCTGCGTCCCGATCCATCCTCGACCCAGGTCGCGATCTCCCGTGACGCCGCGCTGAATTATTACGAGCGGGAAGGGCGCACCTGGGAGCGCGCCGCGATGATCAAGGCGCGTGCCTGCGCCGGTGATGCCAGGGCGGGCGAGGCATTGCTCGCCGAGATCGCGCCCTTCGTCTGGCGCAAGCATCTCGATTTCGCCGCGCTCGCCGACGTCCACGACATGAAGCGGCAGATGCAAACCTATCGCGGCCAGAGCGAGGTCGCGGTGGAAGGGCACAACGTCAAGGTCGGCCGCGGTGGCATCCGCGAGATCGAGTTCTTCGCGCAGACCCAGCAATTGATCGCCGGCGGCCGCCATCCGGAATTGCGGGTGCGGCCGACACTCGAGGCCCTCCATATTCTCGCCTCCAGCAACTGGATCACCGTTGCGGCGCGTGACGAGCTGACCATTGCGTACGAATTCCTGCGCCGGGTCGAGCATCGCCTCCAGATGATCGCCGACGAGCAGACCCACGCATTGCCTGAAGACAAGGACGCGGTCGAGCGCTTTGCGCGCTTCTTCGGTTATGCGGATCGCGAGGCCTTCGCGGGCGAGCTGCTGCGACAGCTCAAGATCGTGCAGGGGCACTACGAAAAACTGTTCGAAGGCGACGATCCGACCGGCACGGCAAAGCTGCCGACGCTCGACTACCGTGTCGGTCCCGAGGATCCGCGCCTGCTCCAGCACCTCGCGACGCTCGGATTCAAGAAGCCTGCCGCGGTCGCGCAGACGGTGCGCGACTGGATCACCGGCGACTATCGCGTGTTCCGCAATGAGGCGACGCGCAGCGCCTTCGTCGAGTTCGTGCCGGCCCTGATCGACGGCCTTGCCCATGCCGAGGAGCCGGATCGCGCCGTCGTGGCGTTCGATCAATTCCTTGGGGCGCTCCAGCGCGGCGGCCGGCTGATCACCCTGCTCGGCCAGAACCGCGAGCTCGTCGCGCTGGTGGCGCTGGTGCTGGGTGCGGCGCCGCGGCTCGGCGAGATGCTGGCGCGGCAGCCGCAGCTGATGGATGGCCTGATCGATCCGCGCTTCTTCGGCGCCATGCCGGACAGGCAGGAATTGTCGGGACGGTTGGCTGCGACAGTGCAAGACGCTGGCTCATACGAAGAGTTCCTCGATCGGCTGCGCCTGTTCGGGCAGGAGAGCCTGTTCCTGATCGGCACGCGCATTCTCTCCGGCACCGTCTCGGCGCAGCAGGCGAGCACGGCCTTTGCCGACGTCGCCGAAGGAATCGTCCACACCGTGCACGGCCTCGTTGCCGACCGCTTCGCGGCCCAGCATGGCCGGATCAAGGGGCAGGAGACCGCGATCATCGCGATGGGCCGGCTCGGCAGCCGCGAGATGACGGCCTCATCCGATCTCGATCTGATCCTGCTCTACGATTTCGACAGCGACAATCCGGACTCCGATGGGCCGAAATCGCTGCAGGGTCCGCATTATTTTGCGCGTCTGACCCAGCGCCTGATCAGCGCGTTCACGACGCGCACCAATTATGGCGTGCTCTACGAGATCGACATGCGGCTGCGTCCTTCAGGGCGCGCCGGTCCCGTAGCCTCGAGCCTCGTCTCATTCGCGGATTACCAGGCCAACGAGGCCTGGACCTGGGAGCACATGGCGCTGACGCGCGCGCGCGTGGTGTCGGCTTCGCCCGAATTCCGGATGCGGATCGAACGCGTCATCCGCGGCGTCCTGACCCGCCGCCGCGATTCCGCAATCACCGCCAACGACGTCGCCGACATGCGACGCGCGATCGCCCAGGAGAAGGGCGAGGCCGATTGCTGGGATCTCAAACATGCCGCCGGCGGCATGGTCGACATCGACTTCATCGCGCAATATCTCCAGCTCGTGCACGCGCACGATAAGCCGGAGATCCTCGACGTCAGCACGATGCAGGTGCTCGACAATGCATGCAGGCTCGGCGTCCTCCCGCAATCGGAGACCGAGATATTGCGTGCCGCCGCACGGCTCTATCACGACCTCACGCAGATCCTGCGGCTCTGCGTCAGCGACCGCTTCAAGCCGGAAACCGCGGGCACCGATCTGCAACGCGTGATGGCGCGGGCCGGCGACGCGCCGGATTTCTCGTCGCTGGAGGCGCGCGTGAAGGAGACGCAGAGCGAGGTGCGGCGCGTGTTCAGGGCGCTGCTGGAAGGGACGTTGCCTTCAACGAGCTGAGCGCCTCGCGGACGTCAGGCTCGAGCCCCGCGCCGCCGGCATCGAGATGGGCGAAGATCGCGCGCTTCATCCTGGGATCCCAGAACTTCTTGATGTGCTCGGCAATTCCCGGCACGGCCTTGCCGTGGCCCTGGCTCTCGAAGAACTTGCCGATCTGGTTGGCCATGTAGATCAGGCGGTCAGGCGACATCGGCAACCTCCGTGGCATGGCGACCGACGATCCGGTCACCATGCGAAAACACCTCGAACCCATCCTGGCGGGCAATGGCGATCAGCGTGATGCCCGCGGCTTCCGCGGTACGCACCGCGAGCGCGGTGGGCGCGGAAACTGCGATCATCACCGGCGCGCCGATCGCCGCAGTCTTCTGCACCATCTCGACCGAAACACGGCTCGTCAGCAGCACCATGCCGGCGCCTGCGTCGGTGCGGCTGCGCGCGAGGGCGCCTGCGAGCTTGTCCAGCGCGTTGTGGCGGCCGACATCCTCACGCAGCGCGACGATGTGGCCGGCAGGGGACCAGAACGCGGCGGCATGAACCGCGCGGGTCTGCAGATTGATCGATTGCAGCGGCGCGATCGCCTGCATCGCCGTCATGATTTCTTCCGGCGTGAAGCTCTGCCCCTGCGGCACGACCGCAGCGGGTCGCACGGCTTCGGCAATCGACTCGATACCGCAGATGCCGCAGCCGGTGGGACCGGCGACGTGGCGGCGGCGCTCGCTGATCAGTGCCGCGTCATCCGACGCCAGCCACATCCGCAGCTCAATGCCGTCGTCGAGGCGAACAATTTCGAGCGAGCGGATGTCGTCGACCGATTTAACGATGCCTTCGCTCAGGCTGAAGCCGACCGCAAAATCTTCCAGGTTCTGCGGCGTTCCCATCATGACGGCGTAAGTGCCGCCATTATAGGTCAGAGCCAGCGGCGTCTCCTCCGGAATGAACCGCGTTCCTTCGGACGCGACGCCGTTGCGCCAGATTCCGCGATCGATTGCCTGGACAGCTACATGCATGCGGTTACTCCGCGGCCTCGGCCGGCGCAATGCGCCGCGACTGGCGCGCCTGGGCGTCATAGGCCTTCTGCCAGTCGGACGGGCCGTTCGAGGGCGAGACCTCGACCGCCGTCACCTTGTATTCGGGGCAGTTGGTCGCCCAGTCCGAATAGTCGGTCGTGATGACGTTGGCCTGCGTGTCCGGATGGTGGAAGGTGGTGTAGACGACGCCGGGCGCCACGCGATCGGTGATCTCCGCACGCAGCGTGGTCTCGCCGGCGCGGCTCTTCAGCCGCACCCAGTCGCCGTCGCGCACGCCGCGCTGTTCGGCATCGTGCGGATGAATCTCCAACCGGTCCTCGGCGTGCCAGACCACGTTGTCGGTGCGCCTTGTCTGCGCGCCGACATTGTACTGGCTGAGGATGCGGCCGGTCGTGAGCAGCAGCGGATAACGCGGACCGGTGCGCTCGTCGGTCGCGATATATTCAGTGACGACGAACTTGCCCTTGCCGCGGACGAAGCCGTCGATATGCATCACCGGCGTGCCTTCGGGTGCCTTCTCGTTGCAGGGCCACTGCACCGAGCCGAGCTCGTCGAGCTTGGCGTAGGAGACGCCGGAGAAGGTCGGCGTCAGCGCCGCGATCTCGTCCATGATCTCGGAAGGATGGCTGTAGTTCATCTCGAAACCCATCGCCTTGGCAAGGCCGATGGTGACCTCCCAATCGGCCATGCCGTTCTTCGGGGTCATCACCTTGCGCACGCGCTGGATGCGGCGCTCAGCGTTGGTGAAGGTGCCGTCCTTCTCGAGGAAGCTCGAGCCGGGCAGGAAGACATGGGCGTAGTTCGCGGTCTCGTTGAGGAAGAGGTCGTGGACGATGACGCATTCCATCGCGGACAGTGCAGCCACCACGTGCTTGGTGTTGGGATCGGACTGCAGAATGTCCTCGCCCTGCACGTAGATCCCCATGAAGGTGCCCTCGACCGCGGCATCGAACATGTTGGGAATGCGCAGGCCCGGCTCGGGGTTGAGCTTGACGTTCCACAGCGCCTCGAACTGATCGCGCACTGCGTCGCCGGAGATGTGGCGATAGCCGGGCAGCTCGTGCGGGAACGAGCCCATGTCGCAAGAGCCCTGCACGTTGTTCTGACCGCGTAGCGGGTTCACGCCGACGCCGGGACGGCCGATATTGCCCGTGACCATCGCAAGGTTCGCGATCGCGATCACGGTGGTCGAGCCCTGGCTGTGCTCGGTGACGCCGAGGCCGTAATAGATCGCGCCGTTGCCGCCGGTGGCGTAGGTGCGGGCGGCTTCGCGCAGATCCTTCGGATTGACGCCGGTGAGGATGGCGGTGGCTTCCGGGCTGTTCTTGGGCTGCGCGACAAAGGCCGCCCATTCCTCGAACTCGCTCCAGTCGCAACGCTCGCGCACGAAGGCTTCGTTGACGAGGCCCTCGGTGACGATGACATGCGCCAGCGCGGTCATGACTGCGACGTTGGTGCCGGGCATCAGGGGCAGGTGCAGCGCCTTCACATGCGGCGATTCCACCATCTCGGTGCGGCGCGGATCGATCACGATCAGCTTGGCACCCTGGCGCAGCCGCTTCTTCAGGCGGGACGCGAACACCGGATGAGCGGAGGCCGGATTGGCACCGATCACAAGGACGACGTCGGTGTCCTCGACCGAGTCGAAATCCTGCGTGCCTGCGGAAGTGCCGAAGGTGGTGGCAAGGCCATAGCCGGTCGGCGAGTGGCAGACGCGGGCGCAGGTGTCGACATTGTTGTTGCCGAAGCCGGCGCGGATCAGCTTCTGCACCAGATAGGTCTCTTCATTGGTGCAGCGGGACGAGGTAATGCCGCCGATGGCATCGCGGCCGTATGTCTTCTGGATGCCGCGCATCTTGGCGGCCGCGAACGAGAACGCCTCGTCCCAGGACACTTCGCGCCAGGGATCCTCGATCCGTTCGCGGATCATCGGATTGAGGATGCGTTCGCCGTGGTTGGTGTAGCCCCAGGCGAAGCGGCCCTTGACGCAGGAATGGCCGCGATTGGCCTTGCCGTCCTTGTACGGCACCATGCGCACGACTTCCTCGCCGCGCATCTCGGCCTTGAAGGTGCAGCCGACGCCGCAATAGGCGCAGGTGGTGACGACGGAGTGCTCGGGCTGGCCGATTTCGATCACCGACTTTTCGGTCAGCGTTGCGGTCGGGCAGGCCTGCACGCAGGCGCCGCAGGAGACGCATTCCGAGCCGAGGAAGCTTTCGCTCATGCCCGGCGAGACGCGGCTGTCGAAGCCTCGGCCGGAGATGGTCAGCGCGAAGGTGCCTTGCACCTCCTCGCAAGCGCGGACGCAGCGCGAGCAGACGATGCACTTGGAGGGATCATAGGTGAAATAGGGATTGGATTCGTCCTTCGGCATCCAATGGTCGTTGTCGCAGCCGTGGCTCTTGCCAGGTGTCTTGGCGAAGACGTGGTTTTCGCCCTCATAGCCGTAGCGCACGTCGCGTAGGCCCACGGCGCCGGCCATGTCCTGCAACTCGCAATCGCCATTGGCACCGCAGGTGAGGCAATCGAGCGGATGGTCGGAGATGTAGAGCTCCATCACGCCCTTGCGAAGCTTCTTCAGCCGCTCGCTCTGGGTATGGACGACGAGGCCGGGCATCACCGGCGTGGTGCAGGACGCCGGCGTGCCGGCGCGGCCCTCGATCTCGACGAGGCAGAGACGGCAGGAGCCGAACGCGTCGACCATGTCGGTGGCGCAGAGTTTTGGGATCTGGTGGCCCGCGTCCATCGCGGCCCGCATGATCGAAGTGCCCTCGGGCACCGTGACCTCATTGCCGTCGATGGTCAGCGTTACCATCGTTTCCGATTTGGAAGCCGGCGTGCCGAAGTCGATTTCTTCGATCAGAGACATTGTCGTTCTCCTATTCCGCGGCCTGAAGCGTGGTCGGTGCCGGAATGAAATCCTCCCGGAAGTGCTTCAATGCGCTGAGCACGGGGTAGGGCGTGAAGCCGCCGAGTGCGCAGAGCGAGCCGAATTTCATGGTGTTGCAGAGGTCTTCGACCAGCGCGAGATTTTCGCTGACGCGCTCACCGTTGATGATCTTCTCGATGGTCTCGACGCCGCGGGTCGAGCCGATCCGGCAGGGCGTGCACTTGCCGCAGGATTCGACGGCGCAGAACTCCATTGCGAAGCGCGCTTGCCTGCGCATGTCGACGCTGTCGTCGAACACGACGATGCCGCCATGGCCGATCAGGCCGTCGCGCGCGGCGAAGGCCTCGTAGTCGAACGGCGTGTCGAACAGGGCACGGGGGAAATAGGCCCCTAACGGCCCGCCGACCTGCACGGCGCGGACCGGCCGGCCCGTGAACGTGCCGCCGCCGATGTCGTCGACGAGCTCGCCAAGCGTCACGCCGAACGCGGTTTCATACAGCCCGCCATAGCGGATGTTGCCGGCGAGCTGGATCGGCATCGTGCCGCGCGAGCGGCCCATGCCGAAATCCGCATAGGCATTGGCACCCTCGGCGAGGATGAAGGGGACGGCCGCGAACGACAGCACGTTATTGATGACGGTCGGCTTGCCGAACAGGCCGTGATGCGCCGGCAGCGGCGGCTTGGCGCGCACGATGCCGCGGCGGCCTTCGAGGCTCTCCAGCAGCGAAGTTTCCTCGCCGCAGACGTAAGCACCGGCGCCGACCCGGACTTCGAGGTCGAAGCTGTGGGTGGATCCGCCGATCTTGTCGCCGAGATAACCGCCGCGCTTGGCAGCCCGGATCGCAGCGTTCATCGCTTCGACCGCATGCGGATATTCGCTGCGGATGTAGATGTAGCCCTTGGTCGCGCCGACGGTGATGCCGGCGATGGTCATGCCCTCGATCACCAGGAAGGGATCGCCTTCCATGATCATGCGGTCGGCGAAAGTGCCGCTGTCGCCTTCGTCGGCGTTACAGACGATGAACTTGCGGTCGGCCTTGGCCTGCGTGACCGTCTTCCATTTGATGCCGGTCGGGAAGCCGGCGCCACCGCGGCCGCGCAGGCCCGAGGCCGTGACTTCGTTGAGGATCGCATCCGAGCCGAGTGACAGCGCGCACTCCAGCCCCTTGTAGCCGCCATGGGCGCGGTAGTCGTCGAGCGAACGCGGGTCGATCACGCCGCAACGGGCGAAGGTGAGGCGGGTCTGGCGCTTCAACCAGGGAATCTCGTCGGTCGCCCCCAACCGCAGCAGATGTGGCGTGTTGCTCGCGAGCGCGTCGAGCAGGGAGGGCACATCGGCTTCAGTAACCGGGCCGAAAGCGATCCGGCCCTGTGGCGTCGCCACCTCGACCAGCGGCTCCAGCCAGTACATGCCGCGCGAGCCCGTCCTGACGATCTCGACTGCAATGCCGCGCCCGGCTGCTGCCTGCTCAAGCGCCAGCGCAACCTGATCAGCACCAACGGCGATCGCGCCGGCGTCGCGTGAGACGAACAGACGCAAGCTCATCGCTGTGCCTCCACAATCAACGCATCGAGGCGCTTCTGATCGAGCCTGCCGATGAGGCGGCCGTCGAGCATTGCGGACGGGGCGGTGGCGCACAGGCCGAGGCAGTAGATCGGCTCCAGCGTGACACGATCGTCGGCCGTCGTGTTGCCGAGCGACACGCCGAGTTTTGCTTCGGCGCGCGCCGCCAAGGCATCGCCGCCCGCGGCCTGGCAGGCCTCCGCGCGGCAGAGCTTCAGCACGTGGCGGCCGGCCGGCTTGTGGCGGAAATCATGATAGAACGTGAATACGCCGTGGACTTCGGCGCGCGACAGGTTGAGCGCCTGCGCGACCATGGGAATGGCGGCCTCCGGCACGTAGCCGAACGCCTCCTGCAGCGCGTGTAGGATGACCAGCGTCGCGCCCTCCTGGTTGGCGTGCTCGGCGATGATTTCGGCGCCGCGCGTCTCATTCCAAGGCTCAAAAACCGCTGTCATTCTTCGTTCTCAACCAGAGCGTTTCCTTAGGCGCAAACTAGTTGGAATCATTCGAAGATCAATAAAGCTGTCCCGTGCTGCGATTGCGAATTCGGATCGATTTGCAACCGCAATCGACCGATACGAATTGGTAATGGAAGTTGGATCGGATGCCGGTTTTTGCGTGTTGGCGCAGGCCCGGCGTGCTAGCTTGCATGCCACGATGGAATTCGAGGGGACGGCCGGTTGATCGACAAACTTGAACTATTGCTGGCGCTGGCGAAGGAGCGGCATTTCGGACGCGCGGCGGAGGTCTGCGGCGTGACGCAACCGACGATGTCGACCGGGCTCAAGCAGCTCGAGGAGATTCTCGGCGTGATGCTGGTGCAGCGCGGCTCCCGTTTCCAGGGGTTCACCCCGGAAGGCGAGCGGGCGCTCGACTGGGCGCGGCGGATCGTCGGCGATGCCCGCGCGATGCGTGACGAGATCAACGGGCTGAAGCATCAGCTCTCCGGCGAGATCCGCATCGCGGCGATACCGACCGTGCTCGGCATGGTGGCCGCGCTGACGACGCCGTTTCGCGCAAGGCATCCCGAGGTGCGTTTCAGCATCCGCTCAACGACCTCATCGGAGGTGCTGGGATTGCTCGAAAATCTCGAGGTCGATGCGGGGCTGACCTATATCGAGAACGAGCCGATCGGCAAGGTGCGGACCATTCCGCTCTACAACGAGAGCTATCGTTTGCTGACGTCGCCGGACGGAATGTTCGGCGATCGCGAGACGGTGACCTGGAAGGAGGTCGGGCAGGTGCCGCTATGCTTGCTGACGCCCGACATGCAGAACCGCCGCATCATCGACCGCGCGCTGCGTTCGGTCGGCGCGGAGGCGACGCCGACGCTGACCTCGAACTCGTTGCTGGTGCTGTTCACGCATGTGAAGACGGGGCGCTGGGCGAGCGTGATGCCGGCCAAGCTTGCCGAGACGCTCGGCCTGTCCGACACGGTGCGCTCGATCCCGATCACCGATCCCGACGTCAATTACAGCATCGGCATGGTGATCCCGCAGCGCGATCCGATGACGCCGCTGATCGCAGCGCTGGTCAATGTCGCGCGGGAAGTCGCGCCGTCGCTGCAGCTGTAGGGATCACGCCGCCGCCGAAATCCCGGACGCCGCCTTGATCGCGTCGCGCGGCAGGGTCACGCGGACGACGGTGCCGACCTCGATCTTGGAGCGCAGCCGCATCGAGCCGCCGTGGAGCTGCGCCAGCGAGCGGGCGATCGCAAGGCCGAGGCCCGAGCCGTGATAGGTCTTGGTGAGCTGGCTCTCCACCTGCTCGAACGGGCGGCCGAGCCGCGCCAGCGAATGCGGCGCGATGCCGATGCCGGTGTCGGCGATCATCAGCACGATCCGGTCGTCGAGTTGCCGGCTGCGCACCACGACGCGTCCGCCGTCCGGCGTGAATTTCACGGCGTTGGAGAGCAGGTTGACGATGATCTGCTTGGTGGCGCGGCGGTCGGCGACGACGGAGATGGATTTTGCGATGTCGGCATCTAACGTGATGTGCTTGTCCTGGGCCCGGCCGGTGACGACCCGTAAGGATTCCGCCAGCGTCCGCGACAGGTCGAGCTCTTCCATGTCGAGCTTCATGCGGCCCGCCTCGATCTTGGACATGTCGAGGATGTCGTTGATGACCTCGAGCAGATAGTGGCCGCTGGTCAGGATGTCCTGGCAGTATTCCTGGTACTTTTCGCTGCCGAGCTCGCCGAACATGCCCGAGCCCATGATCTCGGAGAAGCCGATGATGGCGTTGAGCGGCGTGCGCAGCTCGTGGCTCATATTGGCGAGGAATTTCGACTTGGTCTGGTTGGCTTCCTCGGCGCGGGTCTTCTCGCGCTGGTACTTCTCGGCGAGGTCGGCAAGCTCGACCGCCTGGCGCTCCAGGGCCGCCTGCGAGCGCTTCAGGTCGATGACGGTGGCGCGCAGGCGCAGATCGTTGTCGACCAGCTTCTGCTCGTGCTCCTTGATGCGGGTGATGTCGGTGCCGACCGAGACGTAGCCGCCGTCCTTGGTGCGGCGCTCGCTGATGTGCAGCCAGCTGCCGTCGTCGAGCTGCGCCTCGAAGGTGCGCGCGCCGGGGCCTTGGGCAGCGGTCTCGTTGTGGCGGGTGCGCACCTCCGGCATGCGGCCGACCTCGAGCACGGTCTCGTAGGAGGTGCCCGGAATGACGGCGGTGTCGGGCAGCTTGTGCAGGCGCTGGAAGTGCGAGTTGCAGAGCACGAGGCGGTCGCTCGCGTCCCACAGCACGAAGGCTTCCGGGATGGTCTCGATCGCGTCGCGCAGGCGAAGGTCGGCTTCCACGGTCCTCTCGGCAAGGCTCTTCTGCTCGGTGATGTCGACGGCGATCCCGATCAGGTGCACGCTGGAATCGGTCGCCCCGCGCGTCTTCTCGCAGCGGACGCGGAGCCAGATCCAGTGGCCGTCGACATGCTGCATCCGGAAGGTCTGGTCGATGTGGTCGATCTTCTCGGAGATGAGCTGGTCGGCGATCGCGAACAGGTCGATGTCGTCGGACTTCACCAGCGCGTTGACCTCGCCGAAGGTGAGGAGCTCGTTGCGGCCGTCGAGGCCCAGCATCGAGAACATCGACTGCGACCAGAAGATCCGGCCGCGCGACAGGTCCCAGTCCCACAGTCCGCAACGGCCGCGGTTGAGCGCGGTGTCGATCCGGCCGCGCACGGCGTCGTTGATGAGGTCGCCTTCGCGGGCGCGGGTGGACTGCCAGTGGAAGGCGAAGCCCAGGATCAGGACGACGAATCCGGTGGTCGCCGACAGCGTCACCGAGAGCGCGGCGTCCGAGCCCCAGATCGGCTCGTTGCGCTCCTGGATCACGGTGACGAAGCCGGGCAGCGACTTGATCTGCCGCGAGGTCGCCATCGCGGCGTTGCCGCTCGGCAGCGTCATGTCGGAGACGTTGCCGTCGCGTGTCGGCGCCGCGAGCAATTGTGCTGTCGTGATGGCATCGAGCAGGCGGTCGTTACCGGAAGGGTCGCTGTCGACCGGGACGCGGGCGAGGAGACGGCGATCGACGCCGGCCGAGGTGACGATGACGTGGCGGCCCGAGGCCGTGCCCCAGGACGGGATCATATCCGGCAACAGCGCCGGCAGGCTCTCGATGTTCTTGAGCCGCTCCTGACGGGCGGAGGTCAGGCGGTCGATGCGTTCGGCGAGCAGGTCGGCCAGCGCCGAGATGTCGTGCCGGATCACCAGCCGCTTCTGACGCGTCTGATCGACGACCTGCACGAAGGCGCCGAGGCAGATCGTGATCAGGAACGCGATGATGAGCGTCGGCACGGCGCGACGAAGCGCCGGCTCTGCAATCAAGAGCCGATGATAGGCAGGTTTCGCGATCGATTGCGCCAATCCCTTGATCGAATCGGATTGGACGCACGCGTTCGCGGCGTCTGCACGCGACATGCCTTCGGCCCCCTAAAAACCTAGCTTGCAACTGAAGTTCGGAGGCAGCCCCACATCGCTTCCGAATCACAGCGATTTGAATCCAGTTTTCGCGGGGTGTCGAGAGTCAATGAATCGTTAACGCGAAATTATTCTTATCCCACGCGCAGTTTGCGCATCGCGCGTCCGCAAACGCAC
The DNA here is from genome assembly GCF_013408065.1 of Bradyrhizobium sp. IAR9. NCBI lineage: Bacteria > Pseudomonadati > Pseudomonadota > Alphaproteobacteria > Hyphomicrobiales > Nitrobacteraceae > Bradyrhizobium > Bradyrhizobium sp. IAR9. The sequence goes on from NZ_JACBZW010000012.1 coordinate 185,777, forward strand.
GGGCGCGAGGAGTCCGAAACGAGAACGTGTGACTCCTCGCACGCTCTCCGTCACGCACGCGGCGGTTCGGCGTGGCTGATCACGCGCTTCACGCTCGGGAACGCGCGCCGCAGCGCGCGCTCGATGGCGTCGACGTGCTCGTGCACCTTGATCACGCTCATCGACGGCGCGGCGCGGCAGTGGAAATTGACGATCTCGCCGGCGTCGGTGTTGCGGACGCGCACATTATGGATGTCGTGGATCTCGCCGCCAGCGGCATATTCGGTCAGCGCGGCGGCGATGGCCTGGACGCGTTCCGGCGCGGCATCGACCCCGAACGGCAGTTCCGGTTCCAGCGGCTCGATGTGGACGTCGACCTCGACGTCCTCGCCGAACTCCTCCTGGATGTTGCGCTCCAGCGTGTTGGCGACGTCGTGGGCGGCCTCTAACTGCATCCCGGCGTCGACCTCGAGGTCGATGCTGACGATCAGCTTGGCGCCGAGATCGTGCACCGTGACGTGGTGGACGGCGAGGCCCGAATTGCGCGCGATCACCATGATGCGGTCGCGCACGGTCTCGTTGTCGCGTGCGACGGGAACGGCGGTGAAGGAGAGGTCGGTGTCGCCGAATGCCTTGGCGACGGCGGCTTGCGCGTTGTGCTTGATGTCCTCGACGCGGTCGATCGGATAGGTCCGCGGCACCTTGACGATGGTGTCGATGAACGTGGTCGCCCCGACCATGCGCACCCGCAGTCGCTCCACGTCGATCACGCCCGGAACGCTTCGGATCGCGGCCGTAGCCTTCTCCTGCGCGCCCTCCGGGGCGCGGTCGACCAGCGTCTGCACGGTCGAGCCGGCCATGCGCAGGCCGAGCGCTGCGATCATCACGGCGACCGCGGCGGCCGCCGCGGCGTCGCCCCACCAGAAGCCGAGGGCGGCGAGGATCAGGCCGATGATCACGGCGAACGAGCCCATCACGTCGGAGGCGAAATGCAGCGCGTCGGCCGCGAGCGCCTGGCTCCTGGTCTCCCGCGCAGCGCGATGCAGGGCGCGGGCGCGCCAGAGATTGACGACGATGTCGATCACCAGCACGACGAACGGCACGGCAGAAATGGTCGGCGGCGGGGTTCCCTCGCGCAGCCGGCTGTAGGCCTCGACCAGGATGCCGCCGGCGAGCACGTAGAGCAGCGCTGTGACGCCGAGCGCCGAGACGCTCTCCAGCTTGCCGTGGCCGTAATGGTGCTCCTCGTCGGCCGGCTTGTCCGACACCCGCACCACCGCCCAGGTGATGATGGTCGCGACCAGGTCGATCGAGGAGTGCAGCGCCTCGGAGATCAGCGCGAGCGAGCCGATCGCGATGCCGACCACGAACTTGGCCGCCGCCATGCCGCCGCTGGCGAAGATCGAGATCGCGGCGACCGAGGTTTTGTTGTGCTGGGAGGTCATGGCGGGGATTTAGCAGCCCGGGGGTGAACATCAAGCGGCGATCCACAGCTGTTGTCGCTAGTGATTTGCAGGAGCGATCCGCGTCTTGCTCCGGCCTCCTAGGGTGGGCAAAGGCGCGTTGGCGCCGTGCCCACCATTCGTCCGTGATGGATACAGATCGTGGGCACGCTTCGCTTTGCCCACCCTATGGGACCGCTGTCGGCGCTCTACGGCACCGTCACCACGATCTTCCCCAAATGCTTGTTCGCCTCCATGTGCTCGAACGCCTGGTCGATGTCGTCGAATGCGAACACCCGGTCGATCGGCAGCTGCAGTTTTCGCGACTCCACCGCGCCCCAGATGTCCTTCCTGACCTCCTCGAAGATCTCGCGGACCTCCTCGATGGTGCGGGTGCGGAAGGTGACGCCGACATAGTCGATGCGGCGCGCGGCGTGCAGGTCGAAGTTGAAATCGGCATGGGTGCCGAGCCGGCCGACATTGACGATGCGGCCCTTCACTTTGGTCGCCGCAAGGTTCTGGCTCGCGACCTTGCCCGAGACCTGGTCGACGATGAGGTCGACGCCTTCACCGTTCGTCGCCTTCAGCACCTCGTCGACCCATTTCGGATCGGAGCTGTCGACGGCGAGGTCGGCGCCGTGCTCCTTCAGCCGGCCGCGGCGCGTGGCGTCGGTCGACGAGCCGATCACGAGCTTTGCGCCCTTGAGTTTTGCAATCTGCATCGCCATCAGGCCGACACCGGAGCTGGCGCCTTGGATCAGCACGCTCTGGCCCGCCTGCACGCCACCGACGGTGACGACGGCGTTGTGCATGGTCGCGAGCGCGACGGGCAGGGTGGCGGCTTCCTCGAAGTTCATGTTCGAGGGCGCGCGGAACAGCCGGCCGTGATCGGCCAGTGTGTACTCGGCAAATGCCGCGCCGCCCGAGCCCATGATGCGGTCGCCGATCTTGACGCCCTTGGCATCCGGACCGAGCTCGGCGACCTCGCCGGCCCATTCCATGCCGAGCACGGTGCCGGCGCCGCCGGCCGCGCCGTGGGCGTGCCCCTTGCGCATACCGGTGTCGGCGCGGTTGAGCCCGCAGGCACGGACGCGCACCAGCACCTGCGTGCCTTTCGGCTTTGGTTGAGCGACGTCGGAAATCCTAGCGCCCTCAGGGCCGTAGACGTAAGCCTTCATGGATTGCTCTCGCTTCTTGCGGTGATCATTCCGCGGCTTCGCGTTGCGGCTGAACGATCATGCCCTCGAGCCGGCTACGGATGATCGCTTCCGCCTCGCGCACGATGCGGGAGATGAGCTCGGCGCAGGTCGGGATGTCCTGGATCAGGCCCTGCACCTGGCCGGCCGACCAGATGCCTTCGTCGGAATTCCCAGTCGCGTAGACCATCTTGCCGCGGGCACCGGCGACGAGCTCGCGGATGTCCTCGAACTTGGCGCCTTCCTTCTCCATCGCGACGACCTTGGTCGAGATCTCGTTCTTGGCGACGCGCGAGGTGTTGCGCATGGTGCGGAAGATCAGCTCGGTCTCGCGCTCGTCATTGGCGACGATTTTCTCCTTGATGAGCTGGTGGATCGGGCTTTCCCTGGTCGCCATGAACCGCGTGCCCATGTTGATGCCGTCGGCGCCCAGCGCCAGCGCGGCGACGAGGCCGCGGGCGTCGGCAAAGCCGCCCGAGGCGATCATCGGGATCTTGATCCTGTTGGCGGCGACGGGGATCAGGATCAGGCCGGGCGTGTCATCCTCGCCGGGATGGCCGGCGCATTCGAAGCCGTCGATCGAGATGGCGTCAACGCCCATGCGTTCGGCCGAGAGCGCGTGGCGGACGCTGGTGCATTTGTGCACGACCTTGACGCCGTGCTTCCTGAACTCGTCGACGTGCTCCTGCGGCTTGTTGCCGGCGGTCTCGACCACCTTGATCCCGGCCTCGATGATGGCGGCGCGGTATTCGGCATAAGGCGGCGGCTTGATCGCGGGCAGGATGGTGAGGTTGACGCCGAACGGCTTGTCGGTGAGGTCGCGGCAGCGCGCGATCTCCTTGGTTAGATCCTCCGGCGTCGGCTGGGTCAGCGCCGTGATGAAGCCGAGCGCGCCGGCATTGGCGACCGCGGCGACCAGCTCGGCGCGGCCGACCCATTGCATGCCGCCCTGGACGATCGGGTGCTCGACGCCGACGAGTTTCGTGAACCGTGTCTGCAACATGATGTGTTTCCCCTGATATGGCCCGCAGGCTCTGTTGTCGGTTGATGGCGCAAGGATGCCGCCCGGGTCGGGAAATGTCTATTGCGCGGGCGTGCGGTGGGGGCGGGGCTTTCATGCGGGCGGTGGGGATGATTCCGCGGGGCGGATAATTTTGTTCCGTCATCCCCGCGCAACCGCGAAGCGGTTGTCGCTGGAGGTGCGAGCTGCACGGTGCGAAGCAAGGTGCAGCAAGCCTCGAAGGATGAGTGGCCACGCTGCTAAAGCCGGGCTGTCGCCCTTCGAGGCTTGCTCGGTGGCGCGATGCGCCCCTGAGCGCGCACCTCAGGGTGACGATTATAGATTTGGACCCGCGGCAATAAGCAGTTTGTGCTCATCGCAGACACACCTTCGCGCTCTCGCGGCATCTGCGCCCGAGCTTTGCTTCGTCGCGTTGCCCTCATGAAAGACAAGGGCGCAGGGAAGGCCGGGCGCCGGCTGGCACCCGTAAGTCCGTGCGCGAAAAAGATGCACACGGGGTGGACCACAGGTGAGCCGAACGCCCGGCCTTCCCTGCGCGATGGTTTACGGCGTACTTCGTGCTCTCCCCGGGGAGCGATGCACTATTGCCCCCGTCGCCTTGCGGATGACTGATGCGCGCACCGGTTGGCCGCCACATCACCGCAGGACTTGACGCACAGACCCCGGGCGTCAGGACCACACGACTTGACCGTCCGCGCACGTCTTCGCATGTCGCTTCGAGTGCTGGCGCGTGCTCACGCCCGAAGCCATGCGAAGACGCTGTCGGCGCCGTGTCGTATGCGCGAAGCGCTTTGCTCACGGTTTCCCGCCCTGCAATGCTGCTCGCGCCCGACGCCGTCGCGTCCATCGCACCCCGGCCCGCGGTTCGTGACGATCGCGATCCGCCCCTTGTCTCGGGCCAGGGTGGCTTGTGTGTACGACAAATCCGAATTTCGGTAAAGTGGAATATTTTGGCGGGTGAGGCTTGACAGGCGGGGTGGAGAAATTGGCAGGGTGTTTTGCCCGACGGGCGAGGGTGCTCCGAACGTGCCGGAGCGCTATGCGCACCGCTGCGTCAACCACCGTCATTGCGAGCGCAGCGACTTGTCCGCCGAAGCCTTTGGCGAAGGCGGAAGCAATCCAGAATCCCTCCGCGGAAACACTCTGGATTGCTTCGTCGCAAGGGCTTGCCTCGCAATGACGCCGGAGGTGACGGCGGCGGTTCGTAGCCCGGATGGAGCGTAGCGCAATCCGGGGCCTGTGCGACAAGCGAAGGCGGTCCCGGATTTCGCTTTCGCTCCATCCGGGCTACGAGGCCGCCGCTACAGGGCAGCTACTCCGCCGACAACCGCACCATCTGGCGGCCGCCGTTCATGTCCTTCAGGCTGTTGACGAAGTTTTCCGGGCGCTGCCAGCGATACGGGACCTTCAGGCCCATGAACTCGGCGATGTCGCCGATGAAGCCGGTGCAATTGGTGGTCTCGGCGTTCCAGACCGGCGAACTCGCCTGCAGTTTCTTGATATAGGCGAACACGCGCTTGGCGTCGGCCTCGTTCAGATAGACCCGGTAGCTCGCGGTCAGATATTCCGGATCGAGATCGCCGTAGCTTGCACCGGTCTCCGACGGCACGAAGGTGATGTGGCCGAGCACGTAAGCCAGCGTGTCGCCGGCGGGCGTGAGGCCTGCGACCTCGACCGCCTTCTCGCTGGACTTGCCGTACCAGACGAAGGCGTGGCCCCAGCTCGCGGCCGTGCGGGCGCGGAAGTCGACGTAATAGGGACCTTTCTCCACGCGCGCGACGGAGCGCCGCGCCGCTTGCGGCTGAGGCCGCGATGTGGAGTCGGTCGTGGCAAGCGCGTTGGCGTCAGCAACGCGCTTGTTCGCTTCGTGGGCCGAGGCCGAGGGCGTCGTACACGCGATCATGGCCGCGAGGGCGAACCCCGCAAGGATGCAGGGTCCCGATCGATCAGGTTTGTTCGTCACGCTGTGCCCCTCGACTGTCAGCCGCTTACGCTAGTCTTGCTTGCGTTTCAGTAACGCGCAGCGACCGGGCCGGGCGCCTTGCCGATCGGGGCCTTTCCAACCGGGCTCTTGCCAATCGGCATCTTGCCGATCGGCGCCTGCTCGGCCGGATAGACCGGCACGGGCTGGCGGCGCGGCAGATCCGCAGCGTTCGCAGCCGTCACCAGAGCAAGCGTGGCACCCAGAGCAATTACAATCTTCTTCACAGCGATACCCCTAGAAGGTTTGGTCCAAACACGGCAGTGCCGTGCCCCCCAGACACGCCTCACAGAAGGGCGGCCGAATGCGACCAAGTTGCGGCGCGCGCGGGACATGTTGGCGGCATATCTCTGACGCGCACAGATGTGATGTGTCTGGATGTTTCGGAGTGCTGCTGTCAGTCCTACGCGGCAACTCACCCGATCCGGTTGAGGCTATTCCTGATCGTCGAGAAGATGCCGCCGATGTCCTTGCGCAAGGCATCGAGCGCGTTGAAATTGTCGAAGATGCGGGCGAGGCGGTCTTCGACCTCGCGCTTGCTCTTGGTGAGCGCGTCGACGCGCGAGGCGAGGGTGACGTCGCCGTTCGCCTCGATCTCGCCGACGGTTTTGGCGAGGAGGTCGCGGGTGCTGCCGACCTCCGCGATCAGGGCCTCGATGCCGAACACCGGCGCCTTCAGCGGGACGAGGTCGGCCTGCGATTTCGACAGCTCCGCCTTGAAGGCGTTCAGCGTCGCCAGCGTCTCCTGCAGGGCGCCGAGGCGCTGGCGCGACTGCAGGACGAAATCGTTCAGCGCGTTCTGCCGGTCGGCAAGGGTCTTGCCGTCGGGGTCGGTCTCGACGTCGGCGAGCGAGCGTTCGAGCTGGGCCTGGCGCTGGCCGAGCTCTTCGAAGTCGAGCCGGATGCTTTTGAGAATGCTGAAGCTGTCGTCGATGCGGGCGAGGCGCTGCTCGATCTCGATCTTGTTCTTAGACAGCGTCTCGACGCGCGTGGGAAGCGGCGTCTCGCCGCCGGTCTCGAGCTCGTCGATGGTCTTGGCAAGGCGCTCGTGGCCGAGGCTGAGCTCGCCGATCAGGGCGTTGATGCCGGCGTCGGTTGACCGCAGCGGCACCAGCTCCGCGTGGGATTTGGCCAGATCCTCCTTGTACTGGTTGAGGGTCGCAAATGTCTCCTGGACGCTGTTCACCCGTCCTAGAAGCGCCGCCACGTCGCGCGCGATGTCCCTTTGCCGGTCGGCAAGGTTGTTCTTGCGATCGTCGGTCTCGAGATCGTGCAGGGAGCGTTCGAGCTGATTCTGGCGGTCGCGGATCTCGGTGAAGACCGGCTCGACCGCGCGGCGCTGCTCGGCGATTTTGCCGACCATGTCGCGCAGGTGCTGCTGGCGACTGCGGATTTCGGCGAGCTGGTCGTGCATGTCGGTGGATTGGTTGCGCCCCTGCTGGAGCAGCGTGCGCTGCTCGGTCTCGCCCAGCTTGTCGTGGAGCGCGGAGACCGCCTCCCTCGGGTCGCTCTCGATCAAATGCTGGACGGTGGCGTCGAGATGGTTTTGCAGGGCGTGGGCGACGACGACGTCCTCGCGGGTTTTCTTGAGCCGGTCACGCAGCGTCTTCAGGCTGCGGTCCTGGCGCGACAGCCGCCAGGCTGAAGCGCCGATCAGGGCCAGGGCGAGGGCGGGGAAGACTCCGGTCGCGACGCGTTGCGGCACCGGCAGGCCCGCGAACCAGGCGGGCAGGTGACTGAAGTCGTGACCGAGCGCCTGCTGGGCGAAGACCGCGACGATGGCCAACAGGCCGAACCAGGCAACCAGGAAAAACAGCCACATCGTGAATTCCACACGCCGGCGCACATTTTCGCCATGATTGCCAAGAGCGGAACCGAGCGCAAGGGGCGGGGAGGCTTGTAGGCTGTTTCGGGCGGCGTGATCCACGGCTGGTTGCGTTGGGCCTATGGGTGGAGGCGGCGCGGGGAGTGCCGGGTTTTCCCGGATAGACGTTCCCCACACGCGTCATGCCCGGGCTTGTTCCGCCTGCGCGGCCGAAGCCGCTTCGGCGCGGCGAAGGCCCGGCCAACCTGTCAGTGATGTGTCCGAACAGGTGTCAGCCATGTCCCCGGACTCTAAACAACAAACGCGGCCATGACGGAGCGAGCAGCATTAGTAGCCCGCATGAGCGGAGCGACATGGGAGACCATGCGAAGAATCGTCCCGGATGTCGCTTGGCTCATCCGGACTGCGGCGCCGTGCGCGCTATCATTTCCCGAGGAAGTTCGAGCGCATCTTGTCGGCGAACCAGACCGCGAAGATCGCACCGAACGCGAGAGCAAAGTACAGAGCTGTCCACAAAAGTGCATTACCTGCATTCGTCATGGCATCCTCCCTGGCGTCAGAAATTGACTGCCGGGAAGGATAAGGCGGTCGTGCTGGCGCGATTTGCGCCGGATCAATTTTGCCGCGCTGCAGCGAGAATAAGTGAGTAGCCCGCACGAGCGTAGCGCATGCGGGACCAAGCGAAGAGCCGTCCCGGATGTTGCTGCGCTCATCCGGACTACGGGACGGTGTTCGCGGCTACAGCCGAAACTCGTTGGTGAGCTCGCCGATGCCGTCGATCGCGACGGTGACGGTGTTGACCGGCTCCTTCATCACGCCGACGCCGACCGAGGTGCCGACGGCGATGAGGTCGCCGGGGAGCAGGGTCATGTCGTGGGAGATCTTGCTGACCAGCTGCTGCGCCGAGAAGATCATGTCGGAGATCGGGTAGTTTTGCCGCTCCGCGCCGTTGAGGATGGTGCGGACGGTCAGCTTGGCCGGATCGAGGCCGGTTGCGATGACGGGACCGAACGGGCCGTAATCGTCGATGCCCTTGGCGCGGGCCCATTGCGGGAAGGTAGGGTCGCTGGTCAGGATGTCGTTGGCGGTGATGTCGTTGACGCAGGTATAGCCGAAGATGAAGCTGTTGGCTTCGCTGGGGGAGACACGCGCGCAGGTCTTGCCGATGACGATGCCGAGCTCGCCTTCATAGGTGGTCTTGCCGTCGTAATAGGAGGGACGGCGGATCACGGCGCCCGGCGTCGTGATGGTGGTGGTGGCCTTGAGCAGATAAAGCGGCTCCGGCGGCTCGGGCTGGTTCAGCTTGGCGGCGAGCGCGTGGAAATTATTCCAGAGCGCGACGATCTTGCTGGGCGCGCAAGGCGCCAGCAGCTCGACCTCCGACAGTGCCAGGATCTTGCCGGTGGCGGTGTTGCGGCCGAACATCTCGCCCTCGTGCACGCTGATGCCCGATGGCGTCAGCGTGCCGAAACCGGTCGCGCCATTATTCCGGAAGCGCAGCCACTGCTTCATCTCGCCCGCCATCACGCCACCGCCAGTGCGCGGGGATCTGACGGCGTCGAGACGCCGTCATAGAGGCCGGCGATGCGGGCGCGCTGGGTCACCATCGCCAGCACCGAATCGAGCGCGGGCGTCGCGATGCCGGTGAGGCGGCCCATCTCCTGCACCACGGTGACGAGCGGGTCGATCTCCATCGGGCGGCCGCGCTCGAGATCTTGCAGCATCGAGGTCTTGTGCGCGCCGACCTTGCGGGCACCCTCGATGCGGCGCTCGACGTCGACGCGGAATTTGACACCGAAGGTCTCGGCGATCGCTTGTGTCTCCACCATGATCGCGCGCGACAGCGCACGGGTAGACGGATCGGTGCAGATCACGTCGAGCGTTGCATGGGTCAACGCGCTGATCGGGTTGAAGCAGACATTGCCCCACAGCTTGAGCCAGATCTCGTCGCGGATGCGGTCGAGCACCGGCGCCTTCAGCCCGGCCGCGACGAACAGATCGGCGAGGCGCTGCACGTCGCTAGTGATCTCGCCGGAGGGCTCGCCGAGCGGGAAGTTGTTGCCGTAGACGTGGCGGATCACGCCGGGCGCCTCGATCTCGGTGGCGGGATAGACGATGCAGCCGATGGCGCGCTCGGCGCCGATCTCGCGCCACTGCCGCCCGCCGGGGTCGATGCTCTCCAGCGTCGAATTCTCGTATTGGCCGCCGTGCTTGTAGAAGTACCAATAGGGGATGCCGTTGACGGCGGTGACGATGCGGGTGTGCGGCCCGAGCAGCGGCTGCATCTTCTCGATCACGCCGGTGATGGAATGGGCCTTCAGCGTGATGATGATGTAGTCCTGCACCCCGAGCTCGGCGGGATCGTCGGTGCAGCGCGGATGCACGGTGTGCTTCTCCTCGCCCGCGAGCAGCGTCAGGCCGCGCTCGCGCATTGCGGCAAGGTGCGCGCCGCGCGCGATGAGGCTGACATCGGCGCCTGCGCGCGCAAGCTGAACCCCGAGATATCCGCCGATTGCGCCGGCGCCGTAGATGCAGATCTTCATGAAATCCTCGCGGGAGACCGGAATTTTGGGACGAAAGATCCGGTCCGGCTCGAACGCGTCCGAGCCGGCCGGTAGTCACAGGGGAAGAGTGCGTCGCTTCAGGCTGCCGCTTGCGGCTTGCCGTTGATGGCCTCGTCCATGGCAGCTGCGATGTCGCGCATGCTGATGACGGAGACGAGGCTGTAATCGTCGATGACAGGCAAATGGCGGATGTGATGCCGGTTCATCAGATGCCGGACCTGCTCGATCGTATCGCTGGAGCTGCAGGACACCAGCTGCTGCACCGAGACGAGCTGCGAGACCTTGACGTTGACGGCGTTCGCGCCGTGCTCGGCGACGGCGCGCACCACGTCGCGCTCGGTGAACATGCCGACGGCGGTATTGCCCTCGGAGCGGACCACGTCCTTGACCACGAGAGCGCTGATGTTGTTGGCGCGCATCAGCTTGGCGGCGATACCCACCGTTTCGTTCATCCGCACCGTGACAACGCGCGGCGTCTTCTTGCGCAGAATGTCTCCGACCAGCATTGCAACCTCCCTAGGTGAATGTTGCGAGAAGTGTGGTATACATAATGCCAATCGTCAAGCGCTGGTTTGGGCGATCCGAAAAATCTTGCGACAGCAATACTGACGTTTGCCGTGCGCGAAAAAGAAAAGGGGCGCATCGCTGCGCCCCTTGGTCGATCCCTGCAATGTAAGTGGCGGCTACGCCGTCTCGGTCTTTGCAGTGGTCTTGGCGCTGCCGGTTGCGGTGTTCGCGCTGTCGACTTCCTTGCCGAGGATGAAGGAGCGGCGCATCGGCTTGATCACGAACAGCGCCGTCAGCGCCGCCGTCGCGTTCAAGGCGACGGCGACCACGAACACGGCCTTCCAGCCGTAGGTCGCCGAGATCACGCTGGCGAGCGGGACGAGCAGGGAGGCGGTGCCCTTCGCGGTGTAGAGCATGCCGTTGTTGGTGGTCGCGAATTTCGAGCCGAAGGTATCGCCGCAGGTCGCGGGGAACAGCGAGTAGATCTCGCCGAACACGCCGAAATACACCGCGGTCGCGAGCACGAACACGACCGGGACATGGCCGTAAGCCGACAGCGTCAGCAGCATCAGCGCCGCCGTGCCGAAGGCGATGAACATGGTGTGCTCGCGGCCGATCGTGTCGGAGACCCAGCCGAAGAAGGGGCGTCCGAAACCGTCGAGGATGCGGTCGAGCGAGATCGCGAAGGTCAGTGCCGCCATCTGGAAGCCGGCCAGCGTGACCGGGGTGTCGGCGATCTTGAAGTCGTGCGCGATGGGGCCGATCTGCGCCGCTGTCATCAGGCCGCCGGATGCGACCATGACGAAGACGAGATACATCACCCAGAAAATAGGGCTGCGCAGCACCTGCGGCGGGGTGAAGTCGATCTTGGTCTGCGGCAGGTTGAGCTGCTTCTTCTTCGGCGGGATCGAGAGCCGCGGCGGCTGGATGAAGAAGGCGAGCACGAACACGATCACGCCCTGGCCGATGCCGAAGGTGAAGAAGGCGTGCTGATAGCCGCTCGATGCGATCATGGTCGCGATCGGCACGATGGTGAGCGCGGCGCCGGCGCCGAAGCCGGCGGCGGTCGCGCCGGCGGCAAGGCCGCGGCGGTCGGGAAACCATTTCAGCGCGTTGCCGACGCAGGTGCCGTACACCGCGCCCGCGCCCATGCCGCCGATGATCGCGGCCGCGTAGAGCAGGGTGAGACTGTCGGCATAGGAATTGAGAATCCAGGACAGCGCGATCATCACGCCGCCGAACATGACGACGATGCGCGGGCCGTATTTGTCGACGAACCAGGCCTCGATCGGCACCAGCCAGGTCTCGGTGACGACGAAGACGGTGAAGGCGAGCTGGATCGCGGCGCGTCCCCAGTGGTGGGCCGCATCGATCGGATCGACGAACAGCGTCCAGCCATATTGCAAATTGGCGATCATCGCCATGCAGACGATGCCCATGACGAGCTGGAGCCAACGGAAACCGGTGCGAAGAGGCGCGGCCGTGACGGCGCCGTCCGTGCTGGAAATCATCAAGAAACCTCCCAACGCGCCTGATTGATCGCGACTTTGGATGGCAAGATGACCCAGTGTCGCAAATGTTGTGGCTTATCGTCGCAAGCGCGGCACGGAGCTTGGTATACCATATTCCAGAATGCAAGCCCTAACTGCGGCGGATTGTCACAAATCTGCGGTTCCATTGGAGGGGAACGGCGCTGCAAGAACGTCGCCAAAACGAAAACGCCCGGCCGTGAGGCCGGGCGTCTGCTTGATGAAGAGCTGTGATGGAGCGTGTCAGATGGTCGATTTGGCCACCACGACCTTGCGCCAGGGCTTGAGCACCGCGATCGCCAGCAGCGAAGCCAGGATGTTGGCGCCGGCCGCGATGATGAACACGCTGTCCCAGGTGCCGGACGATTGCTGCATGTAGTTGCCGATCGGGACCAGCAGTGCGGCGGTGCCCTTCGCAGTGTAGAGCAGGCCGGCATTGGTGGTCGCGAACTTGGCGCCGAACGTGTCGGTGCAGGTCGAGGGGAATAGCGAGTAGATCTCACCCCAGGCGAAGAACACGAAGCCCGAGAGCAGCACGAACCAGATCGGATCGTGGCCCCAGAGGTAGAGCATCCAGATGCCGAAACCTTCCATGCCGAAGGCGATGAACATCGTGTTCTCGCGGCCGATCATGTCGGAGATCCAGCCGAAGAACGGACGCGTCAGGCCGTTGAGCACGCGGTCGATGGTGGCCGCGAACGTCACTGCTGTCATCGTCACCGCCATCAGCGTGACCGGCACGTTGTCGACCTTCCAGTCGGCCGCGATGGGCTTCAGGTTGGCCGTCACCATCAAGCCGCCGGCGCCGACGATCACGAACATGAAGTACATCAGCCAGAAGATCGGCTGACGCAGCACCTCGGTCGGCTGGTAGTTGCGCCGGGTCTGCAGCAAGTTGGCATTGGCCACCACGGTCGGCACCTGGCCTGCTTTCGGCGCGAGCAGAAAGAAGGCGAGGATGCAGATGATGATGCCCTGTCCGAGGCCGAAATAGAGGAAGGTGGTCTGGAATCCACTGTCCTTGATCATGGCCTGGATCGGCGCGACGGTGAGCGCGGAGCCCGCACCGAAGCCCGCGGCGGTGATGCCCGCGGCAAGACCGCGCTTGTCCGGAAACCACTTCAGCGCGTTGCCGACGCAGGTGCCGTAGACGCCGCCGGCGCCGATGCCGGCGATGATCATGCCGAGATAGTAGCCGTTGAGCGTGGTGGCCTGGGCGTTGATCGCCCAGCCGATGGCGCAGAGCACGCCGCCGACCAGCACGACGATGCGCGGACCGTATTTGTCGACGAACCATCCTTCGACCGGGACCAGCCAGGTCTCGAACAGGACGAAGAGCGTAAAGGCCCATTGGATCGACGCGCGATCCCAGCCGAACTTCTTCTGGATGTCAGGGACGAAGAACGTCCAGCCGTACTGATAATTGGCGATCATCACCATCGCGGCGACGCCAACTGCCAACTGCGTCCAGCGATAGGCGTCGCTGACGCGCGCGACGCTTGGGGCCGCTGTTGACTGCACCATGTCTGTCATAAAAAACCCTCCCGAAGGCGCCGATCATTTTTATGCGTGCGCTGGTCGCATCCTGGTATTCATTATGCCAAGATTCAAGCGAAGGACTGGAGGGTGCGGCGAAATATCGCGGCTTTATCACATGCGCCATGGCTGGGCGATTGTAAAGCCCAATTCGCTTTCGGCCTGCGATCAACGCATTGATTTCGTGAGAAGTCTTCCCCGTTGCGGCGAAGCCGCAAGCAGCTGGTGGGAACCTACGCATCCACAATTTTCAGCTTCTGGGTCGGTCGAGCGCGCGGCCCCCTCGCACATCGGTGCGCGGCTGCGTCGTGACTGCTCAGTCGTGGAATTCTGTATTCCAGAAGTTTGGCCGCATGGCGCCTCACGCCATCGACATGCGCAGCCGGCTGTAGCCTTCCTGGATCGCGGACCAGAACAGGGCGACCAGACCGAGCGCCATGATGGTGCTGACGAGGCCGTTGGAGAAGAACACCCCAAGCGAGCCCTGCGATCCCAGCAGCGATTGCCGGAAGGCTTCCTCCGCCTTGTCGCCGAGCACGATGGCGAGCACGAGAGGTGCGAGCGGGTAGTTGCACTTCTTCAGGAGATAGCCGAGCACGCCGAACACCAGCATCAGCATCACGTCGAAGGTGCTGTTGTGCACCGAATAGGCGCCGATCGCGCACAGCACCAGGATCAGCGGGGCGATGATGCCGAACGGCACGCGCAGGATCGCGGCGAAGAGCGGCACGCAGGTGAGCACGACGATGAGGCCGGCGAGATTGCCGAGATACATCGAGGCGATCAGGCCCCAGACGAATTCCTTCTGCTCGACGAACAGCATCGGGCCCGGCTGCAGGCCCCAGATCAGGAGGCCGCCGAGCAGCACGGCAGCCGTCGGCGAGCCGGGCACGCCGAGCGACAGCATCGGCAGCAGCGCCGAGGTGCCCGCCGCATGCGCGGCCGTCTCCGGCGCGATCACGCCTTCGATCTCGCCCTTGCCGAAATTGTTGCCGCGCCGCGCCAGGCGCTTGGCGATGCCGTAGCTCATGAAGGAGGCCGGCGTCGCTCCGGCGGGCGTGACGCCCATCCAGCAGCCGATCAGGCAGGAGCGTAGCGAGGTCATCCAGTAGGTGGGCAGCTCGCGCCAGGTCTGAAGCACGACGCGAAGGTTGATGCTGGCATTGCCGCCGCGGAAGGCGAGCCCTTCCTCCATGGTCAGCAGAATCTCGCCGATCCCGAACAGGCCGATCACGGCGATCAGGAAGTCGAAACCGTTGAGCAGCTCGGTGACGCCGAAGGTGAGCCGCAATTGCCCGGTGATCGAATCGAGGCCGACCGCCGCGAGCGCGAAGCCCATCATCATCGCCGCGATGGTCTTGAAAGGCGGCTCCTTGCTGAGGCCGACGAAGCTGCAGAAGGCGAGGAAGTACACCGCGAACTTCTCCGCCGGACCAAATCGCAGCGCAAAGCCCGCGACCAGCGGCGCGACCAGCGTGATCATGATGACGGCAAACAGCGCGCCGACGAAGGAGGAGGTGAAAGCGGCGGTCAGGGCTTCGCCGGGCTTGCCCTGCTGCGCCATCGGGTAGCCGTCGAAGGTGGTCGCCACGGACCAGGGCTCGCCGGGGATGTTGAACAGGATCGAGGTGATGGCGCCGCCGAACAAGGCGCCCCAGTAGATGCATGACAGCATGATGATCGCCGATGTCGGCGGCATGCTGAAGGTCAGGGGAAGCAGGATCGCCACGCCGTTGGCGCCCCCGAGCCCCGGCAGCACGCCGATGATGACCCCGAGCGTGATGCCGATGATCATCAGCATGATGTTATAGGGCTGCAGGGCGACCGCGAAGCCGTGAAATAGATTGGCCAACTCTTCCATATCGATACGTCCTGCAGCAGCAATTGAATGAATGCGTGGCCCTTACAGACCGAGCCATTCCTCGAACGGCCCCTTGGGAAGCGGGACCAGGAACCAGCGCTCGAAAACGAGATAGGTCACCACCGGCATGCCGACCGCCACCGCGATGACCGTCAGCCAGCGATAGCCGCCGAGCCAGCGCATGAACCAGGCGATGAAGACCATCGAGGCGATGTAGAGGCCGATGAACGGCATCGAACCGACATAGATCGCGGTGGGCACGACGACGCTCATGACCTGGCGAAGCTGTCCCCATTCCGCGAACAGTCGGCCGTCGTCGTCGCGTCGCGCGTGCCACAGGTTGATGGCGCTGGCGCCGACGATTGCGGCGCCGACATAGAAGGGGAAGAACCCGGCTCGCGGACCCTCCGCGCCCCAGTTGATGCCGGCCTTCAGGCTGCCGAAGATCACGACGAGACCAAAGGCGCCGATCAACAGCGCCATGCCGATTTCCATCGTCTTGTGTGCCGGGCCAGATTCGGATCCGGATCGTTCAGTCATGAGACCTCCGCGCAGAAATGCAGTCGTCGCATTCGCCGACGGCCTGAGGACGACAGCATCCTCGGCCGTCATCGATGCCGTGGCTCAATTCGATGCGAGGAAACCGGCTTCCTTCATCAAGCCCTCGTGCCGCTTCTCCTCCGCCTCGATCCACTTGGCGTAGTCAGCCCCGGTCAGGAAGGTCGTGTTGAAGGCGCCGCTCTTCATGAAATCCTGCCATTCCGGCGTGGCGCGAACCTTCTTGAACAGCTCGACGTAATACTCGACCTGATCCTTGGTGGCCTTGGGCGACATGAAGATGCCGCGCAGCATGAGATATTCCATCGCGAGGCCCTGCGACTTGCAGGTCGGAATATCCTTCCAGGCCTTGCCCTCGGCGATCGGCTCGTCATAGGCCATCGGCTGGGCGTCGAAGACGCAGAGCGGACGGAGCTTGCCGCCGCGCCATTGCGCGACCGCCTCGATCGGATTGTTGACGGTGGAATCGACGTGATTGCCGACGAGCTGAACCGCGACCTCGCCGCCGCCCTTGTAGGGGATGTAGGTGAACTTCGCGTCGATCGCCTTCTCGATGCCGACCGTAATGATCTGGTCTTCCTGCTTCGAGCCGGTGCCGCCCATCTTGAACGAGCCGCTTGGTGCCTTCTTCGCGGCGTCGACATAATCCTTGACGCTGGTGTACGGCTTTTCGGCATTCACCCAGAGCACGAATTCATCCAGCGCCAGCATCGCGACCGGAGTCAAATCCTTCCAGTTGAACGGAATCCCCGTTGCCAGCGGTGTCGTGAACAAGTTCGAGAGCGTGATGATGATCTTGTGCGGATTGCCCGACGACGTCTTCACGTCGAGAAAGCCTTCGCCGCCTGCACCGCCGGCCTTGTTGATGACGACCAGCGGCTGCTTCATGAGATTATGCTTGGTGACGATGCCCTGGATGGTTCGTGCCATCTGATCGGCGCCGCCGCCGGTGCCCGCGGGCACGATGAACTCGACCGGACGAACCGGCTCCCAAGCCGCAAAACTTGCGGTGCTGCCTGCGCACGACATCGCCATTGCCGCCAAAGCGACATTCAGAATGAATGACTTCATCTCGTTTCACTCCCTGTCGAAACGCGGCCGTTCTTTGCCGGCTCGCGTCAGCCCATCCGGATTCACACGCTTGGGGTCACCTTTGCGGTCGATCTCCCATTGCAGTCTCACCAACCAGAAGTTTATGAGCGGGGACAAGGCGCGACATCCGCTCCTTTGGGCTAAGGCTCCGCCATGATTGGCAAACGTGCCATGTCCTTGGCCGTTCCTGTCCCGCGCTCTGCATCCCCATCTAGCACCTTGGTCGTGCAATCGTTTTTGGTTGTCGAATGGTATGCGAGATACCAGATGGCTCACAATTGGACAGCTGGCCAGATCGGCGGACCAATCGTCGCAGTTGTGTCCGCGGGCGAAGCGGGACCAAAAGAAAATGGCCCCGACGAGGGGGCCATTATCAAACTTAGCGCCTGCGATTGCCGGCCGCGCGCCGTTTCGGCTGCGCGAGAAAGGCCTTTCTTACAGGCCGAAACGCGGCAGGTCGCCGTTGTGGTTCGAGATCGCGGCGCTCGCCATCAGGAAACGATCGACCGCAGCCATAAAGCGGCTGAACAGCGAGGAGGAGGGGGCGAAAGCGACGGAAGCGGTCTTGGACATTGGAATTCCCTTTCTTGAGACGATCGGTCTTGGCGTCTCGTCTGGGGATGAAACTATGTATACCAGATGCCACTGTCTACGCGTTTGTTTGCATAGCAGCATACAAAGTCCCGCATCGCAGCATAATGCCGGGTTAATCCTGCCGGTTCGGGCTTAAAAGGCCCACCAAAAGAGGCGTTTCCGTCTTAGACGCCATCTTCGGACGCCGAAAGCACACCGATCAGAGGCAAATTCAGACGATTGAAGCGGAAAACGGTGCCCTCCGGCGCGAACCTGACGCGAGCCTCAATGGCCGAGGGCTTTGCAGGGCAAGGGCTTTCTTGGCGGGGCAAGGCTTGGCAGGGCAGGTCAAAGTCGCTAGTGGTCTTCCCCCTTCCAATCATCTGTCAGAGTGGTTCATGTCGAGCGCCTCGCCCGCCGTCTCGATCGGCATCGATTTTGGGACCAGCAATACGGTCGTCGCCCTTGCCGCGGACGACCGCCGGGTCGAGGCCATCCGCTTCGACCACGGCGGACAGCGCCATAGCGTCTATGTATCGGCTTTGTGCTTCTGGGAGGACCGGCCGGGCGCCGGTGCCCAGGCCGAAGGCGGCCCCTGGGCGATCGAGCAATTCCTCGAAGGACGCCACGTCTACCGCTTCCTGCAATCGTTCAAGACGTTTGCGGCGAGCAGCAGCTTCAACACCACGCAAGTGTTCCGGCAGCGCTTCAAGTTCGAGGATATTCTGGCGGCGTTCCTGCGGACGTTGGCGCGCCATGGCGGCGACAGGTTCGGCTTCGAGACCTCGACCATCACGGTCGGCCGCCCGGTGCGCTTCGCCGGCGGCAATCCCGATGAAGAGCTGGCGATGCAGCGCTACCGCGCCGCGTTCGAGCGCCTGGGCGCCGGCCATGCGCGCTACGTCTACGAGCCCGTGGGCGCGGCGTTCTCCTTTGCCCGAAGGCTGGAGCGCGATGCCACCGTGCTGGTGGCGGATTTTGGCGGCGGCACCAGCGATTTCTCCGTGATGCGCTTCTCGCGCGCGGGCGGCAGCCTTCGCGCCGAGCCACTCGGCCACGCCGGCATCGGCATCGCCGGCGACACGTTCGATTACCGGATCATCGACCACGTCGTCTCGCCGCGGCTCGGCAAGGGCTCCAGCTTCCGCTCCTTCGACAAGGTGCTGCCGATCCCCAGCGGCCATTACACCAACCTCGCGCGCTGGCATCAACTGGCGATGATGAAGAGCAACGGCGATCTGCGCGAGCTGAGGGAACTTGCGCGCACCGCGCTGAAGCCGAAGCTGCTCGAGGATTTCATCACCATCGTCGATCTCGACCTCGGCTTTTCGCTGTACCGTGCAGTGTCAAATGCCAAGGTCGCGCTGTCGGCCCAGGAGGAGGTGGATTTCCGCTTCAGGGGCGGCGGCGTCGACATCGGCGCGGCCATCACGCGGAAGAATTTCGAATCGTGGATCGCCGACGACATCGCCCGGCTCGGGGCCACCGTCGACAAGGTGCTGGCCGAAGCCGGCATCACCGCGCACGAGATCGAGAAGGTGTTCTTGACCGGCGGCACGTCCTTCGTGCCGGCCGTCCGAAAACTGTTCGCCGAGCGGTTCGGCAACGAACGGCTGATGTCGGGCGATCAGTTCGAGTCGATCGCCTATGGGCTCGCCTTGATCGGGCACAGCCCCAACCCGGACCGCTGGACCGCCGGCGGCGGGCTCGAGGCGAAGGCGGGGGCTTAACGATTCTCCGTCATTGCGAGCGCAGCAAAGCAATCCAGAATCCCTCCGCGGAAAGTCTCTGGATTGTCGCTACGCTCGCAATGACGGCGTGGGTAGAACGGCGCATCGGCTCGACCAGTGCCGTAGGGTGGGCAAAGCGAAGCGTGCCCACGCGTCTGTCGCCGTATCGGAAAGAGCGTGGGCACGGCGCAGTTGCGCCTTTGCCCACCCTACGGCACCAACGCCGTCGCTACTGATTGATCTCCGGCTCGACGAGCTTCGCCAGATTGCGCAGCGATTCCTGCCAGCCGAGATAGCAGGCCTCCGGCGGGATCACGTCGGGGATGCCGGCCTGCGTGATGTCGATCTCGGTGCCAACCGAGACCTTCTTCAGGATCACGGTGACCTGAATTTCGCCGGGCAGGTTGGGATCGTCGAACCTGTCAGTGTAGCGAAGGCGTTCGCCGGGCACGAGCTCGACATATTCGCCGCCGAACGAATGGCTGTTGCCCGTCGTGAAATTCCGGAACGACATCTTGAACGTGCCGCCGACCTTGGGCTCGAAATGATGCACGGTGCAGGTGAAGCCGTTCGGCGGCAGCCATTTCGCCATCGCATCGGCCTCCAGGAAAGCGCGATAGACTTTTTGCGGGCTGGTGGCGAGAACGCGATGCAGGCGGATCGTGCTGGGCATGGTTGTTATCCTCAGTGATTGATGGGCCCGAGATTGGCGTCTATGGCCCATTCATGTCACGAGGACGACCGGGAAGGCGCCGATCCGACATGGCATCTCGTTTTTTTGTCGACGGTCCTTCTGGCCGGGTTGCTAGGTCGCTGCGACATCCTGTGGCGTCATCGTGAATGCAAGCCTGTAGCGGCCGATCGTCGCATTGGTCTGTGCGCCGAGATCGCCAAGCGATCCTGGCGAAAGCGGGCTGGCGATCATAGCCTCAACCACATCGGCATCGTAGCCTGAGAGCAGCACGATCCAGTCGGCAGCGCCGTCCTTGCCGCGGATCTGTTGTTCAGTCGTGGGCGCGCTCGTGCGAGGCGTGTCGGTGAAGAGGAGGTGGGCGCCTGTCAGCCCCGGCTGCAGCGCCAATGCGCTGAGCGTTTCCGACAGGCGCGTCTGCAATTGCGCATCCCGTCCGGTTTCCGGCGACAGCCTGATGGTGGCAAGCGAGGTCGCGACACCTCCGCCAAAGCTCGCGACGATCCGGCATTGGCTGCGGACCATGCCAAGATGATGCGGCATCATCCTGGTCGACCACGGCGTTGGCGCGTTGAGCCGGTCGAGATATCCCTTCGACGTGAGGACCTCGTATTGTTCGAGCTCGTAGAGCACGAAGAAACCTACGGCGTCCGTCGTGCTGGTCCAGCGCGACCCGCGCCGGAAGCCGGGAATGCTCATCCGCTCCTGGAAGTGTTCATGCGAATGCCAGTCGCCGAACTCGGTGCGCTGCTCGGGGCGAACGCTCCACCACATCGCGACGGCGGCCTTGCCCAGTAGTGACATGGTGACCTCCCATCCTGAGCAGCAAGATCAGCCCGAATGTCTACGCCGCGTCAACGGAAGCCACAATTCCGCAGCCGTTCCTCGTTCAGACCTAATCCGTTTCGCCAGAGGGAGGCTCCGCGTAGTCGCCTCAAACCTGGGACTGTTCCGCCGAGGTCCCTGGTGCAATTAAGCTTGGCCAAGCCTTGCAAGTGGGGATGGTGGGGTATACCCTGAATTCGTTCGTTCAGCCGCTGTGCCTTGTTGAATGCGCCCGCGGGCTCCTTTTCCATAGACATCGACGAATTGAATTGGTTCTGCGTGAGCGTCACGCGGAATGTGCGCTTGCGCGCTTTGGAGAAGAAAATGACGACAGGTACCGTGAAGTGGTTCAACGGCCAGAAGGGCTTTGGATTCATTCAGCCCGACGACGGCGGCAACGATGTGTTCGTTCACATCAGCGCGGTCGAGCGGGCTGGTCTTGCGGGTCTCGCTGAAGGCCAAAAGGTCAACTTCGAGGCCAAGACCGACAAGATGCGGGGCAAAGTCAGCGCTGAGAATCTCTCGCTGGCTTGAGCTCGCTAAAGCATGATCCGGAAAACTGCGCAGCGGTTTTCCGAAGGGATCATGTTAGACAACAATCTAGAAGCGCGATGACGGTTCATCGTGATCGCATCGCGCTTTGGTACCGTTTCACGGATGTACTGAAACGGTTACGCTGCCCGCTCGATCGTAAGGATTGAGCGGGTTTTGTCTATTCGGAGCAGGGTGAAGGATGAGCGCCAGGAAATCGGCAGAACCGTCACCCGAAGGCATCGCGCGTTCCAACCGCCAGCGCCTGGCGGCCGAGGAAGGAGCACGCGCGATGGCGGATGCCGAAAAGCAGGCGGTGGACGTTCGCAAGAACATGGCAAGGCTTCGCGAACTGCGCGAAGCCAAGGAAGCGGCCGATGCAACTCTTCGCGCATCGTTACCGGCACCAACCCCGACGAAGCGCAAGAAGAAGCCGCCGCAATAGTCGACTTCAGCAGCGCCGCCGACGAAATCTGGAGAGGACCGGTCACATGCCGAAGAGTGCGGGTCGTGCCTAGAGCCAAGTCGGACGGCGGTGGCACAATCACCTTTTTCCTGGCGCTTGGCGCAGGCCGGCAGATGTGCCGGCTCGCGACCACGTTCCAAACGCAGAAACAGGCTTTCAGCTATCTTCATAAGCACCGCACCGAGTTCGAGCGCATCGCGCGAACCCGGCTGGCGTCCGGGGAGCTCGAAGACGGCATCGTCGTTCTCTCGATGCTCTAGGTGGCTATCCGGCGCCGATTTCGGCGGCTTTCAACCGGCCGGATGTCAGATCGTAACCAGCGACGGGGCGCTTCCTATTCGGGCAAGCCTTTTCCGAGCAGCTCTTTCGACTTTGCCTCGCGGGCCAATCGCTCTGCTTTGAGCCGCTCGCGGTTCTCGTTGAGGGAGTGCTGGTGCTTCGCATAGTCAGTCATGGGCTTCTGCGTCTTGACAGGCTTGAACGCCTTGTTGGCTTCACGCCTGGCCCGATCAGAGGATTGATCTCTCAACATTTCGACCTCACTTCGATCAATGGGCGTGGCCCGCGAGCGCCGAACGCGACGCCACCCGCTCGCGAGCGGATTAGTCACCCTCTGAACGGGAGGGTGGACAATCCTTCAGTGTTGGGCGGTTTGGCGCGAGGTTGGTCACTCGCCGTGGAGGCGGCAGGTTCGCACTTCTGAGAGCATGCCGGTCGAAGGAGTAACGGCCGGCGTGTGGTTCAGTTCCTTCGGTCCGAAACAAAAAGGCCGCCGAAACCGGCGGCCTTTCGTCGTTCACTGATAGGTCCGCTTACTCCGCGGCCTGCTTCTGCGGCGGGTCGAGCGCGCCGGACTTGTGGATGTCGGCGACCTGGTGGTCGGAGAAGCCGAGCACGGAGCGCAGGATCTCGTCGGTGTGCTCGCCGAGCAGCGGGGAGCGCTCGACGTCGCTCGGGCTATCCGACAGCTTGATCGGGTTGCCGACCGAAATGTACTTGCCGCGGGTGGGGTGGTCGACTTCGACCAAGGTACCGGTGGCGCGCAGCGACTGGTCCTCGATGATCTCTTTCATCGACAGGATCGGGCCGCAGGGGATGTCGTCCTTGTTGAGGATTTCCATCGCCTCGAACTTGGTCTTGGTCATCGTCCACTGCTCGATGCGCGCAAAAATCTCGTTGAGGCGCGACAGCCGGGCCGGCGGCTTGGCGTAGTCGGGATGGGTCTTCCAGCCGGGTTCGCCGATCACGTCGCAGATCTTCTCCCAGACCGGCGCCTGGGTGATGAAATAGAGGTAGGCGTTGGGATCGGTCTCCCAGCCTTTGCACTTGACGATGCGGCCGGGCTGGCCGCCGCCGGAATCATTGCCGGCGCGCGGCACGGCGTCGCCGAACGGAATGCCTTCGCCGTACTGGCTGTATTCCTTCAGCGGGCCATGGGCGAGGCGCTGCTGGTCGCGCAGCTTGACGCGGGCGAGGTTGAGCACGCCGTCCTGCATCGCAGCCGTAACCTTCTGGCCCTTACCGGTGACGGTGCGCTGGTAGAGCGCGGTGACGATGCCGAGCGCGAGGTGGAGGCCGGTGCCGCTGTCGCCGATCTGCGCGCCGGTGACGAGCGGAAGACCGTCGCGGAAGCCGGTGGTGGAAGCGGCGCCGCCGGTGCACTGCGCGACGTTCTCATAGACCTTGCAGTCTTCGTACGGTCCGGGGCCGAAGCCCTTGATCGAGGCGACGATCATCTTCGGGTTGATGGCCTGGATCTTCTCCCAGGGGAAGCCCATGCGGTCGAGCACGCCGGGGCCGAAGTTTTCCACCAGCACGTCGCACTTCTTGATCAGCTCGGTGAGGACTTCCTTGCCCTTGGGGTTCTTGGTGTCGAGCGTAATCGAGCGCTTGTTGTGGTTGAGCATGGTGAAATACAGGCTGTCCACGTTCGGGATGTCCTGCAGCTGGCCGCGGGTGATGTCACCCACGCCCGGACGTTCCACCTTGATCACGTCGGCGCCGAACCAGGCGAGCAGCTGCGTGCAGGTCGGTCCTGATTGAACGTGGGTGAAGTCGAGAATGCGAACGCCCGTAAGCGCTTTGGTCATCGTGTTGCTCCGTACTCTGTGTCTGCCCCCGCCAACCGCAGGGAATTAAGGGTTGAGGGGTGGACTTACTTCTTCTTCTGCAGAACGCTCTGCGGATTGAGGTTGCCGATGCGGCCGCTCTCCGAGCCCGCGGCCGGATCGATCACCGCGTTGATGAGCGTCGGCTTGCCGGACTTCATGGCTTCGTTGACGGCACGCTTGAGCTCGTCCGGCGAGGTGGCATTCACGCCGACGCCGCCGAAGGCTTCCATCATCTTGTCGTAGCGCGCGCCCTTGACGAACACCGTCGTCGCCGGATCGGCGTTGGCGCCGTTGACGTCGGTGCCGCGATAGATACCGTCATTGTTGAAGATGACGACGCAGATCGGAAGGTTGTAGCGGCAGATGGTCTCGACCTCCATGCCGGAGAAGCCGAAGGCCGAGTCGCCTTCCACTGCGAGCACGGGGTGACCGGTCTCGAGCGCGGCGGCGATCGCCTGGCCCATGCCGATGCCCATCACGCCCCAGGTGCCGACGTCGAGACGCTTGCGCGGCCGGTACATGTCGATCACGCCGCGGGCGAGATCGAGCGTGTTGGCGCCTTCGTTGACGAGGATCGCCTCGGGGTAGTCCTTGATGACGTTCTTCAGCACGCCGAGCGCGCCGTGATAGTCCATCGGCGATTTGTTGTTCATGAGCTTCGGCGCCATCTTGGCGACGTTCTCTTCGCGCTTGGACGAGATCGCCTTGGTCCATTCGGCGGGCGGGGCGGTCCAGCCCGTACCCATCGCCTGATTGAAGGCAGAGACGACCGAGCCGATGTCGCCGACGACGGGCGCGACGATTTCGACGTTGGAGTCCATCTCGCGCGGCTCGATATCGACCTGGATGAACTTCTTGGGCGCTTCGCCCCAGCTCTTGCCCTTGCCGTGCGAGAGCAGCCAGTTCAGCCGCGCGCCGATCAGC
The DNA here is from genome assembly GCF_013408065.1 of Bradyrhizobium sp. IAR9. Classification (NCBI taxonomy): domain Bacteria; kingdom Pseudomonadati; phylum Pseudomonadota; class Alphaproteobacteria; order Hyphomicrobiales; family Nitrobacteraceae; genus Bradyrhizobium; species Bradyrhizobium sp. IAR9. Next base: position 210,719 of record NZ_JACBZW010000012.1, read on the forward strand.
ATGACGACGTCGGATTCCTTCAGCACGGTCGAGCGGGCCGCACCGGCGCATTGCGGATGGGTGTCGGGCAGGAGGCCCTTGGCCATGCTCATCGGCAGGAAGGGCACGCCGCTCTTCTCGACGAAGGATTTGATCTCTTCGTCGGCCTGCGCGTAGGCCGCGCCCTTGCCGAGGATGATGAGCGGACGCTTGGCGCCCTTCAGCACGTCGAGCGCACGCTTGACCGAAGCGGGCGAGGGGATCTGCGCGGGCGCAGCGTCGATCACCTTGACCAGCGATTTCTGGCCGGCATCGGCGCTCATCACCTGGCCGAACAGCTTTGCCGGCAGGTCGAGATAGACGCCGCCCGGACGGCCCGAGACCGCAGCGCGGATGGCGCGGGCGAGGCCGATGCCGATGTCCTGGGCGTGCAGCACGCGATAGGCCGCCTTGCACAGCGGCTTTGCGATCGCGAGCTGGTCCATCTCTTCGTAGTCGCCCTGCTGCAGGTCGACAATCTCGCGCTCGGACGAGCCCGAGACCAGGATCATCGGGTAGCAGTTGGTGGTGGCGTGGGCGAGCGCGGTGAGACCGTTGAGGAAGCCGGGCGCGGAGACCGTGAGGCAGACGCCGGGCTTCTTGGTGAGGTAGCCGGCGATGCCTGCGGCGTAACCGGCGTTCTGCTCGTGGCGGAACGAGATCACGCGGATGCCCTCGGCCTGCGCCATGCGGCCCAAATCCGTGATCGGGATGCCCGGCACATTATAGATGGTGTTGATGCCGTTCAGCTTGAGCGCGTCGATGACGAGATGGAAGCCATCCGTCAGCTCCTGCTCGGTGCCCGGTGCCTCGGACTTGGTCGCGGTATTCAGCATGGGCCTTGTCTCCCTGGTCTCATATAGCGGGGCGAATTGTTCGCCCTTCTGGTGAACGTTGCTTGGTTACGTGAACAGTTCCTGGCCGTGCGCTTCGACGTAAGCGGCAAGGCCGAGAGTGTGGTCGCGGGCGCGCTTCTCGGCGAGCTCGGTGTCGCGCGCCTCCAGTGCTTCGATCATGCCGAGATGCTCGGGCAGCGAGGTCGCGGTGCGGTCCTTGCGTCCGATGGTCAGCTGGCGATAACCGCGCACGTGCAGCAGCAGGTCGTTGGTGAGATCGACCAGCACCGGAGATTCCGACAGCGAGATCAGCGCCTGGTGGAAGGCGATGTTGGCGCGCGAATATTCCTCGACGTGATCCTCGGGCAGGCGATCCTTGCCGAAGTCCTTGAAGTAGTCGCGCAGCGCCGTGATGTCCTTCTTGCGCGCAGTGGTGGTGATGAGGCGCGCGGCCATGCTCTCCAGCGCCGCCCAGGCGCGGATCATGTCGACGATCTCGCTCTTGGTCCTGCGCACCACCATGATGCCGCGGCGCGGCACCGTCTTCACGAAGCCGTCCTGCTCGAGCATCGCGATCGCTTCGCGGATCGGGGTGCGGCTGACACCCAGACGTTCGGACAGCGCGCGCTCGTCGAGCATCACCGGCTCGGGCGTCGAATAGATGTCCATCCTGAGGATGGCTTCCTTCAAGGCGTCATACGCCTTGTTCTTGAAGCTGCTCTCCGGGGCAATACGAACGATTGCGATATCTGCCTCGGCCATGTTCGGCAACGCCTTGGTTGGTTTCCGCAGTGACACGACGAATCTCCTCCAGTGGGAGTCGTCTTTTACAGGATTATTAACGGGAAAGTTTTTGGCATACCACATGCCAGAATGTCAAGCTGGCTATTTTTTGCGGCGTTCCAAGCAATGCTGCAGCTTGACAAGTTGGCTTCTGGCATACCAAATGCCATCGCCAGCCATTTTTGATCCACGGCGGCGGAGTAGTCTGGCGCTTATGCCGCTCCGTTCCGCGGAATGGAACAGAGCGCGGCGAATGGCAAGCAACACGGGCAGCCGCAAAACCACGCGCGCGCTTTGAAAAGAACGAACTGAGGTCAAGGGAGAAGCCACATGTCCAATTCCAAAGAAGCCGTCCGCAAGGTGCTTGACCAGGTCAAGGCGGACAACCGCACCAGCCTGACGGCCCCGGAAGGCAAGCTGGTCTGCGACGCCTATGGCATTCCGGTGCCGAAGGAGGGCGTGGCGAAGTCGGCGGGCGAGGCCGGCAAGATGGCCTCGTCGATGGGCTTCCCGGTCGTGATGAAGATCGTCTCGCCGGACATTCTCCACAAGACCGAAGCCGGCGGCGTCATCGTCGGCCTCAAGACCGCCGAAGAGGCCGAAAAGGCCTATGAGACCATTCTCGGCAACGCCAGGAAGTACAAGGCCGATGCCAAGATCGACGGCGTCCAGGTGCAGCAGATGCTGGCCGGCGGCACCGAGGTCATCGTCGGCTCGATCACCGACGGCTCGTTCGGCAAGCTCGTCGCCTTCGGCCTCGGCGGCGTGCTGGTCGAGGTGCTCAAGGACATCACCTTCCGCCTCGCGCCCGCGACCAAGGAAGACGCGCTCTCGATGCTCGACGGCATCCAGGCGCATGAGATCCTGAAGGGCGTGCGCGGCGGCGAGCCGGTGAACCGCAACGCCCTCGCCGATGTCATCGTCAAGGTCTCGCAGCTCGTCACCGATTTCCCTGAAATCGTCGAGCTCGACCTCAATCCGGTGTTCGCGACGGCGAAGGGCGCGACCGCCGCCGACGTGCGCATCGTCGTCGACTTCGCCTATGTGCCGAAGCCGAAGCCGCGCCCGACCGAAGAGATTGTCGCGGCGATGAGCCGCATCATGCAGCCCAAGGCGGTCGCCGTGGTCGGCGCCTCCGCCGAGGACGGCAAGATCGGCAACTCCGTGATGAAGAACCTCATCAACGGCGGCTACAAGGGCGACATCTATCCGATCCACCCCAAGGCCGCCGAGATCCTCGGCTACAAGGCCTATAAGAGCGTCAAGGACGTGCCTGGCGTGATCGACACGGCGGTGTTCGCGATCCCCGCGAAGTTCGTCGCTGCGGCGCTCACCGAATGCGGCGAGAAGAAAATCCCGGGCGCGGTGCTGATTCCGTCGGGCTTCGCGGAGGCCGGCGCACCGGAGCTGCAAGCCGAGATCGTCGAGGTCGGCAAGAAGTACGACATCCGCCTGATGGGGCCGAACATCTACGGCTTCTACTATACGCCGGCCAATCTCTGCGCGACCTTCTGCACGGCCTACGACGTCAAGGGCCACGCGGCGCTGTCGTCGCAGTCGGGCGGCATCGGCATGGCCATCATCGGCTTCTCGCGCTCGGCGAAGATGGGCGTCTCGGCCATCGTCGGCCTCGGCAACAAGTCCGATATCGACGAGGACGATCTGCTCGCCTTCTTCGAGCAGGATCCGAACACCAATTTGATCGCGCAGCACTGCGAAGACCTCAAGGACGGCCGCGCCTTCGCGGAAGCCGCCAAGCGCGTCTCCAAGAAGAAGCCGGTCGTCGTGCTCAAGGCCGGCCGCACCTCGGCCGGCGCCAAGGCGGCCTCGTCGCACACCGGCGCGCTCGCCGGTAACGACAAGATCTACGAGGACGTCCTGGCGCAGTCCGGCGTGATCCGCGCTCGTAGCTTGCGGCAACTGCTCGAATTCGCCCGCGGCGTGCCGGTGCTGCCGACGCCGAAGGGCGAGAACGTGCTGATCATCACCGGTGCGGGCGGCTCGGGCGTGCTGCTGTCGGACTCCTGCGTCGACAACGGCCTGTCGCTGATGTCGATGCCGGCGGATCTGGACGCGGCCTTCCGCAAGTTCATCCCGCCGTTCGGGGCTGCCGGAAATCCTGTGGATATCACCGGCGGCGAGCCGCCGATCACCTATGTCAACACGGTGAAGCTCGGCCTCTCCGATGAGCGCATCCATTCGCTGATCCTCGGCTACTGGCACACCATCGTCACGCCGCCGATGGTGTTCGCCCGCAACATGGTCGAGGTGAAGAAGGAGATGGAGGCCAAGGGCTTCGTGAAGCCGATCGTCGCCTCGCTCGCGGGCGACGTCGAGGTCGAGGAAGCCGCCGAATATCTCTACCAGAACGGCATTCCGGCCTACGCCTACTCGACCGAGCTGCCGGTCGAGGTCCTCGGCGCCAAGTACAAATGGGCGCGCGGGGCAGGGCTGCTCTGAGTATGACGACCTTCGCCTCTCCCCGCACGCGGGGAGAGGCCGGAATTTGCGCAGCAAATTCCGGGTGAGGGGGACTCTCCGCGAGTCTGACTGCTGCCGTCCTTGCGGAGGCTCCCCCTCACCCTGACCCTCTCAGAGCGAGCGGAGCTCGTCTCGGCCCCGCAAGCGGGGAGAGGGGAAGAAGAACGAATGCAGGTCGCGATGAACAAGAACGTGATCCGGCGCAAATCGCTCGAGCCTCGATCGACATCGGAGGCCGATAACGACACGCGCGACGGCGGCGTGCAGTCCGTCGATCGCGCGCTGTCGATCCTGGAAACGCTGGCCGAGGACGACGAAGGCTATCGCCTCAGCGATCTGGCGGTGCGCACCGGCCTGTCGGCTTCCACGGTGCACCGCCTGCTGGCGACGCTGGAAAGCCGCCGCTTCGTGCAGTTCGACCGCGCCGAATCCAAATGGCACGTCGGCTCCCGCGCCTTCACGGTCGGCGCGAGCTTCGCGCGGCGGCGTAATTTCTCCGCGCAGGCGATTCCCTACTTGCGCAAGCTGCGTGATCTCACCCGCGAGACCGCCAATCTCGCCGTGGTCGACGATGAGTTCATCATCGTGCTGACCCGCATGGAGAGCCGCGAGATCATGCGCTCGCTGACCCAGGTCGGCGGCCGCGTTCCCATGGTGACGTCGGGCGTCGGCAAGGCCGTGCTCGCAACCTATTCCGATGAGGACGTCGGCGCCGTCATCCGCCATCACGGCATGCCCCGGCTGACCGAGAAATCGATCGTGCGGCCGAGCGACCTGTTCAACGAGCTCGAAAGAATCCGCAAGCAAGGTTTTGCGCTCGACGATGAAGAGGCCTGCATGGGGCTGCGCTGTATTGCCGCAGTGGTCTACAACGACTGCGCCGAGCCGCTCGCGGCGATTTCCGTCTCCGGCATGACCAGCCGCCTGACCGACGACAGGCTGCCGGAGATCGGCCAAATCGTGCGCGAGGTCGCCGGCGAGCTGACCGTCGCGCTCGGCGGGGTGATGCCGATACCGCGCTAATTGGGGAACCCGGGCGCTGTCGCTGGACAGCATCGGCCGTTTTGGCTGATATGCGACCAAACGACACAATGCGGCAAACGTCCGCATGAGCCTGGAGAGCGTCCTCATGTTCCAATTTTCCGCGCGCCTTGCCGGCGCAGCCGTCGCGCTGACCCTTGCGGCAGCGACGCCGTCCCTTGCCCAGCAGCTCGAGCTCAAGTTGATGGCGCCGGCGGCCCCGGGCGGCGGCTGGGACCAGACCGCGCGCTCGATGCAGCAGGCGCTGGTGGCTGCGGGCGTCGCGCGCAGCGTGCAGGTCACCAACGTTCCCGGCGCCGGCGGCAGCGTCGGCATCGCCCAGTTCGTCAATGGTGCCAAGGGCGACGGCAACCAGCTGATGGTCAACGGCTTCGTCATGGTGGGCGCGCTCGCCATGAACAAGTCGCCGGTGACTCTCGAGCAGGTGACGCCGATCGCGCGCCTCACCGAGGAAATCCAGGTAATCGTGGTTCCCGCGAATTCGCCGATCAAGACCGCGCAGGATCTGGCCGCCGCGGTGAAGGCCGATATTGCCAAGGTGACTTTCGCCGGGGGCTCGGCCGGCGGCGTCGACCATGTGATGGCGGCGTTGTTCGCCGGCGCGGTCGGTGCCGACGCCAAGAAGATCAACTACATCCCGTTCTCCGGCGGCGGCGAGTCGCTGGCTGCGATCCTCGGCGGCAAGGTCACCGCGGGCATTTCGGGCCTCAGCGAATATGAAGGGCAGATCAAGTCCGGCAAGCTGCGCGCGATCGGCGTGACCTCGGAGAAGCGCATCGCAGGTAGCGACATCCCGACCTTCAAGGAACAGGGCATCGACCTCGTGATCGCCAACTGGCGCTCGGTGGTGGCGCCTCCCGGCATCACGCCGGAGCAGCGCAAGACCTTGAGCGATGCGGTCGAGAAGATGGTGAAGTCGGACGCCTGGAAGGAAATCCTCAAGCAGAAGGGCTGGGAAGACGCCTATCTCGGCGGTGACGCCTTCGCCGATTTCCTGAAGAAGGAAACCGTGCGCGTCACCGACGTGCTGAAATCGGTCGGTCTGGTCAAGTCATGACCTCGGGCGATCCGGCCCAGCCGCCGCGGCGCGTCGATCGCGCCGGCATCGTCATCGCTGCACTGCTCGCAGGCCTTGCCGCGGTGCTGGTCTTCGATGCGCGCGGCCTGTCATCCACCGCGATGTACGGCATGGGGCCGGAGGCGATGCCGGTCGTAGTCGCCAGCGGCCTCGCGCTGCTCGCGATCGGCAATTTCATCGACGCGCTGCGCGGCAATTTGCCGGCGCGCGAGAGCGCCGATCCGGTGCCCGTGGTTCTGATCCTCATCGGCCTTGCGCTGCTGATCGCCATCATCGGCTTTGGCGGCGGCTTCATCCTGGCAACGTCGGCGCTGTTCGTGACGACGTCGGCCGCCTTCGGCCGCCGCGCCATCCTGGTAGATTCCATCATCGCCCTCGTGATGTCGACCCTGATCTATCTCGCGTTCGACCGGCTGCTCACGCTCAGCCTTCCGACCGGCCCGCTGGAGCGACTGCTGTGATGGACACTTTTGCCGCGCTGGCCCACGGCATGGCGGTCGCCGTTCAGCCGATGAACCTGCTTTACGCGCTGATCGGTGTGTTCCTCGGCACTGCCGTGGGCGTGCTGCCCGGCATCGGCCCCGCCCTGACGGTCGCGCTGTTGCTGCCCGTCACCTATAAGCTCGACCCCGGCGGTTCGCTGATCATGTTCGCCGGCATCTATTATGGCGGCATGTATGGCGGCTCGACCACCGCGATCCTGATCAACACGCCCGGCGAGAGCGCCTCGATGGCGACTGCGCTCGAAGGCAACAAGATGGCCAAGGCCGGCCGCGGCGGGCCAGCGCTTGCGACATCCGCGATCGGCTCCTTTGTCGCCGGAACCATCGCCACCATCGGTCTGGCCTTCCTCGCGCCGTGGCTGGTCGATTTCGCAGTGCGCTTCGGCCCTGAGGACTATTTCGCGCTGATGTGCGTCGCCTTCGTCACGGTGTCGGCGACCTTCGGCGATTCCCCGGTTCGCGGCCTGACCAGCCTGTTCATCGGTCTGACGCTCGGTCTCGTTGGCATCGACAAGCTGACGGGGCAGGCGCGGCTTGCGTTCGGTGTCCCTGAACTGCTCGACGGCGTCGAGGTGACGACGCTGGCCGTCGGCCTGTTCGCGGTCGGCGAGGCGCTCTATGTCGCGTCGCGACGCCACCACAGCGAGGAGAAGCTCGAGCCGGTGCGCGGCTCGCTGTGGATGACCAAGGAAGACTGGAAGCGGTCGTGGAAGCCGTGGCTGCGCGGCACGATGTTCGGCTTTCCGATCGGCGCGCTGCCGGCGGGCGGCGCGGAGATCCCGACCTTCCTGTCCTATTCGACCGAGAAGCGGCTGACGAAACACCCCGAAGAGTTCGGCAAGGGCGCGATCGAAGGTGTCGCGGGGCCGGAAGCCGCCAACAACGCCTCCGCCGCCGGCACGCTGGTGCCGCTGCTGACGCTCGGGCTGCCGACCTCGGCGACGGCAGCGATGATGCTGGCGGGCTTCCAGCAATACGGCCTCAACCCGGGGCCGCTGCTGTTCGCCGAGCGGCCTGACTTGGTGTGGGGCCTGATCGCCAGTCTGTTCATTGCCAATTGCATGCTGCTGGTGCTGAACCTGCCGCTGGTCGGCCTCTGGGTGCGGCTGCTCGCAATCCCGCAACCATGGCTCTATGCCGGCATCCTCGTGTTCGCGACCATGGGCACCATCGCCGCAAAGCCGTCGGTGGTCGAATTGTCGATGCTTGCCGGCTTCGGCGTGCTCGGCTTCCTGATGCGCCGGTTCGATTTTCCAATCGCGCCGGTCGTGGTCGGCCTGATCCTGGGCCCGATCGCCGAGAGCCAGTTGCGCAGGGCGCTCGCGATCAGCCTCGGCGATCCCATGACGCTGCTGCAGAGCCCGATCTCGGCGACGCTGCTGGCGCTGGCCCTGATCGCGCTGCTGGCGCCGTTTGTGCTGAAGGGGCTGGGCCGGTTCAAAGCGACCGAAGATTAGTCATCCCGGCGCACGCGTCTTTTGATGCCGCGTCCATCCGTAGGGACATGCCCCATGCCGTCAGAACTTCGCTCGCCCCGTCTCGCCGTCCTGATCGATGCCGATAATGCGTCGGCGAAAATCGCGGACGGACTGTTCGAGGAGATCGCCAAGATCGGCGAGGCCAGCGTTCGCCGCATCTACGGCGACTTCTCCAATGCGCGGTCGAAGGGATGGGCCGACATTCTGTCCAAACACGCCATCATCCCGCAGCAGCAATTTGCCTATACGACGGGAAAGAATGCATCAGACATCACGCTGGTCATCGACGCCATGGACCTGCTTCACAGCGGCCGGTTCGACGGCTTTTGCCTGGTGTCATCGGACAGCGATTTCACCCGGCTTGCCGCCCGCATCCGGGAGCAGGGCATCGATGTCTTTGGGTTTGGCGAGCAGAAGACACCCGAAAGCTTCAGGCAGGCCTGCCGCAGATTCGTCTATACGGAGAACCTGCTCGCCGGCACTGCGACCACCCAGGACGCATCCTCACGCTCAGCGCCGCTTCAGCCGCCCGATGCCGCCACGCCCATCATCAAGAAGGTCATCACCCAGATGGAGAGCGAGGACGGCTGGGTCGCGCTCGGTGAAGTCGGACGGCAGCTCGCCAATCTCGCTTCCGATTTTGATCCGAGGACCTACGGCTTCCGCAAGCTGAGCGACCTCGTGCGGAAGACGAATTCGTTCGAGATCGATGAGCCGAAGGGCCGGTCGATGCGGATTCGGGTCAAGCCCATTGCTGCACCGCCGGCAAGAACGCGGAACCCGCGCCGGTCTGCCAGGTCGGGGGCAGGCGGCGCGGCGCCTAAGGCGTAAGCAGGGCGTGCCGTCATATTTGCACTTGCCCGGTTTGGTGCAGGGCGTAACCATCGCCGGGAAACGCCGCGCGAGGGTCCCGATGCCCAAACTCACCCGCTTCACCGTCGCCCCGCTGCATGCGATGACCCGGCGCCTTGCCGACGTCGCTTCCGCTCGCCTCGCGCCAGATTTGGTCATCACCGGCGCGCGGGTGCTCTCGACCTATTCGGAACGCATTCATCCCGGTCGGGAGATCTGGATCACCGGCGGGCGCATCGCGGCGGTGAAGCCATCAGGTGCGGCGAAGAAAGTCTGGCCCAGCGTGCCGCTCTACGATGCCGCTGGCGGCATCGTCGCGCCGGGCCTGGTCGATCCGCACATCCACATCGAATCCTCGATGGTGACGGCCTGCGCCTATGCCGAGGCCGCGCTGCTCAACGGCACCACCACGATCTTCTGCGACAGCCACGAGATCGGCAATGTCATGGACGTCGCCGGCGTCGAGGCGATGCTGGAGGACGCGCGCGAGGCGCCGCTCTCGATCTTTTTGACGGTGCCGAGCACGGTGCCGGCAACGTCGGCCGAATTGGAAACGGCCGGCGGCGACCTCACACCGGACAAGATCGCCGGCCTGTTCGACCGCTGGCCCGAAGCCGTGGGGCTTGGTGAGAAGATGGATTTCGTGCCGGTCACGATGGGCGACGAGCGCAGCCATGCCATCCTTGCGGCCGCCTTGAAGCGGGGACGTCCGGTGTCCGGCCACGTCTACGGCCGCGAATTCGTCGCGGCCTATGCGGCGTCAGGCGTCACCGACACCCATGAGGCGATCGAGCGCGACATCGCCGACGATCTGCTCGACGCCGGCGTCTGGGTGTTCCTGCGTGGTGGCCCCCCGACGACGCCGTGGCATTCGCTGCCGCAGGCAATCCGCACGATTACCGAGCTTGGCGCCTCGCACAAGCGCGCGGCCGTCTGCACCGACGACCGCGACGCCGACGATCTCCTGATGTTCGGTCTCGACTGGGTGGTGCGCGAAGCCGTGAAGGCCGGGATGTCACCGGAGCAGGCCTGGTCGATGGGCTCGCTGCATGGCGCGACGCGCTTCGGCATGGATGGCGACATCGGTGGCCTCGGCGGCGGCCGCCGCGCCGACCTCGTGCTGATGGACGACCAGCTCAAGCCACAATGCACCTGGTATGGCGGCGAGCTCGTGGTCGAGAACCGCAAGATCACCGGGCTGCTCGATCAGGCGCTGTCGCACCGCTATCAATATCCAAAGGCGGCTTACGCGACGGTGAAGCTGCCGAAGAAGGTCAAGCTGACGCCGGATCTCCCGGCGAAGGCCTGCACCGTCAATGCCATCAAGACGGCGCTGCCGGGCATCACGCTGATCCATGACAAAGTCGCGATCGAACCCGCCAATGACTGGCCGTCCTTGTTCGCGCGCTACGGCCTCTGCTTCGTCACGGTCATCGAGCGCCACGGCAAGTCGTCCGGCAACGTCGCTTATGGACTGCTGAAGGACTTTGGCCTCAAGCGCGGCGCGGTCGCCTCCAGCGTCGGACACGACAGCCACAACATCATTGTCGCCGGCACCAACGAGCCCGATATGCAAGTCGCGATCGCGGCCATCAAGGACCTGCAGGGCGGCGTCTGCGTCGTCGCCGATGGCAAGGTAAGGGCGCTGGTTCCGCTACCGATCGCGGGGCTGCTCTCGGACAAGCGCGTCACGGAGGTGGCCGAAGAGGTCAAGGCGTTGAAGAAGGAATGGGCCGAGGCCGGCTGCACCATTCCCTATATGGGCTTCAATTTGATTCCCCTATCGGTCATTCCGGAAATTCGCATCACCGACAAGGGCCTCGTGCTGGTGCCGCAGATGGAACTGGCGCCGCTGTTCGAGTGATCCGCTTTCACGCGACTCTCGATCTAACCGTTTGAGACGCCCAAGATTTTTCCGCGGCTGCCACATCGTGGAAAATAAAATCGATCTCGTTGAGATCGCATCACGCGCACCCGATGATCTCGCTCGCTGACTTGAACCGAGCGAGGTCCGATATGGCGAAGATGCGAGCTATCGATGCTGCCGTGCGAATTCTGGAAAAGGAAGGCATCTCCACCGCCTTCGGCGTTCCCGGGGCCGCGATCAATCCGCTTTACTCGGCGCTGAAGAAGCGCGGCTCGATCCACCACATTCTGGCGCGGCATGTCGAGGGTGCCTCGCACATGGCCGAGGGCTATACGCGCGCCAAGGCCGGCAATATCGGCGTCTGCATCGGAACCTCGGGGCCGGCTGGCACCGACATGATCACCGGGCTCTATTCGGCGATCGCCGATTCCATTCCGATCCTCTGCATCACCGGGCAGGCGCCGCGGGCGCGGCTCTACAAGGAAGATTTTCAGGCCGTCGACATCGAGTCGATCGCAAAGCCCGTGACGAAATGGGCCGTTACCGTGCGCGAGCCGGCGCTGGTGCCGCGCGTGTTCAGCCAGGCGTTTCATGTCATGCGCTCGGGCCGGCCCGGGCCGGTCCTGATCGACATGCCGCTCGACGTGCAGCTGGCCGAGATCGAGTTCGACGATGAGACCTATGAGCCGCTGCCCGTCTACAAGCCCGCTGCCACGCGAAAACAGGTCGAGAAGGCGCTGGAGATGCTCAACGCCGCCGAGCGTCCGCTGATCGTCGCGGGCGGCGGCATCATCAACGCCGATGCGTCCGACCTCCTGGTCGAATTCGCCGAGATCGCCAACGTTCCTGTGGTGCCGACGCTGATGGGGTGGGGCGCGATCCCCGACGATCACGTGCTGATGGCGGGCATGGTCGGCCTTCAGACCAGCCACCGCTACGGCAACGCCACCATGCTGGAATCCGACTTCGTGCTCGGCATCGGCAACCGCTGGGCCAACCGCCACACCGGCTCGGTCGAGACCTACACCAAGGGCCGCACCTTCGTGCATGTCGACATCGAGCCGACCCAGATCGGGCGCGTGTTCAATCCGGATCTCGGCATCGTCTCGGACGCCAAGGCCGCGCTCGAGCTGTTCGTCACCGTCGCCAGGGAGTGGCGCCGGTCAGGCAGGCTCCGCGAGCGCCAGGCGTGGCCCGCGGCCTGCCGCGATCGCAAGAAGACGATGCTGCGCAAGAGCCACTTCGACAACGTCCCGATCAAGCCGCAGCGCGTCTATGAGGAGATGACCAAGGCCTTTGGTCGCGACACCTGCTATGTCACCGTGATCGGCTTGTCGCAGATCGCCGGCGCCCAGTTCCTCGGCGTCTACAAGCCGCGCAACTGGATCAATGCCGGGCAGGCGGGTCCGCTCGGCTGGACGCTGCCCGCCGCGCTCGGCGTGCGTGCGGCGTGCCCGGATCGCGACATCGTCGCGCTCTCCGGCGACTACGACTTCCAGTTCCTGATCGAGGAGCTCGCGGTCGGGGCGCAGTTCAATCTGCCCTACATCCACGTCGTCGTGAACAATTCTTATCTCGGCTTGATCCGCCAGGCCCAGCGCGGCTTCGAGATGGACTATCACGTCCAGCTCTCTTTCGAGAACATCAACGCGCCCGAGATCGGCGTCTACGGCGTCGACCACGTTGCGGTCGCCGAAGGCCTCGGCTGCAAGGCGATCCGCGTCACCGATCCGAAGGACGCGCAGGCCGCGTTCGCGACCGCGCGCGAGCTGATGGCCAAGCACCGCGTGCCCGTGGTGGTCGAGTTCATCCTCGAACGCGTCACCAACATCGCGATGGGAACGGAGATCGACAACATCGTCGAGTTCGAGGAGGTGCTGGACCTGCCGCTCGACGAGGTCGAGCGGGCGCGCCCAGGCGTGCTGCAGCCGGCGGAATAGGGAAGGACCTCATCATGCCGAAATTCGCCGCCAACCTCACCATGCTCTTCAACGAGATGCCGTTCCTCGACCGCTTCGCAGCGGCGAAGGCGGCGGGCTTTTCCGGGGTCGAGTATCTCTTTCCCTATGATTTCGACAAGGCGCAGCTGCGCGAGCAGCTGGAAGCCCATGGTCTGACGCAGGTGCTGCACAATCTGCCGGCCGGAAATTGGGCAGGGGGCGAGCGCGGCATTGCGATCCTGCCCGATCGCACCGCTGAATTCCGCGACGGCGTGTTTCGCGCCATCGACTATGCCAAGGCGCTCGATTGCGAGCAGCTCAATTGCCTCGTGGGTATTGCACCTGTGAATGCCGATCCGCGCGAACTGAACGAGACGCTGGTGGGAAATTTGCGCTTTGCGGCCTCGACGCTGGCGCGCGAGAACATCAAGCTGCTGGTCGAGCCGATCAACACGCTCGACATTCCCGGCTTCTTCCTCAACGGCACCGAGCAGGCGATACAGCTGATCTCCGAGGTGCGGTCGAACAACCTGTTCGTCCAGTACGACATCTATCACATGCAGATCATGGAGGGCGATCTCGCCCGCACCATGCAGGAATATCTGCCTGAGATCGCGCACATCCAGCTCGCCGACAATCCGGGCCGCCACGAGCCCGGCACCGGCGAGATCAACTATCCCTTCCTGTTCCGCCATCTCGACGCGATCGGCTATCGCGGCTGGATCGGCTGCGAATACAAGCCGCGCACCACGACGCTGGAAGGGCTGTCCTGGCACGCCGCGCAGACCTTTGAGACCTGAGAACGCACCCACAGCGACGGTGCGCTCCCTCTCTCGCTTGCGGGGGAGGGCTGGGGTGGGGGTATCTCCGCGAAAAGATTCGATCGAGATGCGCTGAAAGACCCCAAGCGGATAGAGCCCCCACCCGGCGCTACGCGCCGACCTCCCCCGCAAGCGGGAGAGGTGCACCGAGCTTGTGGATCGACTTGGCCTAAATCTGGAGGAATGAGACATGACCAACATCGGCTTCATCGGACTTGGCACCATGGGACGGCCGATGGCCGGCCATCTCCTTAGCGCTGGCCATCGTGTTCTCCTGCACGATGTTGCGCCGGTTGCGGCTGAGCTGATTTCCGCGGGCGGCATCGCCTGCAAGTCGGCCAAGGAAGTCGCGGAGGGCGCGGATGCCGTCATCATCATGGTGCCGGATACGCCGCATGTGGAAGCGGTGCTGTTCGGCAAGGATGGTGTTGCGAGCGGTATCTCGAAAGGCAAGATCGTCGTCGACATGAGCTCGATCTCGCCACTGGCGACGAAGGAGTTCGCCAAGAAGATCGAGGCGCTCGGGGCGGATTATCTCGACGCGCCGGTGTCGGGCGGGGAGGTCGGCGCCAAGGCGGCGAGTCTCACCATCATGGTTGGCGGGCCGGAGCGGGCCTTTGGCACCATGAAGCCGGTGTTCGACAAGATGGGCAAGAACGTCACTCACGTCGGCGCCAATGGCGACGGGCAGACGACGAAGGTTGCCAACCAGATCATCGTCGCGCTGACGATCGAGGCGGTGAGCGAGGCGCTGTTATTTGCATCCAAAGCCGGGGCCGATCCGGCGCTGGTGCGCAAGGCGCTGATGGGCGGCTTTGCCTCCTCGCGCATCCTCGAAGTGCACGGCGAGCGCATGGTGAAGCGCAATTTCGATCCTGGTTTCCGCATCGAGCTGCACCAGAAGGATCTCAATCTCGCGCTCGAGGGCGCGCGCACGCTCGGCCTGTCGCTGCCGAGCACGGCGGTGGCGCAGCAATTGTTCTCGGCCTGCACCGCGCATGGCGGCAAGGGCTGGGATCATTCCGCGATGGTGCGGGCATTGGAACTGATGGCAGGCCACGAGATCGCGGCGGCCTGAACTGTTACGCGGTAACACTCTCCAGTTTTGAAGCCTCTTCGCCACGGGGGAACCGGAACAATGCTTCGGCCCCGCGGTTGAAGGCGCAGGACAATCACTGGAGACAAAACAACATGAAAACCCGTCTTGCGATTACGTTGGCTGCAGCGTCGCTGCTGGCGTCGAGCGCAGCCTTTGCTCAGTCGACGACCGAACAAGGCGCCAGGGACGGCGCGCGTGCTGGTGGCGACATCGGCGGACCGATCGGCGCGATGGTTGGCGGCACCGTTGGTGCGGCCGTCGGAGCCGGCCTCGAGATTCCGAATGCGGTGCTGGGCGGAATCCCGCGGAGTGACTCCGTCGTGGTCGAGGAGCGCGTCGTGGTGGGCGAGCCGCTGCCGCCGACCGTGGTGCTCCGCCCCGTACCGAACTACACCGAGTATCGCTATGCGGTCGTGAACGATCGCCGCGTGATCGTCGAACCGCGCACGCGTCGCGTCGTCAAGATCATCGACTGATCCAGGCCGACCACAGGCGTGGAGAGAAAAGGGCCCTGCGGAGTTCTACTCCGCGGGGCTTTCGCTTGCTGCAGAGGGGCTTGCGAGAAAGCGTGTCACAACCCAATCGGTGATCGCCGCGAGCGCAAAGCCAAGGCAGGCCGTCAGCGCGTCGACCAGAAAATCCTCCAGCCGGGCGTGGCGTCCGGGTGCCCAAAATTGCATCAGTTCGAGCACGCCAATCAGGACGACTGCGGCCCCCGCGCCCAGCAGGCGCCGCCGCGGATAGGCAAGGCCGAAGGCCAGCCCCACCAGGATGAATGCGAGAGCGTGTTCGCCGTCCTGGCCGAGGTCGGAATGGGGCCGCAGGCCAGGGGGACCGAGGGTGGCGAAAGTAACGGCGGCCGCGAGCAGCCAGGCAAAGGAACGGATCAAAATGGACATCCGGTTCGCTTAGCACAGATTGGCAGCGGGCCGGTACAGTCCCTCCATCAGATCGCTGTGTAGTTAATGACAAAAAGTTAAAGCGGCTCGCGCACGCCGAGCCCGTGCATGAAGCGCTCCCGGATTTGTACGGGATCGCGCCTTGTGGTGCCGACGCCCGGCTTGTCGTCGATGCGGACCGCGATCAGGCTCGGCTCGGCGGCGGACATCGCCGTATCGACCAGGCGCTCGAAATCCTCCTCGTCCGCAGCCCAGGCGCTATTCGCAAGGCCGGAGCCTGCTGCGATGGCAACGATATCCGCGACGCTGGCCGCGGGTGTCGGCTGTGCGCCGGTAATCTGATAGATGCCGTTGTCCATCACGATCATGATGAGGTTCTTCGGCTTCAACGTCGCGATCGTCGAGAGCGCGCCGAGCTGCATCAACAGCGAACCATCGCCTTCGAGCGCGAAGACGCGGCGGTCGGGCTGCGCCAGCGCCACGCCGAGCGCGATCGGGAAGGCGAGTCCCATGCTGCCCAGCATGTAGAAATTCTGCGGGCGATGCCCGGCGGCCCAGAGGTCGAAATTGGTGTTGCCGATGCCGCCGATCACGGCTTCCTCGTGCTTGAGCTTTGCGATCAGGCGCGAGGTCACATCGAACCGGTTCATCACCTTGGTATTGCCAGTGTTCATGGCGGCGCTCACTTGTCGAAAACCTTGCCGCCGGTGAGCAGCGGGTTGAGGATCAGGGCCACCGGCGCCTGTGTCGTGACGGCCTGCTTGATCGAACGGTCGGCGATGAATTCGAGCTCGTCGAGCCGGGTGATGGTGTGGTGCTCCAGCGCCAGCGAATCCAGCACCGGACGCATGGTGCGGCAGACCAGCGACTGGCCGTAGTTGAACTCGCCGAGCGTGCCGCGCTCGGACACGAACATGATCAGCGGGATCTGGTAGGGCACCGCGAGCGAGGCGAGCACATTGGCGAGGGTGGCGAAGCCAGAGGTCTGCATCAGCACCGCGCCGCGCCGCCCACCCATCCAGGCGCCCGAGACGATGCCGACGGCTTCCTCCTCGCGGGCAGTGGCGAAGGTGGTGAAGAAAGGATCGGCGTGCAGGTTCTTGATCAGGGGCGTCAGCACCCGGTCGGGCACGTAGGGAATGAGGCTGATCTCGTTGCGCTTCAGGGTTTGCAGGACGATGCCGTGCCAGCTCTGGTCACCGGACGCCTGTCCCTGCGTTTGCTGTTCCGCAATCGCCATTGCGTTCTCCCTTGGCGTATTTTCTTGGGCCGCGCATGCTTCTTGGTTCTGGCCGTCGCGGCGATCGGTCGAACTTGACGGAGCAGGCGGGATTGTCAACATGTCCGGGCCGCACCGTGATCTGCGCTGGACGGCCTGCCGCGGTCGGCGCCGCCATGTCATAAGCGGCGACAACGAGAAAACGGGAGGGGGCACGGACGGGCGCGCATCGCGCCGACCTTGCGGATCTCCCTGGAGAGCCGGAAGGGTCCTGATGTCCGTCAACAGCAAGCGCGTCTTCTACTCCAATTATTTGGCCAATCCGATCTATGTCGACATCCTGAAGGCGCGGCCCGACGTCCGGCTCGACCGCATCGGGAACGGGAGTCCCGAAGATGTCTACGCACCGATCCTGAATGCGGCGCACGTTTACCAGATCGGAGCCGCCCGGGACGAGCTCGCCCCGCATTTCCACGTCGATGCCACCTTCCTGAAGCGGACGCCGAACCTGCTGCTGGTCTCCAGCAATGGCGCGGGCTTCGACCCTGTCGACGTCGAGGCCTGCACGGATGCGGGCGTGCTGGTCGTCAACCAGTCCGGCGGCAATGCCCATTCGGTTGCCGAGCACGCGCTGGCGATGATGCTGACCTTGTCCAAGCGCATCATCCAGTCCGACCGCCGCCTGCGCCGCGAGCGCGACGTCAACCGCAATGATCTGGTCGGCAACGAGGTCGAGCACAAGACCGTCGGCATCATCGGCCTCGGCAATGTCGGCCGCCGCATCGCCGCGCTGTGCAAGGGCCTGCTCGGCATGAAGGTGCTGGCCTACGACCCGTATTTGTCGGCCGAGGTGATGGCCGAGCGAGGCGGAGAGAAGGTCGAGCTCGACGAGCTGTTGCGCCGCGCCGATTTCGTTTCGATCTCCTGTCCGCTCGACAAGGGCAGCCGCAACATGATCAGCACGCGCGAGTTCGGGCTGATGCAGCCGCATGCGTATTTCATCACCACGGCGCGCGGCTTCATCCATGACGAGGATGCGCTGCTCCAGGCCCTGCGCGACAAGCGCATCGCCGGTGCCGGCCTCGACGTCTGGTCCAAGGAGCCGCCACCGCCGGAGCATCCGCTGCTCCAGTTCGACAACGTGCTGGCGAGCCCGCACACCGCGGGAGTGACCATCGAAGCGCGCCAGAACATGGGGCGGATCGCGGCCGAGCAGGTGCTGGACACGCTCGACGGCAAGCGCCCGCCGCGCATCATCAATTCCGAGGTCTGGCCGCGTTATGCGGAGCGCTTCAAGCAGGCTTTTGGCGTGACGCCGGGGTAGGGCGCGAAGGCTCGGCGCGCTCCGATCATTGGTTACCACGACGGAAAGGCAAAGCGCCGCATCTTATCGAGCGGGTAAGTGAACGCGTATCACTTGTCCTGTAGTTGAAAGTCCATGAGCATATTTTCGATTGCGACATCCGGACTTTCGGCGGCGAGTTTGCGCGTGAACGTGGCCGCGAGCAACATCGCGAATGTTCAAACGACCGGCCCGCTGCCGGGGTCGGGCGGGTCGAGCCCGTCGGCCGTTACAGGCAGTCCGGGCATTGCTCCGACGTTTCCTGCGGCTTACGTGCCATTGCGCGTCGACCAGGTCGACCAAACGCCGGGCGGCACGATCGCGAAGGTGTCGACGGTATCGCCGAGCTATACCGCGCAATCCGACCCAAGCGCTTCCTTCGCAAACCAGGATGGGCTGGTCGCAGCGCCGAATGTCGATATCGCCGGCGAATTCGTTCAACTGGCGGCTGCCAAGTACAGCTTCATTGCCAATGCGAAAGTCATTCAGGCTTACGCGGAAACGACAGAGTCGCTTCTCGACATCACCACATGAGGGCGGACTGCCGCCCGGATGGGCGGCGGGAACCTTGCCGGTCCTTGATCCGCGTCAAAATCTCCTTCCCCGGTCCGGCTTAAATGGGATTAGAGTGCGGCCGGGGCAGCAGGGAGGTCCCATGTCAACCTATGTCGTCAAGTTCATGAAAGATGTGCTCGGCGAGTACGGCCGGCAGAGCGAGATTTGCCAGGGTACGCTGGAAATCGACGCCTCCGACGAGGACGAGGCCAGGGAGCGGGCGAAGGCCAGGTTCTGCAAGGACCAGGCCCTGCATCACTGGTCGCTGCATGCCGACCGCATCCATGTGAGAGCGGCCGACTTTCCGTCCTGAGGTCTACCGGCCCGGCGCCACGACGGGTGGGGGCGCCGTGGTCCCCGCGCCGAGCGAACGCTGCACCATGACGGTGTCGGACCAGCGGCCGTGGCGATAGGCCACGCCGCAAAGCAGGCCGGCGCGCGCGAAGCCGAACTTCTCGTGCAGCGCCAGCGAGGGCGCGTTGTCGGCGTCGATATAGCCGATCATCTGGCGGAAGCCGGCCGCCGCACAAGCATCGATCAACTCGTGCAGCAGCAGCCGTCCGACCCCGCGGCCGAGCTGCTCGTGGTGGACGTAGATCGAGTGCTTGGCCGTGTAGCGATAGGCCGGGCGCTTGCGGAACAGCACGGCATAGGCATAGCCGACCACCTCGCCGCGAAACGTCGCGACCAGATGCGGCAGGCGGGTCTGCCTGAGGTTCTTGCGCCGGTCGCGCAGATCGTCCGGCTCGGGCGCACCGGTTCCCTCGATGTCGCGCGTCACGCCGCTGCGGACGTGATGGCGGTAGATCGCCAGCATCGCCTCGACATCGCTGTCGCGTGACGGCCTGACCAGGACGGCTTCGTCGCTCGCGCGCGCAGCTGTTTCGTTCATTCGCACCTACTCGGCAACGACGTAAGTATAGAGCCCGATGCGCCCCTGGGCATCGATCTCCTTGTAGACGCCCTGGATCTCGACGTCGAAGCCCGGAAACGTGTTGAAACAGGTTTCGAACATCTTGAGATAATCGACCATGGGCTTGGCCCGTTCCGTCAGCCGCTCGCCGGGCACGATGGTGGCGATGCCGGGCGGATAGACCACGAAGGGCGTGGTCGCGATGCGGCCCGCGATGGCCTCGATCGGCAAATAGTCGACATCGTTCTTGAACAGATAGCGCGCGGCATCGCGAGGCGACATCGCGATCTCAGGCATGTGCTCGGGCATGAACTGCCGGGCCTGGAGCGCGCTGACGTCGGCGGCGCGGAAGAACCGGTGCATCTCGCCGCAGAGGTCGCGTAAGCGCACGCCGGCATAGCGTGCCTGCCGCCGCTGGTAGAATTCTGGAATGACGTCGGCCAGCAGCGCGTTGTCATCGTGGAGCTTCTTGAAGGCGACAAGGCCGGAGATCAGCGTGCCGGCCTTGCTCGCCTCGACGCCGGGGGTCAGCAGGAAGAGCAGGGAGTTGAGGTCGTTCTTCTCGGGGACGATGCGGTTCTCGCGCAAATATTGCGCCACGACGGGGGCGGGGATGCCGTGCTCGGCATAGGCGCCTGAGCGGTCGAAGCCGGGGGTGAGCAGCGTCAGCTTGTTCGGATCTGTCATGGCAAACCCCTCGGCCATGCCGGGGAAGCCGTGCCAGTTGGTATCGGGCGAGAGCTGCCACAGCGCGGCGTTGGTGGCGAGCTCATCGGTGGAGAGGGTTTCCCAGGCGACGTTGTGGACGGCGCCCGGGCGGCCGACATCGGGAATGGCGACGCGGTCGGGAACGAAGGGTTCGAAGAACCAGCGCCGGTCCGGATTCTGCTCCTTCTCTTCGAACTCCCTGCGCATCGCGCGGATCTTCTTGCGCAGCTCGATGCCGAGGCGGATCGTGTCGTCCCACAGCACTTCGCCGGAGCGGCCCTTCATCATCTGCGCACCGACGTCGAGCGAGGCGAACAGCGGATAGAAGGGTGACGTGGAGGCGTGCTGCATGAAGCTTTCGTTGAAACGGCGGTGCTCGACGCGTCGCTTCTGGCCGCGGATGTGGCGGTCCTTGATGTGGATCTGGGAGGCCTGCGAGAAGCTCGCAAGCTGCTTGTGGGTCGATTGCGTCGCGATGATGCCCGGTGCTTCCGGCGGAAGGTTCGCCAGCCCCATGGCGAAACGGCCGGCATAGAGCGGGTGGAATTTCATGAAGCCGGCCCAGGCTTCGTCGAACAGGATGTACTCGCACAGATGGCCGATGCGCTTCAGGATCATCTCGGCGCTGTGGATCGTCCCATCATAGGTGCACTGTTCGACGACGGCGACGCGGAACGGCCGCTCCTTGCGCCAGGCCTCCTTGTCCGTGACCAGCGGGTGATTGCGGATCGCCTCGCGCAAGGTCTTCTCGTCCAGCACGTCCCAGCGCATCGGGCCGATCAGGCCCCAGGCGTTGCGGATGGTCGGCACGTAAACCGGGACGCCGCCGTTGATCATCAGGGCGCCGTGATGGGCAGCCTTGTGGTTGTTGCGGTCGAACAGCACGAGGTCGCCGTCGGTGACGAGGGCGCCGAGCGCGACCTTGTTCGAGGTCGAGGTGCCGTTGAGCACGAAATAGGTCTTCTCCGCGCCAAAAATCTGCGCGGCTTCCTTCTGCGCTTTGAGGGCAGGCCCTTCATGGGTGAGGAGGTCGCCGAGATCGAGCACGGAATTGTCGAGGTCGTCCCGGAATACGGATTCGCCGAGGTGCTCGACGAAGACCCGGCCGATCGGGCTGCGGTTGTAGAATACGCCGCCATTGTGCCCCGGGCAGGTCCAGAGCTGGTTGCCTTCCTCGGCATAGTCGACCAGCGCGCCAAAGAACGGCGTCTTCAACGTTTCGGCATATTGCTTGAGCCGGCTGATTAGATTCTTGGCGATGAAGGTCGGCGTTTCCTCGGACAGGAAGACATAGCCGTCGATGAAATCGAGCACCTCGACCGGCAGGTCCTCGAAGCGCTTGCGCCGGATCAGGAGGATGATCGGGAAATCGAGGCCGCGGCGGCGCATCAAATTGATCAGCGCCGAGGTCTTGCCCTCCAGGCCCTTCTTGCCCCAGTCCACCACCATGCAGCCGATCGCGGCGTCGGTCTGCACCGCCATCTCGGCATCCTCGAGCTTGCGCGCCCGGACCACCTCGAAGCCGGAGCGCTGGATCTCCTCGATGATCTGGTTGAAGCGGACGCCTTCGAGATCGTCGGCGTCGAACACTGGTGCGGCGAACAGGAAGTTGAAGCGCTTGAAATAGTCCATGTCGGGTCCTGAATGTGCCAGAGACACAGCTCATCGACACATTCGATGACAGCTGGATGACACTGACCCGATCCAGGCATGGCTCGGATGACAAGGCAGGTCAGCCGAGCAGCTTGTCCAGCGTGATCGGGAAGTGCCGGACACGCTTGCCGGTGGCATGATAGACGGCGTTCGCGATTGCCGCAGGCACGCCCACGATGCCGATCTCGCCGAGACCCTTGACGCCGAGCTTGTTGATTCGGTCGTCCGGCTCGTCGACGAAGATGACGTCGATGTCGTGAATATCGGCATTCACCGGGATGTGGTACTCGGCGATGTTCGCGTTCATGATGCGGCCGAAGCGGTGGTCCATGACCGTCTCCTCGTGCAGCGCCATTCCGATCCCCCAGACCACGCTGCCCATGATCTGGCTGCGGCCTGTCTTGGTATTCAGGATCCGCCCGGCCGCGACGGCGCTCACGACTCGCGTGACCCGAATGACGCCGAGTTCCTCGTCGACCTTCACCTCGGCGAAGACAGCCGAATGCGTGTTGCGGGCGTGCGACTTGTCCTCCGCGAACTGGTTGAGCTTCTGCTTCTCGATCCGCTCGAGCTTGCCGTGACGCATCACATCGGCGATCGAGACAGCGCGGCTCTTGTCGCCGGCCTTGGAAATCGTGCCGTCAACAAGAACCATTTCCGATGCATTGAGGCCGCCAAGTGGCGAGTCAGGTATCGCCTTGGCCAGACGCGCGAGCTCCTGGCGAATGTCCTCGGCCGCTCCCAAGACCGCATGTGCGCTCGAAGCGGCCATCCAGGAGCCGCCCTCGACGGGCGCTTGGGGCAGGGTTGAATCGGCAAGCTTCACGTCGATATTCCCGATCGGCAGCCCGAGGGCGTCGGCCGCGACCTGCGCCATGATGGTGTAGGTGCCGGTGCCGATATCGGACGCGGCGCAGGATACCTCGGCGTGGCCGTTGGCGGTCAGCACGATGCGCACGGCGACCGGCATCTGCAGCGCCTCCCACACCCCTGTCGCCATGCCCCAGCCGACCAGGTCCTTGCCATCGCGCATCGCACGCGGCGCGGGATTGCGGCGAGCCCAGCCGAAGGCTTCCGCGCCACGGGCGTAACATTCGCGCAGTTGCTTGCTGGTGAAGGGCAGGTCTTCTGGTCGCGATCCGAGTAGCACTTCAGGCGCAGCTCGATCGGATCGAGCTTGAGTGCGACGGCCAGCTCGTCCATGGCGCATTCGAGTGCGCAGACGCCCGTTGCCGCGCCCGGCGCACGCATGTCGCAGGGGGTGGGGACGTCCAGGTGGACGAGCTTGTGGGAGAGGCGACTGTTGGGGCTCTTGTAGAGCTGCTGCGCCCAGCCGGTGTCATTGCGTGAGAAATCCTCGTAGCGCGAGGTGACGGCAATGGCTTCGTGCGTGACCGCATCGAGCGTGCCGTCCGACTTTGCGCCGAGCGCGACGCGCTGGATGGTCATCGGCCGGTAGCCGAGCCCATACATCTGCTGCCGCGTCAATACGACACGAACGGATCGCTTCAGCGCGAGGGCGGCAAGCGTTGCCAGCACCACCTGGTGCTGCGGCCGCAGGCCGGAGCCGAAGGCGCCGCCGACATAGGGCGAGACCACGCGGATGTCCTCCGGCTTCATGTCGAACACGCCGCAGAGATATTTATGGACGTTCTGGACGCCCTGCGTCTTGTCGTAGACCGTGAGGCTGCCGCTGCCGTCCCAGACCGCTGTCGTCGCATAGAGCTCCATCGGGTTGTGGTGCTCGGTCGGGAGGACGTAGTCGGCCTCATGGCGAACCGCTGCCCCAGCCAGCGCCGCTGCGGCGTCGCCGCGCGGCTTGTGCGGCTGGTCCACCTTGGCGGATGTGCCGCGTTCGGTTTCGAGATCGGTCGCAAACGCCTCCTGCTCGTATTCGACACGCACGCGCGTTGCCGCGAATTTGGCAGTTTCCCAGTCCTCCGCGATGACGAGCGCGATTGGCTGACCGTTGAACTTGACCCTGTCGTCGTAAAGCGGGCGGAAGGGTGAACCCTTCTCCGGCGCCACCTCGTCCTTCCAGGCCTCATCCTTGTCGGCGAGGGCCACGCGATGCGTATGCGTGAGCACGTCGACCACGCCCTTCACCTTCAGCGCGTCGCTGGTGTCGAGCCGAGCGATGCGCCCGCGCGGAACCGTGGCATCGACGATGAAGCCATGGAGGAGGCCGTCTGCCGCGAATTCGCCGGCATATTTGGCGGCGCCAGTGACTTTGGCCCGGCCATCGACGCGGGACGTTGGTGTTCCGACATAGCCGTTCATCGGTCCCTCACGCGATCTTCTTGTGAGCTTGTGACTGTGGTGTGCCGCTTGCGGCCTGCATCAGCGTACGCACGACGGCCCGGCGTGCGAGTTCGAGCTTGAAGCCGTTGTGCGAACCAGCGACCGCTCCCTGCAGCAGCAGATCGGCAGCGCGTCCAAAATGATCCGGCGTTGCCGCCTGGCCGCGCAACGCCGCTTCAGCTTCGAGCCTGCGCCACGGCTTGTGAGCCACACCGCCGAGTGCCAGGCGCGCTTCGCTGATTGCGTTGCCCTCCAGTTCGAGCGCAGCCGCGACCGAGACCAAGGCAAAGGCGTACGACAGCCGGTCACGGATCTTCAGATAGCTGTAGTTCCGGGCAAAGCCGCGCGGCGGCAGCCCGATCGCGGTGATGATCTCGCCGGTGCTGAGATTGGTATCGACGTGAGGTTTGTCGCCTGGAAGCCGATGGAAATCTGTCAGCGCGATGGTGCGCTCACCGGTGGGGCCTGCGATGTGCACCAGCGCGCCGAGCGCGGCCAGCGCCACGCTCATGTCGGATGGGTTGGTCGCGATGCAGGAATTGCTGGCGCCTAGGATCGCGTGGTTGCGGTTGAGACCGTCGATCGCCGAGCAGCCGCTGCCGGGCTCTCGCTTGTTACAAGGGGTGGTCGTATCATAGAAATAGGCGCAACGCGTTCGCTGCATCAGATTGCCGCCGACCGAAGCCATGTTGCGCAATTGCGCGGAGGCGCCGGCGAGGATGGCGCTGGCGAGCAGGGGATAGCGCTGTTCGATCAACGGATGGTAAGCAAGGTCCGAATTCGGCACCAGGGCGCCGATGCGCAGCCCCTGATCGGGTGTCTCCTCGACGTTGCGGAGCGGCAGGCGGGAGATGTCGATCAGCCGCGAGGGGCGTTCGACGTTCTCCTTCATCAGGTCGATCAGATTGGTCCCGCCGGCAATCAGTTTTGCGCCAGGATCGGCGGCCAGAAGGCGGATCGCGTCGGCGACATCGTTGGCGCGGGAATACTGAAAATTATTCATGACCGGCTCATCGCCTGCTCGATCGCAGCCACGATGTTGGGATATGCGCCGCAGCGACAAAGATTTCCGCTCATCAACTCCCGGATCTCGTCGGCATCGCGCGCCCGACCTTCGGCCAACAAGCCCGCGGCAGAGCAAATCTGTCCCGGCGTGCAATAGCCGCACTGGAAGGCATCGTGGTCGATGAAGGCTTGTTGCAGGGGATGCAACGTGCCGTCCCTGGCCAAGCCTTCGATCGTCGTGATCTCGGCGCCATCCTTCATGACCGCGAGGGTCAGGCAGGAATTGACCCGTCTTCCGTCGACCAGCAGGGTGCAAGCGCCGCATTGGCCGTGATCGCAGCCTTTCTTGGTGCCGGTCAACTCCAGGCGGTCACGCAGCGCATCGAGAAGCGTGGTCCACGGCACGACCTGAAGCGCGCGCCTTTCGCCATTGACGACGAGGTTGATCAGAATGCGCTCGGGGATCGTAGTGTCGGCCATATCCTAATTCCTTGCGGAAAGGCCGAGCTGGACAAATAGTGGAAGTGACGCAAGAATGCGCTGCCGCCGCTGGCCGATAGCGCCCAACGGATGACGCGTTGCTTGGTTCCAGACCGATTCCCCCGACCGGATAGACGAGGTCAGCGCTTCACTTCGCCGAATACCACCGTCGGCACCGCGCGGTTGACGATTTCGCGCAGGGCAAAGCTCGATTGCACGCGCGCGACGCGCGGCAGGCGGGACAGCTCGGTGCGGTGGATGCGCTCGAAATCCTGGATGTCGCGGGCAAGCACGATCAGGATGTAGTCGTCGGTTCCCGACATCAGGAAGCAGCGCACGACGGAAGGGCATTTCACCACCTCCGCCTCGAACGCCTTCAACGCGTCGTCGCTCTGGCTTTCCAGCGCGATGCGGACCAACACGGTGATGGTGAGGCCGAACTGGGCGAGATCGAGTGCGGCCTGGTAGGCCTGGATGTAGCCCTCGTCCTCCAGAGCCTTCTGCCGCCGGGCCAGCGCCGTGCTGGAGAGCCCGACCTTGTTGGCAAGCTCGGTGTGGCTGGCACGCGCATTGGTCGTGAGTTCCGCGAGGATCGCGAGGTCTTTCCGGTCGAGGGCCAATGTTTCGTTTCCAGCGTGAAAGGGCAGCTTGGCGCCGGAAACCGGCGCGCGCCTGCCGAAACTAGCGGATATTTGCACGAAACCAAACCGGCCCCGTCGCTACGATGAGGAACAGAATCAAGGCGTTGGCAAAGGAGCCGGAAGATGCGCATCGGTGTGCCCAAGGAGATCAAGGTGCAGGAATATCGCGTCGGGCTCACCCCGGGCGCCGTCCGTGAATATGTCGCGGCCGGGCACCAGGTCACGGTCGAGACCGGCGCCGGCGGCGGCATCGGCGCATCCGACGAGGTGTATCGGCGGGCAGGGGCCACCATTGCCGAGAGCGCCCGCGACATCTTTGCCAGGTCCGACATGATCGTGAAGGTAAAGGAGCCGCAGAAGAGCGAATGGGCCCAGCTCCGGGACGGCCAGATCCTGTTCACTTATCTTCATCTTGCGCCGGATCCGGAGCAGGCCAAGGGCCTGCTTGCCTCCGGCTGCACCGCGATCGCCTATGAAACCGTCACGGACGCGAACGGTCACCTCCCGCTGCTCGCCCCGATGAGCGAAGTCGCCGGCCGACTCGCCATCGAGGCCGCCGGCGCCGCGCTCAAGCGCTCGGCCGGCGGCCGCGGCCTGTTGCTGGGCGGCGTGCCCGGCGTGCAGCCGGCGCGCGTCGTCGTGCTCGGCGGCGGCGTGGTCGGAACGCAGGCGGCGCGCATGGCCGCAGGCCTCGGTGCCGAAGTCACCGTGATCGACCGCTCGATCCCGCGCTTGCGCCAACTGGACGATCTTTTTGCCGGACGCGTGCGTACCCGCTTCTCGACCATCGAATCGGTCGAGGACGAGGTGTTCACCGCCGACGTCGTGATCGGTGCGGTGCTGGTGCCGGGCGCCAGCGCCCCCAAGCTGGTCACGCGCGCGATGCTGAAGTCGATGCGGCCGGGCGCCGTGCTGGTCGATGTCGCGATCGACCAGGGCGGCTGCTTCGAGACTTCGCACGCGACCACGCATGCCGACCCGACCTATGAGGTGGACGGCGTCGTGCACTATTGCGTTGCTAATATGCCGGGCGCGGTGCCGGTGACGTCGAGCCAGGCGCTGAACAATGCGACACTGCCGTTCGGCCTGATGCTCGCGAACAAGGGCTTTGCCGCGGTGCTGGAAAACCCGCATTTGCGAAATGGGCTGAACGTCCATCGCGGGCGCATCACCAACAAGGCGGTGGCGGAGAGCCTCGGGCTGGAGTTTGCTCCGGTGGAGAGTGGGCTGGCGGCTTAGCGGCGCGGCGTACGCGGATGTCTCACCCTTTCCCACAAGGGGAGAGGGTGCACCGGTTCTGCCGAGCGATCAACGTTCACGCCTTCGTCAGCCTGTACTGCCGCAGATCGGGATCATGGGTCATGCGCCAATAGTCCACGAACCGCCACGGCATCGCCGAAAACACCCGACCACTCGAATTGCGATAATAGGTGCTCATGCCAGGGTGCGTCCAGATCATCGCTTCGTGCTCGACATCGACCTTACGGACGTAGTCGTCGAGCACGTCCTGACGGACGTCGATGGCAGCGACGTCGTGCTCGATCATTTCGGCGAGGCAGGCGGCGATGTAGCGGCTCTGGCATTCCGACTGGAAGATGACGCTGCCGCCATGCGCCGGGCCGGAGTTGGGGCCGAGCATGCAGAAGAAGTTGGGGAAATCGGGCACGGTGAGGCCGAGGAACGCGGTCGGATTGTCGTTGCTCCAGGCCTCGCGCAAATCCTTGCCGTTGCGGCCGCTGATGTTGAGGCGCGCCGCCATTTCCGTCACCTTGAAGCCGGTTGCGACCACGATGACGTCGGCAGGGCGGTGATTGCCATCGGCGGTGACGATGCCGCGCTGGTCGAAATGGTCGATTGCCTCGGTGACGAGCTCCACGTTCGGCCGCGTCAACGTCTTGAACCAGTTGTTGTCGAGCAGGATGCGCTTGCCGTAGGGCGGATAGGTCGGCACGCATTTTTCGATCAGGTCCGGCCGGCCCTGCAATTCCGACAGGATGAAATCGGTCAGCTCCTGGCGGTGCCGGTCGTTGCCCTTGTTGACGGCACGCTCGGGATGCGGCCAGGCCGGGTCCTTGCGCAGGAAAGGCAAGAGGCCGTCGCCATAGCGCCAGAACATGTT
This sequence comes from Bradyrhizobium sp. IAR9, assembly GCF_013408065.1. Taxonomy (NCBI): domain Bacteria; kingdom Pseudomonadati; phylum Pseudomonadota; class Alphaproteobacteria; order Hyphomicrobiales; family Nitrobacteraceae; genus Bradyrhizobium; species Bradyrhizobium sp. IAR9. The sequence continues at coordinate 239,351 of NZ_JACBZW010000012.1, forward strand.
GAAGCGGTACCATTGCACGTAGAAAGGCAGATGCGCCAACAGCCAGCGCGCACCCTCGCTGATCGGATCGGCATAGCCCTTCACCGGCCGCGCCCATTGCGCGCTGCGCTGATAGACGGTGACCGAGGCGACGCGGCCGGCGATCGACGGCACCAGCTGCATCGACGTCGCGCCGGTGCCGATCACGGCGACATGCTTGCCGTCGATGTTGATGTCATCGGACCACAGCGCCGAATGCAGGATCATTCCCGTGAACTTGTCCTCGCCCTCGAAGTGTGCGCGGGAGGGATCGTTGAGCTGGCCGATGGCCGAGACCAGCGCGGTGGATTCGAAGGTCTCTTCGCCGCTCTCGGTCTTGAGCGTCGAGATCCAGCGCCTTTTGCCTTCGTCCCAGCGCGACGAGGTCAGCTCGGTTTTGATGCGCAGGTGCTCGCGGATGCCGTATTCGTCGGCGACCTTCTGAAGATAGCCGAGCAGTTCCTCGCGCTGGCAGAAGTAGCGGGTCCATGCATTCCCGGAGCCGAAGGAATAGGAATAGGAATGGTTCGGCGTATCGACGCCGCAGCCGGGATAGCGGTTGATCCACCAGGTGCCGCCGAGCTCGGCGTTCTTCTCGACGATGGTGTAGGGAATGCCGAGATGACCGAGCGCCACGCCGAGCGCGATGGCGCAAACGCCGGCACCGACGATCAGCACGTGCCGCTCCGCGAGCTTGTCGTCGGAAGGACGCTGGGTCCAGCGCGCCTCGCGCGGCACAAAGCCCATCTCCTCGCGCATCAGCGGGGCGTATTCCGGCGCGACATTCTCGCCGAGGCAGCCGCGCATCATCTTCAGCAGCAGCTCGTCGCCGGGATCAGTGATGACGGGCTTCGGCGTGCCATTGGCGAAGAGCTTCACCACTGCGGCGCGGATTTCGTCCTGGATTTCCTTGGGCACGCCGGCCTCGGGATCGGGAATGAGGCGGATGTCGCGCTTGGGCAAGTACGGCGCAGCGAGCCATTTCTCGTCGCCGGTCATATGCACCAGCACCATCAGGAGGCAGCGGATGTCGCCTTCTGCGATGGTCGAGGCAAGGTCGAGCGGCCTGTGCGGAGATTCGATGTTCATGGCGTGTCCTGGTCTCCGGAGCCGGTGAAGAGGCCGCGCGTCATCAGCTTGCGATAAGCGGAGATGACGTGCTCGGGCACAGCGGTGACGCCGCCGGCCGAGTAGGAGTAGCGGCGGCTGAGATAGCCGCGCGCACCCATCAGCATGTGGACGATCGCCTCGAACTCCTCGTCGCTGAAATCCGCGATGGCGCCGGCAAGGCGCGCACGGCGGAGGATGCGGACATAGGCGACCGAGATGTTGTCGAGATGTTTCTGGTAACCGATGGGTGCGAAGAATTCGGCCTCGTTGAGGATGCGCAAAAACTCCGGCACCTCGCGGATGAAGTCGAAGAAGGCGGCGAAGCGCTCGATCTCCTGCCGCGCCGCATCCGCCGTGCCGGTGCGTACGCGGATGAACTCGACCATGTCGAGGCCGATCTTGGGCAGCAGCTGGTCGAGCAGCTCCTGGCGGTTCTCGAAATGATTGTAGAAGGTGCCCTGCGCGACGCCGGCCTGTTCGGTGATGCGTGCGACGGAGGCTTCGGCATAGCCATGCTTGCCGACGACCTTGGTGGCGGCCTCGAAGATCTTCTGCTTGGTCCAGGCGTTGCGCTCGATGCGGTTGAGCTTTGTGACTTTCGCGGTGGCTGGGCCTTGCGTCATGCCACGGTCTCCAGTTCGGCGCGCAGCACGCGCTTGAGAATTTTTCCAGATGGATTGCGCGGGAGGCTGTCGCGGATGATCAGCTCTTTCGGCACCTTGAAGCTCGCGAGCCGCGCGCGGCAATGCTCGGTGAGGGCAGGGAGCTCGAGCCTGGCGCCCTCGGTCAGCACGACGATCGCGACCGGCCGTTCACCCCAGCGTGCGTCGCGCAGGCCGATCACCGCGACCTCGCGCACCCCAGGCAATTCATAGATGACGCGCTCGACCTCGGAGGAGGCGATGTTCTCGCCGCCGGAGATGATCATGTCCTTCTTGCGGTCGGTCAGATACAGGAAGCCATCCTCATCGAGATAACCGACGTCGCCGCTGCGGAACCAGTCGCCGAAGAAGGCGGACGCCGTCTTGTCCGGATCCTTCCAGTAGCCGCGCGTGATCTTCGGACCGCGCAGGCAGATCTCCCCGTTAACGTTCGCCGGCACGGCCTTGCCGTCCTCGTCGCGGATCTCGATCTCGACATGGGCAATCGCACGCCCGGTCGAGCCGATCTTCTCGATCTCGCGGCCGGCCTCCATGAAGGTGTCGCCGCCGACGGTTTCGGTGAGGCCATAGGCATCGATATAGCGCGCGTTGCGGAAATATTCGGCGAAGGCGCGGATGCGCAGCTCCGGCGTTTTCTCGCCGCCGCCGACGGCCCATTGCAGGCTGGAGACGTCGTAGCGCTCGCGCGTCGGGCAGGTGAGCATCGCGCTGGTCATCACAGGTGCGAACCAGGCTGCGTTGAGCTTGTCCTCGGCGATCGCTGCAAGCGCCGTCTCCGGCTCGAAATTGCGTTCGATGCGAATGAAGCCGCCGTGCCAGAGCACCGCGAGGCCGGGAAGGTCGAGCGCGCCGACGTGATAGAGTGGGCCGACGACGAGAAGGCGGGTCTCGGCGCTGAGGCCGAGCGCGATCGTCTGGTCGGCGGACTTCCAGTAGAAATTATCGTAGGACAGCATCACGCCCTTGGGGCGGTCGGTCGTGCCCGAGGTATACATCAGCCGCATCAGGTCCGATGGTGCGCGGACATGCATCGGCGCGGGCAGCGCATCGCCAGCAAGACGCGCAAGGCTCTGCTGCGCGGCCTCGTCGAGCACGACAACCTCTGTGCCCGCGGCATTCGCAGCCAATTCCTCGTCGACGATCAGAAGCCGTGCGCCGGCATTGCCGATGATGTAGCCGACCTCGTCGCGGGAGAGGCGGAAGTTGATCGGCAAGAACACCGCGCCGAGATGGCTGGTGGCGAAGACGAGCTCCAGGAAAGCCGCACTGTTCTTCATCAGCACGGCCACGACATCGCCGGCGCCGATGCCCCGCGCAGCGAGCCAGCCTGCCACCGTCCGGACACGCGCATCGAACGCCGCGTAGGAAATCTCCTCGCCGCGATATTTCAGCGCGGGCCGGTCCGGCGTGCGCCGGGCATGAAAGGCGATGAAACTCGAAAGATTGATCATTTGCGGACTTTTGGGCCGTTTGTCGGCCTCACTTCCTCCTACAATGAATTCTGACTCGTAATTCATCTTCGGCTTGACGTCACCCCCCACCCTCTGAAATCCTCCGGAATACGGAGACGACACGATCTCCGACAGGGATTTGAAACGCCGACCCGACAGAGGGAGGGAAAAATGACGAGGACCCGCACGCCGGGCATCAGCCGCCGTTCAACGCTGGCGCTGATGGGTGCCGGTGCGATGAGTGTTGCCGCGCCTTGGGTGGCGCGTGCGCAAGCCAAGACCATCAAGATCGGTATGCCGACGATCCTGTCGGGCCGCGTGGCCCAGCTCGGCACGTCCTCGCGCAATGCGGTGATGCTCGAGGTCGAGAAGGTCAACGTCGCCGGCGGCCTGGCCGGCCGGCAGATCGAGATGGTGATCCGCGATTCCAAGGGCCAGCCGCAGGAAGCCGCTCGCGTCGCGCGCGAGCTCGTGAATACCGATGGCTGTGAGCTGCTGATCGACGCCGAAGCCTCGTCTGGCGCCTTCGCGGTGCATGAGGTTGCACGCGATCTCGGCGTGTTCTGCATCCACACCAATTCGGAAACTTCGTCGCTGACTGCGGACCCGAAGCAGCACATTCCCAATGCCTTCCGCACTGCGCGACAGGGCGTGCACGATTCCATCATCGGCGGCAGCTATGCCGCGGCGATCGCCAAGACCAAGGGTCTGAAGAAATGGGCGACCTGCTCGCCCGATTATGCTTATGGCCGCGACACAACGGCGGAGTTCACGCTGTACCTGAAGCGCTTCGCGCCCGAAGTCGAGATCATCAGCGAGTCCTGGCCCAAGCTGTTCCAGCCCGACTACACCGAGGTGGTGACGAAGATCCTTCAGGCCAAACCCCAGGCGCTTTATTCCTGCCTGTGGGGCGGCGATCTCACCTCCTATATCGATCAGGCCAACATCTACGCGATGTTCGGCCAGATGGAGGTGTTCGCGGTCAACATGGCCGACTACACCGCGCTCACTGTCGTGAAGAACCTGCCCAAGGGCATCCACTCCGGCAACCGCTACATCAAGACCTTCCCGACCACGCCGGAGAATGCCGCCTGGGGCGACGCCTACAAGGCGAAGTACAACGAATATCCGACCAACTGGTCGTGGGAGAACGCCACCGCCATCATGCTGATGGCGGAAGCCGCGAAGAAGGCGAACTCCGCCGACGGCAAGAAGATCGCGGAGGCGTTGAAGGGCCTCACCATCAAGTGCCCGTTCGGTGCCGACGGCACCGTGACGATGCGCGGCGACGACCACACCCTGGTCGGCTACGCCATCGGCTGGGGCACCACGATCCCGCAGGAGCCGTATGTGCCGGAGGTCAAGGCCGGCGACTGGAAGACGATCTTCGAGCTGGAGGCCGAGTGGAAGAAGAGCAAGGGCTACACCTGATCTGATGTGCGGCGGAGACGGGTGACCGTCTTCGCCGTTTCGTTTGAGTTTTCGCGCCGTGTCAGGCGCCCGATAATGAAAGTGCTCTCGTGGATCTCGACGCGCTTGCCGGCTGCCTCTCCAGTTCCGCCTGCCTGGTGACGCAAACCACCAGCGGCCTCATCATCGGCATGCTGCTGTTCCTGGTCGCGGTTGGGCTGACGCTGATCTTCGGCGTGCTCAAGGTGGTCAATTTCAGCCACGGCGCCTTCTACATGTTTGGCGCTTACTTCGCGATGACCGCCTATCAGCTCACCGGCAGTTTCGCGCTGGCGATGCTGGCGGGCGCGGCCGGCACGGCCATTCTCGGCCTGATCTTCGAGCGCGTCTTCATGAGCCGCGTCTATGGCGCGGACGTCTTGATGCAGCTCCTCGTCTGCTACGCCTTCGTGCTGATTTTCGACGATGTCGTGCGCCTGATCTGGGGGCCCGAATTCAAGTCGATGGGCATGCCGTCCGCGTTCCAGGTGATGCCGCTGTTCATCGCCGGCGGCGTGGTACCGCCTTATTACCTGCTGCTGATCGGTGTCGCGCTGGTTGCAGCGATCGTGCTCGGCATCGGGCTGTCGCGCAGCCGGATCGGCAAGGTGATCCGCGCCGCCGCGCAGAATCCCGGCATGGTGTCCGCGCTCGGCATCGACACCGGCCTGATCTATGGCGGCGTGTTCGCGCTCGGCGGCATGCTGGCGGGGCTCGCGGGTGCGCTCGCCGCACCGGTGCGCTCGCTGACGCCCGGCATGGGATTTTCGGTGCTGATCGAATCCTTCATCGTCACCGTGATCGGCGGCATGGGCTCGATCCTGGGTGCCCTGATCGGCGCGCTGCTGCTCGGCCTGATCCGCTCGTTCGGCTCGCTCGGCTTTCCCCTGTTCACGGAAGGCTTGATGTATCTGTTCATGGTGATCGTTCTGGTCTCGAAACCCACCGGCCTGTTCGGCAAGGAGGCGGCATGACCGAGCTGGAGGCCGGACGTGCGCAAGGGCTGGCACCCGTGCGCGGTGGCTCGGTGCTGCAACGTTATCGCGACGTCCTGATCGCGCTGGTCGCCTTTGCCGTGCTGGCGAGCTTGCCGCTATTGACGGGCAGCAAGGCGCTGCTCGATTTCGTCATCCGCTGCTCCGCCTACGGGCTGTTCGCGACCTCACTCAACCTACTGGTCGGCTACACCGGCCTGACCTCGTTCGGCCATGGCATGTTCTTCGGCCTTGGCGCCTACAGTTTCGGCCTGATCATGCAGAAGCTCGGCGTGCCCGTTCCGGTCGCCTTCGTGGCGACGCTGGCGATCACGGCGCTCGTCGCGGCCGTCATCGGCGCGATCTGCGTGCGGCTCAAGGAGATCTATTTCGCCTTCGTCACGCTCGCCTTCCAGATGCTGATCCACTCGACCATCCTGTCCTGGGCTTCCTTCACCGGCGGCGACCAAGGCCTGCGCGGCGGCATTCCGCGACCGGTCTTTCTAGGCATTGATCTCGCCAACCACGTCCATCTCTACATCGCCAGTTGCGCGCTGTTGATCCTCGGCCTGCTCGCGATGCGCCAGATCGCGCAATCGCCGTTCGGCTACACGTTGCGGATGATCCGCGACAATGCCGCGCGCGCGAGCTTTCTCGGCATCGACGTCTGGCGCGCCAAGCTCACCGTGTTCGTGCTGGCAGCGCTGTTCGCGGCGATGGGCGGCATGGTAATGGCGCTGTTCGTTTCCGGCGCCTATCCGGAATTCGCCTATTGGACCATCTCGGGTGAAGGCATCTTCATCAACATGCTCGGCGGTGTCTCAACCTTCCTCGGGCCGATGGTCGGCACCGTGCTCTTGCTGCTGCTCAACGACACCGTGACGCGGTTCACCGAGTACCATGGCATCGTGCTCGGCGTTGTCATCCTGTTCTTCGCGCTGGGCCTGCGCAAAGGCTTGCTGGATTTCGTCGCGGAATGGTTTTCGCAGCGGCGCGACGCAGGCGAGGGCCGCTAGCGATGCTGGAGATCCGCAACCTCGCAAAGTCCTTTGGCGGCGTGAAGGCAACCAACGACGTCTCGTTGGATTTCCCCGACGGCTCGCTCACCGCGGTGATCGGTCCGAACGGCGCCGGCAAGAGCACCTTCTTCAATTTGATCACCGGCGCGTTGAAGCCTGACACCGGCCAGGTGCTGCTCGACGGAGTCGATCTCGCCGGCCGCTCGCCGCCGGAGATCGTCCGGCACGGCATCGGCCGCGCCTTCCAGGTTGCGAGCATCTTCAAATCGCTGACGGTGCAGGAAACAATGCTCGCTGCGGTCAGTGCCGACCAGCGCAGCTCGGCGGTGCTGCACAAGCGCTTTCCGTTGCCAGAGACACGCGACCGCGCCGAGCACGTGATGGAGCTGCTCGGCCTTGCGGGCAAACGCCATCGCACAGCCGCGACACTGTCGCACGGCGATCAGAAGCTGCTCGATATTGCCCTTGCGCTGGTGCTCGAACCAAAAGTGCTGCTGCTGGACGAGCCGACCGCCGGCATGGGGCCGGAAGAGCGCTGGCGCATGATCGACAAGGTGCGCGAGCTCTGGGAGACCCAGAAGATCACCGTCGTCTTCATCGAGCACGACATGGACATCGTGTTCAAGATCGCGCCCAAAATCGTCGTGCTCTGCTATGGCCGCATTCTTGCGACCGGCACGCCCGGGGAGATCCGCAACAACAGTGCCGTGATCGAGGCCTATCTTGGCACCGAGCATGCGGGAGCGACCGCATGAGTTCTGTCGTCATCGAAGTCGTCGATCTCGACGTCTATTACGGCACCAGCCAGATCCTGTTCGGCGTCGGCCTCTCGGTGCGGCAGGGCGAGACCATGGCGCTGCTGGGCCGCAACGGCGCCGGCAAGTCCACGACCATGAAGGCGATCATGGGGCTGGCGCCGCCGCGGCGCGGCAGGGTGAGCCTCCGCGGCTCGGTGATCTCCGGCTGGAAGCCGCACCATATCGCGCGTGCCGGCCTCGGCTTCGTGCCGGAGGACCGCCAGATCTTTCCGGAGCATACCGTCGAGGACAATCTCGTGATCGGAAAGAAGAAGGGGCCGGAGGGCCAGGACGAATGGCCGATCAGGCGCATCTATGAGGTCTTCCCGCTGCTGGAGCCGCTGCGCCATCGCATTGCCGGGCGTCTTTCAGGCGGCGAGCAGCAGATGCTGGCCATCGCGCGCACGCTGATGGGCAATCCGGCGCTGTTGCTGCTGGACGAGCCGAGCGAGGGGCTCGCGCCAATCATCGTGCAGCGGATCGGCGAGCTGTTGCGGCAGCTTCGAAGCATCGGATCGACCGTGCTGATCGCCGAGCAGAACATGCATTTCTGCCTGGGGCTCGCGAGCCACGCCACGATCATCGACAAGGGCCAGATCGTCTACGCCGCCGGAATCGACGAGCTGAAAGCCAATGAGGCGATCCGCCGGCGTTATCTGGCCCTTTGAGCCCGGCGGGCGGTGCCCGAATAGGCCCGAAGAAGAAAACGGTTGTCCGGGGTCATTCCGGCGGAAGGAGTTTCCCCGCGGGGGACCAAAAAAGCCAATCGCTTCCATTGCTGTTTGGGGTCGAAAAGACGACATTTCAGCCACGAATTGATGGATTGGCCTGCTATGGAACGCACTGGATTTGAGCCCTTCGGCGAGCAATTGGTGTCCGCAACGGATGCCCAGCCGAAGTCGCGCGCGTCAAAGCTCCTGTTGCGGGTCGGCACCGGCCTGTTCTGGTCGCTCGTGGCCGGAATTGTGCTCGCGCGTGCAGCGTTCTTCGAACCCGGCGTCTACGACGGGTTCAGCCGTGTGGCCTCGCTCGCCAAGAGCCTGATCTTCTGAGGCCGTTTATTCCGGGTTGAGGACAGAACTTCCCTCGGCCCTGATATGTCGAAAACTTATTCCCCATTGAGCTGGCGCTGCGTATAAATCTTTCTCCCCTGGGAGAGATTTGTGTCGCAGAATCAAGCATCCAGCCCGGCCGATGCCAAGCCGGCCACCGCCGCGAGCCGTATTTTCGCGCTGATTCCAGGCATCCTCCTCTGTATCGCCGTCGCCGGTGTCTCGGCCCTGCTAGAAAGGGCTGAGCTCGGGGTGTTCGAGCATCCCTATGTCGAGGCGCTGGTGATGGCGATCCTGCTCGGGATGGCCCTGCGCAGCTTCTGGAAACCCGCGCCGCGCTGGCAGGCCGGCATCGCCTTCAGCGCAAAACAGCTGCTCGAAGTCGCGGTCATGCTGCTGGGCGCCTCGATCAGCTTCGCCGCCATCGCGGCTTCCGGCGTCGCGCTGCTGGCGTCGATCGCAGCCGTCGTGGTGATTGCACTCTGCGTGTCCTTTGGCATTAGCCGGATGATGGGCCTGTCGACGCGGCTGTCGATCCTGATCGCCTGCGGCAACTCGATCTGCGGCAATTCGGCGATCGCCGCCGTGGCGCCGATTATCGGCGCCAACAATGACGAGATCGCATCCTCGATCTCCTTCACCGCGATCCTTGGCGTGATGATGGTGCTCGGCCTGCCGCTGCTGATTCCGCTGTTGCAATTGTCTGCCACGCAATACGGCATCCTCGCCGGCCTCACGGTCTATGCGGTGCCGCAGGTGCTGGCCGCGACGGTCCCGGCCGGGCTCGTCTCGACGCAGATCGGCACGCTCGTGAAGCTGATGCGTGTGCTGATGCTCGGGCCGGTCGTCGTCGGCCTGTCGCTGGTTGCCTCGCGCTGGCAGAGCGATGCCAAGAAGACCAGCGTCGGCTTCTTCCGCCTCGTGCCCTGGTTCATCCTCGGCTTTCTGGCGCTGGCGACCTTGCGTTCCCTCGAGATCGTGCCGGGGACGGTGGTTGGGCCGGTGACCAAGATCACGAGTTTTCTCACTGTGGTGTCGATGGCGGCCCTCGGACTCGGCGTCGACGTGCGCGTGCTCGCCAATGTCGGCGGGCGGGTGACGGCCGCGGTGACGCTATCGCTGATGCTGCTGCTCGGCATCAGCATCGCACTGGTGCATTGGTTCAAGTGAGGGGCGCGCTCTCTGGACTTCCCCCGCCAGACGTTTATTGGTCTTCGCCAATATGATCGGCTGCGGCTGATCCGAGAAACAGTGAGGGCGCGGCCATGACGATATTGACGGTGAAAGACCTTCTCCCCGAGGACGGAACACGCGGCACACTCGCCGGCCGCGTCTGGCTGCCGCAGGCGAACGGTCCGGCCGTGGTCGCCGTCCGTGGCGATGGCGTGTTCGACGTCACCGCAAGATTTCCGACCATCAGCGCGCTCTGCGAAGAGGACAACCCAGCCAAGGCGCTGAGCCTGACCAAGGGCGAGCGCATCGGCGATCTCGACGCCATCGTGGCCAACACGGCGCCGGACCAGCGCGATCGCCAAAAGCCGTGGCTGCTTGCGCCCGTGGACCTGCAGACGCTGAAAGCTGCTGGCGTGACTTTCGCCATCTCGATGCTGGAGCGCGTGATTGAGGAGCGGGCGAAGGGCAATCCGGCCTCTGCCGAAGCGATCCGCAAGGAGGTGACGCGGCTGATCGGCGACGATTTGTCAAAGCTCAAGCCGGGCTCCGACCAGGCGATGCATCTGAAGCAGGTGCTGATCGATCAGAACGCCTGGAGCCAATATCTCGAGGTTGGCATCGGTCCCGATGCCGAAGTCTTCACCAAGGCGCCGACCATGTCCTCGGTCGGCACCGGCATGGATGCCGGCCTGCATCCGAAATCGACCTGGAACAACCCGGAGCCGGAGCTCGTGCTGTTCGTGTCGAGCCGCGGCAAGATCGTCGGCGGCGCACTCGGCAACGACGTGAATCTGCGCGACTTCGAAGGACGCTCCGCGCTGCTGCTGTCGAAGGCCAAGGACAACAACGCCTCCTGCGCGATCGGACCGCTGCTGCGCCTGTTCGACGACAGCTTTACGCTCGACGATGCGCGCAAGCTCGACATCAGCCTGAACGTGAAGGGAGCGGACGGCTTCATTCTCGACGGCCATTCCTCGATCAGCAAGATCAGCCGTGATCCGACCGATCTGGTCGAGCAGACCATCGGCAAGGTGCATCAATACCCTGATGGCTTCGTGCTGTTCCTCGGCACGATGTTCGCGCCGGTCAAGGATCGCGATGCGCCGGGGCAGGGCTTCACCCACAAGCGCGACGACATCGTCACGATCGCAGCGCCGCAACTCGGCAATCTCGTCAACCGGATGCGCACCAGCGACGAGTGCGAGCCCTGGACCTTCGGCATTGGTGCGCTGATGAAGAACCTGGCGCAGCGGAAGCTGATTTAGCGCTTCACGTCTCGCAGCTGACCTCCCAAGCGAACGTCTATGGGGCCGTCATGCCCGGGCTTGTCCCGGGCATCGACGTTCTTCGTCATGCGAGATGAGGCGTGGATGGCCGGGGACAAGCCCGGCCATGACGGTGTCCGCGGCTGGATCCAACCACAAGCTTCCTTCATCTTCCCGTTGCATCGGTGGAACAAAATCGCGCTTGGCGTGTCTTAGAACCGCTTGCCGCCGCTCGGGCGCGTTTTACTTCAAATAGTCAAATAATATGACTAGTCGGAACCCTTCTTCCGTGAAATAGTCCCTCCCGCCGCCTCAAAGGCCGGCCTGCGGGTGCCATGCTACCAATCGGCGCCCCGGATAACGTCTTGGGAGACTCGCCTGATGATCCTCAAAGCCCTCTTTGCGGCCAGCGCCACGGCCGCCTTGTTGCTCGCGCTGCCGGCGAATGCCGCCGAGCTCACCATCGGCTTCTCGCAGATCGGATCGGAATCCGGCTGGCGCGCCGCCGAGACGTCGGTCTCCAAGCAGGAGGCCGCCAAGCGCAAAGTCAATCTCAAGATCGCCGACGCGCAGCAGAAGCAGGAGAACCAGATCAAGGCGATCCGCTCCTTCATCGCGCAGAACGTCGATGCGATCTTCCTCGCGCCCGTGGTCTCGACCGGCTGGGACTCGGTGCTGAAGGAGGCCAAGGAAGCCAAGATCCCGGTCGTGCTGCTCGACCGCGACATCGATCCCTCCGGCAAGGAGCTCTATCTCACCGCCGTAACCTCGGACAGTGTGCATGAGGGCGAGGTCGCCGGCGACTGGCTGGCCAAGACGGTCGGCGCCAAGGCCTGCAACATCGTCGAGCTGCAGGGCACGGTCGGCGCCAGCGTCGCCACCAACCGCAAGAAAGGCTTCGACACCGCCATCGCCAAGCACGCGAACCTGAAGGTGGTGCGCAGCCAGACCGGCGACTTCACCCGCGCCAAGGGCAAGGAGGTAATGGAAAGCTTCATCAAGGCCGAAGGCGGCGGCAAGAACATCTGCGCGGTCTACGCCCACAACGACGACATGATGGTGGGCGCGATTCAGGCGATGAAGGAAGCCGGCCTCAAGCCTGGCAAGGACATCCTCACCGTTTCGATCGACGCGGTCCCCGATATCTTCAAGGCGATGGTTGCCGGCGAAGCGAACGCCACGGTGGAGCTGACGCCGAACATGGCGGGCCCGGCGCTCGATGCCGTCGCAGCCTTCAAGGGCAAGGGCACGGTTCCGCCGAAGTGGATCCAGACCGAGTCCAAGCTCTATACCGCCGCCGACGATCCGCAGAAGATCTACGACAGCAAGAAGGGCCTCGGTTACTGAGGGGGGGGCTCCGCGCCGGACCGCCTCCAGTGGTCCGGCGATCCCCCTTCGAAACCGCTGCACGAACGGCTAGGCTGGGTGTCCGCTTCAATGGCGGGCACCCGTGGGAGTGAATTTGCCATGCAGAACAGCCCCGATCCTGCTCTGCCCCTTCTTGAGGTGCGCGGGATCAGCAAAAGCTTTGGCGCTGTGCGCGCGCTGCAGGAGGTCGACTTCACGCTGCGCGCCGGCGAGATCCATGCGCTGCTCGGCGAGAACGGCGCCGGCAAGTCCACGCTGATCAAGGTCGTCACCGGCGTGTTCCCGCGTGATGCCGGCATTGTCAGGATCGGCGGTGAAGAGGTCGCGCCGCGCTCGGCCAAGGCAGCGCTGGCAGCGGGCATTGCCACCGTCTACCAGGAAGTCAACCTGCTGCCGAACCTGTCCGTGGCGCAGAACCTGTTCCTCGATCGCCAGCCGATGCGCTTCGGCATCGTGCGCGAGGGCGAGATGCGCCGCCGCGCCAAGGCGCTGCTTGCGGAGTTTGGCCTCGACATCGACGTTGCCGCGCCGCTCAGCAGCTATTCGGTGGCTGTGCAGCACGTCACCGCGATCGCCCGCGCCGTCGATCTCTCCGCGCGCGTGCTGATCCTGGACGAGCCCACCGCGAGCCTCGACCGCCACGAAGTCGAGATCCTGTTCGGCATCATGCGGCAGCTCGCGAAGCGCGGTATCGGCATCGTCTTCGTCAGCCACTTCCTCGACCAGGTCTACGAGATCTCCGATCGCATCACGGTGCTGCGTAACGGCCGCCTCGTTGGGGAGCGCGAGATCGCCTCGCTGCCCCGGCTCGAGCTGATCCGGCTGATGCTCGGCCGCGAATTGGCCGAAACCACCAGCGCGCGCGCATCAGTGGGCGAGCACAAGGTGCGCGAGGTCTGCGCGAGTTTCGAGAATTACGGCAAGGCCGGCTATGTCGCGCCGTTCAATCTCGAGCTGCGCCATGGCGAGGTCGTCGGTCTCGCCGGCCTGCTCGGCTCGGGCCGGACCGAGACGGCGCGGCTGGTGTTCGGCGCCGAGCGCGCCGATGGCGGGAAGGCGAGGGTGGAGGGTGCGCCGGTGCGGCTGCAGTCGCCCCGCGACGGCGTCCGCCACGGCTTTGGCTATTGCCCGGAGGAGCGCAAGACCGACGGCATCGTCGCCGAGCTCACCGTGCGCGAGAACATCGTGCTCGCGCTCCAGGCCAAGCGCGGCCTGCATCGGCCGCTGTCGCGCCGCGAGCAGGACGAGCTCGCGCGCCGCTACGTCAAGATGCTCGACATCCGCCCGCCCGATCCGGAGCGCCCCGTGGGCCTGCTCTCCGGCGGCAACCAGCAAAAGGTGTTGCTGGCGCGTTGGCTCGCGACCTCGCCGCGGCTTCTCGTGCTGGACGAGCCGACCCGCGGCATCGATGTCGGCGCGCATGCCGAAATCATCCGCCTGATCCGCGAGCTCTGCGACGACGGGCTTTCGCTGCTCGTGATCTCCTCCGAGCTCGACGAGATCGTGACCTATTCGGACCGCGTCGTGGTGCTGCGCGACCGCGCCCATATCGAGGAGCTCGCGGGCGAGGCGATCGACGTCGGCAACATTCTCGCCGCCATTGCCGCCGATAGCGTCGCTGTTGCGCTTGAGGCCCACACATGACAGCGCTGCTGCCGCGCCGCGGCCTTGCCCAGATCCTGGCGCTGATCGTCATCCTCGCGGTCGATCGCGTGGTGTCGCCGCAATTCTTCGACCTGCGCCTGCAGGACGGCCGGCTGTTCGGCAGCCTGATCGACGTGCTCAACCGCGGCACGCCGGTGGCGCTGCTCTCGCTCGGCATGGTGCTGGTGATCGCGACGCGTGGCATCGATCTCTCGGTCGGCGCCGTCATGGCGATCTGCGGCGCGATCGCAGCGAGCCTCGCCGACACTCACAGTCTGGCCGTCGTGCTGGCGGCAGCACTCGGCGCGGGCTTGATTTGCGGCCTGTGGAACGGCTTCCTCGTCGCGGTGCTCGGCATGCAGCCGATCGTGGCGACGTTGATTTTGATGGTGGCGGGACGCGGCATCGCCCAGCTCATCACCGAGGGACGCATCGTGACGTTCTCCTCGCCGGATCTGGTCTGGCTCGGAAATGGCTCGGTGCTCGGACTGCCGGTGCCGGTGGTGATTGCCTTGGGCATGCTCATCCTGACCGGCGCGGTGGTGCGGGGCTCCGCGCTCGGGCTGCTGATCGAGGCGACCGGCGGCAACGCACGGGCGAGCGAGCTTGCCGGCGTCGGCACCCGTGCGATGATCCTGTCGGTCTATGTCTGGTGCGGCGTCTGCGCCGCGCTGGCCGGCGTGATCGCGGCGGCCGACATCATGGGGGCGGACGCAAACAATGCCGGCCTCTGGCTCGAGCTCGATGCGATCCTGGCCGTGGTGATCGGCGGCACTTCGTTGTTCGGCGGCCGCTTCAGCCTCGTGCTGGCCGTCCTCGGCGCGCTGATCATCCAGACCATGAACACCGGCATCCTTTTGTCCGGCTATCCGCCGGAGTTCAACCTGCTGGTCAAGGCGGTGGTGGTGCTCACGGTGCTGTTGCTGCAATCGCCCAAGTTGACCGGATTTGCCGGCATCGCCGCGCGGCTGCGGAGGACGAAAGCATGAGAGGTCTGCCGCCTGCCCTCATCACGGCGATCGTGCTGGTCGCGGGCTTCGCCGCCTGCGCGGTGCAGTTTCCCAACATCGCATCGACCCGCGTCGTCGGCAATCTGCTCACCGACAACGCTTTCCTCGGCATCGCCGCGGCCGGCATGACCTTCGTCATCATCTCCGGCGGCATCGATCTCTCGGTCGGCTCGGTGATCGGCTTCACCACCGTCTTTGTTGCGCTCGCGATCGAGCGCTGGGGCATGCCGCCGCTGGTTGCTTTCGTCGCCGTCCTCGCACTCTCGGCGGCCTTCGGTGCGGCGATGGGCGCGGTGATCCATGTCTTTGATTTGCCACCCTTCATCGTGACGCTCGCCGGCATGTTCCTGGCGCGCGGCGCGAGCTTTCTGCTCTCCACCGAATCCATACCGATCACCGCGCCGATCTATTCCACCGTGTCGGACTTCGCCTTGCGATTGCCGGGTGGCGGGCGGTTGACGGCGATTGCGATCATCATGCTCGCGATCGTGATCGGCGGAGCCTTGCTGCTGCATCTCACCCGGTTCGGCGCCAATGTCTATGCGCTCGGCGGCGGCCGGACGACAGCGAGCCTGATGGGCGTTGCGGTCGGCAAGATGACGGTGAAGATCTACATGCTGTCGAGCCTGCTCGCAGGCATCGCCGGCATCGTCTTCTCGTTCTACACCAGCGCTGGCTATTCGCTTTCCGCCGTCGGCGTCGAGCTCGACACCATCGCGGCCGTCGTGATCGGCGGCACGCTGCTCACGGGCGGGCAGGGCTCGGTGATCGGTACTTTCCTCGGCGTGCTGATCCAGGGGCTGATCCAGACCTACATCAATTTCGACGGCACGCTGTCGAGCTGGTGGACCAAGATCGCGACCGGCATCTTGCTGTTCGCCTTCATTGCCTTGCAGCAGGGTCTGGTCGCGCTCGCGCGCCGGCCGCTGGCGAAGAGCGCAGGAGCCGCCACATGACATCGCGCATCGTCGTCATCCCGACGCGGCGGGCTCACTCCAACCATGCGGAGGTCGCCCGCTCGATCGGCGTCGACATCATCGCCGGCCGCTACGCGGAAGGGACGCGCCTGCCTGGTGATGCCGAGATGATCGCGATGTTCGGCGTGTCGCGGCCGGTGCTGCGGGAGAGCGTGAAGACCCTGGTCGCCAAGGGACTGCTGACCACCAAGGCGCGCGTCGGAACCGTCGTGCGCGAACGCGCCGCCTGGAACATGTTCGACGCCGACGTGCTGGCCTGGCATCTGGACGCCGGTATCGACAAGCGTTTCCTCAATGACCTCGCCGAGATCCGTCTCGCGGTCGAGCCGCGCGCGGCCATGCTGGCGGCCAAGCAGCGGTCGGAGGAGGATCTGGCCGAACTTCGGCGCAGCATGGAGCGCATGCGGCTCGAAGCGTCCGATTCGGTCGGCTTTGCCGATGCCGACCTCGCACTTCACGTCGCCGTGGCGCGCGCCTCCGGCAACCTGTTCATGCGCTCGATCGGCCACGTCATCGAGGCCGCGCTTCGCGCCTCGTTCCTGCTGAGCGCGCCGGTCGAATTGGAAGACCGCGACACGGTGTTGCTCTGGCACCAGAAGATCGTCGATGCGATTGCGGCCGGCGATGCGGAGGCCGCCTCTGAGGCGATGATTTTCGTCATTCACAACGGCATGCATCGCCATGAGGGCACGGTCATCGAGACGGCACCGGCCTCCGTGGAATCTGGAGAGGGATCGTGACGGAACTCCGCATCGCCATCGTCGGCTTCGGCAAGATCGCGCGCGACCAGCATGTGGGCGCAATCGCCGCCGTGCCGGGCGCGACGCTGGCGGCGATTGCCAGCCGTAACGCCTCGCTGCCAGAACTGCCGCATTTCGCCACCATCGAGGAGCTGCTGGAGAAAGGGCCGCCGATCGATGCGGTCTCGCTCTGCACGCCGCCGCAGGTGCGTCGCGCGCAGGCTGCCGCGGCGCTCGCCGCCGGCAAGCATGTCATGCTGGAGAAGCCGCCGGGTATCGGTGTCGCCGAGCTCGATCCGCTGATCGCGATGGCGGCGGAGGCAAAGCGAACGCTGTTTGCGACCTGGCATTCACGCCATGCGCCGGCGGTCGAGCCCGCGCGGCAATGGCTCACTGAGCGTCGCATCAAGTCGGTGCACATCAGCTGGAAGGAAGATGTCCGCGTCTGGCATCCCGGGCAGGGCTGGATCTGGGAGCCGGGCGGCCTCGGCGTGTTCGACCCCGGCATCAACGCGCTGTCGATCCTGACCAGGATCCTGCCGAAACCCGTGTTCGTCACCGCGGCTGAGCTGGCGTTTCCCGCCAATTGCCAGGCGCCGATTGCGGCGAACCTGACGCTGACCGACATCGATGGCCTTGCTGTCACCGCCGAGTTCGATTTCCGCCAGACCGGACCGCAGAGCTGGGATATCGTCGTCGAAACCGACCAGGGCCGGATGACTTTGTCCAGCGGTGGCGCGCGGATGGAGGTCGACGGCAAGGTGCTTGCCGAGGCGCCCGATGAGGAATATCGCGGACTCTACCGGCGCTTCGTCGAGCTCGCGGCGACCGGCGCAAGCGACGTCGATCTGACGCCGCTTCGCCTCGTCGCCGACGCGTTCCTGCTCGGCAGGCGCACCGTGGTCGAACCGTTTGTGGATTAGACATGGCCGCATCAAAAATCACAAAAGACATCTTCGGAACACTGCCCGACGGCCGCGAAGTCGAGCGCATCGTGCTGCGCGGCGAGGGCGGCTTCGAGGCGCGGATCATCACCCACGGCGCGGTGATCCAGGCGCTGATTGCGCCGGATGCGAAGGGCGGTCACGACGATGTCGTGCTCGGCCATGATGCGTTCGCCGGCTATCTCGCGGAGCGAAAGTTCCTTGGGGCCACCGTCGGCCGCTATGCCAACCGTATCGCCAACGGACAGTTCTCGCTCGACGGTGAAACGGTACAGCTCCCGGTCAACAACGGCCCGAATGCGCTGCACGGCGGCCTCGACGGTTTTGATCGCAAGCTCTGGCAGATTGCGGAGATCGACGACGGCGCCGCGCCCGGGGTGACGCTCACTTACACAAGTCCGCACGGCGAGGAGAATTATCCCGGCCAGCTCGATGTCCGCCTGACCTATCGCGTCACCGGCCCGACCGAATTGTCGTTGAGCATGGAGGCGCGGACCGACCGTCCCACCATCGTCAACCTCACCAACCACAGCTTCTTCAATCTGGAAGGCGCGACGTCAGGCACGCCCATTCTCGATCACAGGCTGACGGTCGCCGCCGAGCATTTCCTCGCCATCGACCCCACCGCCATTCCGCTGCCTGGACCGCCGCGCGCGGTGGCGGGAACGCCGTTCGACTTCCGCGAGCCTCGGCAAGTTGGCGAGCGTATCCGGCAAGGCGATGAGCAATTGCGCAACGGCAGGGGCTACGACCACACCTACTGCCTTGCGCGCGACGGCAAGCTTGCGCTCGCGGCGCGGCTGGAGGCACCGCGCGCGGGGCGCGTCATGGAGCTGTTCACCGACCAACCCGGCCTGCAAGTCTATTCCGGCAACTATCTCGACGGCACGATTTCGGGGAAGGGCGGCAAGCTGATCCGGCAATCGGATGCCATGTGCCTGGAGCCGCACATCTGGCCTGACGCGCCGAACCGGCCGGATTTCCCGAGCCCGCGCCTCGATCCCGGCGGAGTTTATCGGCATCACACGGTCTATCGCTTCGGTGTGAGGGCGTCATGATGGAACAGGTGCCGACATCAGTTCTCTCGGACGATCCCTGTCATCTCGGCGAGGGCCCGACCTATGACGTGACCACAGACACCGCCTGGTGGTTCGACATTCGCGAGGGACGGCTGTTCGAGGCGCAACTCGACAGCGGCAGCATTCGCGTCCACGCGCTCGGCCGGATGGCGAGCGCGCTCGGGCGCATCGATGCCGAGCGGCAATTGATCGTCGCCGAGGATGGGCTTTACATCCGCAAGGTCGCCGACGGTGCGATGACGCTGTTCCTTCCGCTCGAAGCGGACAAGCCCGCCACGCGCTCCAATGATTGCCGCGTGCACCAGTCCGGCACGTTCTGGATCGGCACCATGGGCAAGAAGGCTGAGCCGAAGGCAGGGGCGATCTATGCGCTGCATCGCGGCAAGATCTCCACGCTGTTTCTCGGCATCAGCATCCCCAATTCGATCTGCTTCTCGCCGGACGGCGCCATTGGCTATTTCACCGACACCGCACGCGCCGTGCTCTACGCAGTCCCGCTCAATCCCGCGACCGGCCTGCCGCGCGGCGAGCCGGAGGTGCTGCTGCGACACACCGGTATCGGCGGCCTCGATGGCTCAGTGTGCGATGCCGACGGAAACATCTGGAATGCCTGCTGGGGCGCGAGCCGGATCGATGTCTATTCTCCGCAAGGCGAGCGTCTGCGCTCGCTGAGCGTGCCGGCAAAGCAGGCAAGCTGCCCGGCTTTCGTCGGCCCCGATCTGTCGCGCCTCCTCGTCACGTCAGCGTGGCAGGATATGGACGCGGCGGCGCGTGCCGCCGATCCGCAAGCCGGTTGCACTTTTCTATTGGAGCCATCCGCGCGCGGTCGCGCGGAGCCCGACGTCAAGCTCGCATAGGAGACCAGAGGCAGTCCACGACGACGACGTTCTCGACGACATCAAGAAACAGTCTGACACCCAAGGGAGTGAAAACATGCTGAAACTGAAGACGACATTCCTCGCACTGGCGTTGGCCGGCGCTGCGACGATGGCCACAGGCCTCACCGCCTCCGCCCAGGACAAGGCGACCGTCGGCATCGCGATGCCGACCAAATCGTCGGCGCGCTGGATCGACGACGGCAACAACATGGTCAAGGTGCTGAAGGAGCGGGGTTACAACACCGACCTGCAATATGCCGAGGATGACATCCCGAACCAGCTCTCGCAGGTCGAGAACATGGTGACCAAGGGCGCGAAAGCGCTGGTGATCGCTGCAATCGACGGCACCACGCTGTCCGACGTGCTCAAGCAGGCCAAGGCGAAGGGCATCACCGTGATCGCCTATGACCGCCTGATCCGCGGCACGCCGAACGTCGACTATTACGCGACCTTCGACAATTTCCAGGTCGGCGTGCTCCAGGCGCAGTCGATCGAGCAGGGGCTCGGGCTGAAGGACGGCAAAGGCCCGTTCAACATCGAGCTGTTCGGCGGCTCCCCCGACGACAACAACGCCTACTTCTTTTATAACGGCGCGATGAGCGTGCTGAAGCCCTATATCGACAGCGGCAAGCTCGTCGTCGGCTCGGGCCAGATGGGTATGGACAAGGTCGCGACGCTCCGCTGGGACGGCGCCACCGCCCAGGCCCGCATGGACAATCTGCTCAGCGCCTACTATGGCAACAAGAAGATCAACGCCGTGCTGTCGCCCTATGACGGCATCTCGATCGGCATCATCTCCTCACTGAAAGGCGTCGGCTACGGCAGCGCCGATCAGCCGATGCCGATCATTTCGGGTCAGGACGCCGAGGTGCCCTCGATCAAGGCGATGCTGCGCGGCGACCAATATTCGACCATCTTCAAGGATACCCGCGACCTCGCCAAGGTGACCGCCGACATGGTCGACGCCGCGCTTGCCGGCAAGCAGGTCACGGTCAACGACACCAAGACCTACGAGAACGGCGTCAAGACCGTGCCGTCCTACCTGCTCAAGCCGGTCGTGGTCTACAAGGACAATTGGGAGAAGGTGCTGGTCGACAGCGGCTACTACAAGAAGGCGCAGTTCCAGTAATACTCTTTCCTTCCTCTCTCCCCGCTTGCGGGGAGAGGGGAAGGGTGAGGGGCGCGAGCGAGGTGGCAGTGGGACTCGCGGAGACTCCCCCTCACCCGGATCGCATCTTGCGATGCGATCCGACCTCTCCCCGCAAGCGGGGAGAGGTGAACGACAGCGATCGAGGGATATGACACGATGACCGCCATGCTGGAGATGCGCAACGTCAGCAAGAGCTTTGCAGGCGTGCAGGCGCTACGCGACGTCAACTTCTCGGTTCACGCCGGGCAGATCCACGCGCTCGTCGGCGAGAACGGTGCCGGCAAGTCGACGCTGATGAAGGTGCTCAGTGGTGTCTACCCGCATGGAAGCTATGAGGGCACCATCGTCTTCGACGGCGAGGAGCGGCGCTTCCGCGACATCAACGATTCCGAGGCGCTCGGCATCATCATCATCCACCAGGAGCTGGCGCTGATCCCGCTGATGTCGATCGCGGAGAACATTTTTCTGTCGCATCCGCCTTCAAAGCTGGGCGTGATCGACCGCGACGAGGTGTACCGGCGCACGCGTGAACTGCTGGCGCAGGTCGGCCTGAAGGAATCCCCTGACACGCTGATCACCGATCTCGGCGTCGGCAAGCAGCAACTGGTCGAAATCGCCAAGGCGCTGTCCAAGCGGGTGCGGATGCTGATCCTGGACGAGCCGACCGCGAGCCTCAACGAGGCTGACAGCGCCGCGCTGCTCGAACGCCTGATGGCGTTCCGCGAGCAGGGCATCGGCTCGATCCTGATCTCGCACAAGCTCAACGAGGTCGCCAAGGTCGCCGACCACATCACCGTGCTCCGCGACGGCCGCACCGTCGACAGCATCGATTGCCGCGCCGAGCCGATTCAGGAAGACCGCATCATCCGCAGCATGGTCAATCGCGACATGGCGCACCGTTTCCCCGAGCGCAGCGTGAAGATCGGCGAGCCCGTGCTCGACGTCGCGAACTGGTCGGTCTATCATCCCATCCATCCCGAGCGGCAGGTGATCAAGAACGTCAATTTCGGCGTCAGGCGCGGCGAGGTCGTCGGCATTGCCGGGCTGATGGGCGCCGGCCGCACTGAATTCGCCATGAGCCTGTTCGGCCGCTCCTGGGGCACCCATATCAGCGGCAGCATCCGGCTCGAAGGCAGAGACATGGTGCTGCCGAGCGTCGCGGCGGCGATCGACGCCGGCCTTGCCTATGTCACCGAGGATCGCAAGCAGCTCGGCCTGATCCTGGCCGACGACGTCCGCAAGAACATCACGCTCGCCAGCCTCGACCAGGTCGCGCCAAGCCGCGTGATCGACGACATCGCCGAGCTGAAGATCGCCAGCGACTATCGCACCCGCATGCGCATCCGCTGCTCCGACGTCTACCAGGAGACCGGCCAGCTCTCCGGCGGCAACCAGCAGAAGGTGGTGCTGTCGAAATGGCTGATGACCGACCCCAAGGTGCTGATTCTGGACGAGCCGACGCGGGGCATAGACGTCGGTGCCAAATACGAGATTTACTGTATCATCAACGAGCTGGCGGAGGCCGGCCGCGGCGTCGTGGTGATCTCCTCGGAGATGCCCGAGCTGCTCGGCATTTGCGACCGCATCTGCGTCATGAACGACGGCGCCTTCGTCGGCGAGTTCAGCGGAGCCGAGGCGACGCAGGAAAAGATCATGCGCGCCATCATGCGCAACGAACGAAACATTGGGAACGCCGCGCCCGCGGCCGCGGAAATGGGAGGAATGCAGCCATGACCGACAAGACGGTATCGCTGCCCGAGGAGCGCCGGCACGGCAGCTTCATCAAGAACAATTTGCGCAACTACGGCATGCTGATGTCGTTGATCGCGATCATGCTGTTCTTCCAGGTCATGACAGGCGGCACGCTGTTGCAGCCGCTCAACCTGACCAACCTGGTGCTGCAGAACAGCTACATCGTCATCATGGCGCTCGGCATGCTGCTGGTGATCGTCACCGGCCATATCGACCTGTCGGTCGGCTCGGTCGCCGGCTTCGTCGGCGCGGTGGCCGCGGTGCTAATGGTGACCTACAAGATCGACTACACGCTCGCCTTCATCGCCTGCCTGTTGCTGGGTGCGGCGATCGGCGCGGCGCAGGGCTATTGGGTGGCCTTTTTCGGCATTCCGTCCTTCATCGTGACGCTGGCGGGCATGCTGGTGTTCAAGGGCCTCGCGCTCGCGGTGCTGCAAGGGCAGTCGCTCGGCCCGTTCCCGGCGACCTTCCAGAAACTGTCCTCCGGCTTCATTCCGGAGCTGCTGCCCGAAGCCGGCACGCTGCATCCGACCTCCATGCTGATCGGTGCCGTGCTCGCGCTCGGACTCGTCTATGCCAGCGCCAAGGGACGCTCGCGTGAGCAATCGCACGGCATCGAGGTCGAGCCTTATGCGTTCTTCCTGGGCAAGAGCGTCCTGCTCGCTTGCGCCGTGCTCTATTTCACCTATCTGATCGCCTCGCATCGCGGCCTGCCGAACGTGCTGGTCATCATGACCGCGCTGATCGCGCTCTATGGCTTCGTCACCCGGCGCACCGTGATCGGCCGGCAGGTCTACGCGGTGGGCGGCAATGCGAAGGCGGCAAAACTGTCGGGCATCAAGACCGAACGGCTGACCTTCCTCACCTTCGTCAACATGGGCGTGCTGGCCGCACTCGCCGGTCTCGTCTTCGCCGCGCGCCTCAACACCGCGACGCCGAAGGCGGGATTGGGCTTCGAACTCGACGTCATCGCCGCCTGCTTCATCGGCGGCGCCTCGGCCTATGGCGGAGTCGGGCGCGTCGGCGGCGCCGTGGTCGGCGCCATGATCATGGGCGTGATGAACAACGGCATGTCCATCCTCGGCATCGGCATCGACTATCAGCAGGTCATCAAGGGCCTGGTGCTGCTCGGGGCGGTGTGTATCGACGTGTATAACCAGCGGCGGTAGCCGCATTGACGGTCTGGTAGGGTGGGCAAAGGCGCGTAAGCGCCGTGCCCACCATCTTCTTTCGTGGCACTATGGTGGGCACGCTTCGCTTTGCCCACCCTACGGCAGCGGTGATTGCGTCGTGAACAGCACCGTCGCGATCGCGACGGAGAGGATTACCGCCGATACGGTTGCCACGGTCGACAGGACCCCCATTCGCCGGAGCGCGATGGCGAACACGATGATGATGGGGGTCGCGGTCATCAGCCCGATTTGTGCATCGCTCATTGCATCGCTCGCCGTTTTGCGGAACCACCGGATGCACCGACCCTATGGCGGTGAGGCGGGCGGGACGTTGCGATAGCGCAAACCTGCCTCCCGCCAGTTGCACTATTTGTCCGGCGACAAAGTTGGAATCGCGCCGGTGGGATATCTGTTCGGCGTCTTGATGCGGAAGTCAGATGTCGGCAACGGATTGCGAACAACAGGGAACCGGCTGGGGAATCCTGGAAGATCTTCCCGGCGATCCCATGATCTGGGTGCTGATCTTCAGCGAGCTCGCCGCCTTCGGCCTGTTCCTTGGCGCTTTCGTCATCGCGCGCGCGCTTCACCCGGCGGTCTTCGCGGCCGGTCAGGCCAGCCTTGATGCGCATCTGGCGGGAATCAACACCATCGTGCTCGTGACCAGTGGCTGGGCTGCCGCGCGCGGGGCGGCTGCTGCACGGGCGGGCGAAAGCCGGCGTGCACGCGGCTGGCTGTTCGGCGCCATGGCCCTTGGCGTCGTCTTCATCGCGGTCAAGCTGTTCGAATATGCCGGCGAGATCGCGTTAGGAAACGGCCTGGAGACCAGCCCGTTCTTCACGCTGTACTTCCTCCTCACCGGCTTCCATCTCCTGCACGTCGGCCTCGGCATCGTGATTCTGGCCGTAGTGTCCCGGGGCGCCCGAGCGGCGGGCGTCGAGACCGGCACCGCTTTCTGGCACATGGTCGACCTGCTCTGGATCGTCATGTTTCCCATCATCTATCTGGTGCACCCGTGATTCCGGATCGTCTCGACATCACCTGGATCACGTTGATCGGCCTAGCGCTCGCGACCATTCTGGTGCCGCCGCTGGTGTCGCGCCCCTTGTTTGCCAACGCCTTGCTGCTGACGTTTGCCGCTCTCAAGGGCCGCCGTATCGTGCTCGATTTCCTCGATCTTCGCTCAGCGCCGGCACTTTGGCGCGGCATCGTCAGCGCCTGGGTCTTCATCGTGGTGCTGTTTGCCTGGCTCGCATCAGCCGTCGTTGCCCTGATCTGACTGGCGGTTGCGCATCGTCGCGCTGCTTGCGCTTCGTCAAAGAGGACCCCCAGGCAATCGGCAATAAATCGCAGCATCGCATCTTTCTCAGGAATCAAACGGAAAGGATTGGCAATGGCTGAACGCCTGACCAAGTCGGCCGCTCGAAATGTCTTCTACGGCGGTTCGGCCTTCTTCTTCGCCATTTTCATAGGGCTGACGGCGCACAGCCATTACTACATGGCGACGACCTCGACCGACGCGAAGACGCTGACGTCGTCGGTCGCCCGCGGCAAGCATGTCTGGGAGAAGAACTCCTGCATCAACTGCCACACACTGCTGGGCGAGGGCGCCTATTTCGCCCCAGAGGTCGGCAACGTCTGGGATCGCTGGGGCGGCAACGAGGATCCGGCCGCCGCGCGCGAGACGCTGAAGGCCTGGATGCAATCGCAGCCCTCGGGCGCAGAGGGCCGGCGGCAGATGCCGCAGTTCAACCTGACCGACCAGGAACTCAACGATCTCGCCGACTTCCTGCAATGGACCAGCACGATCAAGCGTCAGAGCTGGCCGCCGAACAAGGCCGGCTGAGCATGATCCGGAAAAGTGTGAAGCGGTTTTCCGAAGAGATCATGCTCAAACAACAAGCAAGGCGCACAGCTTTCCTCTTTCAAGACAGAGAGAACCCGAGATGAAGTACCAAACCCAGAAAGTCGCGATGCTGTATTTCTACGGCGCGCTGACCCTGTTCCTGGCCCAGGTCGTGTTCGGCCTGCTCGCCGGGACCATCTACGTCCTACCCAATACGCTGTCGACGCTGCTGCCGTTCAACATCGTCAGGATGATCCATACCAACGCGCTGATCGTATGGTCGCTGATCGGCTTCATGGGCGCGACCTACTATCTGCTCCCGGAAGAGACCGAGAACGAGCTCTACAGCCCGCTGCTGGCGAAGATCCAGTTCTGGATGTTCTTCGGCGCAGCCGGCGTCGCCGTGGTCGGCTATCTCTTCCACTACCACGAGGGCCGGGAGTTTCTCGAACAGCCCTTCATCATCAAGGTCGGCATCGTCGTCGTCTGCCTGATGTTCCTGTTCAACGTCACGATGACGGCGCTGAAGGGCCGCAAGACCACGGTCACCAACATCCTGTTGTTCGGCCTGTGGGGCGTTGCGATCTTCTTCCTGTTCGCCTTTTACAACCCGGCGAACCTTGCCGTCGACAAGATGTACTGGTGGTACGTCGTCCATCTCTGGGTCGAGGGCGTGTGGGAGCTGATCATGGCCTCCGTGCTCGCCTATCTCATGATCAAGCTCAACGGCATCGATCGTGAGGTCGTCGAGAAGTGGCTCTACGTCATCATCGGCCTTGCCCTGTTCTCGGGCATCCTCGGTACCGGCCACCATTTCTACTGGATCGGCGCGCCCGGCTACTGGCAGTGGATCGGCTCGCTGTTCTCCACGCTCGAGGTTGCGCCGTTCTTCACCATGGTGATCTTCACCGTGCAGATGACCTGGAAGGCCGGCCGCAAGCATCCGAATCGCGCTGCGCTGTTGTGGTCGGTTGGCTGCTCGGTGATGGCGTTCCTTGGTGCCGGCGTGTGGGGCTTCCTGCACACGCTGTCCTCGGTGAACTACTATACCCACGGCACGCAGGTCACCGCCGCGCACGGCCATCTCGCCTTCTTCGGCGCCTATGTGATGCTGAACCTGTCGGTGATGGCCTATGCGATCCCGCAGATCAAGGGACGCGCGCCCTATAACCAATGGCTCTCCATGACGAGCTTCTGGATCATGTGCACGGCCATGATGACCATGACTTTCGCGCTGACCTTCGCCGGCGTGGTCCAGGTTCACCTGCAGCGCGTGCTCGGCCAGGGTTACATGGACGTCCAGGACCAGCTCGCGATGTTCTACTGGGTCCGGCTCGGCTCCGGCGTGTTCGTCGCGATCTCCGCGCTGATGTTCGTCTGGGCCGTGCTGGTGCCGGGCCGCGAGAGGCAGGCGACCATTCCTGCGGCGCTGCAGCCGGCCGAGTAAACGAGAGAAAGGGCGGCCGCGGTTCGCCGCGGCCGCCCGCTTCCTGGAAAATCCGGAGAGACATCATGAAAGCTGCCCTTCACACGGTAACCTCGGCCCCCGAGCTGCCGGCCTATGTTCCATCCGGAAACGAATGCGAGCTTTTCGAGCATGCCTGGCGGCGTCGTCTGCCGGTTTTGCTCAAGGGGCCGACCGGCTGCGGCAAGACGCGCTTCGTCGCGCATATGGCGGCGCGGCTGGGCCTGCCGCTTCATACAGTCGCCTGTCATGACGACCTCACTGCCGCCGATCTCACCGGCCGCTATTTGCTCAGGGGCGGCGACACCGTGTGGACCGATGGTCCCCTGACGCGCGCGGTGCGCGAGGGCGGCATCTGCTATCTCGACGAGGTCGTGGAGGCGCGCAAGGACGTCACCGTGGTGCTGCATCCTCTGACCGACGATCGCCGCATCCTGCCGCTGGAGCGGACCGGCGAGGAGCTGGTGGCGCCGAACAGCTTCATGCTCGTGGTCTCTTACAACCCCGGCTACCAGACGCTGCTGAAGGCGCTGAAGCCATCGACGCGGCAGCGCTTCATCGCCATCGAATTCGGCTTCCTGCCGCCCGAGCAGGAGATCGCCGTCGTGTCCGCCGAAAGCGGACTGTCGCCGGAGCGCGTGCGGCCGCTGGTGGGGCTGGCTGGTCGGCTGCGCGCGCTGAAGGGCCACGACCTGGAGGAGGGCGTCTCGACCCGGCTCGTGGTCTATTGCGCGACCCTGATTGCCGCGGGCACGCCGATCGCCGATGCCGTGCTGGCCGGCATGATCGAGCCGCTCACCGACGATTCCGACGTGAAGGCGGCGCTGCTGGACGTCTCACGCGCCGTCATCGGGTGAGGCCGCGCCCATGCTCGACTTCCTCGAACTGGAGGAGACGGTCGGCCGCGCCTGGCACAGGATGGTCGGCGGCACCGCGAGCTATCCGGTTCACGATGATCACGCCGTGGCACTGACCGAGGTGAGAGGCCGGCTCGCGGTGATGTTCCGCGCGCTCGGCGGCGAGACCGGGGTTCAGATCGCAAGCGCGGGCGCGCGAAAATCGGGGCACCGTCTCGGCTGGCGGCAGCGCATCGGCCTCGGTGACGAGCGCCTCGAGCAGCCGGGTCGTGACGCGGCGACCATCTTCCTGCCCGATCAGATCTCGATCTTTCCCGACCGCGCCTTGAACGCGGCGCTCTATCGCTGGCTTGCGGCATGGTTCGCAGCTGCACCGATCGAGACGATCACGGAAGCCGATCCGCTGCGGCGGGATCTTCTGGTGTTGCGCCGGGCAAGTGAGACGGCGGTCTGGGTGCTCACGCAATTCCCCGGGCTCGTCGCCGATTACACCCAACTCGCCGCAGCAACCGCCGAGGCCCGGCCTCGTCGCCCTTTGCCGCGCATCGAGCAGGAAGCCGAGCAGATCGTCTTGGCCTTGCTCGGCGCCGGCAAGGCGCCTGCGGGTAGTCTGTGGCCGGCGATGATGGGAACGGGCCCGCTGCCGGACAAGGCGCCGCCGGGCTATCACTCGATCCTGCCGTGCCCGCTCTGGGGGGATTGCTGGACGCGCGAGCTCTCGCCCGCGCATGCAGGCGAGGACGAATGTGCCCCGGGCGCCGAGCCCGAGGCCCAGGACAATCGCAAGCGCTTTGCCGTCCGCGAGCGCGAGGACAATGCCAACCGCCGCGATCCCTTCGTGCTCAACCGCTTCGAGAAGATCCTCGCGATGGCCGAGATGGTCAATGTCGACCGTCCGGCCGACGACAGTGAAGACGAGGATGCGCAGAAAGCGGCCGACGATCTCGAGGAGATCACGCTCAGCCGCCGCACCGGTAAGCCGGCGAGCCGGTTCAAGTTCGATCTCGATCTGCCGCCGGAGGCCCTCGATGCGTCGCGGCTGAGTGCGGACCTTACCTATCCCGAATGGGATTACCGCAGCGGATCCTATCTGCCCGATCATTGCCGCGTGCTGGCGGGTGCGGCCTCCGAGCAGGGTGAGAGCTGGACCCCCGACCATGCCATGCGCCGGCACATCCGCCAGGTGCGCCGCCGCTTCGAGGTGTTGCGGCCGCGTCACGAATTGATGCGCGCCCAGCTCGACGGACACGATCTCGACCTCGACGCACTGGTGCGCGCGCGCTGCGACCTCCGCGCCGGCAGCAGTAGCGGTCTCGATCGCATCCACGTCGCGATGCGCCCGCAAGGGCACGATCTCGCCGTCACGCTACTCGTCGACGTCTCGCTGTCCACGGACGCCTGGGTCGACGGCTACCGCGTGCTCGACGTCGAGAAGGAGGCGCTGCTGGCGCTCGCCCACGGGATTTCGGCCTGCGGCGATCACCACAGCATCCTCACCTTCACTTCGCGCCGGCGGTCCTGGGTGCGGCTCGAGACGGTCAAGGCCTTTGGTGAGCCGATGAGCGGGACGGTCGAGCGTCGCATCGGCGCGCTGAAGCCGGGCTATTACACGCGGATCGGCGCGGCGGTGCGCCACGCCGCAGCCGAGCTCGCCCGCCAGCCGCAGCGCAAGAAGCTGCTGCTCGTCCTCACCGACGGCAAGCCGAACGACGTCGACCATTACGAGGGCCGCTTCGCGCTCGAAGACACCCGCAAGTCGGTGCAAGAGGCACGCCGGCTCGGCATCGCCGCCTTCGGCGTCACGGTGGACGCAACCGCGCAATCCTATTTCCCGACCCTGTTCGGGCGCGGCGGCTATGCCATCGTCGGCAACATCAAGCGGCTGCCCGCGGCGCTGCCGGCGATCTACCGGCAGGTCGCGCACTAACAGGGGGAAGGCCGCGGCGACGCTTCCCCCTCGAACTATTGCTCATCAGCTGGGTATATGATCGAATGGCCGGATGGACGACTTCCGGTCAAAACCCGACCTGATCATCTTCGACTGCGACGGCGTACTCGTCGACAGCGAGCTTTTGAGCTGCCAGTGTCTGTCCGAGGTGCTGGCCGAATTCGGCATTGCGCTCACCCAGACGCAGGCGCTCGAGCTTTTTCTCGGGCGCAGCACCAAGGCGATCGAGCAGCATTATCGTGATCTCGGGCAGATCGTGCCGGATGGCTTTCTGCCGCGCCTGAAGTCGCATGTGCTGGCGACGTTCGCGGGCTCACTCCGGCCGATCCCCGGCGTTGCCGCCATCATGTCCGACCTGCGAATGCCGTTTTGCGTGGCGTCGTCGAGCGACATCGACCGCGTCTCGCTCTCTCTCGACGTCACGGACTTGCGGGCGCATTTCGGTGAGCGGATCTATACCGCGCAAATGGTCAGGAATGGCAAGCCGGCGCCCGATCTCTTTCTCCTTGCGGCCGAGAAGATGGGCGCGCAACCTGCGCGTACCCTGGTGATCGAGGACAGCGTCAGCGGCGTGCAGGCGGGCAAGGCGGCCGGCATGACGGTCTGGGGATTTGTCGGCGGCAACCATTATCGCGGTCGCGACGGCCGGGCTATATTGTCCGAGGCGGGGGCCGACCGGGTCTTTGCGCGCATGAGCGATTTCTGGGAGGCGTGAGGCCCGCATGGCCGCCGAGAACGACAAATCCCGACTCGACGACGCCGCGCGCGCCGGCTGGCTGTATTTCATCGCCGGTCACACCCAGGACGAGATCGCAAGGATGCTCCAGGTCTCGCGTGCCTCGGCGCAACGGCTGGTCTCGTTGTGCCTTGCCGAGCGTCTCATCACCTTCCGGCTCGAACACCCCATCGCCGCCTGCATGGAACTCGCGGCGCGCCTGAAGGAGCGTTTCGATCTCGCTCACTGCGAGGTGGTGCCGGCCGATCCGGCGGCGCCGCAGGCTACTTCCGGCATCGCCGAACGCTGCGCCAATCTGCTCGATGCGACGCTGCGTTCGGAGACGCCCGTGATCGTCGCGCTCGGCACCGGCCGGGCGGTGCGCGCCGCAGTCGAGCGCGTCACGCCGATCGACCGGCCCAATCACCAGATCGTCTCACTGGTCGGCAACATCTCCGCCGATGGTTCGGCGAGCTTCTATGACACCGTCGGCCGGCTCGCCGACCGCACCGGTGCGCGGCACTATCCGATGCCGCTGCCGTTCCTGATGTCGTCCGAGGACGAGCGCAACAAGATGGTCCGCATCGAGCCGATCGCCAAGGTGAAGGCGGTCGCGGCCAAGGCGGACTTGCGCCTCGTCGGCATCGGCCAGATGGACCAGAAGGCCCAGGTGCATGTCGACGGTTTCGTCACCCGTGACGAATTGTTCGAGATGATGCGGCTGGGTGCCATCGGCGAGATCACCGGCTGGGCCTATGATTCCAAGGGCCGCCTGCTCAAGGCCGGCACCAACAAGCGCCTCACCAGCATCCCGCCCGAAGTGCCGGCGAAGACCACCACCATCGCCGCCGCGGTCGGTGCCGCCAAGGTGCCGGCGATCGCGGCAGCGCTGAACGGCGGCCTAATCAACGGGCTGATTACCGACGAAACGACCGCGCAGGCGATTTTGGAGCGGTAGGGCGAACTGGCGCGGCTGCGGGACTTGGCTCCCTCTCCCGCTTGCGGGAGAGGGGTGGGGAGAGGGTCTTTCCGCTGGGAAGACTCCCCAAGAGGTGAAAGCCCTCACCCGTATCGCATCTTCGATGCGATCCGACCTCTCCCGCAAGCGGGAGAGGTGGAGCAAGCCGCGCCATCCTCTTCCATTCGCTCGCAACTCCTTCCGCACCGCAGCACTCATAAGTTGCGCAAACGGCTTTGCGCCTGCTTGACAATCCTCCTCCCTTGCGTTGAACATACGCCCAACGCGTGGGCATATGCTCAAAACGCGAATTTGAGGGAGGTCACCGTGAAACATGTCTTGGGCGCCGTCTGTGGCGCGTCTGTTCTGTTGCTGGCCGTCCCCGCGATGGCCGAAACGACCCTGACGATCGCCACCGTCAACAATGGCGACATGATCCGCATGCAGGGGCTGACGGCTGAATTCACCAAGAAGTACCCCGATATCACCGTGAAATGGGTGACGTTGGAGGAGAACGTGCTGCGCCAGCGCGTCACCACCGACATCGCCACCAAGGGCGGTCAGTTCGACGTCCTCACCATCGGCACCTATGAGGTGCCGATCTGGGCCAAGAAGGGCTGGCTGGTGCCGCTCGCCAATCTCGGCGGCGATTACGACGTCGCCGACCTCCTGCCCAAGATCAAGGATGCGGTTTCCGTCGACGGCAAGCTCTATGCCGCGCCGTTCTACGGCGAAAGCTCGATGGTGATGTATCGCACCGATCTGTTCGAGAAGGCCGGCCTGAAGATGCCGGAAAAGCCGACCTGGGATTTCGTGATCGACGCCGCCAAGAAGCTGACCGACAAGAGCGCCGGCACCTACGGCATCTGCCTGCGCGGCAAGGCCGGCTGGGGCGAGAACATGGCGTTCCTCTCGGCCATGGCCAATTCCTACGGTGCGCGCTGGTTCGATGAGAAGTGGGAACCGCAGTTCAACACGCCGGAATGGAAGACGACGCTCACGACCTATGTCAATCTGATGAAGGAAGCCGGCCCTCCCGGCGCGAGTTCCAACGGCTTCAACGAGAACCTGGCGCTGTTCAACGCCGGCAAATGCGCGATGTGGATCGACGCCACGGTGGCGGCGTCCTTCGTCACCAATCCGAAGGATTCCAAGGTCGCCGACAAGGTCGGTTTCGCGCTCGCGCCCAACACCGGGCTCGGCAAGAACGCCAACTGGCTGTGGGCCTGGAATCTTGCGATCCCCGCCGGCTCCAAGAAGATGGAAGCCGCCGAGAAATTCATCGCCTGGGCGACGAGCAAGGACTACACCAAGCTCGTGGCATCGAAGGAGGGCTGGGCCAACGTGCCGCCAGGCACGCGCACCTCGCTTTACAAGAATGATGAATATCTGAAGGTCGCCCCGTTCGCCAAGCTGACGCTGGCCTCGATCGACGCGGCCGATCCGAACAAGCCGACGGTGAAGCCGGTGCCTTATGTCGGCGTGCAATACGCTGCGATCCCCGAATTCCAGGGCATCGGCACCCAGGTCGGCCAGCAATTCTCCGCCGCGCTTGCGGGCTCGATGACCGTCGATGCCGCGCTCACCGCGGCGCAATCGGCAACCGAGCGCGAGATGAAGCGCGCCGGCTACATCAAGTGAACCCGAGCTCTTCCTCCTGAGCTCAGACTAGCGGCCATCCAGCGTCATGGATGGCCGCCTTCTTCCCGCCAGCGGAGAAGCGTTGATGGCAACCCGGCAGACGCAGACCCTTGCGCGCTCGCTCCTGACGCCGGCCGTCGGGCTGCTGTTCATCTGGATGATCGTCCCGCTGGCGCTGACGATCTATTTCTCGACGCTGCATTACAGCCTGCTCGATCCCGGCTCGGAATCATTCATCGGGCTGGAGAACTTCCGCTACTTCCTCACCGATCCCGCCTTCCTGGCTTCGCTCCAGAACACGCTGGTGCTGGTCGGCTCGGTACTGGCGCTGACGATCCTGCTCGGGATTCCGCTGGCGCTGCTGATGGACCAGCCGGTGATTGGACGCAATTTCGTGCGGCTGATGGTGATCGCACCGTTCTTCGTGATGCCGACGGTGAGCGCGCTGGTCTGGAAGAACTTGCTGATGCATCCGGTGTCCGGCCTGTTCGCCTGGCTCGCCTCGCTGTTCCATCTGACGCCGATCGACTGGTTCAACGACGTGCCGCTGTTTGCCGTCATCCTGATCGTGACGTGGCAGTGGCTGCCCTTCGCGACGCTGATCCTGCTCACCGCGCTGCAATCGCTCGACGAGGAGCAGAAGGAGGCCGCCGAGATGGACGGCGCCAGCGCCGTCTCGACCTTCATCTACATCACGCTGCCGCACTTGGCGCGGCCCATCACCGTGGTGATCCTGATCGAGACGATCTTCCTGCTCACGGTCTTTGCGGAAATTTATGTCACCACCGGCGGTGGCCCGGGCCTGCAAACCACCAACATCGCCTTCCTGATCTATGCGCAGGCGCTGATCCAGTTCGACGTCGGCAGCGCCTCCGCGGGCGGCCTCGTTGCTGTCGTGATCGCCAACGTCGTCGCCTTCTTCCTCGTCCGCATCGTCGGCCGCAATCTGGAGGCTTGAAGCATGGCTCGGATGGCGACGACGCGGCGGGTGGTGATATCGACAATCGGGGCGTGGTTCTTCGGCTTCCTGATCTTCTTCCCGATCCTCTGGATGGTGCTGGCGAGCTTCAAGACCGAGCTGGAGGCCTTCGCCATCCCGCCATCCTTCCTGTTCTTCCACTGGACCACCGAAAACTATGCGACCGTGCAGGAGCGCAGCGACTATTTCCACCACGCCATGAACTCGGTCATCATCGCAGGCGGCTCGACGCTGATTGCGCTTCTGATCGCGATCCCCGCCGCCTGGTCGATGGCGTTCTCGCCGACCAAGCGCACCAAGGACATCCTGCTCTGGATGCTCTCGACCAAGATGATGCCGCCGGTCGGCGTGCTGGTGCCGATCTACCTGATCTACAAGACCTTCGGCCTGCTCGATTCCCGCATTGGCCTCGTCTTCATCCTGTGTCTCGGAAACTTGCCGATCGTGATCTGGATGCTGTTCACCTATTTCAAGGAGATCCCGCGCGACATCCTTGAAGCCGCGCGCATGGACGGCGCCACCATCGGCCGCGAACTCGTCTATGTCTTGACGCCGATGGCGATCCCGGGCCTGGCCTCGACCATGCTGCTCAATTTGATCCTGGCCTGGAACGAGGCGTTCTGGACGCTCAATCTGTCGACGTCGAACGCTGCGCCGCTCACCACGTTCATCGCCTCCTATTCGAGCCCGGAAGGGCTGTTCTGGGCAAAGCTGTCGGCGGCCTCGACGCTGGCGATCGCGCCCATTCTCGTCCTCGGTTGGTTCAGCCAGAAGCAGCTCGTGCGCGGGCTCACCTTCGGCGCGGTGAAGTAGAAGGGCTGCCGGATCATGGGTCAGATCACACTTCAGGGCGTGCAGAAATCCTTCGGCCCGGTGCACATCATCAAGGGCGCCGACCTCGACATCGCCGACGGCTCCTTCGTGGTGTTCGTGGGCCCCTCCGGCTGCGGCAAGACCACGCTCCTGCGGCTTATCGCCGGGCTCGAAGACGTCTCTGGCGGCAAGATCCTGATCGACGGCAAGAACGTCGTCGATACGCCGCCGGCCAAGCGCGGTCTCTCGATGGTGTTCCAGTCCTACGCGCTCTATCCGCATATGAGCGTGCGCGGCAATATCGGCTTCGGCCTGAAGATGGCGGGCCTCGCCAAGGACGAGATCAACCGCAAGGTCGAGGCGGCCGCCGCGACGCTGAACCTCACGCCCTATCTCGACCGCAAGCCGCGCGAGCTTTCCGGCGGCCAGCGCCAGCGCGTCGCGATCGGCCGCGCCATCGTGCGCGAGCCCAAGGCCTTCCTGTTCGACGAGCCGCTCTCCAACCTCGATGCGGCGCTGCGCGTGCAGATGCGCATCGAGGTGACGCGGCTGCAGAAGCAGCTCGGCACCACCGCGATCTACGTCACCCACGACCAAGTCGAGGCCATGACCATGGCCGACAAGATCGTCGTCCTCAACGGCGGCAAGATCGAGCAATATGGCTCGCCCCTGGAGCTCTACGAGCGGCCGGCCAATCTCTTCGTTGCCGGCTTCATAGGTTCGCCCAAGATGAATTTCGTCACCGGCGAGCTCGCGTTGCAACGTGGTGCGGCCACCATCGGCGTCCGGCCGGAGCACCTCAAGATTGACCGCGATGGCACCGGAGGCTGGCAGGGGACCATCGCGGTGGCCGAGCATCTTGGCAGCGACACCTTCCTTTACGTCGATGCCGGTCCGCTCGGCATGCTGACCGCACGCTACATCGGCGAGCTGAGCCTGCATGCCGGCGACCGCGTGTCGCTGGTGCCGGACCCCGCGCGCATCCATCGCTTCGACGACGGCGGTAACGCGCTTCGGAACTAACAAGAAACGGGAAGACCACCATGTACCTGGAAAAATTCAAGCTGAACGGCAAGACCGCGTTCATCACTGGCGGCGGGCAGGGCATCGGCCTTGGCTGCGCGGAAGCGCTGGCCGAAGCCGGCGCCAGGGTCATCATCGGCGACCGCGACAGCAAGGTCGCCGACAGCGCCAAGGCCAGCCTGAAGGCGAAGGGCTTTGACGTGGAGACCGCGATCATGGACGTGACCGACACCAAGCGCGTGGCGGAGGTCGCGAACGACCTCGTCGCCCGCCATGGCAAAGTCGACATCCTCGTCAACAATGCCGGCATCGCCCGCAGCGAAACCCCGGCGGAGACCGTTACCGACGAGCACTGGCTCAACGTCATCGACGTCAATCTCAACGGCACCTTCTGGTGCTGCCGCGAATTCGGCAAGCACATGCTCAAGGCCGGGAGCGGCGCCATCGTCAATGTCGGCTCGATGTCCGGCTTCATCGTCAACAAGCCGCAGGAGCAGTGCTTCTACAATGCCTCCAAGGCGGGGGTGCATCATTTGACCAAATCGCTGGCCGCCGAATGGGGCGCGCGGGGCATCCGCGTCAATGCGGTGGCGCCGACCTATATCGAGACCCCGCTGAACGCCTTCGTGAAGAGCAACGCCAAGATGTATGACGCCTGGATCGGCGGAACCCCGATGGCACGGATGGGGCAGGTCGAGGAGATCGCCTCGGTCGTGTTGTTCCTGAGCTCCGAAGCGGCGAGCCTGATGACCGGCAGCATCGTGCTGGTGGATGGCGGCTATACTTGCTGGTAGGTTCACCGTCAAAGCTGACGGAAAGCGACCGGGAGCGACAATGCCGCGAGCGTATATCGGCGTCGACGTGGGGACCACCAGCACGCGGGCCGGAGTGTTTGACGAGGCCGGCACGCTTTTGGCCACCGCCCGGCATCCGATCCGGATCTGGCACGAGGCCGGCGATATCGTCGAGCAATCGTCCCAGGACATCTGGGAGGCCTGCGCGACGTCGGTGCGGGCTGCAATGGCGGAAGCCGCCATCGCGCCCGACAGTGTCGGCGGCATCGGCTTTGACGCGACCTGTTCGCTGGTTGTCCTCGACAGGCAGGGCGAGCCGCTCACGGTCAGCACATCCGGCGACAAGCAACGCAATGTCATCGTCTGGATGGATCATCGCGCCATCGCCGAGGCGCGGCTGATCAACGAGACTGAGGACGCCGTGCTGCGCTATGTCGGCGGCTCGATCTCGCCCGAGATGGAGATGCCGAAGCTATTATGGCTGAAGCGGCACCTGCGCGCGAGCTTCGACGCCGCCGGACACTTCTTCGACCTCGCGGATTATCTGACCTGGCGCGCGACGGGATCGCTCCAGCGCTCGACCTGCACCGTCACCTGCAAATGGAACTATCTCGCCCATGACGGCGGCGGCTGGAGCGCGCAATTCTTCAAGCGCATCGGCCTGTCCGACTTCGTCAACGAGAAATACGCCCGCATCGGCACCGAGATCGTCGCCCCCGGCACGTGGCTCGGCGCGGGGCTCACCGCCACGGCCGCTGCCGAACTCGGCTTGTCGCCGGGCATACCGGTCGGCGCGTCGCTGATCGATGCGCATGCCGGCGGCATCGGCGCGATCGGCGGCCGCGACGGATCGGGCGGGGCGAGCGATGTCAGCGACCGGCTTGCCTACATCATGGGAACGTCGGCCTGCATCATGGCGACGACGACCGAGCCGTGCTTCGTCCCCGGCGTGTGGGGGCCTTATTACTCCGGCATGGTTCCTGATTTCTGGCTCAACGAGGGCGGCCAGTCGGCTGCGGGCGCGGCGATCGACCATCTCCTCAAATCGCATCCCGGCCATACCGAGGCGAGCGCGGCGGCGCGCAGCGGGGGTCTCGACCTCATCGACTTCCTCGAGCGCCGCATTATCGCACGCGCAGGCAGCGCCAGCCGCGCCGCGCTGCTCGCCCGCGACATCCATGTTCTGCCCGAATTTATCGGCAACCGCTCGCCCTACGCCGACCCCGATACGCGCGCGGTGATCGCGGGCCTCGATCTCGACACCGACATCGCCGCGATGGAGCGGCTGTTCGTCGCCGGCCTGTGCGGACTCGCTTATGGGCTCGCCGAGGTGATCGAGGCATTTGCCGCGCATGGCGTTCGCTCCAGCATCATGATCATGGGGGGCGGTGCGAGCCGCAGCCCGTTGGTGCGGCAGATCATGGCGGATACGACGGGCCTCACCGTCGCGCTGCCGCAGACCAGGGAGCCGGTGCTGCTGGGGGCTGCGATGCTGGGGGCGGTGGCCGGCGGCGCCTATGCCTCGATCGGCGAGACCATGGCAAAAATGTCGGCGCTGGGACGGAAGAGCGAGCCGACCGCGCCCGACATGGCCGCGTTTCACGCCCGCAAGCGCGAGGTCTATAAGCTCCTGCGCGACGTCGATCGCGGCAGCCGCGCGGCGATGGCCGACATCGCGAGAGGTTGAAGGACATGCTGATTGCCTGCGGCGATGCGCTGATCGATTTCGTGCCGACGGGAAATGCGCAGGGGCGCGAGGCGGTGATGCCGGCGGTCGGCGGCTCCTGTCTCAACGTCGCCATCGGCATGGCCCGGCTGGGCGCACCCACTGGATTCGTCGGCGGCATCTCGACCGATTTGTTCGGGCGGATGATTGCAGATCATGCGGCGGCCTCCAACGTCGACCTCAATCTCGCCACCCGCAGTGATCACCAGACCACGCTCGCTTTCGTCCGCATCGTCGCGGGCGAATCGCATTATGCCTTCTACGACGCCGGAACCGCGACGCGGAACTGGACCTACCGGCGCGGGACGATTCCGTTCGCGCATGTGGACGCCGTTCATGTCGGCTCGACCACACTCGTCAACGACCAGGGCGCGGCCGAGACGACAGCGCTGATCGCGGACGCGTGGGCGTCGTCGACGATCTCGTTCGATCCGAACTGTCGGCCCAATCTGGTCAAGGACAAGCCGGCTTACCTGGCGCGCATGGCCGAGTTCACTGGCTGCGCCGATCTCATCAAGATGTCCGACGTCGACTTCGCCTATCTCTTCGGCGACGAGCCTTATGAGCAGCGGGCGGAGGCGCTGCTCGGGCAGGGCACGCGCCTCGTCGTCATCACCCGCGGCAACAACGGCGCGATCGCATGGCACGCGGGGGCAGGGCAGATCGAGGTCGCCGCGCCCAAAGTCGAAGTCGCCGACACGATCGGCGCGGGCGACAGTTTTCAGGCGGCGCTGCTCTTTGCCCTGCACAAGCAGGGGAGGCTCGCCCGGCAGCAACTGAAATCCATCGGTGGGGACGAGCTCCGCCGGGCCCTGTCCTTTGCCGCCAATTGCGCCGGCCTGACCTGCACCCGCCCGGGCGCCGATCCGCCCTGGAGCCATGAGATCAATTGGAGCTGGTAGCCCGTTTTTCCCTTCTCCCCTGTGGGAGAAGGTGGCGCGAAGCGCCGGATGAGGGGTATGCACCCACGAGCGCGAGAGCTTCGTTGGCCGCGCGAGACCCCTCACCCGCCTCGCCGCTTCGCGGCGATCCACCCTCTCCCACAAGGGGAGAGGGGAAGGCACCGAGTCACATCCGCGCAACGGCCTTCTCGGCGCATTTTATGAACCTTGAGATCAGCGGGCTCTGGGAATCCCTCCGCCAGCACACAGCGATGTCGATGGAATCGGCGGCATCGCGCAGCGGCCTGAACACGATGCCGCGTGGCGCGCCGAGCTGGGCGCAGGCCGGCACGATCGCAAGACCTTCGCCGGCGAGAACCAGGCTCATCGCCGAATGCACCGTCTCCACACGACTCGCGATCGGCATCACGATCTG
The DNA here is from genome assembly GCF_013408065.1 of Bradyrhizobium sp. IAR9. Taxonomy (NCBI): domain Bacteria; kingdom Pseudomonadati; phylum Pseudomonadota; class Alphaproteobacteria; order Hyphomicrobiales; family Nitrobacteraceae; genus Bradyrhizobium; species Bradyrhizobium sp. IAR9. The sequence goes on from NZ_JACBZW010000012.1 coordinate 279,114, forward strand.
ATGTCGTCGCAGCAGGGCTGCGACCGCGGAGGAGGCGGGATCTTGCTCCGGAGGCGGCAACGCGATCAGCGGACGGCCCTGCAACCGCGCCATCGGCACGGCGCCGAGACGTGCGAGCGGCGAGCGGATCGGCATTGCCAGCATGAATGGCTGCGCACCGATCCGAGCTACCTGGATCTCAGGATGGTTGATGGCCGGCATGCACAGCGCAACCGTGACACTGCGGTCAAGCAGCCTGGCCTCGCGCGTCGATGCGCTGAGCTCGGCGAAGTCGAGATCGACGCCTGGAATGGAGCGGCGCAGCTCAGGGATGAGCCGCGGCAGCATCGCATTCGCCAGGACGAACATGTAGCCGACCGAGAGCCGCCCGCGCTTGCCGGCGGCGACCGCGCGCGCAGCTTCGGCGCCGTCGACGGCCAGCGCCAGAGCTTCGCTCGCACGCGCCAGCAGCGCCAGGCCTGCCTCGGTCAGGTCCATGCCGCGGGTGCCTCGGCGGAACAGCGGCGCGCCGATCTCGGCCTCGAGCTTGCGGATCTGGACGGACAGCGGAGGCTGAGCCATCCGCAGCCGCTCGGCGGCCTTGCCGACGCTGCGTGTCTCGGCGACGGCGACGAAATAGCGGAGGCGGCGAAGATCCATTGGCATACCAAAAACGTATGGGTTGGCCATCAAAATCGTATTGGACGGCGAGTTAACAAAACTGTCATTCTCGCTGTCAATGCTTTGGGCCAACGGCGGCCCGCCTCGGAGCGTGATGTGACGACGATGAACGGCGATCCCTGTCTCCTGTCCGCAACCGAGCTGCGCGGCCTCATCGCCGAAAAGCGGATTTCGCCCGTCGAGATCGTCAGTGCCGTGCTCGCGCGCGCCGCGGCGCTCCAGCCCGGGTTGAACTGCTTCATCACGCTCTGCGGCGACGAGGCGATGGCGCAGGCGCGCGTCGCCGAGCGCAAAATGATGGCCGGCGAGCCGCTCGGCCTGCTCCACGGCATCCCCGTCACCGTCAAGGACATCGTCAACACCAAGGGCGTCAAGACCACCTTCGGCGCCGTTCCCTACAAGGACAATGTGCCGAAGGAGGATGCCGTCGCGGTGGCGCGGCTGCGCGCCGAAGGCGCGATCCTGATCGGCAAGACCACGACGCCGGAATTCGGCAGCAAGTGCCTGACCGATTCACCTTTGTTCGGCCGCACCCGCAATGCGTGGGATCGGCGCCGGTCCTCCGGCGGCTCCAGCGGCGGCGCGGCCGTTGCCGTGGCCAGCGGCATCGCGCCGCTCGCGATCGCGACCGACGGCGGCGGCTCGACGCGAATTCCCGCCGCCTGCAACGGCGTGGTCGGCTTGAAGCAGAGCAACGGAGTCATCCCCCATAGTCAGGCGCTCGATGCGTTCGGCAACCAGACCTATGTCACGCCGACCACGCGGACCGTCGCCGACACGGCGTTGATGATGCAGGCGATGGCAGGCGAGGATGCTTGCGACCCCTGGTCGATCGGCGTCCCCGTGCCCGATTTCATCGGCACGGCCGCGCCGCGCGGCGATCTGCGCGGGCAGCGGATCCTGTATTGCCTGACGCCGCCGGGCCGTCCGGTGTCCGCCGAGGTCGCAGCCAGCTTCAAGGCGAGCCTCGACCGGCTGGCGGGGCTCGGCGCCGAGCTCGAGGAATTTTCCGGCGACGGTTTCGACATCGAGCCGATCTGGCGCGCCATCAACCACACGGTCTGGCGCACGCGCTTTGCAAAACTCGCAGCCGAGCACAAGGACGAGCTGAGCGAGGCCTTCCTCAAGCAGCTCGCGCTTGCGACCGAGGTCAGGGGCGTCGACTATCAGGAGGCGATGTTCGCGCGTACCGCGCTGTTCCGCCGCGTGCAATCGCTGCTTGCGCGCGCACACTTCCTGGCGATGCCGACGCTCACGCGCACTGCGCTGCCGATCAAGCAGGATTTGTTCGGCTCCATCGAGATCGACGGAGCGCATTTCGACAGCGTCCGGCCGCACTGGTTCCCCTGGACCATGCCATTCAACATGACCGGCCATCCCGCCGTCAGTCTGCCCTCTGGCTTTGGCCGAGACGGCCTGCCGATCGGGCTTCAGCTCGTCGGCCGCTTCCGTGCCGATGCGGAATTGCTGCGCGTCAGCGCGCTGTTCGAGGCTTCAAGCGACCTTCTGTCCCGCTGGCCGGCTTGAGGAGATGGGCATGCAGCAAAAGGCTTGCCTCAACCGCCCGGACATGTTGATCGTGCCGCAGTTGAGCCCTGAAGCCGAGCGCGCATGAGCGTATTTGTCCTCCGACGTCTGTTGACCTTGCTGGCGACCCTGGTCGGCGCATCCCTGATCATTTTCCTGGTGCTGGACGCGCTTCCCGGCAACGCCGCGCAGATGCTGATGGGCGCCGATGCCTCGCCGGATGCGGTCCGCGCGCTCACCGTCAAGCTTGGGCTCGACCAGCCGCTGGCGGTTCGCTATTTGCAATGGATCAAGGGCCTCCTCGTCGGCGATCTCGGCAACTCCTATGTCTACGGCACGCCGGTCGCCAGCCTGATCGCGGAGCGGCTGGTGCTGACCATTCCGCTCGCGATCATGGCCATGACGATCACGGTGACGCTGGCACTCTCGGCCGGCATCTATACCGCCGCCAATCACAACAAGCTCGGCGACGTCGGCGTGATGTCGCTGACGCAGGTCGGCATCGCGCTGCCGAATTTCTGGTTCGCGATCCTCTTGGTGCTCCTGTTCGCGGTGCGGTTGCAATGGCTCTCGGCAGGGGGATTTTTCGGCTGGGAGGATGGCATCTGGCTCGGCGTCAAGTCGCTGCTGCTGCCGGCGATCTCGCTCGCGGTGGTGCAGGCGGCGATCCTGGCGCGGGTCACGCGCTCGGCCGTGCTGGAAGTGCTGCGCGAGGATTTTGTTCGAACGGCGCGCGCGAAGGGGCTCGGCAAGCGCGAGGTGCTGTGGAGCCACGTGCTGCGCAATGCCATGATCCCCGTCATGACGGTGATGGGGCTGCAATTCGCCAACCTGCTCGCCGGCACCATCGTGATCGAGAACGTGTTCTATCTGCCGGGCCTTGGCCGCCTGATCTTCCAGTCGATCGCCAACCGCGACCTGATCGTGGTGCGCAATTGCGTGATGCTGCTGGCGACCATGGTCGTCATCGTCAATTTCGTGGTCGACGTGCTCTATGCCTTCATCGATCCCCGCATCAAGGTCCACGACCTGTGAGCGCGCCCCTGACCACTCCGGTTGACGCGCCGGTCGCGGCGCGCCGCGTACCGGCCAAGACCTTCTGGGGCCGCGCGCTGCGCCATCGCAGCTTCGTGCTCGGCGGTTCGCTGAGCCTTCTGGTGCTCGCCTCGGCGCTGCTTTCGCTGGTGTGGACGCCATGGTCTCCTTACGAGATCGACATCGCCTCGAAGCTGCGGCCGCCATCGGCGGCGCACTGGCTCGGCACCGATTCCTTCGGCCGCGACATCGTCTCGCTGCTGCTCGCCGGCGCCCGCGCCACCATCATGGTCGGCGTCATCGCCGTCAGCATCGGTCTCAGCTTCGGGGTCACGCTCGGACTGATCGCCTCGGCCCGGCGCGGCTGGACCGAAGAGATCATCATGCGCTTCTCCGACTTCACCTTCGCCTTTCCGGCGGTGCTGTCCGCGATCATGCTCGCCGCGGTGGTGGGGCCGGGGATGGTCACCTCGATCGTCGCGATCGGCATCTTCCAGATCCCGACGCTGACCCGGCTGACGCGCGGCTCCGCCAACGCGATCTGGGCGCGCGAATTCGTGCTGGCCGCGCGCGCCGCAGGCAAGGGGGCCTTCCGTATCACCATCGAGCATGTACTGCCGAATATTCTGTCGATCCTGATCGTGCAGGTCACCATCCAGTTCGCGCTCGCCATCCTGGCTGAAGCCGCTTTGTCCTATCTCGGTCTCGGCACGCAGCCGCCACAGCCGTCCTGGGGACGGATGCTGAACGATGCGCAGACGCTGCTGTTCCAGTCGCCGATGCTCGCGGTCTATCCGGGCGCTGCGATCGCGATCGCGGTGCTGGGCCTCAATCTTCTCGGTGACGGATTGCGCGACCTGCTCGATCCCCGACTGGCACGGGAGCGATGACGATGGGCGAGCGCTCCACCATGCCGCTGATCGAGGTCGACAATCTCGGTGTCCGCCTCAACACCAGCCGCGGGCCGGCACAGGCCGTGCGCGGCGTCAGCTTCTCCCTCAAGCGCGGCGAGACGCTCGGGCTGGTCGGCGAGTCCGGCTGCGGCAAGTCGGTCACCGCGATGTCGCTGATGGGCCTGCTGCCCGATAGCGCCGTGGTCTCGGGCAGCATCAAGCTCGACGGCAACGAGCTCGCGGGCTTATCGGATGCCGATTACTGCCGCCTGCGCGGCAACCGCATCAGCATGATCTTCCAGGAGCCGATGACCGCGCTCAATCCGATGCACACGATCGGGCATCAGGTGGCCGAGCCGCTGCGACGTCACAAGAAGCACTCGGCGGCGCAGGCGCGCAAAGAAGCCATCGCCTTGCTCGACCGCGTCGGACTGCCCGATCCGGCGCGGCGGGTCGACGCCTATCCGCACCAGTTTTCCGGCGGCCAGCGCCAGCGCATCACCATCGCCATGGCGCTCGCCTGCGAGCCCGACCTGTTGATCGCGGACGAGCCGACCACCGCGCTCGACGTCACCATCCAGGGCCAGATCCTCGACCTCATCGCTGATCTCGTCGAGGAGCGCGGCATGTCGATGATCCTGATCTCGCACGATCTCGGCGTCATCGCCGAGAACGTGCAGCGCATGATGGTGATGTATGGCGGCACCGTCGTCGAGAGCGGGCCGACCGACGAGGTGTTCCGCCGCATGGGGCATCCCTATACGCAGGGCCTGTTCCGCGCCCGGCCGAAGCTCGGCGCGCGCAAGGGGACGCGGCTGAAGACGATCTCGGGCACCGTACCGGAACTTGCGGATCTGGCGGCGGGGTGCACGTTCTCCGACCGATGTCCGCTCGCGATCGATCAGTGCCGCGCCGCGCTTCCGCCGATGGTCGACGTCGGACTCCGGCACGTCGTGCGTTGCATCAGGACGGATGTCTCGATGGCTGAGAACGTCGGAGCGCTGTCCGCATGACCGCTGCGCCTCTTCTCGACGTGAAGGATCTCGAACAGCGCTACGCCCTGCCGCGGGAAAGCCTGTTCCGTCCGCCGGGCCAGGTGCGCGCGCTCAATGGCGTCAGCGTGCAGGTCGCCGCCGGCAAGAGCCTCGGCGTCGTCGGCGAGTCCGGCTCCGGCAAATCCACGTTTGCGCGGCTGGTGATGGCGTTGGAGCGGCCGACGTCGGGCCAGGTCGCGCTGCTCGGCCGCGATCTCAACCGTATCCCGCCCGACGAACTGCGTCGCGCGCGGCGCGATTTCCAGATGGTGTTCCAGGATCCTTACGGCTCGCTCGATCCGCGCCAGACCATCGCCCGCATCGTCGCCGAGCCGCTCACTGTGCTGGAAGACGCCGACCGCGCCACTTTTCGTGCGCGCGTCGCCGCAGTGCTGCGCCAGGTCGGCTTGCGCGATGCCGACATGGAGAAATATCCGCACGAATTCTCCGGCGGCCAGCGCCAGCGCATCGCCATTGCGCGCGCGCTGATCACCCAGCCGAAGCTGATTGTCGCCGACGAGCCGGTCTCCGCGCTCGACGTCTCCGTGCAGGCGCAGGTGCTGAACCTGATGCAGGATCTGCAGGAGCAGTTCGGGCTGAGCTACATCCTGATCAGCCATGACCTCGCTGTCGTCGACTATCTCTGCGACGAGGTCGCGGTGATGTATCTCGGCCGGATCGTCGAGCAGGGTCGGCCCGACGACCTGTTCGAGCATTGCGCCCATCCCTATACGCGAGCGCTGCTGGAGGCGGTGCCGCGGGCCCGCGCCGGCGGCGGCCGGCGGCGGCGCGGTGGCCAGGCGATCGCCTCGCAATCGGCGGCGGCGGCCGGATGCCCCTATGTCGCGCGCTGTCCGCTCGCCGACCAGCATTGCCGCGAGGCCCTGCCTGCGTTACGCAAGGTGGGCGAGGGGCACCTTGCCGCCTGCCACAAGGCCGAGGCCGTGATGGCGTTGCCGCAGGCGGCCATGGAAGGTTAGTGTCCGGAGCAGGATTGGCGTAGGCTCACGAAGACAGCAGGCCGGGGAGTTACGAGATGTTCAGGAAACTATCCATCGTCGCATTTGCTGCCGCGCTGGTCGCGGCGCCTCTGCCGGTGCTGGCGCAGAGCAAGAAGGACAGCGTCGTCATGGCCATGGCGCTGGAGCCGCCGGGGCTCGATCCGACCAACGCCGCCGCCGCCGCGATCGCCGAGGTCACGCTCTACAACATCTACGAGACCCTGACCAAGATCAACGAGGACGGCTCCGTTTCGCCCTTGCTGGCGGAGAGCTGGACCGCTTCGCCGGACCTGAAGACCTATACGTTCAAGCTGCGCAAGGGCGTCAAATTCCATAACGGCGAGGCATTCGATTCCGCCGCGGTGAAGTTCTCGTTCGAGCGCAACGCCGCGCCGACCAGCACCAACAAGGACAAGAGCCTCTATCAGGCCTTCGAGAAGGTCGAGGCGCCCGACGCCGACACCATCGTGATCACGGTGAAATATTCCGAGCCGAACCTGCCGTTCTTGCTCGGCCAGGCGGGCGGCTCGATCGTCGAGCCGAAGAGCGCGCCGACCAACGTGACGCAGCCGGTCGGCACCGGGCCCTATCAGCTCGGCGCCTGGGCCAAAGGCTCCTCGATCACGCTGAATAAGTGGGCCGATTATCGCAACGCCTCGGCGATCAAGCTTTCGAAGGTGACGATCCGCTTCATCTCCGATCCGGCCGCGCAGGTGGCGGCGCTGCTGTCGGGCGACGTCGATGCGTTCCCGCGCGTCGCCGCGTCGCGCGCCCTGGCCCAGTTCAAAGCCGATCCGCGTTTCACGGTGCTGGTCGGCGGCTCCAGGGCTAAGACCATCGTCGCGATCAACCATCGCAAGAAGCCGCTGGACGACGTCCGCGTCCGCCGCGCCATCCTCGCCGCGATCGACCGCAAGGCCATGATCGACGGCGCCGTCGACGGCTTCGGCACGCCGATCGGTAGCTTCTATGTGCCGGGGGCGCTCGGCTATGTCGACACGACCGGCATCAATCCCTACGACCCCGAGAAGGCCAAGAAGCTGCTCACTGAAGCCGGCGTCACCACGCCGCTCGAATTGTCGCTCAAGCTGCCGCCGCCGTCCTATGCGCGGCAGGGCGGCGAGATCGCCGCGGCCCAGCTCGCCAAGGTCGGCATCGTCGCCAAGATCGAGAACGTCGAATGGGCGCAATGGCTGTCGCAGGTGTTCGCCGGCAACGGTCCGCACAATTTCGACCTCACCATCGTCAGCCATGTCGAACCGTTCGATCTCGTGAAGATCACCGAGCCGGATTACTACCTCGGCTACAACAACGAGAAGTTCAACGCACTCTACAAGCAGATCGTGTCGACGCCCGAGGAGGCCGCTCGCGCCAAGCTGCTCGGCGACGCCCAGCGCATGCTGGCCACCGACGCCGTCTCCGCCTACCTCTATCAGCCGCAGCTGATCACCATTACAGCCAAGAAGCTGAAGGGCGTCTGGAAGGACGTCCCGCAGTACGAGAATGATTTCTCGACATGGTCCTGGGAGTAGGGCCCTCCATCAAGTCGAGCGTATCGCGTCAATCTTGGCCTCTCCCATCGGGGAGAGGCCATTCGTTTGGCGCGTCCAAACAAAAAACTGAAAAACAACCCCATGCACAGTAGCCGGGCATAGTCATTTCAATGGCTTGCACGTTGCGTCGCAATGGCTTGTGCGTTGCGTCGTTCAATGGTCGATACGCCGGAATATTGACCCGTCGGGCAAAACACCGGCAATATTCCATCATCGCGGTCTCGTGGTTCGGGCCGCTGTCGGGCGAGGCACGCCGTGAAGATGCCGATGCCGCCTGGTGGAGTCGCAAGCAGATGCGCCGGCGTTCGCTCGGCTGCTTTTGCCAGCAGGTCATCAAACCTTCACGGATGCGCAATCTGAGGTGACGATCCGCACGACGCAGCCGCGGTTCCATGCGCGCGATCAAACTCTCTCCCGAATTCCTGCAAATCTCTGCCATCTACCAAAGGTAGATTCGCTCCCGGTGAAGCGTGGTCAACAACGCGTCTTGCAAAAAAGAAAGCTCTGCAGGCGTCAGGTCCGCTTCCGACAATGAAAATGGGAGTTACGCCATGCAGCATCTGCCGAACGACACCTACGACGTCACGCTTGACCAATTTGGCCAAATCGCGACCGTGTATGGAGACCCCGGCTTTCCGGCATCCACCGACGTCGTGGGCGGCAACGACACCGTGACCGCCAGTGTCGCCGCGCTCAATGCAAAACTCACGATCTTCGGTGACGACCACACGATGTTGCTTGGTCATTCCCAAGGCGGAAACGACACACTGATCGCCGACATCGACGGCGGCTGGGACACCGCCGTCGTGATTGGCGATACCCAGTCGATGATCGATGATGCCAAGGGCGGCAACGACACCATCGTCGCGGATGCCGGCCGCACCATCTACACGACGATCTCAGCGTTCGGGGATGTCGCCGGCGACATGTCGGGCAATGCGCAGGGCGGCCATGACGACATCACCGGCTCAATCGCGTGGCGCGGCGGCGCCAATCTGTTCGCCGGCGATGCCGGCGGTTCCATGATGGACACCACGCATGGCGGCAACGACACACTCGATGTCAGCGTGCTCACGACGGATGGCGGGGCGACCGTCAGCGGAGACGCCATCGGTTCCCTGAGGGGGCTCGCGCAGGGCGGCAACGACAACCTGACCGTCACCTTGAACGGTGGCAGCCCCATCTCGAGCGGAGCCTTGTTCGGGGATTCGGCTGAAACCCTGATGGACTTCGCCCAAGGCGGCGACGATGTGCTCACCGTCAAGCTCGACGGCCAGTATGCGGAAGCCGGCGCGCAGATGTACGGCGATGCGCCGACCATGGTGGGCAATTCCCATGGCGGCAACGACGTCCTCAACGGCGGCGCGGGCCGAGATTTCATGTATGGCGACGCGCGAATCTACGAACCGGCGACACCAGGCTCGATCACCGGCGGCGTCGACACGCTGAACGGCGGGGCTGGCGACGACCGGATGTGGGGCGGGGGAAACAGCGACTTGTTCGTCTTCAACACCGGCTCGGGCAACGACACGATCGTCGACTTCGGTCAGGGCAACAAGGCCGTCGGCAGCACCGCGGTGGAACAGGATCTGGTCGACGTGCAGGACTACGGCTTTGCAGACTGGACGGCGCTGTCGAAACTGATCAGCGACAACTCCGCCGGCGATGCCGTGATCCATCTTTCCGCCAATGATTCAATCACGCTGGACGGGGTTCACACGGCGAACCTGCATCCAACCGACTTCATCATCTGAAGGCGCAGAGCAAGAGCGGCGGTGTCGCCCCGCGACGCGGAGCGCCATCGCGGCTGCGCAATGACGAGTTTCGCCGCACGGCGCAACGAACCCGTCGCCATCAAACTCTGTCCCGAATTCCAGCAAACCTCCGCCATCGACCAGAACTAAATTCGTCTCCGTGAAGCGTGGTCACAGCACGTCGCGCAAAAATTCCAGCGACATGAGCCCCGCTTCCGACAATGAAATGGGAGTTACGCCATGCAATATCTGCCGAACGACACCATCGACGTCCTGCTCGACCAGTTTGGTCAGATCGAAACCCTCTACGGTGATCCGAATTTTCCGACCACCACGGATGCCTGGGGCGGCAACGACACCGTGACGGTCACCGTCACCCAGCCGGAAGTTGACGTCACGATCTTCGGCGAGGACGACACGACGTTGCATGGCCACTCCCGCGGCGGCAACGACACCCTGACCGTTACCGGGAGCTACGGCTGGAATGCCTTCCTCGTGGTCGGCGACGCCCGGGCAATGACCGACGACGCCAGGGGCGGCAACGACACGATCAGTGTCGGGGCCGATTCGCTTTACACCGACGTGCATGTTTTCGGTGATGTCGCCGGCGACATGTCGGGCAATTCGCACGGCGGCAGTGACACCATCACGAGCGCGGTGGGCTGGCGAAGCTACGACCATGTGTACGCCGGCGATGCCGGCGGTTCCATGAGCGGCACGGCGCAGGGCGGCAATGACACGCTCGACATCACTGTGAACACCATGCAGGGCTTTGCGACAGCTAGCGGCGATTCCATCGGCTCCATCGGCGGCGATGCGCATGGTGGCAACGACAACATCACCTTCACCTTCGGCACCGACGTCGTCTGGACCGCTGGATTCGGCTACGGAGATTCGGCGACCTCGCTGACCGACAATGCCCAAGGGGGAGATGATATTCTCACAATCGAGTTCGATGGCATCGACAGCCTCCATTATACGAACCCGGAGCTCTTCGGCGATGCGCGGACCATGTCCGGCAATGCCCAAGGCGGTAACGATATTCTCACCGGCGGAGCAACCAACGATCACCTCTATGGTGATGCCGCGAACTATGCCCCCGCGACGCCGGGCTCGATCACCGGCGGCAGGGATATTCTCAACGGCGGCACCGGCGACGACCAGCTTTCCGGCGGCGGAAACAGCGACACCTTCGTCTTCAACACCGGCTCCGGCAATGACCTGATCACCGATTTCGATCAGGGCAACAAGGCGGTCGGCAGCACGGTGACCGAGCACGACCTGATCAATGTGCACGATTACGGGTTTGCGGACTGGACGGCGCTGTCGAGCCTGATCAGCGACAATGCCGCCGGCGACGCCGTGATTCATCTGTCGGCGAGCGACAGCATCACGCTCGACGGCGTCCACGCGGCGAGCCTGCACCAGACCGACTTCCTCATCTGAGCGAGTTGCTCTGGAAGCAACGATCTCGCCCCGCCTGCGGCGGGGCGAGACTCGGGTTGCATCTTGGCCGCCCAGCAGCGCTAGCACTTCGGCGCTTGAACGACCGCTTCTGACCCTGGCTGTGTGAAAACGCTGCGCTTGATGTGATTCGCGCGATATGATTCCCGCACGATTTGCGGGGGGCTGGAATGAAGCGCTTCGTTGC
>NZ_JACBZW010000013.1:0-280408 GCF_013408065.1 Bradyrhizobium sp. IAR9
ATCGCCGCGATCGCGGCCTGAGGCCGGCCCAGTTTTGGCTTCAAGACTCGCGGTCCTGTAAGGCTGTTTTTACACGACCAAGACCCATAGCAGACCTCAAACCATCGAGCTGCTCTAAGGTAGCAGATCGGATTTCAATGCGTATGCGGCGCCGCCGAACCCGTTTTAGATCGCACTATGTAGGGCTTCCGCAGTCGTAGAAGCGGTTTCTCGAAGAACTCGCATGACAGCCCCGCCAGGGGTGCGACGGCCGCGAAAAGCACGGTCCCAGCTGGGAGCGCCCACCAAAAGTTGGCGTCTTGGCCACCACGGTCTTCGATGAGGGAGGCCGCCAGAGCTCTTATGTGATCGAGGCGAGAAAAATATAAGCCACTGCAGGATTTTATGAAATCACGAACTATGCTCGGTCTAAATCGACCAGATAAGCTAACTAACTACTCAAAGCTTCCGCAACGCCAGGCGTTCCTGCTTCTTGACCGCTGGTGGGTGCCTGTTGCGAGTCTTTGAGGAGCCGCAGCGCCGCAGCCGTGACGAGACCCGTGGCGAGCAGGTACGCGGGAGATATGTCCAAGCCGGGTCCTTCGAAGACCAGATAGGAGAACAATCCCGCGGCCGACACGATGAAGCCGACCCAGGCTAGCTTCGGTAGGCGAAATCGACGTTCGCTCCGCCAAAGACCAAGCACGAGGTAGTACGCGAGAAGGCTGTTGCAGAGTGCCGCCGGCAGCACCCCCAGGACGATTCCGGTTTCAAACGCGAGATAGGATAACACGCCGTCGAGCTGAGCAATCACCGCGAAGGGCAAATAGCGCGGATTGAGGCAGGCCAGCGCGATCGACGCAAGCTCGAACGCGTAGAAGTACCGCTCGTGCATCTTCGGGAGCAAATAGGGCATGAGCATAAGCGATACACATGCGGCCACCAGAATAAACTCCGGCCCCGCCCGTTGAGAGCGCGCGATGAAGATCGATAAGGCAAGCCCGCTCGCCGCCGCGAGCACTATGCCGACGGCGACCCCGATCGCGTACGGCATTCCTCCAGCCAACACCCAGATGTTCGCTGCGTTCATGGTGAGGCGATTGAATGTGTGAGCTTGGTCCAAATAGACCGCAAACACGGAGACTAACGATCTGCCGGCGACGAGAACCGGTATCGCGAGAACCAGATAGATCCCGGGAACGGTAGCTAGCCACGCCAGGTGGATCCGGCGGCGCAACATCATGCCGAGCACGAAGGGTCCCAGGAACACGCCCTGAGCCTTCACAGAAAACGCCATCGCAAATGGCGCAACGCCATTTCGGTCCCGCATGAAAAGCGCCACGGAAACCAGGGTGAAGAAGGTCCAGATCGAATCGGCCTGCCCCCACAATGCGCCATTGAAGATCACCGTAGGTGCAAGCCAAACCGCGCAGAAGGCCACGCACGCGCGCAACGGTACCTTTGTCGCTCGCCAGGCCATCTGGGCGACGACGAGCGCGCAGCCCAGCTCGAATACTCCCGAGATCGCTTTCACGAGGGACAGTGGCTGTCCCAGCCAATCAAAATGGGCGGCGATCAGCAGGAGATAGCTATAAACCGGGGTGTAGTTGGTGAAAGGTTCGGCCAGTGCAGCATTACCGTGATCTCGAGCAAAGGCATACCACGGGATCAGGAACTGAATGGCGTCGTCGGTGGCGTGCTCCCGGGCGAAGTAACGGAGCCCAAGGCCTGCAAACCCGGCCCCCATCACTAGGCCGATCGCAAGCGGCGAGTACGTGTGCAACGTCTCGTTAGGCCTGATGCAGAGGCCGGGATCGGCCGACGTGCCAATAGTCTCTTTTTTCACGCGATCGCTTTTGCTTTTGAAGTCTTTGGAGGGCGTTGCGACTTCATTTTGCTTTCAACCTAAAGGAGTAATCATTTCCAGTTTCATAAGGAGCGGTTCTGCCATGGGCAATTTCTCTCAGAAGGATTGTTTGGTTAGCAAAGCTTTGGTGGAAACTGATGATCGTTTAAGTTGGCCGGAAGCAGGGACGCGGTTCGCATTGGGCCGCCTTCATGGTTCTCACGCCCCCGCGTACGGCCGTGGAAGATGCGTTGATGCAGGTCGCCGGTGAGCATCAGTTGCGCGTCCTCGTGTGGATTGAAGGCCGCGCCGGTCGCAAGGGCCTTCGCCTGATCTCAGGGGCTACCGGTGAGCCGCCGCGTATGTCTGCTTATCCCCAGCCAAGCCAGATATTTGACAAGGACATGGAAGCACGACGGCCGCAATAAATCAGTTTTCGCATTCTATGTTCAACAGCGGCCAGATACGCCAGCCTCATGGGACTGAGGCCTTCACCGAATCCAAAGCACGACGCCAACCGTGCCGTTGTTGCCGAATATTCCCGAATGTGTGTCAAAACTCACACAGGTCTGCTGACAAGCAGAAAGGCCGCAAAGGTCGGACATGAACGGCCTCTGCGGCCGATACCGCGTCGTTCCGCACGATCGGCGGGGCGGCTGAACCTAAGCATATCGCGCGCCAGCCTCGCCACGATCTTAGTCCGTCATTAGCGAGAACCTGTCAGTGTTGCTCTTGGGACGGGGCCGTGGGGGACAAACCTGCTGACGCTACTCGAAGATCGCCAGCAACTGCCAATAGTCCGGCCCGCTCAATATCATCGGAAGCCTCGACCGCAAGCTCTAAGCAAAATCGTTCGAGACGATGAAACTCCTTGAGATCTCGGTTCATCGCCAATCCGCACCCCCGCTGCCAACTTAAATGGACGTTGAGGTCTCATGGTGAAAAAGTCTCTAACTTGTTATGCCGGTGCCATAAAGAACCCCGCCAGCATGATCGTCTGCGCTAGTCCTGGGCTGCCTCAATGATCCTCTTTCGATGACATGGCAGGCGTGAGATGAACCGTGAGATTCGAAACTCGAACACTAAAATTGCGATCGCAGTGCCGATTGCAATGCAGGTGGCGATCACGATGGTTGTAGTCCTCTTAGTCGGAACACGGGGATGGGACGACGGCGCGATCACACTCGCTTACTCGAAGACCTTCGCTGCGACCGGCCGCATCGCACTGACGCCGCTTTCGGAACAGGTGGAGGGGTTTTCCACTATCGCGTGGTTCCTAATTAATTCGTTCGTCGCCCTGTTCCAGCCGAGCTTTGCTACTGCCATCGCCGTTGCTCAGGGCATGACGGGGCTCTTCTTCTGCCTTTCGATCCTTCAGATCTGGTTGCTAACCAAGGATCTTAAACTCGATAAGTTCGCCTCGACCCTGTTGCTCTCGACCTACGCTGCTCTCGGAATGTCTTTGAGCGAAATCGCGAACGGAATGGAAATGCCGCTCTTGTGTTTCACGGGGGTTGGGGTCGTACGGAATCTATATTTTCGCCCAAATCTGTTGCAGGCTGCAGCCTTCGGGAGTGTGTTCCTCCTTACTCGTTTTGAGGCATTGGTCTACTACGCATTCATCCTTGCACCGCTTTTATACGAGCGCCGGACCAAAGACTTCGTGATCCTGGCGCTTACGGGCACGGCAGTGCTGGGTGGGACCGAGGCCCTGCGGCTCTGGCTTTTCTCGGATTGGGTTTCTAACACCATCTACGCCAAAATGCAGCCTCCCTACCACGAAGACAACCTAAGGGAGTTAGTCAAAAAGGCCTCTGCGGCATTCGAAGTCGTGAGGGCAATGCCACTGTTGTTCTCGTCTATGGCTATCATAGTGTATCTGCACTTTGCTTGCTTTTTAGACGCGTTTAATCAGCGAACGGAGCTATTCACCAAGTCGTTATATCTCTTTGCCCCCATGTTCGGAGTAATTGCATTCAACTCTGCAATAGGGACTAATTGGGGTTACGTGGGGCGAATGCAAACGCTCGCTTTCCCGTTTGCACTTCTTCTATTCGGGTTTTGGTCTAAGAAACTCGAGTTGTTTCGCAGTGAACTGCAGCGCTCATATGTTTTGATTGCCACAATAGTAACGGTTGTAGTCAGCTGGTGGTCAAGCGCCAGGCCGCCGCTCTCGCAAGCTTATCTGACAATCAGATCACAGGCACAGTCTGCTCCATTCGGTGTAACGCCCGCATCCTACCGGCTCACCGGACTTGCCGTGGATCGGATCCGGGAATTGACAGGCAGGGCGAGTATTAGCTTTCTAACGCCAGACGTGGGTGGTGTCGGCCTTTGTTGCTCACGCGTGAGGATCGTGGATTTAGGCCTTCTCGCGAACCGAATCCTTGCCCATCAAGGGTACGGCGCACTAGACGACGTCATATCTACCGAGCGCCCCGAGCTAATCGAGGCCCATGAGCAGTGGGCAGAGATTCCAATGCTCTACAAGCTAGCGTCGTTTACTCGGTCATATGAACCCCTCATCATTGACAACACACGAATGTATGTTCGTCGTGACGTAGCAAAGAAACTGTTGGTTAGCGGCTTTGCTGTAACTTGCAGCCTAGAGGATAAGGACTGCCGGTCGCGGGCGCTAATTGAGCACCGGTATGCGCTTTATTCGACTAAGGATGACGACTTCGAGTTCCTGAAGAGTGGTTATTTTGTCGATGTCACTTCGCGTTGAAGGAGGCATTTTCGGCAGAGCCGATTGCGCGGCGGCGTGGGATTCAGCATTGGTCCGCACCGCCGCCGCTGCTGTATTGGAAACCAAAAGTGGCACTACCGTTTGATCTAGCCGCTTTTGCCGAACAAGGCGCGGCGTTAGGGTAATCCTCGATGTCTCCGGCCGGTGGCCGGCGGGAGAGTAGTGCGGCGCAATCAAGCCACTTTCTGCTGATCGTCGATAGGCTCGGCCACCAATTTAACGCCGAGCGCGTTCATTGCCTTGGAGGCGGTTGGCTATCTTGCCGTCCCAACAAAGTGTCCGTCCGCCTCGCCGTCCTTAGTGAATCTTGGACAGACGCAAAAGCCTCCCGGTGAGCTGCGGGTTGGACACATGACCTTTGGTGCTCCCGACGGCAGTTCGGAAGCATTCACGAGGCATTGCGAATTAGGTTTTGGATCCTGCGACGCACCCTTAGCGTACACGGCTGTACCAGCGCCGGCCAGCATTAAAACAATAAGGACGCCTTGAAGGAAGCTCATGCGTGGTCCTTATAGCGGTGGCAATCAATTGAGCGGTTCTTCAACGGATCGAGCAACATCATCGGATAGCGGCGCGCTACGGCAAATTTACCGCCAACTGCCTCGCTCTTCCAGTTCGCTAATCAGGCTATGGCTCGGCGCTAAACTAAATAAGTCCTATCCTAGATTGATGCCGCGGAACCTGTGGAGGAGCTTTGCTTCATTCCTCGCGCCGATAAGTATTCCGCTGCGTCTGTGTCTCGCGAATTTCTTGGTAACTCGTCGCTTCATCTATGAGACGCATCGTGCATGAGCGTGCGAGCTGCTTAGCGATAATTTGGGCGCGGTTGGCGATGTCGTGCTGAGTGGCTTTTAAGACTCCAGCATGTTGTGCGCGCGCAAAGACATCGCAGACCTTTGGGAGGAAGTTCGGCGCGTACCCGAACGCCTTAACGCCCTGCTTGGTGCGGAATTCGATCTGGTCGGCTATCGCGAAAAGGTCTTCGCCGATAAAAGGCTTGAGACTCTGCACTGTCAAAAAAGCAGGGAGATTGGGGCCGCTCCTGTAATACTGACGTCCTTTGGGCGGGCGAATGCGGCCTAGGCCCACCATGAAGCCACTCTGAGTGATCACGCGCTGCCCGTTGTCGAGGACCGCAACCTCGATCTCGATGGTTCCGAATTGAAGGACGCCTTCATGCGTCGCTTGCGGCAAGTGTCTCGCCCAGCGGGCTTTAGCGGCCTTCCGAGCTATTTCCCTGCGCTCGTCACGTGATAGGGCGGCTGCCCTTGCAGCGCCGCCAGCGGCTCGGGCGGGAACTCCCCACTGGACTTTCCACCGCGTTCTCCGCCGCGCGTGGTCGAGGTCTAACCTTACTTTTCTACGCGTATTCATACTTCAGCAATATGGTCAGATCAGAAAATTGCAAGCGCGGCGTGGCCGCAAAATGGGCTCGGTGAAGCGAAGCAATTACGCGGCGAGCAACTCCGGATCATTTAGTATGGCCTTGACACGTTCTGGTGACGAGCACTGCCAGACTGCTGTACAAAATGCCCTCAGCATCATGTCTCTGCACCGAATTTGTGGAACCGGCGGAAACGTTGACGCGAGAGCTTGGGCGACACTTAGTGCCTGGTAGATATTTCGTTCCTGGTAGAGCTTCGGGCCAAAGAGGCCTCCCAGCAATCCGCCCCAAAAGTTATGCTTGTGCGAACGCACCAAGACGCCCTTCTTGCCCACCGAGATCCAGCAGGCGTCTCCGCTCTCCAGTATGATGGTCGCATCGTGGCCAAATTTTTCGTTGATGTAGAGCAGGCGCGGCATCACTCGTCACTCTTAGCTTTCTTACTTTTAGCTTTTTTGTATTTTCGGAAATTTCACGTAATCGAAGGGGCCCATTCCTTATAACTTTAGGCCCTGATCAGGGCCACTGATTGCTTGCTCCGAGTCTATGAGCCCCGCGGATCGCTTGTAGCTTAGGAGGGCGAGGCTTGTCTCATTTCAGATCTCATTCCAAAGTCATAACGGGGATGGCGTCGGATGGCTTGAATTCGGGCGAATTCGCCAGCACAATGCTCCTGAATTCATCTCTGAATTTCCAATCCGAACAAGAACATAGGGAAGACGCCCGTGGGACATGGAATGAAGGCCGCGATTGCGCTGACAGTCGCGCTGTGCGGCACTCCGGCTGTTGCCGGCTGGGAGCCGGCAAAGCCGGTCGAGATCGTGGTGGCGGCGGGTGCGGGCGGCGCCTCCGACCAGATGGCGCGGATGATGCAGGCCGCGATCCAGAAGAACAATCTGATGAAGCAGCCGATCGTCGTCTCGCTCAAGGGCGGCGCCTCGGGTGCCGAAGCGCTGATGTACATGAAGTCCAGCGAGGGCGATCCGAACAAGGTGCTGATCGCCTATTCGCTGATCTACATGCTGCCGCTGTCGGCCAAGATCCCCTTCAATTGGCGTGAGCTGACCCCGGTTTCGGTGGTCGCGCTCGACCAGTTCGTGCTCTGGGACAACAGCGCGGGCCCCAAGACGGTGAAGGAGTTCGTCGCGGCCGCGAAGGCGGCGAGCGCGCCGTTCAAGATGGGCGGCACCGGCTCCAAGCGCGAGGACCACGTGCTGACCGTCTTCCTCGAGCAGAAGACCGGCGCAAAATTCTCCTATCTGCCCTACAAGTCCGGCGGCGAGGCCGCGACCCAGCTGGTCGGCAACCACACCGAGGCCAACGTCAACAATCCATCGGAAAATCTCGAAGTCTGGCGCGCTGGCCAGGTGCGTCCGCTCTGCGTGTTCGACAAGGAGCGCATCTCCTACACCAGCAAGGTGACGGACACCCAGTCCTGGGCCGACATCCCCACCTGCAAGGAGGAGGGCGTCGACGTCCAGTACCTGATGCTGCGCGCGATGTTCCTGCCCGGCAAGGTGACGGCCGAGCAGCAGGCGTTCTATGTCGAGCTGTTCCACAAGGTGACGCAGACCGCCGAGTACAAGGACTACATGGAGAAGCAGGCGCTGAAGCCGATCTTCCTCACCGGCAAGGATATGGTGCAGTTCCTCGAGGAGGACGATGCCATTAACAAGTCGCTGATGACGGAAGCCGGATTCGTCGCGAAGTAGTCGTCTCTCTCTCTCCCTCTTCTCCCTCTCCCTGCCCTCACGGGGAGAGGGCTGGGGTGAGGGGCTCTCTCCGCGAGTCCGATTCTCACCGTCCCTGTGGAGACTCCCCTCACTCCAACCCTCTCCCCGCACGCCGAGAGAGGGGAATTGAACGCACTCCGTCCCTGACAGAGCATGTCCCAAACCGATCTTGAAATCGTCGTTGACGATCCGACCGCGCCTGAAGACGACTCGCCTTCCGTCGTCTCGTCCGGCACGATCGAGGTATTCGTCTGCCTCCTGCTGCTCGCGCTGGCCGTCACGCTCGGCTACGACAATTGGCGCACCGGCGCATCCTGGGATTCGACCGGGCCCGAACCCGGTTATTTTCCGTTCTATCTCTCGGTCATCCTCGGCGGCGGCAGCCTCTACGGCCTGATCGTGGCGCTGCTGGCGCGGCGTGCGGCGTCCGGAACCTTCGTCACGCGCGCGCAGGCCCGCCGCGTCATGGCGGTGTTCGTGCCGACGCTGCTGTTCTGCCTCGTGATGCAGTTCCTCGGCCTCTATGTCGCGAGCTTCCTCCTGATCTCGGGCTTCATGCGCTTCGTCGGCAAGATCGCGCTGTGGAAGTCGCTGCTCACCGCTCTTGTGTTCACGGCGATCATGTTCGTCACATTCGATGTCGCCTTCGACGTCATCATGCCGAAAGGGCCGCTCGAAGCGGCCTTCGGCCGCTAGGCGGTCCCGCGATGGAAGCTTTCGGTCTCCTGCTTCACGGCTTTGCCGTCCTGCTGACGTGGAAGACGCTCGTGCTGATGATGGTCGGGCTGGTGCTCGGCATCTTCGTCGGCGTGCTGCCGGGCCTCGGTGGCCCCAACGGCGTTGCGATCCTGCTGCCGCTCACCTTCACGATGGATCCGACTTCGGCGATCGTGATGCTGTCCTGCATCTATTGGGGCGCGCTGTTCGGCGGTGCGATCACCTCGATCCTGTTCAACATCCCCGGCGAAGCCTGGTCGGTCGCGACCACCTTCGACGGCTATCCGATGGCCCAGCAGGGCAGGGCGGCGGAGGCACTGACCGCGGCGTTCACCTCCTCCTTCATCGGCTCGCTGGTCGCGGTGCTGCTGATCACGTTCCTCGCGCCGATGATCTCGTCCTTTGCGCTGAAGTTCGGCCCGCCCGAGTTCTTCGCGGTGTATCTGCTGACCTTCTGCTCGTTCGTCGGATTGGGGCGCGAGGCCAAGCACAAGACGGTCATCTCGATGTCGCTGGGGCTGCTGCTCGCCGGCATCGGCATGGATACGGTGTCGGGCAATCTCCGCATGACCTTCGGCTCGCCGGAGCTGCTCCGCGGCATCAACTTCCTGGTCGCGGTGATCGGACTGTTCGGGATCAGCGAGATCCTGCTGACGATGGAGGAGCGGCTGGCGCTGCGCGGCCACGCCGCAAGCATCTCGCTCCGCGTCGTGCTCGGCGTCTGGAAGGACCTGCCGAAATACTGGACCACGCTGCTGCGTTCCTCCTTCATCGGCTGCTGGCTCGGCATCACCCCGGGCGGCGCGATCGCGGCTTCCTTCATGGGCTACAACCTTGCCAAGCGTTTTGCCAAGGATCCCGAAAGTTTCGGCAAGGGCCGCATCGAGGGCGTGTTCGCGCCGGAGACGGCGGCACATGCGTCAGGCACCTCGGCGCTGCTGCCGATGCTGGCGCTCGGCATTCCCGGCTCGGGCACCGCGGCGATCCTGCTCGGCGGCCTGATGGTGTGGGGCCTCAATCCGGGCCCGCTGCTGTTCGTCGAGCATAAGGACTTCGTTTGGGGCCTGATCGCCTCGATGTATCTCGGCAATGTCGTCGGCCTCGTGCTGGTGCTGACGACGGTGCCGATCTTCGCCTCGATCCTGCGCGTGCCGTTTGCCGCGGTGGCGCCGATGATCGTGGTGTCCTGCGCGATCGGCGCCTACGCGATCCAGAACGCGATGTTCGACATCTGGCTGATGCTCGGCTTCGGCGTCGTCGGCTACGTCTTCAAGAAGATCGGCATTCCGCTGGCGCCGTTCACCCTCGCGCTCGTGCTCGGCAATCGCGCCGAGGACGCCTTTCGTCTGTCGATGATCGGCTCCGGCGGCGACCTCAAGGTATTCTGGTCGAACGGCCTGGTCGGCTCGATCACGACGTTGGCGATCGTCCTGCTGTTCTGGCCAGTGATCGACGGACTCCTTACGCGCTTGGGACGGAAGCAACGGGGCTAGAGCTATGCAAGGGTAAGGCAAATATTTGGCCCGGCATGGAAGCCCGCATGCGCGGGAGGTTGTGAGCTGAGGGCATTCGAGGCACGCTCGGTTCTTATGCAGCACGACCCATCTCCTTGCGCTAATTCTCTCTCTCTCTCTCTCTCTCTCTCTCTCTCTCTCTCATCGTGGTTGGCTCTGTGGCATTTTCTGACGGGCTACCCGGCAACAAGCTGCCATGACTTTGGGCACCGTCTAGTTGACGCCCGGTTTTGGCTCAAAGCCGAAGTGTAGGTGAAGCGTCAACGGAGAGAACTGCGCATTCTTCATTGAATGACGAACTAAAATACCGGCCGCCAGTGCTGCCGGAGTCAATGGATGCTTCTTGCGAGTACGGCAATCGTTCCGGCGAATGCGAGTTGCGAACCCACGCCAAATAGTCCTGTCAACGCGCGCTTAGAGTGTATCCACCAATGAAAGCGTTGGAGGACGTGAAGCAAGCCACGCGGGTAAAGGGTGTGAGTGAATTGCAACGCGTCTGGCAACATCGCGGTGGAGGCGCCGATCGCAATTGTCCAAATCGATCCTTCCGCTGCAAACATCCAGAGCGCAAGGCCGAGCCCGGCGCAAGCATCAATCCCGATGATTGACAAATCCCTCAGCGTCGCGCGGCTGAAGGACAGGCGGCGATTGTTGGCACCTTTGCCTAGACTTATCGAGTGAAGTGGATAGTCCCAATGCGGAATTGCATCAATTGCAAAATGACTTGCGAACCCTGCGATCGCCGCGGCTGCCGGGTGCAATGGAAACAGGCTGGCGATCGCGCCACCGACGATCGCATGCGTACTCAGGATCATCTGATTCTCTATTTACTGCAGGAATGGTTGTGGATGGGAACAATAGCATTGACTACCCTAGTCATATCGTGGTCCTCCGAGGTTGCTGCGATTTGACCAAGGGAGATCATCTTGCGCTAACCGTTGGAAAAGAGAATGTTAGACGTGATTGTCGGAATTGGCCTTCGGATCAAGACCGGCCTCGGTTGCACGAGCGGCTGTTAGAGTCCCGAAAGTGCGGCGACAGGAAGCAGCGGAGCGGGATCTTCGCTCTCTTGTTACAGCAGATACTATCGACCAGGACAGCAGCGAATAAGCAGGCGACAACCATCAAGCCGGTAAACACGGAGAGAAACCAATTTTGTATCATCTTCTTCAACCATGTCATGCCTCTAGAGCAGCGAGGGCTTGAACCGTCAAGTCGAAAGGGTACTGTCCGTGCCCTTGCCGACGTCGGCCTGGGGTGGCGAGGCGCG
This sequence comes from Bradyrhizobium sp. IAR9, assembly GCF_013408065.1. NCBI lineage: Bacteria > Pseudomonadati > Pseudomonadota > Alphaproteobacteria > Hyphomicrobiales > Nitrobacteraceae > Bradyrhizobium > Bradyrhizobium sp. IAR9. The sequence goes on from NZ_JACBZW010000013.1 coordinate 11,193, forward strand.
TGAACGCCGCGAGCCCGTGCGCATCTTCGGGTTCAGCATGATCGCACGCATGTTGCCGTTTATATTCTAGAAAGTCGGAACTGCGCCGCGGTTAGCCCGACTGCTCACGCCGGCGTGCTGGGCGCCGCAGATGATCGTGGTATCCTGCGCGATCGGCGTCTACGCAATCCCGAAATGCGAGATCGCCTCTGGCTGATGCTCGGCTTCGTCGTGGTCCGGCCATTCGTCAAGAAGATCGGCATTTCGCTGGCGCCGTTCACCCTCGCGCTCGTGCTCGGCAATCGCGCCGAGGATGCCTTTCGTCTGTCGATGATCGGCTCCGGCGGCGACCTCAGGGTGTTTTGGTCGAACGGCCTGGTCGGCTCGATCACGACGCTGGCAATCGTCCTGCCGTTCTGGCCGGTGATCGACGGCATGCTTTCCCGCGTCGGATGGACGCAGCGGACCAGGACGACATTGCAACCCAAATAAGCCTCTTAAATTCAAGAGTATAAGGCAAGCGGTGTCGTTGTAGTCCGGGTCACTACACGCCGCGATTGTTTCTGGATGTTGCTGCCGCGGCACAGCCTTTCGGCAGGTGGTGGCGTATGTTTCGATCACAAAATCGTGCGGAGGGGGTTCTCCATGAAGCGGATCGTGATTGGAATGGCAGCGGCGATGTCGCTGTTCGCGACGGGCGCGTTGGCTGCCGATATCGCAGCAAGACCCTATGTGAAGGCGCCTATCGTCGATCCGGTGTGGAGCTGGACCGGCTGGTACGTCGGCGCCAATGGCGGCTACAGCTGGGGCCGTTCGCGCACCGACGTATCCTATTTTAACACGCCGACTGGCACACCGATCGCGCCTCCGGCCGGCTCCATAACCAGTGGGGCGTTCGACATGAACGGCGGTATCGCGGGCGGCCAAGCCGGCTACAATTGGCAAAATGCCAACTGGGTCTATGGCATCGAGGGCGACCTCCAGTGGTCGGGCGAGAAGGGCAGCGCCGGCTTCAGCTGCGTCGGTACTGCCGTCGCGCCGGTCGCCGGCCCCTGTCTTCCCGGCCTGACGTTCTTGCCGCCCGGCGGTCTGGCTGGCACGACCTTGACGGTCGACCAGAAGCTCCAGTGGTTCGGCACGGTCCGGGGCCGCGTTGGTATCCTGGCGACCCCGAAGGTGCTGTTCTACGGCACTGGTGGTCTGGCCTTCGGCGAAATCAAGACCACAGGCACGATGACGAGTTTCAGCGGCATTGCGCCCTTTGGTGCTCCGATTACATCGGTCGGTTCCAACTCAACCACGCGCGTCGGCTGGACCGCCGGCGTTGGCGTCGAGGGCAAGATCACCCGGAACTGGAGTGCCAAGCTCGAATATCTCTACATGGATCTCGGGCGCTTCTCGTCCGGTCCGTTCACGCTGTCGCCCGCCTTGCCGATCAGCGCCAATGTCTCGTCGCACTTCACCGACCACATCCTGCGCGCCGGCATCAACTACCAGTTCGACAGCCCGGTCGTCGCCAGGTACTAAGATCAACAGAGGCGTCCAACAAGAAGCAAAGCCCGGCTCGCGCCGGGCTTTGTCGTTTGGCGACGGCAGGCGAGGGGCTCACACCACCTTGGCGTCCCTAAGTTTGCTGATCTCGTCCGCGCTGAGGCCGAATTCCTTCAAGACCTCGTCGGTCTGCTCGGCGAATTCCGGCGATTCGGCAAAAGCAATGTGTCGCAGAGCAACCTCGCTGTAAGGCCAGGGGCCTTAGTCGGGACAATTTCCGGTACCGCCGACGCGTGAGAACTTCGACCGGGCTTTCACCGCATGGCACAGATTCTGTCGAGAGGAAACTCAGTGTCCATGACTGGCCACGAGTGCCGCCGAGCTTTTGCAGACAAGCCGCTTCTCGGTTGGCATATCTCGCCAGCTATCGCATGGGCAAACGCGAGCTTTGTGTTACGAGGAGGCTGAAGGAACTTCGTCGAAAGCAAAGCTTCCTGGTCGCTTTTGGTGTAAACTGGCACGTACGGCGTGTGCCACCGCGCGATGATCTCGCCGCAATTGTTACATCGAAAGAGCCCCGTCTCAGACGTGGCAGAGGCTCTTATGGAGCGTAGGTAAACGGACTGACACACCGGGCAGACCGTATGCGAAATATTTCGACTAGGTGCCCCCATCACTTTCTCTCCGGAGCTCGCGGTTGGTCTCGCCACTGGCAGTCTACAAAACCGAGGTGCAACCGCAAGTCCGTCATTGCATTCGGACTTCATGCGAAAGTTGTCATCGGTTGCTATCCCGCTAATGGGACCGGAACCAAAGCAGAAATCCCGAACTCACGAGCATCGATTCGCGCCCGGCGGATCAGGCCGCGTACGAAAGGAGCCCATTTCATCCGCGAACGGCTTCGGGTGAGTCGACGCCGAAGATGGCTAATACATTCATGGGTTGGTGCGGTCCGCGGCTGCGTCTACATTTCGGGAGGCCACAACATTACAAACAAGTCAATTTCTGATGTATTGGTTATGTTCATTCCTCCGTTATGAGCCAAAGGGAAATCAAATGGCCTCTAGATTGTTGCAGCGTTGGCGAGCCCGACGCTTACCTTTGTTTTGTCCGCGATGTCTCGAGATAGCCTCCAAAAGTTCATTCACGCGAGGGCGATGGTTACTCCAAGGCGAAGAATTATCTTGTGAACGCTGCGGGAAGTGCGCCGACATCGCAGGCTGGCGGCTCGCCGCCGATTACGTGCTGCGGCCTTCAGAAAGATTCTCAAATCCGTTCCCGGACGTATTTCGATGATTGAGAGGCAGTTTGGCAAACCAACACTGACTGTTCTGGACGACTGCTGACGGAATTCTGCAATCGCCTTGCCAATGTCGTTCAACAAACTCGCGAGAGATCGTTCTCTGTGAAGAGGCTGGCTAATCTACACGACTCTGTAACCTCTAAGTTCCACGATCATGGCTCGTTCGGCTATCGCCATGGTTGGTTCGCGCTCGTGAATTACTCGTTCTTCGATGACAACTTCGCTCCTGGGTATATCTCTGCGCGGCGGAGCTTGATTCGTCATGCTTGAAACCATTCTCTTGTTGCTGACACTCTGGGCTATCGCTCTCGTGCTGATCGCATTTTGGAGATTACACAGGCATATTTGATTGCGTGCTAATCGAGCCGCCACACGCGCGCACATAAAGCTCAGCCTCAGACGGATCCACTCTCGTTATCGGCAAACCCGAATTCTTTTACCACCTAGTCTGCTCCCGAGTTCAACAGCCGAGCCACCATTCTGCTCAGGGCTGCCGGATGACGCAACGGCGGGTCCGGCCATGGGATGTCGAGGCTGGAAGCAGCTTCCATCGGGTTGATGCGGTTCTCCTACTAGGTTCTGGGAGAAGCCGCTCGACGCCCTGTGCAGGGTCATGCTAGTTTAAATCGATCAAGTCCTGGTGCTTGGGATGCAGGAAGCTCCATTCCGATCTAGCCGTTTGCTGCTGACCTCTGTGAGGATAGTGGGGGGCGCCGCTGCGGTTACGGCAGGTTTTCTTATTTCGTCCTGTGTGAGCTCTGGCGAAATCTCATCGAAATCAAGACTTACAACTGGTGCTCCTTGGGCCCGGGATTTGAACGAGCCGCCGCCTAGCCGACCGCCAGCACGGAGACCTGAGTAGACCTTGCAGGCAACAGCCAGGGCTTCACGTGTTGCCCGCTTATGCGGTAAGTTGGGGCGCCATCCAAGTGAGACCTATCAGAGGTGGGTCCCTCAGTCGCGCGGAGCCTGCCTCCCAGAGCACGCAGCATTGTGTTTGGTCTCAGAGACCATTGTAAAGCCAGGCGTCTGCCGCTTGTGTGTCCAAGCTGTCTCGATCCGGCCTCAGGATCGACTTTAGCACTGGAATAATGGCTACTAGGTGAAAAAAAGCTGCGTTGCGAAGTGTACGTTGCGGGATGGTGACTGGCGGCGGACTATCAGAGGCGACAGCTTCCCGTTGCTGGCTAGTAATTGAAGCCGTGGTACTCTGGTTGAACTCAATGAGGCAGCTTTTCGTCGAATTCATCCAACGGCGCCATGCCATCAGCCCACCTCAAAGTTGTGGCTCAAAACAGCGCTTCTAAAATCTCCTCCTGCCACCGGACGAATAAGCTGCGCGCGTTGCGCTGCGAACAGCGTCTCGCGTTTCGATACGCTTTTTTGGACCTGTAACTCAAAATCGAGCACTCTTAGATCACTCGGGCTTCTCTCAGGCTTGCGATCTCGTTGGCGTCGAAGCCGAACTCGTTCAGGACCTCGTCGGTCTGCTCGCCGAATTCCGGCGGCCGCGCCACCATCCTGCTCGGGGTACGCGACAGCGTCACGGGCTGGCCGACCAGGCTGATGTGGCGGTCCTCGTCGTTCGGCACATCCTGGGCAATGCCGAGATGCTTGACCTGGGCGTCCTTGAACATCTGGTCGATCGCGTAGATCGGCCCGCAGGGCACGCCGGCCTCGTTGAGCTCGCTGACCCAGGTCTCGGTCGACTTCGTCACGGTGCGCTTCTCGATCTCGGCGTTGAGTGCGTTGCGATTCTTGGAGCGGGCAGGGGCCGTCGCATAGTCGGGATGGGCATAGAGTTCCGGTGCGCCGATCGCCTGGGCGCAGCGCTCCCAGATCCGCCCGCCCGTGGTGGCGATGTTGATGTAGCCGTCCGAGGTCTTGAACACGCCCGTCGGAATGCTGGTCGGGTGGTTGTTGCCGGCCTGCTTGGCGACCTCCTTCTCCATCAGCCAGCGTGCGGCCTGGAAGTCGAGCATGAAGATCTGGGCCTGGAGCAGCGAGGTCTGCACCCACTGGCCCTTGCCCGAGACCTCGCGCTCGAGCAGCGCGGTGAGGATGCCCATGGCGCAGAACAGCCCGGCCGTCAGGTCGGCGACGGGGATGCCGACCCGCATCGGGCCTTGGCCCGGCGCCCCGGTGATCGACATCAGCCCGCCCATGCCTTGCGCGATCTGATCGAAGCCGGGCCGCTTGTGATAGGGGCCGTCCTGACCGAAGCCGGAGATGCTGCCATAGACGATGCGCGGGTTGATTGCGGCAAGGCTTTCATAGTCGATGCCGAGCTTCTTCTTCACGTCGGGCCGGAAATTCTCGACCACGACGTCGGCCTTGGCGGCGAGGCGCTTGAACACGGCGAGCCCGCGCTCGTCCTTCAGGTTCAGCGTCATGGCCCGCTTGTTGCGGTGCAAATTCTGGAAGTCGGAACCGCGCCGCGGCCCGCCCGGCTGCTCGCCGCCGGCATCCTCGGTCAGCGCGTCGATCTTGACGACATTGGCGCCCCAGTCCGCCAGCTGCCGCACGCAGGTGGGCCCGGAGCGGACGCGGGTCAGATCGAGCACGGTGAAGCGCGACAGGGCTTCCGAGGCATGCGGAAAGGGCATCTTGAGAGGCTCCGGGACAGATTGCGGACCTACCATAGTGCCGAACGACCACACGACAAGCCGGCCCGGCGCCGATGCCGCCTACCGAAATGCCATGCCTGATGCGGTGCCCGAGCGATCAGCGCGACAGGCGCTTCAACTCCGTGCGTGCCTGCTCGGCCAGGGGATCATCGCCGTGGCGCGCAATGAAGAGCTCGAGCGCCTGGCGCGTTCCCCTGCGGCGGGCGGCTTCGTATTCCTCTGCCACCGCAACGGCGGGATCGCGGGCCAGCGGCATGGAGGGCGCACGCGCCGCCTTGCCGCTGTCGTCCGCCTTGGCCTTCTCCACCATGACAGGCAGTCCTCCGAAGGGTTGATGGTCCAGCCCGGCGAGCGCCATCAAGGCGCCAAACAGACCGGCTATGAGTGAACGTCGTTTCATGAAACCCTGTAAAATTTGGTGCCGCAGGAACCGAGGCTGTTGTTGCGCCCCGTATGACTACGGGATCTGATGGCTAACACAGTCTTATGGAAGAGGGGCAGGCGGAGCTGCCCAATTTAAACCAAACGTTTAACTCTCACGCTAGAATCATGTGCTTTCGTCCCGAATCGCGCGCGATGTGTTGCTCTGGAGGGTCCTTTGGCTACCGCTGTTAATGTCAGTGCCACCAACAACGCCGAGATCGACGGGCTGCTGTCGGGCTACAAATGGTCTGGCACGATCACTTACAGTTTTCCCGACGCACCGAGCGACTATGCCAATCCCTACGGTGGCGGTGACGGCGAGCCGACCATGTCGGGCTTTGCCTCGGCGCCCACCCAGATCCAGGCGGCCATCAACTACGCGATCGGGCTGATCCTCAGCTACACCAATGCCGACATCCAGTACGCGGGCACGAACGGCGCCGACATCATGATCGCGCAGTCGCCGGCGGCCAATCCGACCGCCTACGCCTACTATCCTGGCAATTACGCGTCCGGCGGTGACGTCTGGTTCGGCACTCAATACAATTTCTCGCTGGCCAAGCTCGGCAATTATTACTTCACCACCGCGCTGCACGAGCTCGGCCATGCCTTCGGCCTCAAGCACAGCCAGGAGGCCGGCGGCCCCGGCAACGTCGCGGTGCCGAGCGCGCATGACGACAGCGAATACACCGTCATGAGCTATCGCAGCTATGTCGGCGGCTCGACCACGTCCGGCTACACCAACGAAGCGTACGGATATTCGCAGACCTACATGGCCAACGATATCCTCGCGCTGCAGACGATGTACGGCGCGGACTACACGACCCAGAGCGGCAGCACGGTCTACACTTGGAATCCGACCACCGGGCAGGAGTTCATCAACGGCGTCGGCCAGCTCGCACCGGGCGGTGGCGTCGGCGGCTCGGCCAACCGCATCTACGAGACGGTCTGGGACGGCGGCGGCGTCGATACATACGACCTGTCGAACTACACGACGAATCTGAGCATTAACCTCAATCCCGGCGCCTCGTCGGTGTTCTCCTCCGTGCAGCTGGCCTATCTCGGCGACGGCCACTACGCATCGGGCAACGTCTACAACGCCTATCTCTATAATGGCGACGCGCGCTCCTACATCGACAACGCCATCGGCGGATCCGGCAACGACGCCATCGTCGGCAACGCCATCGCCAACACGCTGAACGGCGGCGGCGGCAACGACACGATCACCGGCGGGGCGGGCAACGACACCATCATCGGCGGCTCGGGCACCGACACCGCGGTGTATTCGGGCAGCCGAGTGAATTACGGGGTCTCGTACAATTCGGCGACCCAGACATTCGCGGTGGCTGATCTGCGTTCCGGCTCGCCTGACGGGACTGACACCGTGACAGGAACTGAGTATTTTCAGTTCGCCGACGGCAAAATTGCAAGCGCCAACCTGATCAACGCTACGATCGAAGCGGTCGGGTCGACCAGTTTGGTGCAGACGGGAGATAACTTCTATCTTGACGCTATCAGCACGGGCAGCGGGCCCATCCTGAAGATTTCCGGCTCGCCGGTCAGCGCCATTGGGTGCGGCACCTGGGCGCCCATCGCAGCCGAGCAAACCGCCAGCGGATATGATGTGGCCTGGAAGGACTCGGTGTCAGGCCACTACACGGCCTGGAGCACGGACAGCAACGGCAACTATATCAGCAATATCGTTCCCGAGGTGACGGGTACGAATGCGTCGTTTCAGTCGCTGGAGAACACCTTCCATCAAGACCTCAATGGTGATGGCAGCATTGGTGTTCTCGCCAAAACGATTGAGGTGCAGGGCTCCACCAAGTTGGTGCAGACGGGAGATAACTTCTATCTTGACGCTATCAGCACGGGCAGCGGGCCCATCCTGAAGATTTCCGGCTCGCCGGTCAGCGCCATTGGGTGCGGCACCTGGGCGCCCATCGCAGCCGAGCAAACCGCCAGCGGATATGATGTGGCCTGGAAGGACTCGGTGTCAGGCCACTACACGGCCTGGAGCACGGACAGCAACGGCAACTATATCAGCAATATCGTTCCCGAGGTGACGGGTACGAATGCGTCGTTTCAGTCGCTGGAGAACACCTTCCATCAAGACCTCAATGGTGATGGCAGCATTGGTGTTCTCGCCAAAACGATTGAGGTGCAGGGCTCCACCAAGTTGGTGCAGACGGGAGATAACTTCTATCTTGACCCTATCAGTACGGGCAGCGGGCCCATCCTGAAGATTTCCGGCTCGCCGGTCAGCGCCATTGGGTGCGGCACCTGGGCGCCCATCGCAGCCGAGCAAACCGCCAGCGGATATGATGTGGCCTGGAAGGACTCGGTGTCAGGCCACTACACGGCCTGGAGCACGGACAGCAACGGCAACTATATCAGCAATATCGTTCCCGAGGTGACGGGTACGAATGCGTCGTTTCAGTCGCTGGAGAACACCTTCCATCAAGACCTCAATGGTGATGGCAGCGTCGGTGTGAGCGGCGCGTCATCTGCCGCGAATCTTCTGGTACACTTCTTGATCTACTGAAGTGCGTTATGAACTTTGCGTCTGTCGTAGCGCTTCGCTCGAAGAAGAGATGAACGCGTGGACGTCCCAAGCCTCTCGAGGCTCCCACGTTGCTGCTGGTCCCGGCCGTGCTGGTGCTGATAAAGGGCGACACCGCACTGCGTGAGCGGGTTCTCGAAGCGGGCATTTTGACACCCGACAAACTGCCTGAACGGCGCCCGGGGACAGCAGCAGGAGCAGCAGGGATGTCGCCGCGGAACCGTGAGTAGTCGCTCGTAGGATTCGGAGAAGAACCCGATCCACAGAAGCCGAGGACGAAATAGCCGAAGCAGAAGGGCGGACAAACAGCGGGAGACGGCGGAGAAGCCGATCGCAACGCTGGCTGTGATCCATTGGAGAGCCAAAAGGTCGCGACCTCAATCAGCGACAAGGAGGCGACGGCCCGCTGGGCAGCAACACTAGGGTCCTCAGCCCAGCTTTCGATTCAGAGGCGCGCAAAATCGCTGATGATGCCGGGCGGTGCTCTCTTGCCGAAGTTCGCTGCGGACGCTGAACTTGCGAGCGGGATCAAGCGATGTCGAGCGAGTGCTTGAAGTAGGCGATCGTCTCCTTCAGCCCGTCTTCGAGCGCGACCTTCGGCTCCCAGCCCAACGCTGCCTTTGCCTTGGTGAGGTCGGGCCGACGCTGGCGCGGATCGTCCTGCGGCAGCGGCTTGAACTCGAGCTTGGAACGCGAGCCCGTGAGCTTGATGACCTTCTCGGCAAGCTCACGGATCGTGAACTCCGAATTGTTGCCGAGGTTGATCGGGCCGGTGATGTCTTCCGCCGTCACCATCAACCGCATGATGGCCTCGACGAGGTCGTCGACATAGCAGAACGAGCGGGTCTGCCCGCCGTCGCCGAACACGGTGATCGGCTCGCCCTTGAGCGCCTGGACGATGAAGGACGACACCACGCGGCCGTCATTGGGCTGCATGCGCGGTCCGTAGGTGTTGAAGATGCGTGCGACCTTGATCGGCAGGCTATGCTGGCGCCAGTAGTCGAAGAACAGCGTCTCCGCACAGCGCTTGCCCTCGTCGTAGCAGGAGCGGATGCCGATCGGATTGACGTTGCCCCAGTAATCTTCGGTCTGCGGATGGATCAGCGGGTCGCCATAGACCTCGCTGGTCGAGGCCTGGAAGATGCGCGCCTTGAGCCGCTTGGCGAGGCCCAGCACGTTGATGGCGCCGTGCACCGAGGTCTTGGTGGTCTGCACGGGGTCGCGCTGGTAGTGGATCGGCGAGGCCGGGCAGGCCAGGTTGAAGATGGCGTCGACCTCGATGTAGAGCGGGAAGGTGACGTCGTGCCGGACCGCCTCGAACAGCGGGTTTGCGATCAGATGGGCGATGTTGCGCCGGCTGCCAGTGAAGTAGTTGTCAACGGACACTACCTCGGACCCCGTCTCAAGAAGCCGCTCGCATAAGTGCGACCCGATGAAGCCGGCGCCTCCAGTCACGAGGATGCGGCTGTTCTTGTAGCTTTCAAACGGCATGATCGGTTCCAGATTGTCTGCGGCTGAGCGCGCTGAGTGGTATCGGCAACGGCCGGACTCGCCAATAGCCAAATGGCTTCGTTCGGGTATCTAAATACCGTTACCGTGCATGGGTTGTTTTCGCTTTTTTTGGTGGGCTCGCCCGGCAGGCGCCGGCGGCTAGAATTCCCGCCGCTTCAGCCAAGCCCGCGCGCCCCAATGGGCAAAGCACCAGGCCGATTTGGGCAGGGAGAGGTGTTCGACATTGCGGTAGATCTGCCAGACCCATTTGGCGGAGCGCACCGGGCGGCTGGAGACCGAGGAGCCCCTGACGCGATAGCGTGCAAGATCCTCGTTGAGGCCGTAGGCGGTGTGGCCGCGCTGGAGGATGGAGAGCCACAGGCAGAAATCGTCATAGCCCTCGTTCTTCATCGCGATGGGGCCGACGATCTCGCGATCGACCATCGCTGTCAGCGTCGCGATCGCGGTGTTCTCCAGGAGCTGATCATAGGTCAGTGAGGCGGGCACCTCGATCAGCCGCCCGGTGACGGTGTTGGTCTCGTTGATGCGGCGGAACGCGGTGTAGCTGAGGGCGGCTCGTTTTGCCTGCGTGAAGGCAAGCTGCCGCTCCAGCTTCTCGGGCAGCCACAGATCGTCGCTGTCGAGGAAGGCGAGATAGCGGCCCCGCGCGGCGTCGATCGACGCCTGGCGCGCCAACGCCGGGCCGCCGTTCTTCGGCATCCGGATCAGCTTGACGCGCGGATCGCGTGCGCCGATCTCGGAGATGATCTGCGGTGTCCTGTCGGTCGAGCAGTCGTCGGCGATCAGGAGCTCCCAATCGGCAAAGGTCTGGCTCTGCACCGAACGAATGGTCTCCTCGATCAGGCCTTCGACGTTCCAGGACGGTGTGATGATCGAGACGAGCGGCATGATGGGTCCGTTCAGTTCACGCGGGTCGGCTCGGCGATTGCCGCGCGCAAGGAGGCCGCAAACGTGTCGAGCAGTTTGGGATCGCTGATATAGAGCTCGCCCGGATAAGACCGGCGCCAGGCAGACTCGAAATAAGGGGCGCCTTTGGCCGGATCGAACGGCCCGACGGAGAGCGCCTCGCGCAGCCGCGCGGGCACGTCGGCCAGACGGTCGACCGCATAGACCAGCGGACAGGAGCGGTAGAACGCATCGCCCATCACCACCACCGGCTTGCCAAGCAGCAGCGCTTCGGCACCCGACTTGCTGTTAACGGAGATGACCGCATCGGCGCGGTTGAGCACGGTGTAATTGTTGGTCTGCGGTGGCAGCAGCACGAAATTGTCGAACCTGCGCGCCAGTTCGAACAGGCGATCGGCCGAGATCGCGCCGATCTGCGCCGGATGTTCCTTCACCACGAGCACATGCGAGTCCGGGATGGTGCGCAGCAGGAAGTCGACGGTCGCGACCTGGTCGAGATAGTCCGGGGAGCGCAACGTCAGCGCCATGTCGGCGGGAACGTGGAACGGATAGTAGACGAAGGGTGCCTCGGGGATCGGCTTATAGAGCTTGCGCAACCGCGTCGCGTTGAGCGCCATCGCGGCGTGTACCCGGGCGTGGCGCAGATTGTGCCCGAACTCCTGGTGCTTGCCGAGCGCGAACTGGTCCCACAGCTTTTCGGTGAGGCGGCGCGCGTTGCGCAGATTGACGACCTTCTTGAAGGCCGCCGAATAATGGTGCTGATCCTTCTTGGGGATGACGATCGCGCGTTGCGTCAGCGTATCGTCCAGATAGGCGCGCACTTCGGATGAGACAGCGTCCGTCGGCGTCGGCATCACGTCGGGTGCACCGAGTGTATCGGGCGTGAAGTACATCCGGCCACGAAAGAACGAGGGTTCGATGAACCAGTTGCGGATGTCGCGGCGCCTGGCGGCGTAGAAGCTCGCGATCACCGAAAGGAAGCCGCCGAGCTCCTGCACCAGCTCGACGCGCTTGCCTTGCGTCTCGAGCCGGTCGAGCACTGTCTCCATCGCATTGGCATAGATCATGAAGCGCCGGCGCAGTGCCGCGGTGTCGCGGATGCCGAAAGTGAAACGCTCATGGCTGAACAGGAAATTGGTCCCGTCAAGCCCGTAGGCCGCAACGCGCGCGTCGAACGCTTTGCGATCGTCGGGCGCGGGGCCCGCCTTGAGGCCCTCGCGATACATGTTCGTCACCGGAACGCCTTCGGACGTCGACATCTCCGCGCTGCGGTCGTCGAAGGCCAGCAACTCGACATCATGGCCTGCCGTGCGCAACCGCTGCGCGATCGGAATCCAGAACCGAGTCTGGTATTCCGCGAGAGTCGTGATCAGGACTGTTTTGTCGGCGGGCATAACTAGGGCAGGGTTACTCGGTTGCTGTTTCCGCATATAGAAGCCTGCTCGATAGCTCAAGGGCGATTGAACGGGGTTCCGCCATTTGAATCGTGCTAAGAGTGCCATAAACCCGGCTGTCGGAAGTCCCGGACAGGAGAGAAATACTGGCTCGAATTCATGGATAAAACGGTCGCCTTTCGCGTCGATGCATCGGTCGAGATGGGGCTGGGTCACCTGACGCGGTGCCTTACGCTGGCCAATGCACTCGCAGGCAGCGCGGTTAGATCATACTTCCTCATGCGCAGTCATGCTGCCGGCCTTGTGCATATGGTCGAACGGGCGGGACACGCGGTCCGGCTTCTGCCTGACCCGGCCGAGCCGGCCCCGGAGCCCGGCGGTGACGCCGTCCCGCACGCGCATTGGCTGCCGACGACACGGCAAAAGGACGCTGAACAGACGTGCAGCGCTTTGGCGGAGATCGGTCGGGTCGAATGGCTCATCGTCGATCACTACGCACTCGATATTCGATGGGAACGCGCCTGCCGGCGCGATGGTTTGCGTATTCTCGTCATTGATGATCTCGCTGACCGCGACCATGATTGCGAGGTGCTGCTCGACCAGAATCTCGTATTCCAAATGGAGGTGCGCTATCGTGACCGCGTCCCAGCTGCTTGCGTGCAGTTGCTCGGGCCGGGATACGCGATGCTGCGGCCGGAGTTCGCCGAGCAGCGCGCACTCCTCACCCCGCGAAGCGGTAAGATTAGCCGCATCTTAATCTGCTTCGGCGGCTCCGATCCGACTAACGAGACCGCGAAAGCGCTGACGGCGATTGCAATCCTTCCAACGTCGCAGCTTGCCGTTGACGTCGTGATCGGCCCGTCCAATCCGAACACAGGTTCGGTCCATGCGCTTTGCCGACAAATGCCGAACGTAGCGCTGCATCCAAGCTCAAGCAATATTGCGGAGTTAATGCGGCGTGCCGACCTGTCGATCGGAGCGGGAGGTGTAATGAACTGGGAGCGCTGCTGCCTGGGTCTACCCGTGCTGGCCCTCGATATTGCAAAAAACCAAGTGCCGTCACTGACGAGGTTGGCACAGGCGGGAGCGCTTGTCCATCTTGGTTCCGGGGTCAGTGTATCGGCAGATGATATTGCCGCTGCGGTAAAAGCGCTCGCGGCGGACCGGGCACAGGCCAGGCGTCTAGGCGAAGTTGCAGCGACGCTCGTTGACGGCGACGGAGCGGAACGCGTCTGTCGCGCGATTTTTTCCTGATTTTGCTAGCCAAAGCAAGCCCGAGATCCGGCCGATTCGGTTGACTAATTGGCGATGCGCGCCTATGTGGGTGCTGCTTTCGGGCTCGCATTGGGGCGTTTCGAGTACGTTCGGCTTTGAAACCGAGGCCGGGTTTTGGCTAAATAAGCGAGCGGGCTGGGTCGCTGTCTTAGTGCAGTGGCGCCGCGACCCGTGGGTATCAGGAGCAATCGATGACCGACACGATCTCAATTGCGGGACGCCCAATCGGCCGGGCGCACCGGCCGTTCATCATTGCGGAGATGTCGGGCAATCACAATCAATCGCTTGATCGAGCGCTGACCATTGTGGAGGCCGCGGGGAAGGCCGGCGCCCACGCGCTGAAGCTGCAGACCTACACCGCCGACACCATGACCTTTGATCTGGACCACGACGAATTCTTCATCGACGATCCGAACAGTCTGTGGAAGGGCAACTCGCTGCACAAGCTTTACCAGCAGGCCTACACGCCGTGGGAATGGCACAAGCCGATCTTCGAGCGGGCCCGTGAACTCGGAATGATCCCGTTCTCGTCCCCATTCGACGCCACTGCGGTGGATTTCCTGCAGGAGCTCGGCGTACCCTGCTTCAAGATCGCCTCGTTCGAGAACACGGATCTGCCGTTGATCCGCAAGGTTGCGTCGACTGGCAAGCCGGTCATCATGTCGACGGGCATGGCGACGGTGGCAGAGATAGACGAGGCTGTGCGGGCCGCACGGGAAGCTGGCTGCAAGGATTTGATTCTCCTGAAATGCACCAGCACTTATCCGGCTGTTCCTTCTGATACGAACCTTCTGACAATCCCGCATATGCGTGTGCTGTTCGGTTGCGAAATCGGATTATCCGACCACACGTTCGGTATCGGTGCCAGCGTGGCCAGCGTTGCACTCGGTGCCAGCGTGATCGAGAAGCATTTCACGCTCGCGCGCGCTGAAGGCGGGGTGGACTCGACCTTCTCCATGGAGCCCGATGAGATGGCCTCGCTGGTCGTTGAGACCGAGCGTGCCTGGATGGCGCTGGGCGATGTCCAATACGGGGTGACCGAGAAGGAAAAGAACTCGCGAACCTTCCGCCGCTCGCTCTACGTAGCCGAAGATCTCCAGGCGGGAGATGTCCTGACAGAGAAGAACCTGCGGATCATTCGCCCCGGCCTTGGATTGCCACCGAAGTATTTCGCGACCCTGATCGGCAAGCGCATCGGCCGCACCGTGCGCAAGGGCACGCCGATGAGCTGGGACCTTCTGACTGCCGTGGACGATCAGGTTGCTGAGCCGCGACAGGCGGTGCCGAGGAACGTCCGTGCCTGACCAGCCGCATGTCTGCCTGATCGTTGACAATCCGCTACGCGATCTCGAGGGTCTGGTTCTGCTTGGGCGGGAACTCGCCACCCGCGGTGTGAAAGTCACCCTCGTTCCCATGTACGAGCAAGGATCCGATGTTCCTGCCTTGAAACCGGATCTGGTGCTGTTGAACTACACGCGGCCGAACAATTCCGACTTAATCAAGCTTTACAAGCGAGAAGGTATACTGGTCGGTGTACTGGATACTGAGGGGATTGGCGGCAACAATGCTGACCAGTTCGCCACGCTGGTCAAGAAAGCAGGCTCTACCGCTCTGCTCGACCTCTACTGCGTATGGGGACAGGCGCAACGGGCTGCTTTTCTCAAGCACGGGACCGTGCCTGCGCATATCCTTCGTGCGACTGGATGTCCGCGGTACGATTTTTGTGCGGGGCCATGGCGCGCGGCACTGTCGAGGCCGGCTGTCGGTGGGGACTATGTCCTCCTCAACACGAATTACCCGAGCGTGAATCCGCATTTTTCAAACGGCCCGGATGACGAGGTGGAGACCATCGTCAACGCAGGCTATTCCAGGGACTACGCGAATCAGGTCATCATCGAAGCCAGACACGCTTATCGATCGACGCTCGAGATGTCGATGAAGCTGGCAGAGCATTACCCCGACGTACATTTCGTGCTGCGTCCGCACCCATTCGAAAACATCAAATCATACGATGCACTGGGCGCCTATCCGAATTTTGAGGTGCGGCAGGAAGGTACGTCGATAGAGTGGATCAATGGGGCGCGCCTGCTGATTCACCAGAATTGCTCGACAGCCATTGAAGCGACGATGTTGGATGTCGAGCCGCTGAGTATGGAATGGTTCAATACGCCCTCCTTGCGTGTTCAGGCAGCAGCACAAGTGAGCCGGCCCGTCGCGTCGGAATCCGATCTGATCGCGCTAGTAAAGCAGGGGCTGGAAGGGCGGATGCCCCCGGTTGCTGAGGAAACCGCGCACCTCCGGCGCCAGATCATCAGCGATCTCTTTACAGCTGTCGACGGCGCAAGTTCGATCCGCGTAGCCAATGCCATACTCGAAACTATCGTGGCGGCCCGTGGCAAGGTGCGTCTCGGCACCCTACCACGACCTTCATCCCGCGGCCGTGCAGTTGCCATGGCCCGGGTCGCGCTGGGATACAAGGCAAGCTCCGCCATACGTCGCCATCATGGCTCGGCGGAGATCGAGCGTCGCCGTCTAAGGAAAGCGTTCTCAGTTGACGCCGTCGGCGCCGTACTTCAAAGGATAGATGCTGTTTCCGCGGACGGACGACAATTTTCCGTCCGCGAGGTCGTTGGTGACACGCGGTGGATGGCCTGGGTCGTGAGCGGTGCTAGCCTGCAATTGACGGAAGCGAGCTGATTGCGCTTACCGAGGAGATGCAGTGCTACTCCGAGGACCGACACCTGTCAGATATGCCTTGATACTTTTTCACGAGTACCCGATGCCAAAATATCGATGCGTTCCCTCCTTGTATGGCCATTCAGCGGACCCGATGCCCACCATTGGGGAGATCGAGAAACACTATCGCGAATCCTATTATCAAGACCCGACAGGGCAATACAAGAAGGAGTATGATCAAGCGGAGCTCAACTATTTCGACGATCGCGCAAGCGTCGCATTGGACTTCGCGGCGGCTCATGGCGTTTCCAGGGGAAATGCGATTGATCTCGGGTGCGGGGAAGGGTTCTTCCTGAAGTCGGCGCATCGACGCGGCTTCAATATCTTCGGCGTGGACCACTCCCTAGTCGGCGTTGAACGGCAAAATCGCGATCTAATCGAAAATAACGTCGATCATCTCCATGCCGGGGACATTGGATCTCAGCGCCACTTCGAAGGCGTTTCGTTTGACCTGGTTTATTGCAAGAACGTCATCGAGCACGTCATCGATCCAGACACCATCATGACGCGCATCGGCTCCTACCTGTCTCCCGAAGGGCTAGCAATTATCGAAGTTCCGAACGATTTCTCTACGCTTCATTCGACCATATTTGGCGATGTCAGCAAGGAAGAGCTTCCGATCTTCGTGCCGCCCGTACACTTGCATTATTTCACGACGAAAACGCTACCTGAGCTTGGCAGGCGCAACGGCTTCTCCGTCATCGATTGCTTCGGCGACTACCCAATTGATCATCTTTTGATGGAAGACGCTTTCAATTACTACAAAGACAGAAAACTCGGTCCCTTCGCGCATTCCTTGCGACGAAAGTTCTTTCGTTTTGCATGTAGTGTCGAAGTTGAAGCCAGGCTCGCGTTGTTCAGGTCGATATTCACGGCGGGATTGGGTAGGGATATTTGTATCGTGGTGCGACGGCCCTAATCTACCTGTCCTGAAACGCGTCGCCGTCAATCGATCATGATTTCATCCGCGCATCGGTACATCCGTTTGCCAGGAGACGGTGGACAATATGGCCCGATCGGAAGCCCACGCGAATCGAGCAAGGACCAGATGAAGTCCTGAAAACCAAGTTTGTGACGGAAGCGGACCGTGCTCGAAAAGCGCGGATTGATCTCAAACACTTTTGGGCCATCGGCCGTCAGTCGTAGCTGCACGTTGATCGAGCCATTGAGCTTAATCGCGTCCGCGATTCCATGCAGCTGTAGGCGGAACGGCGTGCTGTCCGCGACCACGGCTGCGCCGGTTAGTCCGCCATGCAGCCGACGGCGGAGCGCGATCATACGGGTTTCGCCCGAACGGTTGCGGTACAGGCCGCAGGTATATTCCTGGTCGCTCGGCAACAGCAACTCCTGCCACAAGTCGCCGGCCCGTGTTCGCGTGGCGATTTCGACGTCTTCCTCCGTGTTGACCTGCCGCAGATCCTTACTGCCCTGGCCGCGCCGCGGCTTTAAAATGCAGGGCAATGCGACGGGCGGCGCTTCCCCGACGATGCGGGTCCAGGGCACCCCAAGTCCGTGCTCGGCAAGGCGATTGAACGTTGCGTATTTGTCGAGACCTGTTTCGACGGCGAGCGGGTTTGCGGCCAGGACCTGTACGCCGGCAAAGGCGTCAAGGTGTCCAGCTGCCAGCAAGACTGCGATCTCTGCTTCCGACATGGGGACGATCACATCCACGCCGTGATCCACGACGATTCGTTGAAGTGTTTCGAGATATGAATAGTCGTTTGCCCGCGGCGCCACTTCGCACACGTCGAAGAAGGCGAGCCCCACGTGATCGGAGTGGATGTCGCAGCCGATGAGCCGGCGCACGACGCCTGCTTCACGCGCAATGCGACAGAGAGCCAACGCGATATCGCCGCCGCACCCAGTTATCAGCATTGTATCATAAATCATCTCGCGGTCCTGACTTTGTCGAATCGGCTGCCGGATTGTTTCGTTCGAGTACCTCTGCGAGATAGGGCAGATGAGGGTCGCGTCGACGCGCTTCTTCGGCGAGAGGACGCGTGTCGTACGGTGTGCGGTTGATCACCATGGCGCGCGTTGACGTGTCGATGCTGCACCAGCACGCAAACCCTCCGCGGTCGCGCGCCTGACCCACCGAGCCAGGATTGAGAAGCACGGGGCGTGCTTCGGCATTAAGCATGGGATAGTGCGTGTGCCCCATCAGCACGATATCCGCACCGTCTACTCGACAGGCGTTCAGTGTGGCGGCACTCGAATCGGGATAGACGTACTCATCGGGATCGCGTGGCGAGCCATGGCACAGCTCCAGTGCAACGCCTCCGAGATGGATTGTCGCCCGGTCGGGCAAGCGGATCAACCAATCGCAATCTTGCGGCTCGAGCGTTGCTGCTGCCAAATCCAGCGCGCTGCCGTATCGTTCTTGGTATGTCTGCTTGGCGCGCTCGCTCCTGAGAGCTTCGGCGAACATCCGTTCGTGATTGCCTCGGATCGCAACGAAAGGCCACTGCCGCAACTGTTCAAGCACTTCGCTTGCGGCATAGTAATAGCCAATGAGATCTCCGAGCACGATCAGATACTGAACGCCGCTCTTACGCGCCTCGACAAGTGTCCCGCGCAGAGCCCCAGCATTGCCGTGGATATCGGCGAGCACCGCAATCTTCATAGCAGCCCGGCTCGCGCAAGGATTTCGCGGGCAACATCGCGAGGATGCCGCAGTTTGGCTTCGGCCTCGAAGCTCAAAAACATGTCTCGCACCGGCAAGTCCTGATCGGCAGCACTGCGTAGCACGATTTGCATGTCGGTGTTCAGTACGCCAGGATCGATGTGCTCGACAACGACGTCGGGTCGCTCGGCGGCGAGGCAATCAAAGATCATCGCGGCCGCGGCCTTGCTGGCGCAGTATGAGGCAAGCCCGGGCAACGCGCGGTGCGCGGCTCCCGTGCTGATGTTAAGGACACGCAACCTGGTCCCCTGCGCGTCGGCCCCTGCGAGCAGCTTGCGTGCCAGGATTGCCGGAGCAAGGGCGTTGACTTCGAAGGCCTTTACCAGCGCGCCGGCATCGATGAAACCGAGCGTGCCGATCGGCTCGACTATACCGGCATTGCTGATCAGGACGATCTCATCGGCGGTTTGCGGCAAAGCGCTGGCGAGATCGATTTGATCGAGGCTTGGCAACGCGGAAAAGTCCGCAGCCACGAAGGTGCAAGCGTTCTTGGCTGCGGCGGCCTCGTGCCGCGGATGCAGACGCCGGCCTAACGCCATCGGTCGTGCGTCAGCCGCAATAAGCAGGTCGAGCAACTCAAAGCCAAGACCACGTGAGGCTCCGGTGACGATGATCGCGCGCTGTTGCTCCATGAGGATCTTCTCTTCTTACATCCTTCGGTATTCACCGACAGGAGCCGCTTTTGCAAGAGCCCGTCGAGGTGTCGTGGATGATCTGCGGGTGTCGCGCAAGAAGTAACCTGCGCGGACGATGGCTGCCGGGGGGTAAGCCCATATCAGGATCAAACCATGTGCGCTGACGCGGGGGGGGGAGCAATCGGTGTTAAAATACCTCTGGAATGACATTTGGGGTGGGCCGAAGGCGAGCACCATGAAACGCCAGGCGAGAGGGTATGACCATTGCTTGCTTCCCCCCGAATCCCGCAATGGTGAATGACTTGGGTCTATGCTAGCTGCGGGCCCTGAATGAGGCGAATTGATCGATGCTGCAACGTTTCTTGCAAAACACGGCTATCTCGGCTGTGGCTTACGGCCTTGCAGGCGTGTTGGGGCTGCTGGCGGTCGGCCTGATTGCGCGGTCTTACGGTCTCAGCGTGCTGGGTTTAATTGTGCTCGCGCGGGCGTTCCTGCCGAGTGGGTTCTTGTCCTTGTTGGACTTCGGCGTATCGGAAACGATTACTCAAGCGGTTGCGCGAGGGCGCCTCGGGGATTGGCGCGCCGCGAGTGAGAAGGTTTCGCTGCTCACGGTAATTGCGGCGGTGACTGGAACCGTTTCAGGTCTTGCGCTCTGGATTTCGAGCGACTCGCTCGCGGCGATTTTTAAGGTTGCACCCAATGAGGTTGCAGCGTTCAATTCTATCCTTGAAGTTACTGCGCTGGTGCTTCCAATCGCCTTCTTGGGTCTCGCTACGGAAGGAGCGCTTAAGGGATTTGAGGAGTACGGCTGGTTACGGTTGACGGAAGTCGCGAGCAACGTACTCTATGTCGCTTCGATCTATCTCGCCGTCTGGCGCGGGGCGCCGTTTGAACTAATTGCGTACTCCTACCTCGCCACCACGATCGTCGCGAAATATGTAGTACTGGCAGTTGTCGTCTACAGGTTTGCACTCCCAACGCCGTTACGGTTCGTCGCATGGAGAAGCGATAGTCGCAGGGATATCCTCTATCGCAGTTGGTTAATGTTCAACGGCAGGATAGTCGGCGTGTTGCAGCATACAACGGCGCCGCTTGCTATTGGAATTCTGTTCAGTCCTGCAGAGGTTGGAACTTTTGATCTGATTACGCGACTGCCTCGCTTCTTGAAGGCGATCATGGCCCCGCTTTACTCTGCAATCCTTCCGATTTCTGCTCGCATCGAAGAAGCGTCGGATGCGCGGCGCCTTCAGATCCTTGGGCGGAACAGCCTCGTCTTTCCTGGTGCGATCGCGTTGCCCGTTCTGATTGTGATGGCTCTTTTGTCGAAGCAGATACTGTATCTGTGGGTCGGGCCGCAAAATGCCGAGCAGTGGCCCTGGCTAGCGCTCTCGCTATGTGTTCCAGCGACGACCATTCTGCTTGGAGCAGGACAGGCCGCGCTGATGGTCAGATCGGACTTCCTGCGCTACAACACCCGGCTCTTGTACCTGCAGGTCCTGACCCAATATCTCTTGATAGGAATGACGCTGCTTTGGTTCCAGGAGCGTGCGTTTGTTTTTGGATGGGCTGTTTCGCACATCTTATTCGTGCCAGTGTTTGCGCGCTACATGCTGTCTGAAATGGACCTCCGTGGTTCTCTGTTTTGGGGGCAGGTGGTCAGGCACGCGGCCGTGGCAGCCATACTTGCAGCGCTTGTGGTCGCGTGCAAATTTATCCACTATCCTGATAATCTTGCTGAACTCATTATCTTCGGCGCGCTGGGTTGTTTGGCAGCCTGGGCCTTAAGCTTTATGATCATTCTAACGAGGGATGAACGGCTGATGCTCGGGCGATTTGTACGATTAATGACGAATCGGTGAACTCTCTGGGGCAGCGAATGAGCTTCCGACCTGATGCACCTGTTGCAATGCCAAGTTGCTTCCTTCTGCTTCCTAGCGTAAGCAGACCTCGGGCGGACGGTGACGAAGTCCTCGAACGAGAACAATTGTTGAAGCACCGCAGGCCCCTCGAGTGACGAGATGAATAGCTATGAAACTTGAAGTTGCCGAAGCGGTCGCGAGGGGATATCCACCGTCGGTCCTTTACCTCCGCAACGATGATGTCGTTGAGACCGAGGTTTGTGCTTTCAACTATTTCTCCACATTCTTCAAGGGTTCTCCGGAAGCTCAGGTGCACGTCTGGTTGTTCGACAGGGACGGGACCCAGGTTGGCTACTTCCACAAGGAACTCGGGTTGGACGGTCAGTTGCAGTTGAAGACCTCTCAATTGTGCTCGAGCATTTCCGGGACGGTGGCGGTGACTTTGATGCCCAAGGGCGAGGCAAAGGTCCGACCTGGCAAGAGAGTCACGACCGGGTATTACGCGCAGTACTATTCCCAGCAGGGCGCAATCAGTTTGTCCCATGAGCGAGAGCCGGTCACCTTAACAGAATTCCCGACGCCGGCTTGGGCGCAGACATATCTGTCAAAGTTCCTCGAGCAATCAGGGGTCATCGTCATCAATCCCTGCATGGCACCGGGATGCGACGCTATGGGGACGGCCAGGTTGATTGCGCTCGATGGTGCTGTCCTTGCTGAGCAGAAGCTCCCGAAGATTCGACCGATGGGAGCTCGCCGCATTGATACACTCGAGCTTTTCCCAGATGCCAGGCAACTTGTCGGATCCGCAGTTACGTTTGCTCTTGAGATCAGCGGTGCCAACCTGGCAAGTCCATTCAGCTTCTATCAGTTCGCGAATGGCAAGTTCAGCTTGCATCATTTCTAGGATAGTGCAGTGAGCCGATTTCCGACGACGCCCTGGAAGCCCTATGAGCCGCGATTCATTCTTCCGACCTTCGCCGGGCTTGAATGCAGGCTCGGTCTCTCTATACCGATCTGGTACCGGCCATTGACGCTGGGTTACATGCGGGGCCTCGTTGCAGGCAGCTTGAGGAAGAAATTTTTCGAGTCCTTGAAGGATCTGGGGCCGGAGTTGACGAGTCTGGTCGCATCGGGATTCAGTCGGAAGCTGCGGTTCAGGCTGCACATATTGTCGCGCGGCGGCGAATATTTGACATCCTACCAGGTCCCATCAGCCTACGCGCCGAGGGCGTCCTTTGAGATTGATCTGTCGAGGCTCCTGGCCGACCTAAAGCTGCCCGACGATGACTATCTCGTTGTCGCAGTGATGTCGCGAGGGCGGATGGATGGTAATCGTTCTTCGCCGGCTAGTTTTTCAATGACCTACGTCGACCAGGACAATGTGGCGATCTATCGGACAGGCGCATTCGCGCGGCCATTGAATGAAGGTCGACTTAAATCCCACATCGGGTTCACTGGCATCAATCCGAAGGTAATCGCGACGAAAGACGTGGTGAGCAGCCTTATGCTCATCAACCATTCTTCCGACCCGGAGTACGCCTTTGCGGCGAGCCCGAAGACTGTCTTGATCCGCGAGGACGGAGAACGGCTGGAAGGTGATTTTGGAGAAATCTCCCCGTTGGGTGCCCGCGAGATGTGTATAGCGGACATTTTTGGCAACAAGGTATTTGACTTCCTGAAGCCGTTTGGCGGCAGGGGGACGACCGTCACTACCTGCCTAGGTGTCACGCTGGCGAGTCTTCATCTGCAACGCTCGAATGACAATCGTCGAACCCTCCTAGGGATCGAACATTCCCGGCCCGCTCATATGAATTTTGCCGGGATTTTGCAGCATTGATCCCTTTGATCCGGTGCCGTCCGAAACAGGAGTCGCCATTCCGGCGAACCATCTCCTTGCCTCTTTGGGTCTCCCTTGGGTTCCTACGCTTTCGTTTTCGCGCCCAGGTTGTCGGAATGACAGGGTGCGCGAATAGTTCGGGTGCAGCTAGCGGATCGTTCGTCTCCGGCCATTTTCCGAGGGCTATGGATGCCAAATGCTCTATATGGGTCTTATTGGACCTGAAGCGGCTGGCCAGGGGAATGGTTATGTCCATCGCGGATGAGCCGGAGACAGAGAGCTTCAACCGTTGAGCGCGGAGTTCGTGATTTTTGCGCCACTGAGCGTGATTGCTGCCGGCGGGACGCTGGCTGCGATGGCTTGGGTTGCGTTGAGGTGTCCGGCGCTCGCAATGCTCTACTTCTTTCCCCTTTTTGCTTTTGCAGGGAGGCTTGTCTCGGTATTGTATGTTGATCTGTTCGGGCCGATTTTCTCAGAGCAGTTGGAAGCGGAGATTGGACCCGGCGTGGCTGCGGTTCCGATTGCAATCTCACAGGGTCTTGTGATCGCAGCAATGCTGTTTTCGTTCCGCGGCCGGCGAGTGCAGAGACTTCTTGAGGCGACATTGCCAGTTTTGCCGCCCGGAACACCTGTCCGGATCTCCAACCTGGCTTTTTGGTCCGCCGTTTTGTTCATGGTGGGACTGTGGATCGAATTGGTGGTGAGGGGGCCCATCCCGCTATTCGCCGCGATGGAACGTTATGACTATACCCAGCAATATGGTGGCCCCTTGCATGTTCGTCTCATCGAGTGGGGAAACATGTTGGCATTCCAACTCGGCTTATTCTTCGTAGCGCCGGTGTTGAGCGGCAAATCCTTTGATCGCAGATTTGCGTTTCTATTTGCGACCATGCTGTTCTACCTATTCCTGGTAGGGCACCGTTTCTCGTCATTTTACGCCTCTACTTCATTCTTTTTAATCCCGATCGGCGCCGTTCTTTTCATCGAGCAGGTATCCAGCCGATCCGAGGACAAGCTATCCGGGGCTTCAGTCTTTCGCAAAGTCGGAATCGCCGGCGGCGTTCTATTGGTGATGACGGCCATGGCCCTCGCTTATTCCTATGTTTTCGTTCGCGGATTCGAGGGCACTACGCTGGCTTCCAAGCTCTCGCAGCGGCTCTTGGTTCAGCAAGGCGAGATGTGGTGGGCGACGTTTGAGCGTGTGTTCGTGCGAGGTACCTGGGACGGAGCTCTGGCCTTCCACAAGCTCTTCATCGACCCATTCGATCCGACCCGAAACTCGACCATGCAGTTTCTCATGGAACAGGCGTTGCCGCTTGAGCGCGCGCACTTCATCCTGCAGCAGGGCTCCGCCTATACTGGAGGCTGGCCTGAACTCTGTTTTGAACTGGGTGGCCCAATCGGCGGGTTCTTGCTGGTTTTGCTTTCTGCGATCGCATTTTCGGAGTTCATGTTTCTGCTCACGCGCTGTATCGTCCAGGAACGTTTCGTGACTTGCGTCTTCCTCACGCCGTTACTGTATGCGATGTCGATCGGCGTCGTGACGGGTATGGCTAATTCTTTCATTCAGTGGACCTTCGCGGCAAAAATTGCAGTCGCGTTGATCGTCTACGTAACCGAGGATAGCTGGCGATCCAGCATGACACCGGATCCGCAGCCGCTTCGTCCGATCTACTAATTTCGGCTGGTTTGGAAGCCTGAGAATGAGCAAGCAACGAATCTTGAATTTCGATCCGTATTTGGGCGGCTTACTGCTGTTTTTCGTTCAGGCTGTCCGCAAGCGATGGTTGCTGCTGTTTGGTATGACCGCAGCAACGATGGTGCCAGCTTTCCTCGTTGCGAGCCGTCTTCCTCCGGCCTATGAAGCGCAGGCGATCGTGCGGGGCGGCCGTCTCGACGGCGCCGAATTGATGAACTTGCAAGCCCTGGTTTCACAGGTCAATTCGTCGCCGTTCAAGCGACGCGTGGCGCAATCGATGGGCTTTCCGGACAAAGCTGGCCGAAGCCCTCAATTGATCTCCTCCAGCTTAGTGGCGCGGCTCGAAGGGGCGGATGCCATGCTGATCAGCGTGCGGGCGGCTGACGCCCAGGATGTGCAGCACGCGCTCGCCATCATCGTGCGTCTGTTGAATGAAGATCGGGAAGGAATTCGCGCGTCGTTCTTTGCCGATATCAATGCGCAGCTTGCTGCCATCGACGCGAACGTGAGCGATCTGCTTCAGATGCGGGAAAGGGTGGAGACCCTGGTGAAGACGATGTCCGAGTCGAACTCGAGTGACTCCGACGCATCTGCTTTACGCGCGGTTTGGCTGCTCAACCTGATCCAGCGTAACGGAGAGAGGCTGGCTGCGTTGAGGGCTGAGCGGCTCGCGCTCGCGGCGCGGCTTGGCTCGTGGCGAACTTATCCGGCGGCTTTGATCGACGGTGCCTTCGTCACGGCCAGGCAGGTGTCGCCCCGACCGATTGCGGCGATGTTCGGTGTCGGCGGGCTGACGCTTCTGGCGGGCGTGCTATATGCGCTCATGCGCCAATCTCGGCCCGGCTCTCGCAATCCAGTCGCGGGCGCGGACACAACGATCGACCGAGGGGAGAGTGCCCCGTGCTGACGCAAGCGGTGATACTCGTTGGCGGCCTCGGGACCCGGCTGGGCGAGCGAACTCGCGCGGTCCCCAAGCCGCTGCTGGACGTCGGTGGCAAGTCTTTCCTAGACTATATCCTCGATGAGGTATCGCGCTATCCCACCATCGAGAAAATAGCGCTTCTGGCGGGACACCGCGCCGAGCAGGTGGTCGAGCGCTATGACGGCAGAACATGGCGTCGTGCGGCGATCTCGGTTATATGTGAGCCAACGCAAATGGGGACCGGTGGGGCGCTGAAGCACGCGGCCCCTAAGCTGGAGCCGCAGTTCCTTCTCCTCAACGGTGACTCGTTCTTTGACTTCAACCTGCTCGACCTCGCAGCCTTTGGTTCGGCGGCGATGGTGCGCGTTGCGCTGAAGAGGGAGCATCCCGGCGATCGCTACGGCCGTGTCTTGCTCGAGCGGGGCAGCGTCAGGCGCTTTCTGACGCCTGGAACGCAACCGAACGGGCCGATCAACGCAGGTATCTATCGTATCGACCGCAGAATCCTCGATCTGATCGATCAGCTGCCGTGCTCGCTCGAACAGTCGGTGTTTCCGCGGTTGATCGAGATGGGGCAGCTCGAAGCGGCCGTCTATGACGGCTTCTTCATTGACATCGGCATTCCCGAGGATCTGGAGCGAGCCCAGCGCGAGTTTCCAGCAAGAATGCGTCGCCCCGCGGTATTCTTCGATCGCGATGGCGTGCTGAACGTCGACAAGGCCTATGTGCATAGGATCGAGGATTTCGAATGGATTCCCGGAGCGCGCGAAGCCATCAAGCTATGCAATGACCGTGGCTATCTTACCTTCGTCGTGACCAACCAGGCGGGCGTTGCGCGTGGCTATTATGGTGTCGATGCGGTTCATAGCCTGCACGACTGGATGAGCCACGAACTCGCGGAGACCGGCGCCCACATCGACGAATTCCAACACTGCCCCTATCATGAGGATGGAACTGTAGAGCAGTGGCGCCGCGCCAGCGACCGGCGCAAGCCGGCGCCGGGCATGATCCTGGATTGCTTCGACGGCTGGCCGGTGCAAATTGAATCGAGCCTGCTGGTCGGCGATAATTCGCACGACGTCCAGGCGGCGGTTGCGGCCGGGATAGCGGGGCATCTATTCAAGGGGCCCAATCTTGAAACTTTCATTCAGCCGTTTCTCGGCAACGGAAGGGATCAGGAGGTCGCCGTGGGCGTCAGTCCCCTCTGAGGGCGCGGAACATGAACTCCGCTTGCTCCCAGTCCTCCAGCGTGTCGATGTCCTGCACCAGCACACGCGGCAGCACGATGCCGATCGATCGCGGTGAGAACACGGGAACGTCGTTGAGGAAGGCGCGCGCGGTGCCCCAGTAGAACTGTCCCGCGTCGTGAAAGACCGGCTCGAGGTCTTGCGACCGCGTTATGCGGTGTTCCGGATAGAGCGCCTCGACCCGGCCTTCCGAGGTCAGGCGCACAGCGCGTTGGATCGGAAATGCGTAGCTCGTGATCGAGAAGGCAAAGGCAGCGTCCGAGCCGGTCAAGGCGTCGTAGCCCTCGCGTAGATAACGTGTCCGAATCAATGGTGCCGTGGCGTAGATGCAGCAGGCATGACTTACGTCGTTGCCCTGTTCGATGAACCAGCCAACGGCGTGTTTGACGACGGCATTTGTGCCTGTGAAATCGTCGGAGATCTCCTTTGGCCGGGCGAACGGTGTCGTCGCGCCGAACTGGCGCGCCACACCGGCGATCTCCTCGTCATCCGTGGATACGATGACTTCATCGAACAGGCCGCTGTCGCAAGCCGCGTTGATCGAATAGGCGATAATGGGGGTTCCGCAAAACGATCGGATGTTCTTGCGGGGAATCCGCTTGCTTCCACCTCGTGCCGGGATGACTGCGATCTTCACGCCAGGATCTTCGTGAGTGCCGCGACAACGGCGTCCTGCTCGTCATTCGTCATCTTCGAGAACAGCGGCAGCGTGATCGCGTCCTGATAGTAGCTTTCCGCCTCCGGGAACATGCCGAAGCGGAAGCCGAGGCGTTGATAGTACGGCTGTGTGTGCACCGGGATGTAGTGCACGTTAACGCCGATGCCGGAGGCGCGCAACGCATCGAAGACCTGGCGCCGGCTGAGCCTGATTTCGTTCCGCCGCAGCCGGATCACGTAGAGGTGCCAAGCCGAATTGGTGTCCGGGTGCTGCCATGGACGGGTCACCGGCAGCTTCGAAAGCAGCGCATCGTAGCGCGCAGCGAGCTCGCGCCGGCGTGCGAGGAAGGCATCGAGCCGATCGAGCTGGCTGGCGCCGAGTGCGGCCTGGATGTCGGTCATCCGGTAGTTCAGGCCCAGTTCGATCTGCTCATACATCCAGGGACCGAATTGGTCCTCGTTGGAGTGCCGCGGATCGGACGGCTCTTGCTGCGCCGGACGGATGATGCCGTGAGTGCGCAGATAGCCGAGGCGCTCCGCCAGTCCGCGATCGTTCGCAAGTATCATGCCCCCTTCGCCAGTCGTGATGATCTTGACGGGATGAAAGCTGAAAATCGCCATGTCGCTAAGCTCGACGGCGCCGATCTTTCGTCCCAGATACTCACCGCCGACGGCGTGAGAAGCGTCTTCGACGATGCGAAAGCCGTAGCGATCAGCGAGGGCATGTATCTCCGTCATTTCGCAGGACTGGCCGGCAAAGTGCACGGGAATGACGACCTTCGGTAGCCGTCCCTGGACGCTGGCCTGCGCGAGTTTCTCGGAGAGCGCTGTAACGCTCATGTTGTAGGTGCGAGGATCAATGTCGACGAAGTCGACGCTCGCCCCGCAATAGAGCGCACAATTGGCGGAGGCGACGAACGTGTTTGGCACTGTCCACAAGACATCGCCGGGACCCAGATCGAGGGCAAGGCAAGCAATATGAAGGGCTGCGGTCGCGTTCGACACCGCGATCGCATGCTCCGCGCCGCAATAACGGGCCATTGCCTGTTCGAAACGCGGCGCGGCCTGTCCTTGGGTCAGCCAGTCCGACTGCAGCACCTGCGTGACTGCGTTGATATCGTTTTCAGAGATATCCTGGCGACCGTAGGGGATCATTGGATAGCAATCTTGTTGAATTCTCTGATCTCGGCAACATTCAGGAAGTGATCATTGTTGACGGAGTTGTATTCAAATCCGTCAGAAACCGCCTCGCCGCGTTCGCCGAGTAAATTCATGACATAGTCGACGTCGCGGCGGAAAAACTTGATCGTTGGCTTAATAACGAAGTGATCGTGGAATTTCAACGTCAGATGCGAGTCGTCGGTGGGGCACATGACCTCATGGAGCTTTTCGCCTGGACGAATGCCGACCACCCGCGTCGGTAGCGAGGGAGCCATGGCCTTCGCCAAGTCGAGAATGCGTACCGAGGGGATCATCGGAACGAAGATCTCGCCGCCCGACATGCGCTCAAAGCTTTTGATGACGAAATCGACCCCCTGCTGCAGCGAGATCCAGAAGCGCGTCATCCGCGGATCGGTGATCGGCAGCTGATCCGAACCTTCGGCGATCAGCTTGTTGAAGAGCGGCACGATTGATCCGCGAGAGCCGACTACGTTGCCGTAGCGGACCACGGCGAAAGCGGTGCGATGGCCGCCCGCCATGTTGTTGGCGGCGATGAACAACTTGTCGGAGGCAAGCTTGGTCGCGCCGTAGAGGTTGATCGGCTGCGCAGCCTTGTCCGTCGACAGCGCGATCACCTTCTCAATGTCCGCTTCCAACGCCGCCTGGATCACGTTCTCCGCGCCATGAACGTTGGTCTTGATGCACTCCATGGGGTTGTATTCGGCGGCCGGAACCTGCTTCAGCGCTGCCGCATGGACAACAAAGTCGATCCCCTTCATAGCGGTGCGAAGGCGCTCGCCGTCCCGTACGTCGCCAATGAAGTAGCGCATAGCAGGCTGATCGAATTCCTGCTGCATCTCATACTGCTTCAGCTCGTCGCGCGAATAGACCACAATACGACGTGGCTTGAAGTTCTTCAGGAGACAGCCGACAAACTTCTTTCCGAACGATCCCGTGCCTCCGGTGATCAGAATAGACTTATCGTTGAACATACTCATTTCTGCGCCGGATCATCATTTGCACTAAATTGGAGAGTGGGAGCTGGTTACCATACGCTCCTGCCGCCGTCCATCACCAGGTTCTGACCGGTCATATAGCTCGAGGCATCCGAGCAGAGGAACTGGACCGCGGCGCGATATTCGTCGACGTCGGCCATGCGGCCAATCGGGATTAGGCGCGTCAGTCGTTCAACGAAGGCTGGGTCCTGGTTGTTGAAGACGCCTCCCGGCGAGATCGCGTTGACGCGCACGCCATGATCGGCCCAATAGGTCGCCAGATATTTCGTCAGCCCGATCAAGCCATGCTTGATCACTGAATAGGTCACGGGCTTCACCGGCTGTTCTTCTTCGCGCGTCACGTGCGGCTGGCGGTAGAGCCGCTGGTCTGGCGCGATCACGCCGAGATCGGAGGCGATGTTGAGGATCACGCCGCGGCCCCGTCTGGCCATCTCTCCGCCGAACACTTGCGCGCACAGCATCGCGCCGGTCAGGCCGACGGCGATTTCGGTCTGCCATTGCGGCACCGGAAACGCCTCGAAGCGCGAGGAGTGCATGACGCCCGGGCTCGACGTCACCTTCGGATCGATCGCGGCGTTGTTGACAAGGATGTCGACGGTGATGCCGCGGCCTGCGAGCTGCTCATTGGCGGCGCGCACCGATTCGAGCGAGGTGACGTTGATCTCGAGCGCGATCAGATCGGCCGAAGGCATTGCCTGCTTCATCGCCGTGACGGCGGCCTCGGCCTGCGCCAGGCCGACGTCGGTGACGACCACGCGCGCGCCGGATTCGGTGAGGGCTGCGACATGCTGCTTGCCCAGCAGGCCGCCGGCGCCGGTCACGAGCGCGGTCCGTCCGGTCAGGTCGTAGCGGGAGGAGGGGTTTGCCATCGAAGGCTCCTGTTCAGCTTCTGAGCTGGCCGCCGTCCGCCACCATCACGCTGCCCGTGATGAAGGCGGCGCGGGGCGAAGCAAGGAAGGTAACGACGTCCGCGATCTCCTCGGGCGTGCCGAGCCGGCGCAACGCCACCTCGCGCTGAAGCATGTCGTCGACCGCCTGCCTGTTTTCCACAAGTTTGCGCGCCCATGTGCCGTCCGCCGACAGGATGTTGCCCGGCGCAACCGCATTGATGCGGATGCCTTCCAGCGCCAGCGGTCGCGCGAGACCGCGCACGGTGGCGTTCAAGGCCGCCTTCGCGCCGTAATAGGTCACGGGCGCGCCAAGCGCCGCCATGCCGGCGATCGAGGAGATGCAGACGATGGACCGGTCGCCGCTGCCGCGCGCCATCAGCGGCCGGGCGGCCTCGATCATGTTGGTCGCGGCGAACAGATTGAGGTCCATCACCCGCGACCATTCCGCTGCGGTTTCCTTGCCCGGCGGCACGGAGGCGCCGCTGCCGACATTGCAGACGAGGATGTCGAGCCGGCCCCATTGCTTCTCGATGCCCGCGACCAGTGCCTTCGCAGCGGCAGGGTCAGTGACGTCCGCGACATGGACCGACCCGCTGCCTCCGATCGCCCCGCGCGCCGCGTTGAGCGCCTCGGAACCGCGCGCGGCGAGCGCGACTTTTGCGCCTTCAGCGGCGAGCGTCGTCGCGATCGCAAGCCCGATCCCGCGGCTGGCGCCGGTGACGAGCGCGACACGATCGTTCAGCTCGAGCTTCATCGCACGGCGTCCTCGATCCAGCGAACCGTCATATCGCGATATTTCGCCAGCACGCCGGCATGGTCGTCGTCGGCCGCGCGTGCGGTTTGCAGAATGTACTGGCCCTTGTAGCCGGAGCGCTCGATCAGGCGGATCGTCTTGGCGAGGTCGGCGTTGCCGGTGCCGAGCGGCACGGTGGTGCCGCCGCGGATGCGATCCTTCACGTGCACGTTGAGAATGCGCGGCGCGTAGGCGGCGATCTCTTCGTCGCTGTCATAGCCGAGCGAGGCGCTGTTGCCGCTGTCGTAGTTGATGCCGAACATGTCCGGCGGAAACGCCTCCATGAAACGGGCGAGCTCGCCGGGCGGCAGATCGGATTCGAAGACGATCTTGACGTTCCGCTTTGCGAGCTGCTCGGAGCGTGCGAGCAGCACACGCTTCAACGTATCGCTCTCGCTCTCGCGCTCGATCTTGCCATTGTCGACCAGCGGGATCACGACGAATTCGATGCCGATGCGGCTGCAGGCGGCGATCAGCAGATCGAGGTCGGCGACGAGTGCGTCGCGCACGACGGCATCGACCTTCCAGAACGGTGCCTGCATGAAGCAGTCGCCGGTCAGGCTCGGGATGCGCACGCCGTTCTCGCGCGACAGCGCCAGAATCTCCTGCTGTCCCGGCTCGGTCGTCAGCGGGTTCTCGCGCAGCCGTTCCTGATCGATGGTCCATTCCATCCGCGTCAGGCCGAGCTCCTTCGCGCGTGGAAACTCGTCCCGCCACTCGTCCCAGGGGAACGCCTGGATCTTGCCGTCGACCAGAGTCGTCAGCCGTCCCTGCATGAAGCCGATGCGTTGCAGCGTTGTGGTCACGATTTGCTATCCGAAGTGATGGCGAGGCCCTTGGCGATCCAGCCGCCGTCGACGAAGATCTCCTGACCGGTCACATAGGCGGAGGCTTCCGACGCCAGGAAGACGGCGGCGCCGACCATGTCGATGGGCTGTCCCCAGCGGCCAAGCATGGTGTGACGGCGCCTCTCTTCGTGCATGACAGGATCGGCATAACTCTTCGCGGTCATCTCGGTCGCGACATAGCCCGGCGCAAGCGCATTGACGCGGATGCCGTCGGGCGCATAGTCGGTGGCGAGCGCGCGTGTCAGCCCGGCAAGCCCCGCCTTCGCCGCCACGTAGCCCGGATTGCCGGGAAAGCCTCGGATCGAATTGATGCTGGTGACGTTGACGATCGCAGCCGATCCCGCCTTCTTCAAGAGGGGATAGGCGGCGAGGATGGTGGCGTAGACGCCGGTGAGGTCAGTCGCGACCGTAGCACGGAAGCGCGCGAGCTCACTCTCGGTGCTTTGCGGGGGAAGGCTGATGCCGGCGGCGTTGACCAGTGCGTCGACACGGCCTTGCGCCGCGATCGTGCGGAACGCGCTTTCGATCGCCTTGTCGTCGGAGAGATCGCAGGCAATCGCGGTCACACCTTGCGGCGCGGTCCCGGAACGGCTGAGGCCGTACACCGTAGCGCCGGCATCCTGCAGGCCGGTCGCGATGGCCGCGCCAATGCCGCGCGAGGCGCCGGTCACCACCGCGATCTTGTCCTTGAGCGAGAAGGCGCTGAGATCAGGCATAGCCGTAACTGCGCATGATGGCGGCACAAAGCTTGACGTCCTCGGGACGGTCGATCTGGAACATCTTGTGACGTTCCATCACGTGAAAGCCGATCTTGCCGCCGAGACGGTTATTCTCCTCGCGCAGGAGGGAGGGGATCAGGACGTAGAACGAGCCGTTCTCCAGATAACGCTTCTCGATCTGCTGCCGCATGCGGCGATTGTGATAGTCGTAGTTGATCGGCTCCGGTCCGTTCGCGCCGATATGCCAGTTGAAATAATCCTCGACCTCGCAAACCGAGAGCAGGCTGTCGAGGTGGTCGCGATCGAAGGTCGCAAGCGCGTTCTCGATGTCGCCGGGTTCGCGGATCGGCGAGGTCGCCTGGAGCGCGACGATCCGCTCGAACCGTCCCATCCGCGCGTCGGTCGCATCGAGCGCATGCAGCCAGGCGGATTCGGAGGAGGCGAGGTCGCCGGAAATGTCGTCGGGGCGCCGCACGCCGACCGCGCCGGCGGCTTCAGCCGCGGCGAGGATCTGGTCGCTATCCGAAGACACGGCTACCACGTCGACGCCCCGTGCGGCGCGCGCCTGTTCGACGGTCCAGGCGATCAGCGGCTTGCCGCAGAGATCGAGCAGGTTCTTGTGCGGGATGCCCTTCGAGCCGCCGCGCGCGGCGATCACGGCCAGCGTCTTGCGCGCCATCAGATGTGTCCCTCGAGACGCTCGAGCGCGGTCCAGAAGCCTTCGCCCATGTTCTTGTGGCCTTGCCAAATTTCCGGAATGAAGGAAGCTCCCGGCGCGTGCTTGCGCAGCACCTGTCCGATGTCGCCGAAATCGATCTCGCCTTCGCCGATCTGCAGGCCTTCGCCATCGAGCCCCTTGGCGTCGCCGAAATGCAGATGCGCGGTGTGCGGCCCGAGCTGTGCGAGGCCTTGCGCGAAGTCGAAACCGAAATGATTGGCCGCGAGCTTGGTGTGCGAGATGTCGACGCACATGCGCAGATCATGCTTGGCGCAGAACGCGGCAGACTCTTCCGGGAAGATGAAGATGTTCTGGTGGCGCTGGCCGCCGAAATGCCAGGGGAACGGCGCCATGGTTTGCGGCGTCAGCTCAACACCGTCCATGTCGAGCTCGGTCAAGCTCTGCGCAAAGATGCGGTAGCGCTCGGCCTTCTCCTCGGGAGGCAGCGGCTCGTCCATGGTGAAGCCGCCGATATTGGCGACGATGGGCGGGCGCTTGGTCTTGGGAAAGTACTTCTTCAGGCCGCGGGTAATGTCGATCACCGCCTGGGTCTGCTCCAGTGAATAGCGCCGCAGCGCCTCGTCAGGCGTTGCCAGGTCCATCAGCTTGGAGCCGGCAAACAGCTCCGGCGCATGCACGACGAAGCCGAGATCATAGGTGCCGGACAGATACGCCGCGGGATCGCGCTCCATGTCGCTGTAGCTGAGATGGAATTCGATGATGTCGGGCTGACAGATCTCCAGGAAGCGCTCGGTGTCATGATAGCGCACCGGCACGCCCCAGGGGCGGTCGAAGCGGTACCGCCGTGCTTTTGCGGCGCCTTCGTCGAGGTCGCTCTGGAAGAAATAGTCGTCGGCCGCCATCGTCCGCGTCAGCTTGCGGCCGAGCAGCGCCGGCATCTTCAGCGGCGACAGGCCCTGTCCCGGGCTTTTCACCGCGATGTCGGCTTCGGAGATCACGGTGCCGGCCGAAAGGTCGCGCGCGGCCACCAGGCTCTTGGCCAGGTTTTCGCGGTTGATCAACTCGCCCTGGCTCAGCGCGCGCTCGGCTCGTTTCACGCCGCGCGCTGCCTCCACTTCGCGGATGCCCGAGACCAGCGACTTGAATTCCTCCGGCTCCAGGCTGGCGGCATGGTCCGGACCTTCCATCTTCCGGTCAAGGGTAATGTGACGTTCGATCACGACGGCGCCGAGCGCCACCGCGGCGGTCGAGACGGCAGTGCCGCGCTCGTGGCCTGAATAGCCGACCACCGGATGGATCTCGCGCAAAGTTTCCATGAAACGCAGATGGATGTTGTGGAGCGCGGCCGGATAAGTGCTCTGGCAATGCAGGAGCACGTAGCCGGCGTTGCGCTCGTCGAGGAATGTCGCCGCGGCCTTGATCTCGTCCGTCGTGCTCATGCCGGTCGAGACGATCAGCGCCTTGCCGGTGGCGGCGAGGCGCGCGAGCAGCGGCAAATTGGTGAGGTCGGCCGAGGCGACCTTGTAGGCCTGCACGCCGAAACCTTCGAGCACGGCGACGCTGCTCGCGTCCCAGGGCGTGCAGAGATACTGGATGCCCTTGGCCGCGCAATATTCGGCGATCTTCTTCTGCTGCGCCGTCGGAAGCTCGAAGCGGCGCAAAAGATCGAGCGTGTATTCGACCGCGAGGTCGTCGTTCTTTCCGGACAGGCTCGACGCACGATAGACCTCGTCGAGCTTGCGCATCTGGAATTTGGCACAATCGGCACCGGCCGCGACCGCGGCATCGACCAGCGCAATGGCGCGGTTGAAGTCGCCATTATGGTTGTTGCCGATCTCGGCAATGACGTAACAGGGCTCGCCATCGCCCAGAAAACGGTTGCCGATGCGGACCGGAGCAGGCTGTTTGGGCGATGTCATCAACATTCTCGTCTCATATGCGTCAGGCGAAGCGCGCGGGAAAGCGTGACTTCCACGTCCGCAGCCCGTTCTCTTCGAACATGATGCGCGAACAGCTATGCCCCTGTTGCTCCAGCGCGGCGATGAGCTGGTAGCGCTCGAACGGACGTACGAAGAACATGAAGTAACCGCCGCCGCCGGCGCCCAGCAGCTTGCCGCCGACCGCGCCGTGCTGCTTGGCGAAATCGTAGATCGCATCGATCGCGTCCGACGAGATCTTCGAGCTGAGCTTCCGCTTGGCGTGCCAGGCCTCGTCGATCAGCCGGCCGCATTCCAGGAGCTGGCCGCGCAGGAGATGCCGCCGGATGTGGCGCGTCACTTCCTTCTGCTTGGCGGCCCCGGCGACGGCGTCGCTGGTCTCGTGCTGTGCCTTCTGGTCGCGGTGGATGGCGCCGGAATCGCGGCCCGAGCCGGTGTAGCAGAGCACCAGGCTCTCCTCGAGTTCGGCGATGATATTGGGGTCGAGACGAAGCGGCACGATGGTGTTCTGGTCGGAGAAGAACTCCATGTGATTGAAGCCGCCGAACACGGTGGCGTACTGGTCCTGCCAGCCGCCGGGGATGTTGAGCATCAACCGCTCGGCCTGGAATGCCATCTCCGCGATCTCGTGGCGGTCCCACTGGTCGCCGCGGAATTCGTTGAAGCAGCCGATGATGGCGGATGTGACCACGGCCGAGCCGCCGAGGCCTGAGCCGACCGGGAAGTCGGCAGAGACTTCGAGCTCGAACCCGTAAGTCGGCTTGATCAGGCGCACGACGGACTTGATCAGCGCAAGATTCCCGTCCGTTCCGAGCTCTGCAAGATTCTCGGCCTCGATCGTACTGCGGAAATCGTGCGAATAGATCCGGATGCTGGAATCGCTCCGGCGCCGCAGCGTCGCGTGAGCGTACATCTTGATCGTGGCGTTGATGACCGCGCCGCCGTCATTCTCGACGAAATAGTGCGTCAGGTCGGTGCCGCCGCCGGAGAAGCTGATCCGCACCGGCGAGCGGGCGCGCGCGAACACCTCGCTCTCTTCGGACAGGTTGAACAGCTCGCGGCTGAACACGTCGACGAGCCGGCCTTCGCCATCGAGGATCGGCACCACGTGCACGCGCTGATCGAGCAATTTGAGGATCTGCTCGCGCGGACCGCCGGCCCTCGCCGAGATGAAGTTGCGATTGACGCAGGTCGCAACCCGGTCCTGGATCGTGGTGCCGGTCAGCATGCGCCTGCGGATGTCGCCGTCGGTCACGGCGCCGACGATTCGTCCGCTCGCGTCCTGTGCGAACAGAATACCGAGCATGTTCGCATTCAGGCGCCGGAAGGCTTCCTCAATGGTCTCGGTCTCGGCGATGGTGACGAGGGTTCGTTCAAGCACGTCTTGAAATCCAGGAAAGGTCAGTTCCAGGCCATATCGTTGCAGGGCTGGTAATACGGGAGCGGGTGGGACGATGCAAGGTTCCTGCGCCCAGGCTTCACTCGCCAAAATGGCACGCGTCAACCGCTTTGTCAGCGCAGTGGCCCGATTTACATTGGTCGCAGCTTCTATAGAAGGGCCCAGACCGACCGAATGTGATCAAAATTAGGGTGGGAATCGAGCGCGGGCACCACGATGGTGCGGCGGTGTTGCTGGACGCAAGTTGATTGCAGCCGCGCAAGAGAAGCATTTTCACGCATCCAAAGCGTGCACACTGACAGCAATCCCGCTCTACCTACGGCAGCTTGATCGGTGAAATCGCGAAAGAAACCTCGCTTTTGGGTCCTGCCGGGATCGACCCGAATTCGGGCACCGCATCCTTCAGGATGGTCCTGATGGTGGCGCGATCGTCGCGTGCGATCGCCTGCTCCAGCGCCGCGATCCATTTGCGCAACGTCTGCATCGGCGGCTCGTTCGGCTGCGCGGCCATGATGCCGGCAACGCCGATCTCGCGGGTCGGCTCCTCGGTGGCGAACAGGATCTCGTGCAGGCGCTCGCCCGGCCGCATGCCCGTGAACACGATCTCGATGTCGTAGCCGGGCTGCAGTCCGGAAAGGCGGATCATGCGCTCGGCGAGATCGACGATCTTCACCGGCTGGCCCATGTTGAGCACGTAGACGGAGACGTCAGGACGGTGCGTTCCGAGCGCATGCGTGGCCGCGGTGATGACGAGATCGCAGGCCTCGCGGATGGTCATGAAGTAGCGGACCATGTCGGGATGCGTCACCGTCACCGGGCCGCCGGCCTCGATCTGGGCCTTGAATTTCGGAACCACCGAGCCGTTCGAAGCCAGCACGTTGCCGAACCGGACCGAGATCAGCCGCATCGGCGGCTTGGCGCCGTGCGCCCCGGCTGCGAGGTCGTGATCCAGCGCCTGGCAGTACATCTCCGCAAAACGCTTGGTCAGGCCGAGCATCGACACCGGCTCGATCGCCTTGTCGGTCGAAATCATCACCATGGCTTCGGCGCCGGCGGCAACGGCGGCATCCGCAACGTTGATCGAGCCGAAGATGTTGGTCTTGACGCCCTCGCTCCAGTCGCGTTCGAGGATCGGCACGTGCTTGAGCGCGGCGGCGTGGAACACGATGTCCGGCTTGAACCCGGCCATCAGGCGCATGATGCGCTCGCGGTCGCGGATGTCGGCGATCCGCCCTTCGACTTCGGCAGCCGCCCCTCGCGCGGCGAGCGCTTCCGTGATGGCATAGAGCGCGGGCTCGGAGTTTTCCACGATCAGGAGCCGCGCGGCGCCGAAGGCCACGACCCGCTCGCAGATCTCCGACCCGATCGAGCCGCCGCCGCCGGTGACGATCACCGCCTTGCCGTTGATCAGCGCTTCCAGGCGCGCATAGTCGATCGTCTCGCTCGGCCGCAGCAGGAGGTCCTCGACCGCGACGGCCGTAAGCCGCGGTGTATCGCCGCTCTCGAGCGAGGGCATCCGGTTGACGATCACACCCAGCTTGCGCGCCCGCATCAGGATCGATTCCGGACGCGCTTCCGGCTCGAATGCCGAGGGCGTCATGACGAGGCGCGCGATCGGCTTGTTGCGCTTGGCGAAATCGGCGACGACGTCCTCGACGTCGTCGATGCCGCCCAGCACCGGCACGTTGCGGATGAACTGACCCCGATCCGAGCTCGACGGCGACAGCACGCCGACCGGCCAGATGCGCTTGATCGCCCCGCTCTCGATGCCGCGCAGGAGCACCTCGGCATCCGCGGCGCGGCCGATCAGCAGCGTCGGCGCGGCCTCCTCGCCCCTGGCGTGACGCCGCACCCGCGTATAGCGGAAGTAGCGGTAGGTCATGCGCAGCGCGCTGAGGAAGGAGATCTCGAGGAACCAGTAGAGGACGATCGTCACCTTGCCGAGGAAGAAGGCGCCGCGGACGTTGGGGGCGACGAAGATGTAATCGAGCACCAGCAGGGCGACCGTCAGCACGGTCGCGACGCGGATGATGTTCAGCGCGTCAGGCAGCGAGATGAAGCGCCATTTCGTCGTGGTCAGGTTGAAGATGAAGAACACGACCACGCTGAAGGCGAGGAAGTAGGGCAGGATCTGGAACAGCAGCGGCAGGCGGTCGAAGAAGCCGTCGCCACCCTCGAATCGCAGATAGAAGGCGGCAAAAAGCGCCGCCGCGGTCGCCAGCAGGTCGTGGAGCGCGATTAGGAAATTGCGCAAGGTGAGATGCGAAAGACGCGTCATCCGCCGACCGATGAAACCCAGTTTGGAACAACCTGGCTGCGCTGATAGTCCATCTCGGCAGGACATGCTAGCGGGGATGTCGGTTATGACGAGAGGGGTAGCAGTCCTTCTGGGCTGATGCGCCATATCCGTTCACTCGAACAAGGAGGCAGCGCTTTGGGGGCGAGCTGTTCTTGAGCGAGCCACAAATCAGAACGGTCCTGGTGAAAGACGGCTCGCTTTCATTCAACTCGAGCAACGTAGAACCTGAGCGGTCTGAACGCGCCCTTGGTTTCGTTCGTGTGGCTGCCTTCGATCACACCTGCAATCGGCTCATTGGTTCTATGGCTCTCGCATTCGTATGAGGCGGTCGAGAACTGCATTTGGTTGGTGAAGTTCGGCGAGGCATCGCTGCGATCTCCTGCTGGGTAGGACTTGCGCACGATGTCCCCAGGCCGTACGCAGCGAGGCGTAGCGCAAGGTTCGGTCGTCTTCACGTGGGAAGGGCGGTCACGGTTCTTTCCGGATTCGTTAATTCTGCCTGCGCTCGGGCGAGGGCGGTCGCGATGGTCCCGTGCGCTCACTGGACTGATGCATGGGAAGCCTCCGCCGCTTGAGCTTCAAAGCTGATCGCGCCCGACTTGGATCGCTTGGCCTTGATCCCATGCCCGGCGGCCTCCTTGGCATCCTCTCGCACGAGCTTCTTCAGATCGGACTTCGCCGTCTCGTGCTCGCCGTGCGCCTCTCGGGTTCGTAGATAAGTGGCCGCCAGCTCCGCCCACTGATTGGAAGGGGACATGTCGACGACCCTAATTGCCTCCAGCCGCGGGCGCGGTGCCTCGATGTCGAACAGGGCAGGTGGCTCGCCGTTCTGGACGCACCGCCAGAACCTCTTCGGCAGTCAGGAGGAGATGTTGATACGGCGATCCGCGTGGATTTTGATCTCGACCCATTTGCCGCCGCCGGTGATGATGGAGAGAACGGCGCTGCGGGAAGCGGTGATCCACATGTTGTGCTGCAGCTGAGCCATGTGCTTCTCGGCGGCGGCTTCCTCCGTGAAGACCCAGGGCAGCATGAATTTGGCTTCGAATCCGCGCCGGTCTGCTCGACGGTCCCATCCAACGTTGCGGCCATCCACTTGTGGATGGGATGACGAACGCGCTTCTGGATGTCCTTGATCCTATGCCCGCTTGCGCGTTGATACTAGGCGCAATTCAGGACCTAGGTCACAGTTCCGAGCTGAACGATCAAATTGTCCGAGAGGTCCTGCGGCTCCGTTTCGCAGCGTTTTTCGCGCCAGAGGCGGATGAGCCTCTCTTGGTCATCCCCCATGATGATGCGAGCATCCGATCCGCCGATGAAATATCGCCGGTCGTTCCGCTTGAACCTGATGATTTGAATCTGTGGCTCGGCCTGGCCTTCACTCTCCACGCTACGCACGGGTATCTCCTATCTCAGAACAGCGGCGCTCTTCGCCGCACTGCCTGAAGCCCCGCGTCCGCGAGGCGAGATACCGGCGCTAAAATCGGCGTAGGCGCCCGGCCGACTCAGTAACGCTCCAATCGCCGGGGAATGCCAGTCGTTTCTGCAGCAACATTGTTGCTCATATCCCTTCCATGGTGGGCCAGTGAGCTTGGTGCGTTCGGCGATTTTTTTTAATCGCGATGGCTTCCTCAATGAGGACGATTGGCTATGCTTTTGATCCGGACAAGATCCGGTGTGGGTAGAAGGAGCCCAACAGGCCCTTGAAGGCAGGCAATGATTCCGGGTACTTCGCGTTTGTCGTAACGAACCAATCAGGAATTGCGAGAGGGTTTTATGTTCGCAATTTGCACGAATGGATGTCGCGTGAGATTGCAATCGTTGGTGCGTATTCGATGCATTTGAGTTCTGCCCCCCATCATCCCTGCGGCTTGATTGAGCGCTACTGTGTCCTCTGCAATTGTCGTAGGCCGCAGCCGGGGATGATTAGAGCTGCTTCAGCGGTACCCGGTGGATACGATGCTAGCTTCATGATCGGGGACAAGCAGACGGACCTTGCTGCGGCGCAGGCGGCCGGCATCGCAGCCTATCTGTTTGATGAGTCGAACCTCCACACCTTCATCGCCCCGCTGTTAGCGACTTGTCCCACGACCCTCCTCATCAATCACTGTCGCATCGCCGAGACGCGGGAACGTAGGATTTGTGCGTCGATTCTAGCTTGCAAAATCAAGGAGGGAAGTTGGCGTCAAAGCGACAAATCGAAACCAGCGAAGAGTACAGGCCCGCAAACAAGTTCTGGGAAAGCAATATCGAGCCGCAACGCTTATCGGCATGGTTTATCGCGTTGGGACGCTTCTGATGGTTCTGGTTTCGCCGTGTTCGATGCAGCTTTTGCGGAGGAGTTCATAGGCGCGGGTATGGAGATCGCGCTGCAAGATCTGGCTCAAGCCAGGAATTGGCAGGATCGCTTGCGAGCTGTCAGGATAGGTCTGATCTTGGCCGTGATTGAGCGCGCTGAACCGGAGCAAATGAGAGATGTATCGAGCTTGGAACGTTATGAGAAGGCTGCCCTGTCGCGGCAGCGGCGAATCAAACGCCTAAAGCGGAACAGCGGATAAGGACACAGGTTAGGAGGCAACCGTGCGGGCTCAACCTGGGGAACATTCGGGCCTGATTGTGTGATCTGTGCAGCACTGCTAATTTGGGATCCCTTGGAGGCTGCATGAACTGCATTTTCCCACTGCTGGCGGTCGCCATCACCATCGGCCTTTTTGTGTTCTACGCTGTCGTGAGGCAGAACTTGCGTCGATCCCGCCCCGCCGATGAGGTTCCTCAGTGGCCGGATTCGAACCTGAGATAGGTGCCTCGGCGACTAGCTCGGCATTGGTGGCGATTGGCCCTACAGCGTTAATCGGTCGCGATACTCAAATCCATCGGAAAAACGGAAATTTAGCTTGCACCGTCGGGCAAGGCAGTGGTTTATGGGGCCCGCAATGGAGCCCAGCTAATGGCCGACGAATGCAAGCCTTTATCCGATCTGCCGGAAGTCGCTAAGCTCAACCGAGAATTCCGAAGGAACTACGGGACGCTTCTCGGAGCGTTCCTGTATCTGCGTTCGATCAGCGCTGCCCGTGGACGGTCCTGGTTTTGGACCGCCTAGCTTTGGGCCGTTTGCTCCGCGGCGCTGGCGTGGCTGGGGAGACGGGGTGTCTTGCTATGAGCTGGAGGTGATTAGGCTGGAAGGCAATGGGCCGCTTGAGGTGAAGGATTTTTGCTGCGCTCCCGCAGCCGCGGAAAATGAAGGGCGGTGCAACCCAAAGACCACTTGGATTCTCAGGCCCTGCGGGAGAGTTCCTCAAGGGGCCGGTTAAACCACACCGCCGAAGTCGATGCCTTCCTTGGCGAGCTTCTCAGCCTCCTCAGCGGACGCGGTTGGCTTCGTATCCAGGTATTGATGCTCGGAAGCCGGCAGGATGGTGCGGATATTCTGGCCATCCGCCCGCGTGATGCGGGCAGTCCAGCGGCTATGGCCGTGCTCAACGCGCTGGATGTGATATTGCTTGTACGTAATCATGACTCTTTTAAACGCAACTGACTTTGGATGGCACCTCTTTTAGCTTAGAGGGATGCCGCCGCACAATAGCTCTTAAAATTGGGTTAACACCGCCGTCATGAAGCGCGTGTTCCGTCAGACCAAAGCTTCAAGGAAAACCCGCCGGCCTGGGAGCCAGCGGGAAATTACCTGAGATTGCGACCAGACTTGTGATCGCCCGCGGAGGTTAACCAACACGACCAGCGACGGTCAGTCGCGAATGTACATAGCGGATCGCGTTGGTGCGGTGACGATCTTCAACTTCGCGAAGACGCCCGGCCATAAAAGGCCGGGTCGGAGCCGCGCCGCCAAGCGCGTCCGTCGTTTCAGCGGCCATCTCTCGTCGCCAAACGAGTGATTCCTTGACCAAGGGAAGGCGGTCTAGCTCTGGTCCGGGTGATCAAACCCAGAGCCATCCCACCATGATTTGGCCAATTTTGTCTATCCCCTTTCGGAGCGCCTCGGCGCTTCCGCCATTTTCTTTGGGCCCATGCACGATCGCCTGCGTCCTATAGGACACACCCATCCGAGTTCCATTAGCCCCTTATCAATCAACGGTTGTCCGCTCTCGGTCCCTGGTGGTAGGAGCTGGAAACAATTACA
This sequence comes from Bradyrhizobium sp. IAR9, assembly GCF_013408065.1. NCBI lineage: Bacteria > Pseudomonadati > Pseudomonadota > Alphaproteobacteria > Hyphomicrobiales > Nitrobacteraceae > Bradyrhizobium > Bradyrhizobium sp. IAR9. Next base: position 54,817 of record NZ_JACBZW010000013.1, read on the forward strand.
AACGACGGGGCGCAATTTGAAACACGACCACCGGTCGGTTGGAATCGATTGCCTGCGGGCAGTCGCGATAATCTGGGTACTGCTTTATCACTTCGTGCCGATCTCCTTGTTTAATCGGGGGACTCACGGCGTTCTCCTCTTCTTCATCATCAGCGGGTACTGCATTTCGTTCAGCGCCGATACATCACGGTCCGCCTGGCACTTTTACTGCAAGCGCGTTGGCCGCTTGCTTCCGGCTCTCGTCGTCTGCGGCTTCCTGACGACTGCCTTCAAGCACGCTGCTCCAGAACTCATTGAGCCGTCCCGCTTGGTGTCGTGGCGCGACTACGCCTACACACTCGTTGCGCTCCCCACCCTCAACGTTCTCCGCATCGACTTTGCGCCGCCGGATTGGGCGTATTGGTCGTTGTTCGTGGAGTTTCAGTTCTATGCGCTTTGCGCAGCAATCCTTGCACTCGGCCTCCGCAAATTCCTCCTGCCTGCGGTCTGTGCCTACTGCCTGGCGCGCTTTGCTCTGTCGAGCCCGAGCACGTTTTACACAAACGACTTTTTCGCCTTCTTCATCGCAGGCCTAAGTGTCGCTTCTCTAGCCGGCGGCAATCCCAAGCAAGCGCTCTCTGGCTTGGCGACTGCGCTGTTCCTCGAATGCGCCCATCAATTTCTGCATTATCAGCAACCGTCTATTCCAATGGAAGGATGGCGGCTTCTGACGCTATCGCTTGGCACACTTGCCGTGTTTCTCGCCTCTCGATACGAAGCGCCGAAATTTCTGCGGCCTGCCGCCTTCATTGGCCTGATCAGCTATCCGCTCTACTTGATCCATCAGGACGTAGGCCACATGATCCTTCACGCGCTGCGCATCGGCGACGATCGGCCGATCGACCTACTCTTGCGGGCGGTAGCCCTGCCGGTTTTCCTTGGAATGATCGCCTGGCTGACATACTCCTTCATTGAGCGGCGGAGCGTCAAGCCGCTCACCACATTCCTGCAAAATCCGCTTCCTTCAAATGAACTCGCTCTGACGAAAGACGTCGCTACGGATTGAGGAAAGCGGTGTCGTCTTGCGGCGCGTTGATGTAGCTACTCGCCACGCGACTTTTCGGTGGATTGCCGATCTTGAACTGGAAATCAAGAGCGTGGAGAGGTTTCAAAACTGCCAAAGATTTCATTGGCGCGGACAACGGTCGAATTCTATCGCGTCCAAGATGCGCTGGGGAAGAACGCGCCTCGGTCGCGGCGGGTCAGAGTTCGCCAGCCGTCCTATTGCCCTCACCCTGCGGTTGCGGTGGTTGGGCGAGGGAGATGTTTGAGCTTAACCGACATCACCACGGATCATCATGGTTCGGCTATCCGGCCAACTCGGCATCCGGCTGGCGTTCTCGCCAATGGCTCTGCCAGAACGATGAATCGCGCGAACGGCCGAGAATTTGCAGCGGAGTTGCCTTGATCGCCATCCGCCAAATCCGATGATTAAGCGTGCTTTGATCGTACCGCCATTAGAAAATTCTCGCTTGGTTGAGAGGTCCAAAACTCTTGCCACCGCAACCCAACCTAAAACACCCCCTCGAAGCCGCGACCTTGACTCACTGCCGACGATCGACGCTGGTCTGTGGACCTCGGCGGCCGCACGAACGCATTCCAGTGTGAACGGCTGGTGAACGCCCCATTCAGGGGCGATTGCATGTTCGCGGCCCATGCTGCACGTAGTGGAAGTTGCTATCGTGGCTTTCGCTGTAGATTGATCAAGAGGGAGAGACACAGTGCTTATTCACACTGCAATACTGGCGCTGGCTGCCCTTGGACCGGTAGCGGGCGCGCCTGCCCAGGAAGCTCAATTCCAGCAAATTCAATTCCGAGGAAGAGACGGCGGATGCCCGCCAGGCTACGACTTCAACTTTTCGAACGGCCGCTGCTACCCGAATAACTATCACGCCCCCGGCACCTATAAGAGGCCGCTGCCCGATGACCCGCCATACGGCTATCGTTATCGACATCACCGATATGACGCCCCAGACTATGGGTACCGGCCACGGTACTATGACCGCTACTAAGAATTAGGATGGCCGATATTGCGGAAGGTCACGAATGCGGCCTTGGCCGAACTCGGAAGATATGCCGCTTCATAGTTCGACCAAGATCCATCGATCGCCGCTACGAAGGCATTCTTCAGCTTTATATGGCCGGCGTCGTCCGGGTGGATGCCGTCGAGGGGCCAATTCGGTGAACGCATGGAGGTTGCCAACCGCGACCAACGGGTTCGTGTGGTCGACCACCCCATAAGCCGGTGACAAAGCTAACCCGTACCACCTTCGCCGCGTCTGTTGCGGACGTGACCGCAATCCGCATCGCCGTTTGCGCTGTGACCCCAGCCTGGCTTTGAAGGTGGGGTGCGCCTTGATAAGCCCGCCGGGTAATCGCTCGAACAAGGCCATTTACGGCTTGAAGCGTATAATCCCTCGTCCTGCCCGCGCCGCTTCCGAAAAGCGGATCGTGCGTTTCACCTTGCCGTCGGTCGGTAATAGAACGTAGTCGAGCACCGTCTTGTTGTGCTCGGACAGCCTGATGGCGGCAATCCAGCCATCGGGAAGGCACGTCTCGCGCTCGATGCTCCAGTGCGGTGCATGGTTCGGTTTTCGCCCGGGTGTCCAACGGGCCGCCCTGACTGAAAGATAGGTTGTCCCGTTGACGCGCAGGCAATCGCTCCAGCCGCCCGAGCTGATCCGTCCGCCCGCTGCCTTAATCGCGGTCGCAGCCTGTTCGACAAGCCTTGCTCTTAGCTGTGACCAAACAGGACGCGAGTCGAGGAATTCATAATTCCGCTTCGGGGTGTAGCCGAGCAACCGATACAGATTTCGAAAATTGCCGAAGTGCGTTTGACAGGTCGCAGAGCAGGAAGTCCCGGCGTTCGATCGACAACGGCTGGCGTCAAATGGCCTTCTTTGAGAAGGGTTCGGCGCAACCGGACGATCATTTCCTCCTCCGAAAGATCGACGCGCCGCTCCTCGATAATCTTCCTGACGCTGAAGAAGACCTCGCAGGTTCGATGCAGCCCTCGCTTCTGACCCATTGTTCGGGACATCCTGCTGGCTCAAGGTCTTGCGCACGTGTCGAGGCCGCTCCCAGCTGGGCATAGCGAAAGGTGCGGTCGTCATCGCGCAGCCGGCGAGCGCATCATCCCATCAGGGTATTGTCCGGGTTTGTCAGTTTGGCTCGCGCCCAGGGCGGGCACGTCACCGCCTCCGGCGCACAGGCCGGCCAGTCCGAGGAAATTCACTCGCCCAAAGAATGCACCAGCAACGTAGTGGTGCCGGTGGACGCTTCGATGCGCGTGGTCTGGATGTTGGCGATCTCTTGCTCGCTCAGAGTCTTGCGCGCAGTATCGATGCCCGAGGCCAGCGAGGCGTGGAAGGTCCGATCCTAATTGCGCAGAGGCGTCTTCGACCAGGATTCGTGGAATTCGAAGCGTTTGGCGAGCTTTCTGCGCGAGCTCGGCGACGTCCATCGCCTATAAGCACGACCGGCAGCTCTAAAGCGCGTGCAGGTGTGGCTATAGCGGGTGCGTTGTCAACCAAAGCCTGCGGGCCACTTCTAACGGCTCGATGGCTAACCGCAACCACCACTCGACTTCGTTGCTTGCCCGATGCAGCTCCCGGTGATGGGCGCGGCAGAGCGGCACGGTGAATTCGTCGCTCACCTTCAGGCCAAGGCCCCTGGGCTGCGCGAACCGCAGATGGTGCGGATCGGACGGGCTCCGGCCACAAGCGAGGCAGGGCTGCTTGGCGACGAACCGCAGGTGTTCGCGATCGCGGCGCCGCTGCGGTTTTCCGACGCGAACCCAGCCGGCTGCGCCATCCTTGTCCGCCGCTTCCGGGCTTGGCGTGGACTGTTCGGAGGCTTGCAGCCGGGTGAGCCGCTCCTCGAGAGCTTCGCCAAGCCGCTGCGCCCCCTGGACTGTGAGTGTGTTCGCCTGCCGCCACACCCGCTGTGCCCAGCGGTCGATGTCCTCCACATTGGCAAGCGACTGAAGCTCGGCGAGCAGGCGCGCGGCCATCGCTTCAGAAGTTTTGGGTTCGGCTGCGGAGGCCGCGGCCTGACCGGCGGGGGCACGTTTCGTTTCTACGCGCCAGGGCGCGTTGGCTTTGGCCGTGGACAGAGGCGAGCCAGGCGGGGCCACTCCGGGAGGAGATCCTAATTCATCAGCCGGCGGGTTGGATCCGGGCCTGATGGCAAGATCCGGTGCGTCGAAATCATCTTCGCCGGCGATCCCGATCAACGTGAACAGCGCGTACCGCCGCGCGTAGGTCAGCGCAGCGCCCATCCGATGTGGCGCGGCGATGTCGGCGATGGTGCAGACCGGCCAGTCTGACGCAATCCATTCGCCTGAGCTGTGGAGCAGGGCGGTGGTGAGCCGGATCAGCCCGCTCTCCGGCTCAAGCGCCGTGGCCTGCACCGTGGCAATCTCCTGTTTGCTCAAGCTCTTGCGCACAATCTCAAGTCCGCGCGCCAACGAGGCATAGCGGAAGGTGTGGCATTCGCCGTTGGGGAAGGGCCCAGGCAGGGTCGCCGTTAGCAACTTTTCCGGGTTTTCCAGCTCGGCCTGTGCGCGGGCGAGCGCGGCGGCGACCTGATTGATGCTCTGGCTTGATCGATACATGGTTCTGTGTCGGTTAGCTTAAGGCGATGCGGTAAGCGGTTTTGCGCTTCGGCCGCAGCGCCCACCGTTCGGCCCAACAACCGAGACGGGGCCGTGGCGTCCTCAGGCGCCAGCTAGGGACGCCCGGTCAGCTCAAAGCTGATCGCGCCGGATTTCGACCGCTTGGCACGTACCCCGTGGCCGGTTGCTTCTCGGGCATCTTCCGGCACGAGGGCCTTCAGTTCGCTTTTCGCCCGCTCATGGTCAATCGCGGCGTCGCGCGTGCGGCGAAACACCTCCGCCAAAGCAGCCCAGGCGTTGGAGGCGCTCATGTCCACCGCGCGCACCGCTTGCAGGCGCGCTCTCGGCGGCTCGATGCCGAACAGCCGGGGCGGCTCTCCGCTCTCCACACAACGCCAGAATTTTTTCTCAGCAGTCAACAGCAGGTGCTGGTAGAGAGGATCTGCGCCGACCGTCATCTCCACCCACTTGCCGCCGCCGGTAATGACCGACAACACCGCCGTCCGCGATGCCGTCACCCACATGTTGTGCTGCAGCTGCGACATGTGCTTTTCCACCGCGAGCTCTTCCGAAAAATTCCACGGCAGCATAAATTTGGCCTCGAACACCGCGCCCGTGGCTTCGATTCGGCCGTCGAGCGTGGCGGCCATCCAGCGGTGAAGTGGATGGAAGAACTGCCGCTGCACCTCGCTCACCTTGTGCCCGGTGTGGGTCTCGTACCAGTGCCGGTTGAGGGGCTCGGTGACCGAGCCGAGCCGCACTACCAGGTCATTGGCTAAGTCTTGGGGTTCCCGTTCGCCGCGCTTCTCCTGCCACAGCCTCAGCAAGGCGGCCTCATCGACGCCCATGATGATCTTTGCGTCCGAGCCGCCGATGAAAGCGCGGCGGCTTGGCGGAAATGCTCGGCTATCCATCACATCCTCCATAAATATCTTTTTTAAACAGAAACGATCTTATCAGACAGTAACGATAAATCAATCTTTTTTCGACAGAAACACCGAAAACAATGCCATGGTGACATGCCGATGATCACGCCGGAGCAATGCCGGGCCGCGCGAGGATTGCTGGACTGGAGCCAGCAACGATTGGCCGACGAGGCACAGGTCGGGATTGTCACCGTCCGCCAGCTCGAGGCCGGTTTCACTCAGCCGCGGCGCGCGACGCTGATTGTGGTGCGGCGAACCCTCGAGGCGGCCGGCGTCGAGTTCATCGACGAGAATGGCCGCGGCGTGGGTGTCAAGCTGCGCAGTGGTCGCCGCGATCCCGGGTGAGGAGTTTTGAACCGGCTCAACTGGTCAGGAGCGCCGCCGGCCAGCCGTGCTCGCGCTTGCGAGGTTGGGATCGAGCGCCAATTCGGCGCGCAAGCGGGCAAACGTCAATCGATATCGCTCAAGAGATTCCGCAGATTGAACCGAGTTCTCAAAAGAGTCCGCCTGATCGTGTGGGGCGCTGGGTCCAAAATAGTCCGGGGCAGCGCTGGCTGGAATGGGCTTCAGCTTAGGGTGGAAATACGGCGCGATCTTTGCGGCGATCTTGACGCGTGTCATTGGCGGGAGACGCTCATCATTCATGAACTCGAGCAGGCGTGCGAGCGGATCGGGAGCCGCGAACTCTTTTCCCATCATCGTTGGCGGTATGAATGGGCGAAAGCTGACAGCTTTGGTGGATGATTGGCCCCATCGCGTCGGTAAGGACGCCTTCGGCAGGGCCGGTTTCGGTAATGACGGCTTGGGCAAGGAAGGGTTCGGCTTCGTTGACGACCGTTTCGGCAATGTTCGCTTCGGCAATAATCGCTTCGGCACCAGGTCCTCCCGACAGCGCGTCTCGTGCTGTTGCTGCCCTCTGTTAGTTGGGTTGAATTTCCGAGGATGCCAATTTTTTTTAACGAAATCCCTTGCGCGCCGGGTTTTTTCAGCTACGTGAGGATTCCTGTCCCTGCTATTTTTTCCTGTTTGACCTCGGACTTGCGCCGCAACGCGCAGAGAAAATCGAGCCCGCCTGCTACCGCTTACGCGGCGGCCGGAACGACAGGCCACGCCGGCGAGCAAGTCCCGCGAAGGAGTTAGAGGAACATGGGAATAAGCCTACAGCGAAGAACCGACTGGCCCGACCAATTCATCGGGAATGCTTTCAAGGCGTTGCGCGCTCAAAGGGGCTGGCCGGCTAAAGGTGCATCTCAACCGAGTGTCGCCATGCGTTCACCCAAGCGGAGGATGAGCCGATGAGCCGATCGGATCAGGGTGCCCAGCTCGCACGCATCTATGAGCCGCGCTTGCTGCCGTCCGAATCCCAGGCCCACTTTGAGATGATGCGTGACGCGCTTGTTGCAGAGCTCAAACCGAGATGCGTCATTGAGGAGATGTGGGTCGGCGAGATCGTCCATGGCGAATGGGAAATGCGGCGACTTCGGGGATTCAAGGATCTGATCGTTACTTCCGCCCGCGGCCTGGCACTGAAAAACCTGTTGAGCATCGTGCTAAATGCCAGCGGCGCTGCCGACATCGATGATTTGGCCGAGCGGTCAGTTACCAACAAAGCGGTGCGCAACCAAGTCACAAACATCTTACGCAAACACCGGATGTCGGAGGCCAGTATCGATGCGGAGGCCTTTCGCCATTGCCTGTTTGAGCTGGGTGAGATTAATCGCCGGTTGGCTGAACTGAGTTCGCGCCGCGACAAAAGCCTGCAGCTGCTGGAGGACTACCGGGCCGGCTTGGCGAGGCCAAGGCATCCGGCCGAAGGCACCGCTGTCATGACCAGTGGCGACGATGGCGACTGAACGTCAGATCGCGGCCAACAGGCGGAACGCGCAGAAGAGCACGGGGCCGCGAACGGCGGCAGGTAAGCGGCGGGCGGCAGGCAACGCCCGCCGCCATGGCCTCAGCATTGTCATCGGCAGCGCTGCGGATGATGAAGCCGTGAAATCCCTGGCTCTAGCCATCCTTGCGGGCAGCAGCGCTCCAGAGCTTCTGGAAGCGGCCTGCAGCGCGGCGCGCGCCTACCTCGAGCTCGCCCATATCCGTCAGATCAAGGCCGAGCTCATCCAGCGCGTGCTGGAGTTCGGCGCCGTGGGGCCGGAGCTCATGCGTGCGCGCTTGGCCGAGTCGCGCCACCTGCAAGCGCTATTGCGGCGGCAATGGCAGAAACCAGAGCGGCTCAAGCCGGTATCCGTGCCCTCGGAAGCCGAGCGCCAGGCCGAGGTCCTGCGTCGGCTGCTGCCAGAGCTGCGCAAGCTCAACCGCTACGAGGCGCGGACCTATGCGAGGTGGGATCGGGCGTTGTCCGAGGTCGCGGGGCTGAACAGGGTAAGGGAGCGTCCATGAAGCCACATGCCTGCGCAGAACGAACCCAATCAAGTCGACAAATCAAGCCTTTGAGGTGGGCGGCGCCGCGCCATGAACCCGCTGAGGCGCACCTCCACCCCGCGTGGTGTGCGCACCAGAAGCGTGCCAGAAATCAACGCTTGCTTTCATGCGATCGGCCATCTCCCCGCGCTGGGTGATCTCTCCTGCAGAAATCCCTGTTCACAGGAAACTGAGATTTGGGGGTAGGGCCTCAGCGCTCGTCCGCGATCACCTTGCCGTCGTTCGGCAGCGCGCCGGGACTGACGAACTCGACGCTTCCGCCGAGTTTCGTCACGGCGCGCAAGCTGGTCGCAATCTCCTCGCGCAGGGCGTCACTCGTGGCCGCCGTTTCCGCTTTCAGCGTCATCGCGTCGGTCTCGCCCTGCCGTGTGACGACGAGGCGCAGTCTTCCGAGCGCAGAATGACGCTTGCCGATCTCGGCGATCTGCTCGGGGCGGATGAACATGCCCTTGACCTTGGTGGTTTGGTCGGCGCGGCCCATCCAGCCCTTGATGCGCATGTTGGTGCGGCCGCACTTGCTTGGGCCCGGCAGCGCTGCGGTGAGGTCGCCGAGGGCGAGCCGGATCCAGGGATGGTGCGGATCGAGCGACGTCACCACGATCTCGCCGACGTCGCCCGGCGTCACGGGATCGCCCGTGCCGGGCTTGACGATCTCCAGGATCAGGTCTTCGTTCACGACCATGCCCTCGCGCGCCTCGGTCTCGAACGCAATGAGGCCGAGATCAGCGGTGCCGAAGGCCTGGTAGGCATCGATGCCACGCGCCTTGATCTCCGACTGCAGTGAGGGCGGGAACGCCGCCCCCGAGACCAGTGCGCGCTTGATCGAGGAGACGTCGCGTCCCGCGCTCGCCGCGGCATCGAGCAATATCTTCAGGAAGTCCGGCGTGCCGCTGTAGCCGACCGGGCGGTAGGCCTCGATCAGCTCGAATTGCTGCTCGGTGTTGCCAGGCCCTGCCGGGATCACGGCGCAGCCGAGCGCCCGCGCCGAGGCATCGAAAATGAAGCCGCCGGGGGTGAGATGGTAGCTGAAGGTGTTGAGGACGATGTCATCGGGGCGGAACCCGGCCGCGAACAACGCCCTTGCGCCGCGCCAGGGATCGGCCTGCCGTCCCTCCGGTTCGAAAATGGGCCCTGGCGAGGTGAAGAGGCGGGCAAACGACCCCGGCGCCGCCGCCACGAAGCCTCCGAAGGGCGCGGAGGCCTTATGCAGGGCGGGTAGTTCCGACTTGCGCAACACCGGCAGGCCCGCCAGCGCCTCCCGGGAGGTCACTGTGGCGGGATCGAGGCCTCTCAGCCGCTCGGCATAGGCCGGGGCGGCCATTGCGGCTCGTAGCACCTCTGGCAGGCGGGAGAACAGATCGGCCTCGCGAGCGGCTTGTTCACGCGTCTCGCGGGCATCGTAGTGGGCGGTCATGGCTGTTCTTTCCGTGTTGGCATCCGTTGCGCGCCGCCGCTGGCGTGGGTATCAGACGGCGATTGGCGAGGCCGAGAGAGGACGCGATGGCGGACGAAGGAATCATTGCGGCGGAGGAGGCGACGGACGTCGTCGCGCGCCTGAAGCGCCGTATGATCGAGGAGGCGCTGCCGCTGTGGTCGACCGTCGGCTGGGATCCTGCTGCAGGCGGTTTCATCGACCGGCTGCATCGCGACGGAACTGCGGATGCGGCCGCGCCGCGGCGCGTGTTCGTGCAGGCCCGCCAGATCTATTGCTACGCCAAGGCCGCGCAAATGGGCTGGTACCCTGAGGGCCGCGCCATCTCGCTGAAGGGGCTGGAGCATCTGCTCAGCAAAGCCAAAGCGCCTGACGGCCAGCCGGGCTATGTGCACCGGCTGACGCCGGAAGGTGCGGTGCTGGACGGCCGGCGCGATGCCTACGATCACGCTTTCATCCTGTTTGCCCTCGCGACCGTCTACGCGCTCGACCAGGACGCGCAGGTTCGTGCCGAGATCGACGCGCTGCTCGCTTTCCTCGACGGTCATCTCCGCTCGCCGCATGGAGGCGTGCACGAGGGCCTTCCGGTCTCGCTGCCGCGCCGGCAGAACCCGCACATGCACCTGTTCGAGGCGATGATCGCGTGTTTCGACGCGACCCACGACCTGGTGTTCCAGAACCGTGCAGGCGGGTTCTTTGCGCTGTTCCTGGCCAATCTCTACGACAAGCAGAAGCGCATCCTGACCGAGTATTTCGAGGAAGACTGGTCGAAGATAGAGCCGGTCAGCGTCGAGCCGGGCCACCAGGCGGAATGGGTATGGCTGCTGAAGGGGTTCGAGCGCATCACGGGATGCCCGACCGGTCAGCGCCGTGCCGAGTTGCTTGCGACCTCGATGCGCTATCGCGACGAGGTCACGGGCTGCCTGGTCGACGAAGGCGACGACATCGGCAATATCCGCCGCAGCACGCGCCGGCTGTGGCCGCAGACCGAGATCGCGAAGGCGTGGATAGCGCAGGCCGAATCCGGCGAGGCGGGTGCGGCGGACGAGGCGCGCGCGGCGCTGGTGCGGCTCGAACGGCATTATCTCAGCCATCCCGTGAGGGGCGGCTGGTACGACCAGTTCGATCGCGACGGCAAATCGCTGATCGACACCATTCCTGCGTCGTCGTTCTATCATGTTCTCTGCGCGGTCACGGAAGCGGAGCAGGTGCTCGAACCCTAAGAGTTCAGAGCCAGCGCTTGCGCCGCTTGAAGCTCTTGAGGTTCTTGAAGCTCTTGCGCTGGTCGCCGGCCCCGCCGAGGTAGAATTCCTTGACGTCCTCATTGTCGCGCAATTCGTCCGCGGTGCCGTCGAGCACGACCTTGCCCTGCTCCATGATGTAGCCGTGGCTCGCCACCGACAGCGCGGCGCGTGCGTTCTGCTCGACCAGGAGGATGGTGACGCCGAGATCGCGGTTGATCTTTTGGATGATGGAGAACACCTCTTTCACCAGCAGCGGCGACAGGCCCATCGACGGCTCGTCCATCAGGATCATCTTCGGGCGCGCCATCAGCGCGCGGCCGATCGCGAGCATCTGCTGCTCGCCGCCGGAGAGATAGCCGGCAAGGCCGGTGCGTTCCTTCAGGCGCGGGAAATAGTTGAACACCATGTCGAGATCGGCATCGACCTCACGGTCCCTGCGGGTGAAGGCGCCGAGCTTGAGGTTCTCCAGCGAGGTCATGTCGGCGACGATGCGCCGGCCCTCCATCACCTGGAAGATGCCGCGGCGGACGATCTTGTCGGGGTCGATGCCGTTGATCCGCTCGTTCTCGAACACGATTTCGCCGCGTGTGACCTCGCCGTCCTCGGTCTTGAGCAGCCCCGAGATCGCCTTCAGCGTCGTCGATTTGCCGGCGCCGTTGGCGCCCAGCAGCGCCACGATCGCGCCCTTGGGTACGTCGAGGCTGAGGCCGCGCAACACCAGGATGACGTCGTCATAGACGACCTCGATGTTGCGCACGGCGAGGAGGGCGGCGGCGGGCACTGCTGTGGGAGTGGTGCGAGTGGCTTCTGCGATCTGGCTCATGCTTCAAAACTCCGCTGTCGTCGCCCGGCTTGACCGGGCGACCCAGTATTCCAGAGACGCCTGACGTTCCCCGAGAGGCCGCGGCGTACTGGATCCCCCGCCTTCGCGGGGGATGACAGTTGTGTGCAGGGAAACAGCGTGCCTCACCAGCCCAGCAATTCCGGCTTGCGCGGCAGCTCGACGGTCTTGACCTTCTCGAGCTTGATCGTGCCCTTGGCCATGAGGTCGTTGAGGTCGCCGTCGGTCGCGCCCGAGACCTTGGTGCGATAGAGATCGACCTTCAGCGTGCCGCGATGGTCCTTGTCGGTCCAGGTCGAGGGATTGCAGACGCCTTCCATGCCGGCCGGCACCCAATCCTTCTTCTGGTAGAAGCCCTTGGCGACGTTGTCTCCGGTGGCGCCGCCGTTCTTGGCAGCCCAGTCGATCGCCTCCTTCATGTAAAGCGCCGAGCAGACCGCCGCGACGTAGTGCACGGGACGGTAGACCTTGCCGCTGGCGTCGGACATCTTCGAGATCTCCATCAGCGTCTTCATGCCGGGCGCATCGCCGCCCCAGCTCACCGCGGTGCGCAAGGGGAAGATCACGCCGTTGGCGGCGTCTCCGGCCGTCTTGGCGGCGTTCTCGTCCATGCCCCAGACATTGCCCATGAACTGGATCTCGACGCCGGCAGTCTTGCAGGCCTTCATCACCGAGATGTTGGAGGCGGCGGTGTTGCCGAGATAGGCGTAGTTGGCGCCCGAGGATTTCAGGCTCAGGCACTGGGCGCTGTAGTCGCCCGGCGCGAGCGCGAACACCAGCGGCGGCAGCACCTCGAAGCCGAGCTCCTGCGCCATCGCTTCACCGGCGGCCTTCGGCGCGTTCGGATAGGGATGGTTGGCGCCCATGTGCACGAATTTCGGCTTGCCGGACTTGCCCTTGGCCTTCCAGTCCTCGGCCGCCCACATCAGCATCGCGCGCAGCGAGTCCGAATAGCTAGGGCCATAGAAGAAATTGTAGGGCGCGGGCTTGGCCTTGCCGCTGACGCCCTCGGGGTCGGTGAGGGCGGCGGCATAGGAGCCGGACATGTCGGGAATCTTGTCCTGGGCGAGGAAGCCGGTCAGCGCCTCGGTGTCGGCGGTGCCCCAACCCATGATCGCGGCGACCTTGCTGTCCGGCGCCGACCACTTCTTGTAGAGCGCGATCGCGCGCGGCACCTGGTAGCCATAGTCGTTGGTGTCGACGTTGATCTGCTTGCCGCCGACGCCGCCGTTCTTGTTGACCCAGGCGAAGGTGTCGGCGACGGCCTGGCCATAGGGCGTGCCGACGTCGGAGGTGCCGCCGGAATAGTCGGCAAGGTGCCCGATCGCGATCTGCGCCTGTGCGCCGGCCGAGAATGCGGCGATCGCGACGGCGAGCGATGCGGTGCTCAAAAAGGATTTCATCGTCATGGGTCGGTTCCTCCTGTTTATTGTTTAAGTGAAGTTGCCCGCGCTCAATGCGAGAACGGGTAGAGTTTCCAATACGCCTTGATCTGCCGCCAGCGATGCGCGAGGCCGTCGGGTTCGAACATCAGGAAGGCGATGATGATCACCCCGATCGCGATCTCGCGCAGGAAGGTGATGTTGGTGTTGAGCGATAGCGCCTTGTCGATCGCGCCGCCCTTCAAATAATGGCTGATGAACTCCATCCCTTCGGGCAGCAGCACCACGAAGGCGGTGCCCATCAGCGTGCCCATGATCGAGCCGGTACCGCCGATGATGATCATGGCCAGGAACAGGATCGAGCGCTCGATACCGAAACCTTCCTGCGACACCACGAGCTGGTAGTGCGCATAGAGCGCGCCGGCGATGCCGGCGAAGAAGGCGGCGAGCCCGAACGACAGCGTACGGTATTTGGTGAGGTTGATGCCCATGATCTCGGCCGAGAGATAATGGTCGCGGATTGCCACCAGCGCACGGCCGTCGCGGGTGCGCATCAGGTTGGTGACGAGGATGTAGCTGAGCAGCACATAGGCCAGCACGACGTAGAAATACTGTTTGTCGCCGCGCAGTGTGTAGCCGAAGATCGAGAACGGGTTGGCGCTCGCCGGCACCGAGCCGCCGGTGAACCATTCGGCGCGGGAGAAGAAGTCGAGCAGGATATACTGCGCGGCCAGCGTCGCGATGACGAGATAGAGCCCCTTCAGCCGCGCCGCAGGGATGCCGAAGATCAGGCCGACCAGCGCGGTGACGACGCCGGCGAGCGGGATCGCGAAGAACACCGGGATCGGCGCGTTGTTGGAGATGTAAGCCGAGGTGAAAGCGCCGAGCAGGAAGAAGGCAGCATGCCCGATCGAGATCTGGCCGGTGAAGCCGACCAGGATGTTGAGGCCGAGCGCCGCGATCGAGAAGATGCCGATCTGGATCAGGATGCTGAGCCAGTATCCGCTGAAGAATTGCGGCGCAAGGCATAGCAACAGCACGCCTGCGATGGCGAAGTTGCGGCTGGTCGTGGTCGGGAAGATCGTGGTGTCGGCCGCATAAGAGGTGCGGAAATCACCAGCAGGAATGAGGGCAGGGCCGGCCATGGGTCAGATCCGCTCGATGTCGTGGGTGCCGAACAGCCCGTAGGGCTTGATCATCAGCACGATGATGAGGACGTAGAACGGCGCGATCTCGTAGAGATTGCCCCAGTGCAGGTACTCGCTGTCGACGTATTGTGCGACGTTCTCGAGCAGGCCGATGATGATGCCGCCGAGCACGGCGCCGCCGACGGAGTCGAGCCCGCCGAGGATCGCCGCCGGAAACACCTTGATGCCGTAGGCGGCAAGGCCCGAGGACACGCCGTTCACGACCGCAACGACGACCCCCGCGACCGCCGACACCGTCGCCGAGATCGCCCAGGCCATCGCGAACACGCTTTTCACGGAGATCCCGAGCGATTGCGCGACCTGCTGGTTGAACGCGGTGGCGCGCATCGCAAGGCCGTATTTGGAGGCGCGGAAGAACCAGGCCATGCCGATCATCATGGCGACGGAGACCACCAGGCTCATGACATAGACAGTCTGGATCTGTAAGCCCAGCAAGCTGACCGACTGGCTCTCGAACACGCGCGGGAACGGCTGCGGATTGACGCCGAACATCCATTTCAGCGTTGCCTGGAGCACGGTGGAGAGGCCGATCGTCACCATGATCACGGAAATGATGGGCTCGCCGATCATCGGCCGCAGGATCAGCACCTGGACCGCGATGCCGAACACGAACATGAACACCAGCGTCATCGGCATGCCGATCCAGAACGGCACCTGATATTTGGCAAGCAGCGCCCAGCACACCCAGGCGCCGACCAGCAGCAATTCACCTTGCGCGAAGTTGACGACCTGCGTCGCCTTGTAGATCAGCACGAACGACATCGCGACCACGCCATAGAGCGTGCCGACCACGAGACCGTTGACCAGGAGCTGGATGAGGAAGGCGGTGTTCATGTCGGTTGACCCAGCTCGTCATTGCCGGGCTTGACCCGGCAATCCATCGATGCGGAAGGAAGATTGTTCGGAAGAGGATGGATGCGCGGGTCAAGCCCGCGCATGACGACCATTTGTTTCACTCCGCAGCCTCCGCCATGTGCCCATGTCCGCCGAGGTCGACCACGCGCAGGGTCGTCCGCACGCGCTGGGTGGTGCCGTCCTGGAAGCGGATCACGGTGTCGACGGGGATGTCGGCATCGCCGCGGTAGATGGCATCGATGATGCCCTCGTATTTCTCGTTGATGACGCTGCGGCGCACCTTTCTTGTGCGGGTGAGCTCGCCGTCGTCGGCGTCGAGCTCCTTGTAGAGCAGCAGGAAGCGCGAGATGCGCTGCGCCGGCGGCAGCGTGGCGTTGACGGTCTCAACCTCCTTCTGCAGCAGCGTATAGACCTCCGGCCGCGAGGCGAGATCGCTGTAGGTCGTGAAGGAGAGGCGGTTCTTCTCCGCCCATTTCGAGATGATGGAGTAGCGGATGCAGATCATCGCCGCGAGCGCATCGCGGCCGGCCCCGAGCACCACGGCTTCGGCGATATAGGGCGAGAACTTCAGCTTGTTCTCGATGAACTGCGGCGAGAAGCGCTCGCCGCGCGAGGTCTCGGCGAGATCCTTGATGCGGTCGATGACGACGAGCTGCTGGTTCGCGTTGAAATAGCCGGCGTCACCCGACAACATCCAGCCGTCCTTGATGTCGGCGACGCTGGCCTCCGGATTCTTGTAGTAGCCGAGAAACATGTTGGGATGCCGCACCACGATCTCGCCGACGCCGTGGACGTCGGCATTGTCGATGCGGATCTCGACCTGGTCGGACATAGGAACGCCCGTGGTGTCGGGATCGACCTTGCCCTCGGGATGCAGCGTATAGGCCCCCAGCAGCTCGGTCTGGCCGTACAGCGTGCGCAGCGGCACGCCCATGGCCTGAAAGAACTTGAAGGTCTCGGGCCCGAGCGCCGCGCCGCCGGTGGCAGCCGAGCGCAGCCGGGTGAAACCGAGGCGGTCGCGCAGCGCCCGGAACAGGATCGCATCGGCAAGGCCCGAGCGCTTGCCGTGTTCGAGCGCGGCGAGGCCGTTCTTCATGCCGACGTCGAACAGGCGCTGCTTGAGAGGCGTCGCATCCATCACCTTGGCGCGGACGTCGGCGGCGATGGATTCCCAGACCCTTGGGGCAAAGAGCACGAATGTTGGCGCGATCTCGCGCAGATCGTTCATCATCGTGTCGGGCTCTTCGACGAAGTTGATCTTCATCCGGCAGAGCAGGCCTTTGCCGAGCACGTAGACCTGCTCCATGATCCACGGCAGCGGCAGCACCGAGACGTATTCGTCGTCCGGGCCCTTGGGATCGAAGGCAAGATAGGTCGCGCAGTGGCCGAGCACGCGGCCGGCGGCGAGCATCGCGAGCTTGGGATGGGACGTGGTGCCCGACGTCGTGCAGAGGATCGCGACGTCCTCGCCCTTGGTGGCATCGACCAGTCTGTCGTAGAGCTCCGGCTCACGCGCGGCACGTGCCCGGCCGAGCTCGGCAAACCTCTCCGCCGACATCAGCCTGGGGTCGTCATATTTCCGCATCCCGCGCGGATCGGAATAGATGATGTGCTTCAGCTTGGGCGCGCGGTCGGCGAGGGTGAGCAGCTTGTCGACCTGCTCCTCATCCTCGGCGAAGACGAGCTGCGCCTCGCCATAGTTGAGCAGATAGGAGGCTTCCTCGTCCAGCACGTCGCGATAAAGTCCGAGGCTGAGGCCGCCGATGGCGTGCGTCGCCACTTCCGCCGCCACCCAGTCCGGCCGGTTATCGCCGATGATGCCGATGACGTCGCCGCGGCCAAGGCCCATTTCGAGAAGGCCGAGCGCAAAATCGCGCACGCGGGTCTGGTAGTCGCTCCAGGTGAACAGCCGCCAGAGCCCGAGATCCTTCTCGCGGAGCGCGATTTCGTTGCCGTGCTCCTTCGCATTGAGCCGGAGCATCTTCGGATAGGTGTCGGCCTGCGCGACGCGGGCTGCGTAATCCATCATGCCGCGCTCTCCTGCGCGGGTGCAGCGTCATCCGGATCGACCAGCACCTCGTCTTCTTCACCAAGATAGGCCCGCCTGACGTGAGGATCGGCGAGCACCGTCGCCGGATCGCCTTCGGCGATCTTCTTGCCGAAATCCAGCACCATGACGCGGTGGGAGATGTCCATCACCACGCCCATGTCGTGCTCGATCATCACCACCGTCATCCCGAATTCCTCGTTGAGATCGACGATGTAGCGGGCCATGTCCTCCTTCTCCTCGAAGTTCATGCCGGCCATCGGCTCGTCGAGAAGAATGAGATGCGGCTCCAGCGCCATGGCGCGGGCGAGCTCCACGCGCTTGCGCAGGCCGTACGAGAGGGTGCCGGCGGTGGCCTTCCGCACCGACTGGAGGTCGAGGAAGTCGATGATCTCCTCGACCTTGCGGCGGTGCTCAAGCTCCTCCTTGCGCGCGCCGGTGAGCCAGTACAGCGAGCCCGTGAGGAAATTGTTCTTCAGGAGGTGGTGGCGGCCGACCATGATGTTGTCGAGCACGCTCATGTGGTGGAACAGTGCCAGGTTCTGGAAGGTGCGGCCGATGCCGAGCGAGGCGCGGGCGTTCGGCGTCAGGGCGGTGATGTCGCGGCCCTGGTAGAACAGCTGGCCTTCGGTCGGCTTGTAGCGGCCGGAAATACAGTTCACGATCGAGGTCTTGCCGGCGCCGTTAGGGCCGATGATCGAGAACAGCTCGCCCTCCCTGATGGAAAAGCCGACGTCGGTCAGCGCCCGGACGCCGCCGAATCGCAAGGACACGTCGCGCACTTCAAGACTGGTAGCCACCAAACGAAACCCTCCCGGTGATGGCGCTTTTTAGCGGCGCTCTTCGTCCGTTCCTTCCCAGCGATCCTAGTACGGTGGTGCCGGTGAGGCCATGCAGCAGATGGTCTCGACCGGATCCGCGCCACTCTCGTTCCCGTCAGGGATCAAAAGCCGCATCGTCCGAGGTGGTCCTCAATAGGGGAAAGCGCTATTTTGAAATGTCTCGCGGCTGACAATTCTGCGACAAAGTTTGCCGGGCGGCGGCCTTCATCTTTCGTCGGATGGCGGTTGGAATCATCATGCTGCAATGCAGCAGAAGATGGAGTGACGAAACGGTGCGGCTGGCCGCGAGATCATGATTTCAGAAGATCAACTGAAGCGCGTCGCCGCCTGGTCGCGCGAGCTCACGCAGGCGGAGATCGAGGTCGCGCGCGCTGGAATCACGGAGCGGTCCTACGGCACCGGCGAGACCGTGTTCATGCGCGGTGATATTTTTGGCTACTGGGCCGGCATGGTGGGCGGCCTTGCCCGCATGGGCGGGGTCTCCAGGGACGGCAAGGAAACCAGCCTCGCCGGGCTGACGGCAGGGGCCTGGTTCGGCGAGGGCAGCGTGCTCAAGAACGAGCCGCGCCGCTATGACGTGGTCGCGCTGCGCGACAGCCGCGTCGCGCTGATGGAACGCAGCGCCTTCATGTGGCTGTTCGAGAACAGCGTCGGCTTCAACCGCTTTCTGGTGCGCCAGCTCAACGAACGGCTCGGCCAGTTCATCGGCATGCTCGAGGTCAACCGCACCCTGGATGCCACCGCACGCCTCGCCCGCAGCATCGCCTCGCTGTTCAACCCGATCCTCTATCCGGAATCGACCGCGCATCTGGAGATCACCCAGGAGGAGATCGGTGCGCTCTCCGGCATGTCCCGCCAGAACGCCAACCGCGCGCTGAACCGGCTCGAGAAGGAGGGGCTGCTGCGGCTCGAATATGGCGGCGTCACCATCCTCGATATCGAGCGGCTGCGCGGATACGGGGACTGAGGCGACCTCATCGGGCATTGGCGGGCGCGTGCACCGGCCATAGATCGGCGCGCCAGCGGATCGCGATCGCCAGCATCGCGATGAAGCCGGCGGCGGCATAGAGCGAACCCGTCGCGGAATAACCGATGACGTCGATCAGGCTGCCGGCCGCGAGCAATCCGATCGGCAGGCCGTAGATCACCATCATGCGCACGCCCATCACGCGGCCGCGAAGGTGTGCGCTTGCGGTGCGCATAAGGATCACGGCCGCCGAGATCATGGACATGCTCTGGGCGATGCCGGCGAGCACGAGGCAGGCCATCGCCACCGGCATGGTCCTGATCTCGACGAATACCAGCAGCATGGCGTACCAGGCCAGCGTCGCGCCGATCAGAAGCCGGGCAATGCGCAGTCCGCCGACCAGGCTGAGCGTGATGGAGCCGATCAGCGAGCCGACCGCGAAGCTCGCCGAGAGGTAGCCGAGGCCGGTTTGGTCGGTATGAAAGATTTCTCGGGCGATGTAGGGCAGCAATCCGCCGGTGAAGGGAAATGCGGTGAGATTGGCCAGGAAGGCGACGCACAGCGCCGCACGCATTCCCGGGCCACTCCAGGCGTAGACGATCCCTTCCTTGAGGTCTCCCAGCAGTCGCGAAACGGCATGGCTATTCGCCGGAAGATCGCTCGTGGTGACCGTCCTCTTCGGCCGGGTCAGGCAGAGCATGAGAAGCGCGGCCACGAAGTAGAGACAGGCGATCGCCACATAGACGAGGCCAATGCCGAGGACGGCGAACAGCCCGGCGCCCGTCAACGCTCCGGCGATGCGCGCGCTGTCCTGGGTCGTGCGCGCAACACTGATCGCGCCCACCAGCTGCTCGGCCGGCATGATCTCGGCGAGCAGCGCGCCGCGGACGCCGAGATCCGAAGGGCGAATCAGGCCCATGACCGCGACGATGATCATGACGCTCAGCGGCGACAGATGACCGGTCAGCGCCAGAACCATGATGGTCGACGAGAGCACCGTATAGGCAAGACGCATCGCGACCAGCAGATCGCGATGGCCCATGCGGTCGCCGATCATGCCGAACACCGGCGCGACCAAGGTCCCGACGAACTGGAGCGAGGCAAGCACGGTCAGCAGCAGCACCGAGCCGGTCTCGACCAGGATGTACCAGCCCAGCACCAGCGTCTCGACCTCGAAGGCCCAGGAGGTGAGCAGGTCGGAGGGCCACTGGAAGCGATAGTTGCGGATGCGGAATGGCGCGAGCGCGGACGGCCGCGTGGCTGCGCTCAAGACGCGATGACGCCTGTCACGGCGAATCCCTTGCCTTGTTGTTTCTTCTTTCGGATCAGCAACGTAACGTTGGCGACGCGCGTGTCAATCGGACCCGCCGCATGCTGCCATGCATGGCTGCATCAGCACGGCCGCCCGCGGGCGCGTGACCGTCCGTACGAATGTCGTCCCCTGGTTTCGGCGATCGGTTCGTGCTGGGACGCAGGAGGCGGTCATAGTGTCTTCATCTTGCTGTGGCCCAACAGGTCGCGGGCGCGGGGGGATCGGAGCGATCGCAGCATGTGGATAGGGTGGCCGAGGTTTGCCGCGCAGTCTTTTTGTTTTGTACTTCTCGTAAGCGTCATGGTCTCGCCGGTGCAGGCGGGGTCGCAAGACATGTTGGCGCTGATGCAGCGCATTACGGCGCTGGCGAAGGAGGGCCGCTATGGCGAGGCGGTCGGCTTTGCCAGGAAGCTCGTCGTTGAGGCCGAGAAAAGCACGGGGCGACAATCGCCCCTGACCGCGACCACGCTCGTCGTGCTGGGTCAGGCGCTCCAGACGAAAGGCGAGACCGCTGAGGCCGAAAGCGTGCTGAGGCGGGCCCTCGTCATTCGCGAGAAGAGCCTTGGTCCCAATCATCCCGATGTCGCAGCCGTGCTCGCTGCGCTGGGCCAGATCGAGCTCGGCCAGAACCGGCTCGGCGATGCCGAACGCGACATGTCGCGCGCGATCGCCATCGACGAGAGCGTGCTGGGCCCTGACCATCTCACCACGGCGCTGGCGCGGATGCAGCTCGGCAATCTCCGTCACCGCCAGTTGAAGGAGACCGAGGCGCTCGATCTGTTCAACCGTGCGCTCGTGGTTTTCAGGAAATCTCCGGGACAGGCTGACATCATGATCCCGGTGACCTTGAACAACATCGCGGAGGTGAACCGGGCGCAAGGGCGGTTGCAGCAGGCCGAGGCGAGTTTTGCCGAAGCGCTTGTGCTTCAGGAGAAGCAGCATGGGCCGGACAGCATCTATCTGACAGCGACCCTCAACAATCTCGGCGAGCTCCGCCGTGCGCAGGGACGGCTTCCGGAGGCCGAGCAATTGGCCCGGCGGACCTTGGCCATCAGGGAGAAGGCGCTCGGACCTGACCATCCAGATGTCGCCGCGAGCCTCAACAATCTGGCCCTGGTGTTCTCGCGCGAGGGCCGGGACGCCGAGGCCGAGGGGCTGCTGACCCGCGCGCTCGCGATTCAGGAGAAGGCCGTCGGGATAGCGCATCCGAACGTGGCGACGGCATTGAACAACCTTGCGGAGGCCTGGGCCCATCTCAATCGCAAACCGGAGGCGGAGCAGCTGTTCCGCAAGTCGCTGGCGATCCGCGAGAAGGCGCTCGGTCCGGCGCATCTGGATGTCGCGATCGCGCTCGACAATCTGGTGACGCTGATGAGCGAGGCCGATCGTTACGCCGAGGCCGAACCGTTCGCGCGCCGGTCGCTTGCGATACGCGAGGCTGCGGTCGGGCATTCTCACCCGCTGGTCGCCAACAGTCTCAACAATCTGGCCGTCATTCTGGACAGCACCGGCCGGCCGCAGGAGGCCGAGCCGCTGCTGAAGCGCGCGCTGGATATCCGCCTGCGCGCTCTCGGCGAGCAGCATCCGGATGTGGCCAACAGCTTTGCCAATCTCGGCGCCCATCATATCGATTTGAAGGATTGGCAGCAGGCCCGCGACGCCTTCGCACGCGCGGTCGCGATCCAGAACGGCCGCCGCGCCGCCGAGCAGGAGAGCCGCGGCGATGTGAAGGTCCATGACGAGACCAATCCCTATCCCGGACTGATCGTAGCCGCCTATAATCTCGCGAGCGCCAATGCGGGGCAGGCCGGCGCGTTGCGATCGCAGGCGTTCGAGGCGGCGCAATGGATCGGTGACGAGCAGGCTGCGCGGGCAATCGCCGGCATGTCGGCCCGCATCGCCGATGGCAGCGGGGATCTCGCCGCGCGCGTCCGCGAGCGGCAGGATCTCGCCGCGCAAGCTGTTGCGACCGACAAGATGCTCGTGGCGGCGATCTCGCAGGCGGATGCTGCGCGCAACCCGGCGGCGGAGCAGGCGCTTCGTGCCAGAGCCTCAACCATCGCAGGTCAAATCCGGGAATTGGATCGCACGATCGCTGCGCAGTTTCCGGACTACGCAGCGCTCGTCACCAAGGCGCCGATTGCAATCGAGGATGCCCAGAAGCAGCTTCGTCCCAACGAGGCGATGTTGCTGTTCACGACGACGTCGCGCGCCACCTTCGTCTGGACCGTGACGCGCTCGGACGTGCGCTGGCATTCGGCGGATCTCGGCGAAAAGCAACTCGATGAGGCCGTCGGCGCCTTGCGCTGCGGTCTGGATACGGATGCATGGCTGGACAAGGCGTCCACATGTCCGCAGAAGCTCGGCCGCAAGACCCCGCTTGGGGCGGACGAGCCATTGCCGTTCGACCAGGAGCGCGCCTTTGCGCTCTACCAGGCGCTGCTCGGGCCTGTCGCGCGCGACATCGACGGCAAGGAGCTGATCCTGGTGCCGTCAGGCCCGCTTGCGACGCTGCCCTTTCAGGTCTTGCTGACCGAGAAACCGGCTGCCGGCCAGGACCTCGCGAAGGCGCCCTGGCTGGTCAAGCGATTTGCCACCACAGTGCTGCCATCAGTCTCCAGCCTCAAGGCATTGCGGCAGGTCGCACGCAAGAGCGCGGCGTCGAGACCGTTTCTCGGCGTCGGCAATCCCATGCTCGACGGCGATGGCCGCAGCGATGTCGCGATGGCGCGTGCCAAGCTGGCGCGCCAGATCCAGACCTGCGCCGCCCTCCCGACGCAGGCGACCCAGGTCGCACAACGGAGCTTGCGCGCCGTGGACGCGCTGTCGGGCGGCACGGCAGACATCGTCCAGCTCAGGCGGCAGATGCCGCTGCCGGAAACTGCGCTCGAACTTTGCGCGGTGGCCAGCACCTTTGTGCCCGTCAAAGGCGACGTCGTCCTCGCCGGCGAGGCCTCCGAGACCAGGATGAAGGCGCTCGGCCAAAGCGGCGATCTCGCGAAATACCGCATCCTGCATTTTGCGACCCATGGCGCGCTTGCGGGGCAGGTGCGTGGATCGATCGAGCCGGGACTCATCCTCAGCCCGCCAGCGGCGCCGACGCCCACCGATGACGGCTATCTCTCGTCGTCGGAGATATCCGGCCTCAAGCTCGATGCCGATTGGGTGATCCTGTCGGCCTGCAACACCGCCGGAGGGCAGGCCGCCAATTCGGAGGCCTTCTCCGGTCTTGCGCGGGCGTTCTTCTATGCCGGCACGCGCGCGCTGCTGGTGTCGCACTGGGCGGTGAACTCGGACGCCGCGGTTGCCATCACCACCGGCACGATCGACGCGATGAAGACGCATCCCGATATTGGCCGCGCCGAGGCGCTGCGTCGCTCGCTCTCGGCACTGATCACCAAGGGCGGCGACAGCGCGCAGCCCGCAACTTGGGCGCCCTTCGTGCTGGTGGGGGCCGGCGCCATGTAGCCGACCAGCGCGCCGGCGCGTGCTGAACCGGGATGAGTGAAGCCGCGCCCGCGGCCGTTAACCAACCACCGCTTGCTCTTCCTGCACGACGAGCCCATGCTTGCCAGGTTGCTGGGCCCATCGGACAGGCCCAGTAGACCGCGTCATCGCGGCTTCCGCGGGGTCTTGACCCATGAACTGCTCTTGCTGCGGATCCGAGGTTCAGAGCGGCTTTGCTTTCTGCCCGAAGTGCGGCACGAAGCAGCCGAACGCGTGCCCCGGCTGCGGCTATGCTTGCGCTCCGGATTTCGCGTATTGCCCGAAATGCGGTGCCCTCGTCAGTGAGGCTCCCAAAGCCGGGGGACAGGCGCAGCCGAGCCGGCCGACAGCGCCGGTCAGAGCGTCGTCACCGCCGCTGGCGCCGGTGGTCGACCCTCACCAGGCATTTCGACCGCAGCCGGACAGGTTGGACAACGAAGCCAACCGCCGCACCATTACCGTGCTGTTTGCCGATCTCAGCGGCTTCACCGCGATGAGCGAGCGCCTCGACCCCGAGGTCATGCAGATGCTTCAGAACGAATTGTTCGAGGAGCTGACGGAAGCGGTGCAAGGCTTTGGCGGCTTCGTGGACAAATTCATCGGCGATGCGCTGCTGGCGCTGTTCGGCGCGCCAGCAGCGCACGAGGACGATCCGGAGCGGGCTGTCCGCGCTGCACTCGACATGATCAAGCGGACGGAGCAGCTCAGCGGGCGTGCGAAGGTCTACGCCGGCGCCCCGCTGCAGCTCCACATCGGCATCAATACCGGGCACGTGGTTGCGGGCGGACTGGGTGTCGGCGCTGCCAAGTCCTATTCGGTAACCGGCGACACGGTGAATACCGCGCAGCGATTGCAGTCGATGGCGCCGCCGGACGAAGTGCTGGTCGGGCCGTTGACCCACCGCCTGACGCGGCATGCGTTCTCGTATGAATCGCTCGGAGAGGTCTCGCTCAAGGGCAAGATGGGCAGTGTCCTGGTCCATCGTCTCAAGGGACCGCTCGACATGCCGCGTGCGGCGCGAGGCCTCGACACGCTGGGCCTCAGTGCGCCGCTGATCGGCCGCGACGCCGAGCTTGCCCGCATGATCGGCAGCCTCGATCGCGCGTGCGGCGGTGCGGCGCAACTGGTGCGGCTGGTCGGCGAAGCGGGTATCGGCAAAACGCGCCTGGTGAACGAATTCGTCGCCCGCATCCGCGATGAGGAGCGCTTCGCAGGTGTGGCGATCCGGCAGGCCGCCTGCTCGCCACTCGGCGAACAATCCTACGGCACGCTCGCCGCGGTCCTGCGCAGCGCCTATGGCATCGCGCAGAAGGCCAGCGCCGCGGCGGCTGAGGCCAGGCTGGCTGAGGCGCTGTCGGAGCTTGGCCTTGCGGCCGAAGAGGCAGAGCGGCTGATGCCGCTCTATGTGCATGTTCTTGGCCTCGGCGGCCCCGACGCCGCATTGCAGCACGTCGAGCCGGAGCAGCTTCGGCGGCAGATCTTTTTTGCGATCCGGACCGTTTTCGAACGGCGCCTGGCCTTGTCACCGCTTCTGATCATCGTCGAGGATCTGCATTGGGCCGACGCCGTCTCCCTTGAGGCGCTCCGGTTCCTGATGGATCGGCTGGAGCGCACGCGGTTGATGCTAATGTTTACGCATCGGCCAATGCTGGAGCTGGATCAGTTCGGTTCGGGTCGGATCAGCCACACGACCCTTCGATTGCTTCCGCTCGGTGACGCCGACGGACAGAACTTGCTGGCGGCTTATTTCAGTCACGGTTGGCGTGAGCCGCCGGGAAATCTGTTCAGTCGAATCCTGGAGCGCGCGAGCGGCAATCCGCTTTTCCTCGAGGAAATCATCCGGGGTCTCATCGAGGCCGGCGCCTTGGAGCGTGACGGCTCGCAGTGGCGGATAAAGTCGGATGAGGCCGCCGCCGACATCCCGGCAAGCATTCAGGCGCTGTTGCTGGCGCGGCTGGACCGGCTGCCGCATGAGGTGCGCCGGCTGGCCCAGGAGGCAGCGGTGATCGGCCCGCGCTTCGATGCGGCTCTGCTCGGTGCGACGGCAACCGCGCCGGCAAAGGTCGAAGTGGGCCTCGAACTTCTGTGCGACGCCGAGATTGTCGAGGAGGTTGCGGGCGCAAACTCGATCTCGCTGCGATCCTACCGTTTCACGCAGACCATGCTGCAGGACGTGATCTATCAAAACCTGCTGTTGCAGCGGCGGATCGAGCTCCATGGACGGATTGGTGCCGCGCTGGAGCGGCTCTATGGCAGCGAGCCCGAACGGCTCGAGGACCTCATCCTGCTCGGCCATCATTTCAGCCTGAGCGCGCACAAGTCGAAAGGCGCGTGCTATCTGCGCGCGGCCGGCGATCGTGCACGCGCGACCTATGCCAATGCCGATGCCATCCGTCTCTACCAGCAGGCCCTCGCCATGTTGTTGACCGGCGGCGAATGCGTGCCGGAGCGCCTGGTTCTATACGAGCGGATCGCGGACCTCTGCGCCGCGGCGGGCCGCCGCAACACGGCCGAGGAGCACTACCAGAGCGCACTGGAGGGGCACCGCGCCGCAGAGGACCGCATTGGCGAAGCGCGAATCCTTCGCAAGCTTGGCAGGTTGTTGTGGGACGCCGGCAAGCGGATCAACGCAGAGAGGCATTACGCCGAGGCGGCTGACCTGCTTGGAGGGACCGATGCGCCGATCGAACGGGCGCACCTCTTGCAGGAGCGCGGCCGTCTCGCGTTTCGCATGGGCGATCACGGGGCCGCCGCGACATGGGCGGACGAGGCGCTTGGCTACGCCCGATCCGTCCCGGCGGACGCGGACGAGCAAGCCGGACTCGAGGCGGCGCGCGCCATTGCCGAGGCTCTCAATACCAAGGCGGTTGCACTGGCACGGCTTGGACGACACCAGGATGCAGTGCGCGAAGTGGAGCAAAGTGTCGCGGCAGCCGAAGCCGCCGGCCTTCTCAATGTGGCCTGCCGCGGCTACACCAATCTCAGCGTGCTCTACACGATCGTTGACCCGGCGCAGGCCATGGAGGTTTGCCGGCGCGGACTGGACGTCGCGCATCGTATTGGCGATCTCGGGTTCCAGGCGCGTCTTCTCGCCAATTTTGCCGTTGCCTGTTGCACCTTCACGGACAAATGCACCGACGAAGGTGTGCCGGCTGCCGAAAAGGCAATCGAGATCGACCGCGCGCTCGATCAGCGCGAGCATCTCCCCGTGCCCCTGATCGTGCTCGGGCAAATCCATCAATGCCATTTCCGGCCCGATCAGGCCGCCCGCTGCTACAATGAGGCCATCAAGGTCGCGAGCGAAACCGGCGAGCCGCAGCAGCTTTTTCCGTGCTATGATGGTCTTGCGACGCTGAACCTTGATCGCGGCGACATGCCCGAGGCCGAGCGGTATTTCGCGCTGGCCGATGACGTCTGCACCAAGCACGGGCTTGATCCCGCCGGACTGATTGTACTGCCATTTCTTGACTAGGTCATGTGAAGGAGTTCAACCATGTCAGAACGTCATGTCGATGGACCGCTGCAACCGGGTGATCGCGCACCGAACATCGTGCTGGACGCCATCACCCGCGAAGGGAAGATCGCGCTCGAGGATTTTCGCGGGCAAAGTCCGATCTTGGTGGGCCTGTTTCGAGGCCTGCACTGCCCGTTCTGCCGCCGCCATATCGCGGCCCAGGCGCAGCTTGACGCGGCACTGCGCGACAAGGGCGTCGAAAGTCTGACGGTCGTCAATACGCCGATCGAGCGTGCTCGGCTCTACTTCCGTTATCACCCGTTGCCCAATCTGCTTGCCGCGTCCGATCCCGAGCGGATCTCGCACCGCGCGTTCGGCCTGCCCAATCTGGAATTCACCGAGAAGGAAACCGAGTGGCCGCGCAAGGTGGGCATGGATGTGGTCATGAGCATGCAAGTGGACATTCCCGGAGAATTGCCCGGGCCGATGAATCGTTTGGCGGCCGCCGAGCAGCTCAACAACAAGGATGGCTACGAGATGATGGAGGCCGATCAGCGCATGGCGGCAACCGGCCAGGGTCAGCTATTCGGCCAGTTCCTGCTCGATCGGGAAGGGGTCGTGCGCTGGGCCTTTACAGAAGTTCCGGAAGGCGGCCAGCGCATGTTCGGGATGCCGAGCCCGGGTGAGTTGATGTCGGCGGCCTCGCAGGTGGCGGGCTAGGCATCGTCGCGCGGTTGGCGTGGTGCCCCTGACCGCAGCAGGCACGAGCCGGTGCGCGCGAGGTGCTGCCGCCATTTTCCCGACCACGCCTGCGCATGACGAACGATTAATCCGGGCGCACTTAATCCGAGCGCACAATGACCGACATTCAGGAAAGGCTCCTCGAAAGCAAGATGACCGAGATCGAGCGGGCCCGATCCTGGAGCCCCCGCGTGATCTCCAAGTTCGAAACGCTCATCAGGAGCGGTGACGATCTATCGCTCTACCGCGTCAATCCGCTGGCATTCGCGCGCGACCGCGCCATTGCAGAGCCGGAAAGTATTGACCTGTTTCTCTATGCGACGAGAAGCGGGCTATTCGAGATGAGCTGGGACGTTGTTTGTCCCCAATCCGGCATGGTGCTCGATAGCTTCGGCGCTTTGCGCACGCTCAAGACGCACTATGTTTGTGGTTTGTGCGACGTCACTGGTGAAACCGATCTCGACGACTTCATAGAGGTCACGTTTACGGTATCGCCCCAGCTTCGGCGGCTTCCGTTTCATGATCCTGCCTCCCTCTCGGTCGAGGATTTCCATTGGAAGCTTCGATTTCTGAATGACGCGCGGATACCTGGCCAACAAATCCGATTTCTCGACTATTTGCATGCGTTCGTTCGCGGCCTTTCGTTCTTGCCGCCAGGCTCCGCCACGACCATTCGTTGCGAACTCGGTCTCGGCGCGCTGGCGGGGGTCAATATCCAAACCCAGGCTGCTTTCGCCGTCGCGGTGGCCGGCGAGCCGACAACCTCGCCGACAATCCTGCGAGTTGGATACGATGGGCAGCGCTTTTCCCCCTCGCTGGTCGCCGTGCCGCCCGGCCCCGTCATTGTCGAGGCGGAGAACCGCGGATCTACGCGAGGCTCCCTGCTTCTGATCAACTGGCCGCCTGAGGTTCTAGCTCAAGTGATCAAGCCGCCGCTTGATTTCGATCCCTACATGTCCGGCGGGATGTTGCTCGCGAGACAGACGTTTCGCCGCCTGTTCCGGTCAGAACGCGTGGACGAAAAGGAGGGCCTGGGTATTCGGCAGGTGACCCTGCTGTTCACGGATCTCAAAGGTTCGACCGCCATGTACGAACGGCTCGGCGATCTCAATGCCTATGCGCTGGTCCGCGAACATTTTGCTTTGCTCGGTGCGACCGTTCAGGAACATTCCGGGGCCATCGTCAAGACGATCGGCGATGCGGTCATGGCGGTCTTCTCCCGCCCGACGGATGCGATTTCGGCGGCGCTCCACATACTGGGGGAAATCGAGCGCTACAATTCAGACCACGGCGATCCGAGCATCATCCTGAAGATTGGAGCCCATTGCGGCCCCTCCATCGCAGTGACCCTGAACGACAATCTGGATTATTTCGGCCAGACCGTAAATGTTGCCGCGCGTGTCCAGTCGCTGGCGGACGCGGGCGAGATTTGTATCTCGGAGGCGCTGTATTCGGCGCCGGGAGTGAGCGATCTCCTTTCCGGGCATGCAATCGCAGTGTTTGAAGCTCCTCTTCGCGGCGTTGAAGGAAATGCCAGCGTGTATCGTGTCGTGCCCGGGTAGGACCCTTACGTCCCTTGCCGGGGCAGTTTCTCCGCGAGCGCGACTGCCATCGCCGAGATCAGCGGCCGCATGAAATAGGCGTCTTCCGCGGGCGAGACGTCCGTCCGCAGTCCATGCGCAGCAAGCTCGCCCGAAACCGCCGGGCCCACCGACGCAATCAGCGTCCGGTCGAAGCCGGCGCGCAGCTTCGCCTCGCTGCCATGCGCCTTCGCGGCCTCGATCAGGCGGCGGACCTGGCCGAGATTGGTGAGCGCGACGGCATCGATCCGCCCCGCGGCCATGTCGTCGATGGCGGTGACGATGTTGGCATCCGCTGCCTTGGAATCGTAGGCATAGGGCAGCACGGCATCGACCTCGGCGCCTTGCGCGGCAAGGGCGCCGATCAGCGCGCCATGGTCCTTGTCGGGATAGAGCTGAAGGCCAAGGCGCCGGCCCTTCAGGTCGAGCTTGCCCAGCATCTCGATCACGCCCTCGGTGGTCGGCTTCTCCGTGGTCTGCTGCGGTTCGAGACCGACCTCGCGCAACGCCTTGCCGGGCTTCGGGCCGCGGGTGAATTTTCGCGATCCGGCGAGCGCCGCGACAAACGCGCCGTCGAGCCCACGCGCCCACGCGAGCTTCATGATCCGCCGAAGGCCTTCGCCGGTCATCAGCACAAGGTCGTCAAGGGGCCTGTCGATGGCGCGGCGGATCCAGGCCTCGACCGGAGCAGGGTCCGGTGCATCCTGGATGGTAAACATCGGGCATTGCACGACCTCGGCGCCTTGCTCGGCCAGAAGCTTCGAGAACTGGGCCTCCTCGCGCGTTTCCAGGATCAGGATGCGGTAGCCGTTCAAGCGCTCGGCCATGGGCGTACTCCGGTTAGTCAAAGCAATCGTCCGTTCATCCTGACTCCGCGCTTCAGGTCGAAGCAAGTCTTGGGATTGGCGCAGGGGGACGTCGGTGATAGAGCAGGGCGCAAATCGCGGGTCGTTCCGCATCATTTGCCCAAACCTTCATCAAGAGCCAAGCCTGTTCATCAACATGCCCGATCATCAATATGTCCTGACCCTGTCCTGTCCGGATCGTCCCGGCATCGTCTCGGCCGTGTCGACGTTCCTCGCCCACAACGGACAGAACATTCTCGATGCTCAGCAGTTCGACGACATCGAGACCAAGAAGTTCTTCATGCGCGTGGTGTTCACCGCGGCCGATCTCGCCGTGGAACTGTCGGCGCTGCAGACCGGCTTTGCCGCGATCGCCGAGCGTTTCGGCATGGACTGGCAGATGCGCGACCGGGCTGCGCATCGCAAGGTGATGCTGCTGGTGTCGAAGTCGGACCACTGCCTGGTCGACATCCTCTATCGCTGGCGCACCGGCGAACTGCCGATGACGCTTGCTGCCATCGTCTCCAACCACCCGCGCGAGGTCTATGGTGGGCTCGATTTCGGCGGCATCCCGTTCCACCATCTGCCCGTGACCAAGGAGACCAAGCGCGAGCAGGAGGCGCAGATCCTCGACCTCGCCGCCAAGACCAAGACCGATCTCGTCGTGCTCGCCCGCTACATGCAGATCCTGTCGGATGATCTGTCGGCGCAGCTTTCGGGGCGCTGCATCAACATCCACCACTCGTTCCTGCCGGGCTTCAAGGGCGCCAAGCCCTATCACCAGGCCCATGAGCGCGGCGTCAAGCTGATCGGGGCTACCGCGCATTACGTCACGCGCGACCTCGACGAGGGCCCGATCATCGACCAGGACGTCGAGCGCATCAGCCATCGCGACACGCCGGAGGATCTGGTCCGCAAGGGCCGTGACATCGAGCGCCGCGTGCTGGCCCGCGCGATCCGCTACCATCTCGACGACCGCGTCATCCTCAACGGCCGCAAGACCGTGGTGTTCGTGGATTAGCGAATAGGGAGTGGCGACTAGCGAGTGGAAGCGGGAGAGCGCCTTATTCGCTACCCCCTATTCGCCATTTGCTTCCTTAACGCACCGCGCTGCCCGACGTCGCCCCCGTCGCGCCCTTCTGCGCCTGCTCTTCCTTCTCGCGATCCGCCGCCGGCAACAGCCGCTTGCGTTCGCGCTCCTTCATGTAGGCATCGTATTGCGGCGTGCCCGCTCGCGGCGGGGCGTCGGCCGGCAGCCCGCCGGCCCATTGCGGGACGTAGTCGCCCATGCCGGCGGAGAGTCTTTCGTTGACGGTGCCGCAGCCTGCAAGGTTGGAAGCCAGCAAGGCAACGACGGCAGCGATTGAAGGCAAACGGAAACGCATGAGCACCTTCTGGGTCGAGCTGGACCGGGCGCGGATGGCGGGACGCCCGATGGCGCCAGCGGCGCACTCTAGTCCTCAACAAGTAAAATTGGCTTATTCGGCGGCGAATTTGTTTGTATACATTAAGGTAAGATAATACGCTGTTTTTGGCATTGATCGCCTTTGCCAAGGTGATACGGTATACAATCCGTATTCACGTTTAAGGGGAGGGGATTGGGAATTCGATCCGGTGATGCCCGGCAAATGTTCGAATTCTGCAAAGCAGAGGCGGATTTCTCCAACCACGTCGCCGCCGGGCGTTCTTAGAGTGCAGCATCGGCCCGGAGGGCCGGCCAGCGCAGCGAAAGGCTTTCTTGTTGACATCGCCATTTTATTTGTACAATCGTACAAATGCCTCCCCCGCCGTCGATCCGATCGCGCGG
The DNA here is from genome assembly GCF_013408065.1 of Bradyrhizobium sp. IAR9. NCBI lineage: Bacteria > Pseudomonadati > Pseudomonadota > Alphaproteobacteria > Hyphomicrobiales > Nitrobacteraceae > Bradyrhizobium > Bradyrhizobium sp. IAR9. The sequence goes on from NZ_JACBZW010000013.1 coordinate 86,879, forward strand.
CTTGCGCCGAATGGTCGCCCAACGTCCGATTGACAACGGGGTTGCAGAGGACGCCATGTGGCCGTGCGGCATGGCTTGTCCGTAGGTTAGAGCGCGGCAAGGACCGGGTACTCGGTCTGGCGCACAACAGGTCAGGAATGAAGGGGAGGGACATCGGATGTTCGTACGCAGAATTTTTTCACGCACCGTCGCAGCAGCCGCTATCGCGGGCGTTGCAGGCCTTGCGTCTGCCAAGGCCGAGGACAGCGTCAAGGTCGGCCTGATCCTGCCGATGACCGGCGGCCAGGCCTCGACCGGCAAGCAGATCGAGAACGCGATCAAGCTCTACATGCAGCAGAAGGGTGACACCGTCGCTGGCAAGAAGATCGAGATCATCCTCAAGGACGACGCGGCGATCCCGGACAAGACCAAGACTGCCGCGCAGGAGCTGATCGTCAACGACAAGGTCAATTTCATCGCCGGCTTCGGCGTGACGCCGGCTGCGCTCGCGGCCGCGCCGCTAGCGACGCAGGCCAAGATCCCGGAAGTCGTGATGGCGGCCGGCACCTCCATCATCACCGAGCGCTCGCCCTATATCGTGCGTACCAGCTTCACGCTGGCGCAGTCCTCGACCATCATCGGCGACTGGGCGGTGAAGAACGGCATCAAGAAGGTGGCGACGCTGACCTCGGACTACGCGCCGGGCAATGACGCGCTGAACTTCTTCAAGCAGAACTTTACAGCCGGCGGCGGCGAGGTGGTCGAAGAGGTCAAGACGCCGCTGCAAAACCCCGACTTCGCGCCGTTCCTGCAGCGCATGAAGGACGCCAAGCCCGACGCGATCTTCGTGTTCGTGCCGGCCGGCCAGGGCGGCAACTTCATGAAGCAATATGCCGAGCGCGGCCTCGACAAGGCCGGCATCAAGGTGATCGGGCCGGGCGACGTCACCGACGACGACCTGCTCAACAATATGGGCGACGCCGTGCTCGGCACGGTTACCGCGCATCTCTACTCCGCGGCGCACCCCTCGCAGATGAACAAGGATTTCGTCGCAGCCTACAAGAAGGCGTTCGGCAATCGTCCGGGCTTCATGGCGGTGAGCGGCTATGACGGCATCCACCTGATCTACGAGGCGCTCAAGAAGACGAATGGCGACACCGACGGCACTAAGCTGGTCGAGGCCATGAAGGGCCAGAAGTGGGAGAGCCCGCGCGGTCCGATCTCGATCGACCCCGAGACCCGCGACATCGTGCAGAACATCTACATCCGCAAGGTCGAGAAGGTCGACGGCGAGCTCTACAATGTCGAGTTCGCGACCTTCGAAGCCGTCAAGGATCTCGGCAAGACCAAGAAGTGACCCGCGAAAGCGGGGCATCTCGGGGCGCGCATTAGCGCGAACCCGGGATCTCACACCCCTTGCTCCGCGTCATGCCCGGGCTTGTTCCGGGCATCCACGCGAAGCCAGGAAAACAAAGTCCGGACAAGAATGTGGATGGCCGGGACAAGCCCGGCCATGACGATAACTCTAAGCTGAGACGATGACCTCTATCCTCACCAACCTGTTCGATGGCGTCGCCTACGGCATGCTGCTGTTCGTGCTCGCGTGCGGGCTCGCAGTCACGCTTGGATTGATGAACTTCGTCAATCTCGCCCATGGCGCCTTCGCCATGGCCGGCGGCTATATCTGCATGGTGCTGGTCAACCGGATGGGCTGGCCGTTCTTCGCAGCGCTCCCGCTCGCTTTCGTCTCCTCTGCCGCGATCGGCATCGCGCTCGAACGGACGCTGTACCGCCACCTCTATGCGCGCAGCCATCTCGATCAGGTGCTGTTCACCATCGGCCTGACCTTCATGTCGGTCGCCGCCGTCGATTACATCCAGGGGTCCTCGCGCGTCTTCATCAACCTGCCGGCGGCGCTTCAGGGGCAGTTCGACCTGTTCGGCGTCGGCATCGGCCGCTACCGGCTGATGATCATCGTGATATGCGGCCTGCTCACCATCGCGCTCCAGATGGTGCTGGCAAAGACCCGCTTCGGCAGCCGCTTGCGCGCCGCCGTCGACGACCCCCGCGCCGCGAGCGGCCTCGGCATCAACGTGCCGCAGGTGTTCGCCTTCACCTTTGCCTTCGGTTGCGGGCTCGCCGGTCTCGGCGGCGCGCTGAGTGCCGAAATCCTCGGCCTCGATCCGTATTTCCCGTTGAAGTTCATGATCTACTTCCTGATCGTGGTCACCGTCGGCGGCTCGTCCTCGATCACCGGCCCGTTCCTGGCCTCGCTCCTGCTCGGCATCGGCGACGTCGCCGGCAAATATTACGTGCCGAAGATGGGCCCGTTCGTGATCTACACCATGATGATCGTAATCCTGATCTGGCGTCCGAACGGCCTGTTCGGACGCACGGCCGCGCGTTGAGTTCGCCGATGAGCGCTTCCTCCGACGTCGGTTTTCACGCCCAGCGCCAGGCGCGCTGGCACTACGGCGAAGTCGCCTTCTGGCTGATCGTGCTGGCCTGCGGCTTTGCATTTCCCACGCGCTATCTGATCATGACCGATATCCTGCGGCTGGCGCTGTTTGCGATGTCGCTCGATCTCATCCTCGGCTATGCCGGCATCGTCTCGCTCGGGCATGCTGCCTTCTTCGGCGTCGGCGCCTATGCCGCGGGGCTTCTCGCGCTCCATGGTATCGTGAGCGAGCCCGTGCTGGCGCTGATCGTCGCTGGCCTCGCCGCGATGGTGCTCGGCTTTGCCACCAGCTTCCTGGTGATCCGCGGCGTTGACCTGACGCGCTTGATGGTGACGCTCGGCATCGCGCTGCTGCTGGAAGCGCTCGCCGAACGCTTCTCCAACATCACCGGCGGCACCGACGGCCTGCAGGGCATCGAGATGCAGCCGATCTTCGGCGCGATTCCGTTCGACATGTTCGGCAAGGCCGGCTTTTTCTATTCGCTCGCCGTCCTGTTCCTGCTCTTCCTGTTCGCCCGCCGCGTCGTGCACTCGCCGTTCGGCCTTTCGCTGCGCGCGATCAAGAACAATCCGCTGCGGGCCGCCGCGATCGGCATTCCCGTCAACCGCCGCCTGATCGCGATCTATACGCTCGCGGCGTTCTATGCCGGCGTCGCGGGCGCGCTGTTCACCCAGACCACGGCGATCGCCTCGCTCGATGTGTTTGCCTTCGAACGCTCCGCCGATCTGATGCTGGTGCTCGTCATCGGTGGGACCGGTTACCTCTATGGCGGACTGGTTGGCGCGGTGATCTTCCGCATGCTCCAGGAAGTGTTCTCCACCATCACCCCGCAATACTGGCAGTTCTGGATCGGCCTGGTGCTGGTCGTGATCGTGCTGGTCGGCCGTCAGCGCCTGCACCGCTGGGTGCTGTACCTGCCCAATCTGGTCATCAGGCAGATTGCGGGACGCAAGGCCGTCGTCGCCGTGCCGGAAAGCGACGCATGACCATCGTGCTCGAAACCCAAAATCTCGAAAAGCAGTTCGGCGGGCTGCGCGTCACCCGCGATCTGTCCTTGAAGATCGAGCAGGGCGCCCGCCACGCGCTGATCGGCCCGAACGGCGCCGGCAAGACCACGGTCATCAACCAGCTCACCGGCGTGCTCAAGCCGAATTCGGGCCGTATCCTGCTCGAGGGCCAGGACATCACCGATCTGCCCGTGCACAAGCGCGTGCTGCGTGGCCTCTCGCGCACCTTCCAGATCAACCAGCTTTATCCCGACCTGACTCCGCTCGAGACCATTGGCCTGGCCGTCTCCGAGCGCCTCGGCCATGGCGGCGACTGGTGGCGGCGGATGGGCACGCGCAGCGACGTCAACGGCGAGATCGCCGATCTGCTGGCGGGCTTCCATCTGCTCGACGTCATGAATGAGCAGACCGTGACGCTGCCCTACGGCAAGCAGCGCCTGCTCGAGATCGCGGTCGCGATCGCCGCCAAACCGCGCGTGCTGCTGCTCGATGAGCCCGCCGCCGGCGTGCCAGAGAGCGAGCGCCACGACATTCTCGCCGTGGTCGGCGCGCTGCCGCGCGACGTCACGGTGCTGCTGATCGAGCACGACATGGATCTCGTATTCTCCTTCGCCGACCGCATCTCCGTGCTGGTTTCGGGCGCGCTGCTCACCGAGGGCCCGCCCGAGCAGGTCGCGCGCGATCCGCAGGTCAAGGCCGTCTATCTCGGCGAGGAGGTGGTCAATGTCTGACCTGCTCGCGATCGAGGCTTTGCGCGCCGGCTATGGCGAGGCGGTGGTGCTGCCCAACATGTCCTTGCGCCTCGCCGAGGGCCAGGTGCTGGCGCTGCTGGGCCGCAACGGCACCGGCAAGACCACGCTGATCAATTCGATCGTCGGCGTCACCCGCCGCTTCTCAGGCAGCGTGGCGCTCGCCGGCACCGATGTCACTTCGCTCCGGCCCGACCAGCGCGCGCGCGCCGGCATCGGCTGGGTGCCGCAGGAGCGCAACATCTTTCGCTCGCTCACTGTGGAAGAGAACATGACCGCGGTGGCGCAGCCCGGTCCCTGGACGGTCGAGAAGGTCTACGAGATGTTTCCGCGGCTGAAGGAGCGGCGGAGCAATTTCGGCAACCAGCTCTCCGGCGGCGAGCAGCAGATGCTGGCGATCGGCCGGGCGCTCACCCTCAACCCGAAAGTGCTGCTGCTGGACGAGCCGACCGAGGGCCTTGCTCCCATCATCGTCGAGGAGCTCTTGAAGGCGATCGGCAGCATCACGCGGGCAGGCGGCATCTGCTCGATCATCGTCGAACAGAATGCCCAAAAGATTCTGGGGCTGGCCGACCGCGTTGTGATATTGGAGCGCGGAACGATCGTCCACGACGCTCCGAGCGCCGCGCTGAAAACCGACCCCTCGGTCCTGGAACGCCATCTCGGCGTCGCCGGGGCGGCGGCTCACTAAACTAAAATGTCCAGGGAGTAAGACATGCAGCGAACCAAAGCCCCCTTCCGCGCCGACGAGGTCGGCAGCCTCCTGCGTCCGGCCAAGATCAAGGAAGCCCGTAGCCGGCTCGAGAAGGGCGAGATCTCGGCCGACGATCTGCGCAAGATCGAGGACATGGAGATCGAGAAGGTCGTGCACAAGCAGGCCTCGATCGGGCTCAAGCTCGCGACCGACGGCGAGTTCCGCCGCTCCTGGTGGCATTTCGACTTCCTCGCCAAGCTCACCGGCTGCGAGCTGTTTCATCCCGACACCGGCATCCAGTTCGCAGGCGTGCAGACCCGGCACGACGCGGTGCGGGTGATCGACAAGCTCGACTTTCCCGACGACCACCCGATGCTGGACCACTTCCGCTTCCTGAAGAAGGTCGCCGACCAGGCCCACGTGGCCGCCAAGATGACGATACCTTCGCCGGCGGTGCTGCACTTCCGCGGCGGCCGCAAGTCGATTTCCAAGGACGTCTATCCCGATCTCGAGGCCTTCTACGAAGACCTCGGCAAGACCTACCGGAAAGCCGTCAAGGCTTTCTACGACGCCGGCTGCCGCTATCTCCAGTTCGACGACACCGTCTGGGCCTATCTCTGCTCGCAGGATGAACTGCAGAAGGCGCGCGAGCGCGGCGACAATCCGGACGGTCTCCAGCAGATCTATGCCCGCATCATCAACTACGCGCTGGCCGAGAAGCCCGCGGACATGGTGGTGACGACGCATGTCTGCCGCGGCAATTTCCGTTCGACCTGGATTTCTTCGGGCGGCTATGAGCCGGTTGCCGAGACCATGCTCGCCGGCACCAATTACGACGGCTATTTCCTCGAATATGACAGCGACCGCGCCGGCGGCTTCGAGCCGCTGCGCTTCCTGCCCAAGGGCAACAAGGTCGTCGTGGTCGGCGTCATCACCTCGAAGTTCGGCGAGCTCGAGAAGAAGGACGATATCAAGCGCCGTCTGGAAGAAGCCGCCAAGTTCGCCCCGCTGGAGCAGCTCGCGCTGTCGCCGCAATGCGGCTTTGCCTCGACGGAAGAGGGCAACGTCCTCTCCGAGGAAGAGCAGTGGGCGAAGCTGAGCCTTGCGGTCGAGATCGCGAAGGAAGTGTGGGGTAATTGAGCCTTTGTTGGTGTCCCGGACGCGCTGCAACGCCCTTGCGTTGCTGCGCAGAGCCGGGACCCATGCTGCTTGACTTGCTCTCAGGAGATATGGGCCCCGGCTCTGCAGCGCATCGCTGAAGAAGTGCTGCGCTGCGTCCGGAGCACGATAGCGTCTCACCTCTCCGCCAAGTAAACCTCACCCAGCAGCGAAGAATTCGACCACGGCACCTGTTTGCTCTTCGTGCTCGACACCACCTCCGCCCGCACCCGTGTCAGCATCTGCTGCACTTCCAGTCCCGGCGTGCCGAGATGGCGGGAGAGGGCGGCGGAGAACGGCGAGTTGGCGCCTTCGCCGTCGAGTGCGACCTGGCCCGGCGCGGTCGCGAATGCGATCAACGTGCCGGCCCCCAATGTAGCACCGGTGCCGAGACTCGTTGGTGCTGCGAGGCCCGAGGCGCCCTCGATGCCGCGATTGGCGCCGGCGGATGCGACCTGTTGCGCCATCGGATTATTGCGGCAGGCATCGAAGATCAAAATGTTGGTGCGAACCTGGTCGTCGAGGCCGGCCATGATCGTGTCCATGTCGATCATCGCCTCGGTCATGCCCGCGCCGGGCTTGAGCTCGGCGTCGACGGGAATGAGGTAGTTGCGACCGTCGACCTGCACGCCATGGCCGGCGTAATAGACCACCGCGACCTGCGCCCGCGCGGCCTCCCGCAAAAAGTCGCGCGTCATCTTCTGCATCGCGGCGCGGTCGAGATCGATACCTTCCGATACGGTGAAGCCGATCTCGCGCAGGCTCTTTGCGACCGCACGGGCATCGCTGGACGGGTTGGGTAGTGCCTTGACGTGTTGATAGGCGCCGTTGCCGATAATCAGCGCCATGCGCTTGCCGCGGCCGCTCGCGAGCGGAGGCGGCGAGGGCGCCGACGTTGCGGTCGCCTGCTGCTGTGACGGCGTGCTGGGCTGCTGCGCGATCGATGTCGGCGCGTCGCGCGGGACCGATGTGGGCGCTTCGGTGACGAGCGAGAGCCGCACCTTTGCGGTGGCCTGATTGGCCTTGCTGCTGGCGTCGGATGCAGTGATACCGAGCGTTGCCTTGTAGTCCTCGCGCGCGTGCGCGTAGTCGCCCTTGGCCTCATAGGCCAGCGCGCGATGGATGTAGCCCGAGATCAGGACGCTGTTCGGCGGCGTCATGATATTGACCGGCGGCTTTTCCTTGGCGAGCCGGATCGCCTCGCTGCCGTCGGCAATCGCGCGATCGAGGTCGCCCCTCGCGCGCCAGATCGCGGTGCGGTTGATCAGGGGCTGCGGCAGCGTCGGATCGAGCCGGATCGCCTGGTTGATATCGGCGAGCGCGCCGTCGTAATCGCCGAGCGCCTCCTTTGAGATGCCGCGGTTCTGGAACGAGAACGCGGATTTCGGATCGGACTTGATCACGGCGTCATAGTCGGCGATCGCCCTGGCGTAGTCGCCCTTGCCGCGCCAGGCGTTGCCGCGGTTGTGAAAGATGATGCCGCTGGGCGGGCCGAGCTTCAGCGCGTCGTCGAAGTCCGCGATCGCGATGTCGTACTCGCCCTTGTCGTAATAGGCCGATCCCCTGAGATTAAAGGCCGCCTGGCTCGGCTGCAGCCGGATCGCCTCGGTGACGTCGGCGATGACCTTGCTGTAATCCCCCTTCTTGTTCCAGCCGACCGCGCGCCAGAAATAGATCGTCGCGACCTGCTCGCCCCGAAACACCTTCAACCCGATGATCTTGGTGCAGGCGTCGATCATCTTGTCCGCCGGCGTCGTGTCGGTGGTGCAGAGCGGCCCGAGCTGATTGCGCGCCTGTGCGAAGGCGGGCGCAGACCAGAGCAGGGCGGCAAGCAGAGCGGGGATCAGCAGCAGGCGGCGCAAGCAGACCTCGGCGACAGGCGGATTTCGACGGTGGTTTCAGCCGTTTGGTCGCGCCGGCCTATGTCCCGGTTCACGCCCGGGCTTACCCAGGCAGCCGCGAAGTCACTTCCTTGGCTGCCGGGTCCGGATCTCCATCGATCCACGCGCCATCTGCACCTCAAACCGCGACAGGAAGCTCATGCCGAGGAGGCCGTCGATGCCTGGCCCATAACTCTTGTCGTCGCTGCTCTGAACCGCGATCGGCACGTTGGTCGCCTCGAGCTTGCCCAGCGCGACCTTGTCGGCTTTGGTGAGCTTAGCCTTGATCTGCCCGTTGGCGGTGTTCAGCGTGATCTCGCTCGCGCCGCCGTCCGCAATCTTGGCCTTGCTTGCGAAGGCCGACTTCACCGACACATAGCTTGCACCTGTGTCGAGCACGAACACCCCGCGGACGCCGTTGATCTCCGCCTTGGCGGTGACGACGCCTCTCTGTCCCTGCAATGGGAAGCTCTCCTTGCGAAGCTCGTTCGACGAGACGCAATTACCCTGTCGCTCATAGTCGGCGATGATCTTCTGGGTCTTGCTGGTGTCGCGCGTGGCGGGATCGAACGCAACCCAACGGTTGATCGGCGCTGTCGCCTCGCAGAACTGCTTCAAGGCGGCGTAGGCGTTGGCCATGCGCAGGAACACGCTGCTGGACACCATCTTCTTGTCGCCGGCGAAAAGCTCGATCGTGTCGGAGTAGTCGGTCAGCGCGCGGCGATAGTCGCCGGCACCATCCAGCGCCATGCCGCGCAGGTAGCGCGCGGTTTGGTCGGATGGGGCGCGCCTGACGTACTCGTCCGCCGCTTCGACGGCTTTCGGGTAGTCGGTCAGTCTTATGTAGATGCTGACTGCCTTGTTCAGTGCGGTCAGCGGCGCTCCGCAGTTCTTGACGAAATTGAAGAGTCCGTCAGCGGCCTGTCGCCGATAGCCGAGCTTGTCGAGCCACTGCGCAAGATCATCGATGGTCTTCTGGTCGCAGGGCTCGCGCTTGAGCTCTTCCAGCTTCAGCCAGACGGATGGGTCGCGCGCGGCGGCGACCGGGAGTGGCCCGATGCGCGCATAGACGGACTGGAAGACTTCGTCGGGATTGTCGGTCAGGTAGCCCGCGTGACCAATACCTGTGAGCGCAGTGAGCAATATCGCTGCAAGCCAAAACGACCTGAACATATCCAGCCCCGAACATCCTTGTCCGCCATGTATACCGATAAGTGTAGGCACGGCCAGACGCACGATCGGAGTGTCCCCATTCGGCGCAGCGCCGCCAATCAACAGCACGTGGAGCAATTCCAGGGTATTCCCTGAGTGGGCAGAATTTGTTAGAGGACAGTGCCCAACAGCTCTGCCCACCAAGTTCCCACCCATGAAAAACGACGAAATCCTGAGCCAGATCACGGAGTTCTGCCGCAAGGCGGACATGGCGGAATCGACGTTCGGCCGGCGCGCGGTGAACGATGGGAAGCTGGTGCATCGCCTGCGCGAGGGCAAGCGCATCACCATCGATACGCTGGACCGGATCCAGGCCTATATGGCGGCGTCCATGGCCGGCGGCGTGCCGCCGCCGCGCGGGCTTCAGGTGCCGCCCGAAAAGCGTGATCCACGCGGCAATTTCCGTTTCTTCGAGAACCGCCAGAAATACCTGCTGTTCGTTCACACCTGCAGCGAAAAGCGGGTGATCGCCGACAGGGTCGCGCTGGAGCTTTCATCCATCCATCCGCGCCCGCCGGCCCTGCGCGTGTTCGACGCCGGCGTCGGCGACGGCACGGTGCTGGCGCGGGTGTTGCGCGCGACGCACCAGCGCTACCCGCACATGCCGTTCTATGTCGCCGGCAAGGAGCTCAGCCTGGAGGACCTGCGCCTGACGCTGGAGAAGGTGCCGGATCGCATTTTCGAGCATCCGGCGTCGGTGTTCGTCTTCACCAATATGTTCTATTCGGAGGCGCCCTGGCTGACGCCGGCATCGCCTGCGGCGGCGGCGGCGACCGTCTGGCACGAGGTCCCGCTGCGGGGCGCCTCATCGGGCGAGTTCGAGCAGCAGATCGCGGAGCTTAGGCCGTTCCTCGAGCAGAACTGGCGTGCCGCGATCAGCCCACGCACCGCCATGCCGCTGTACGAGCGGCCGGTCGTCCTGGTGCTCTATCGCGAGGACCACAGGTTCTTGCTGGATTCGACCATTCCGCGGCCGGGCCAGACCGAAGCCAATTTCGACCTCGTCATCGCATCCCAGCCCTACCGCGCCCTGTCCTCGGTCAACTTCCGGGCCAAGCGGATCATCGCCCCCCTGGCGCGGGCGCTTCGGCCGGGAGGCCGTCTGATCGGAATCCACTCCCATGGCCAGGATCCGGGCATGGAAATGATCCAGGCGATCTGGCCCGGAGAAAATCCTTTCGCTGTGAGCCGTCATGAGCTATTGCGCGCCGTTAAGTACGAACTTGGTTCGTTGGGCCGCGACTTAAATTTTAATGCATATGCGGATAACCGCTCGATCTTCAGGTATGATATGGAAGCGCTGCCCAACGAGGTAACCGGGACGATCGGAACCTCGACGGCCTTTGCAGCGTGGAATGCGGCGGTGTATGTCGCTCAGATTGAGGACGACCGGTTGACAGAAATGACTCAAAACGGCCGCACTCTGGATGCCGCCAGGGACGTGCTGCGGAAGTACAATGGGCTCTGGTTTCTCGACGAATCCTACGTCATCTCGCGCCGGCGTGATTGACATCATCCACAGGTAAACATCGCAAACGCCCGCCGGTTCAGCGGCGGAACAAGGGGTTACTGATGCGCGCGTCCTATCTCTTCACCAGCGAGTCCGTGTCCGAGGGCCATCCGGACAAGGTGTGCGACCGGATCTCCGACGAGATCGTCGATCTGTTCTACCGCGAAGGGCCGAAGGCCGGCATCGACCCCTGGCAGATCCGCGCCGCCTGCGAAACGCTCGCGACCACCAACAAGGTGGTGATCGCCGGTGAGACCCGCGGTCCGAAGTCGGTGACCAACGAGCAGATCGAGGGCGTCGTCCGCGGCGCGATCAAGGACATCGGCTACGAGCAGGAAGGCTTCCACTGGAAGACCTGCGACATCGAGATTCTCTTGCATCCGCAGTCGGCCGACATCGCCCAGGGCGTCGATGCGCTGCAGCCGGGCGAAGTCAAGGAAGAGGGCGCGGGCGACCAGGGCATCATGTTCGGTTACGCCACCAACGAGACGCCCGATCTGATGCCGGCGCCGATCTTCTACGCCCACAAGATCCTGCGCCTGATCTCCGAAGCCCGTCACTCCGGCAAGGAGAAGGTGCTCGGTCCGGACTCCAAGAGCCAGGTCACCGTGCAGTACGAGAACGGCAAGCCGGTCGGCGTGCGCGAGATCGTGGTCTCGCATCAGCATCTGGTCGAGGACATCTCGTCCAAGCAGATCCGCGACATCGTCGAGCCCTATGTGCGCGAGGCGCTGCCGAAGGACTGGATCACGCCGAAGACGATCTGGCACATCAACCCGACCGGCAAGTTCTACATCGGCGGTCCGGACGGTGACTCCGGCCTGACCGGCCGCAAGATCATCGTCGACACCTATGGTGGCGCGGCCCCGCATGGCGGCGGCGCGTTCTCCGGCAAGGATCCGACCAAGGTCGACCGCTCGGCGGCTTATGCTGCGCGCTACGTCGCCAAGAACATCGTTGCCGCCGGCCTTGCCGACCGCTGCACGCTGCAGCTCGCCTACGCGATCGGCGTGGCCCGTCCGCTGTCGATCTACATCGACACCCACGGCACCGGTAAGGTGCCGGAGGAGCAGCTCGAGAAGGCGGCGGCGCAGGCGATGGATCTGACGCCCCGCGGCATCCGCAGCCATCTCGACCTCAACCGCCCGATCTACGCGCGCACCTCGGCCTACGGCCATTTCGGCCGCACGCCTGACAACGAGGGCGGTTTCTCCTGGGAGAAGACCGATCTCGTCGAGCAGCTCAAGCGCGCGCTCTGATCCACTTGCGTCATTCCGGGGCGCCGCAACAGCGGCGAGCCCGGAATCTCGAAATGCTTGATTCCGGGTTCGCTCGTTTCGCGAGCGGTCCGGAATGACGAGCCAAACAAACAGGAACCTCCAATGAACGCGAAGCCCGGCTTCACCGATTACATCGTCAAGGACATTTCGCTCGCCGATTTCGGCCGCAAGGAGCTCTCGCTCGCCGAGACCGAGATGCCCGGCCTGATGGCCACCCGCGAAGAGTACGGCCCGAAGCAGCCGCTGAAGGGCGCCCGCATCGCCGGCTCCTTGCACATGACGATCCAGACCGGCGTGCTGATCGAGACGCTGGCAGCCCTCGGCGCCGACATTCGCTGGGTCTCCTGCAACATCTATTCGACGCAGGACCACGCTGCCGCCGCGATCGCGGCCGCCGGCATCCCCGTCTTCGCCGTCAAGGGCGAGACGCTGACCGAGTACTGGGACTACACCGCAAAACTGTTCGACTGGCACGGCGGCGGTCACCCGAACATGATCCTCGATGACGGCGGCGACGCCACCATGTACGTCCATCTCGGTCTGCGCGCCGAGAACGGCGACGCTGCGTTCCTGGACAAGCCGGGTTCGGAAGAAGAGGAAGTCTTCTTCGCGCTGCTGAAGAAGCAGCTCAAGGAAAAGCCCAAGGGCTACTTCGCCGAGATCGCCAAGAGCATCAAGGGCGTGTCCGAAGAGACCACCACCGGCGTGCATCGTCTCTATGACATGCAGAAGGCCGGCACGCTGCTGTGGCCCGCCATCAACGTCAACGACAGCGTCACCAAGTCGAAGTTCGACAATCTCTATGGCTGCCGTGAATCGCTGGTCGACGGCATCCGCCGCGGCACCGACGTGATGATGTCGGGCAAGGTCGCGATGGTCGCCGGCTTCGGCGACGTCGGCAAGGGTTCGGCGGCCTCGCTGCGTCAGGCCGGTTGCCGCGTCATGGTATCGGAAATCGATCCGATCTGCGCGCTGCAGGCCGCGATGGAAGGCTACGAAGTCGTGACCATGGAAGACGCCGCGCCCCGCGCCGACATCTTCGTCACCGCGACCGGCAACAAGGACATCATCACCATCGAACACATGCGCGCGATGAAGGATCGCGCCATCGTCTGCAACATCGGTCACTTCGACAACGAGATCCAGATCGCGGGTCTGCGTAACCTGAAGTGGACCAACATCAAGCCGCAGGTCGACGAGATCGAATTCCCCGACAAGCATCGCATCATCATGCTGTCGGAAGGCCGCCTCGTGAACCTCGGCAACGCGATGGGCCATCCGTCGTTCGTGATGTCGGCCTCCTTCACCAACCAGACGCTGGCGCAGATCGAGCTGTTCGCCAACAACAAGGACGGCAAGTACAAGAAGGAAGTCTACGTGCTGCCGAAGTCGCTCGACGAGAAGGTCGCGCGCCTGCACCTCGCCAAGATCGGCGTCAAGCTCACCGAGCTGCGCAAGGACCAGGCCGACTACATCGGCGTCAAGCAGGAAGGTCCGTACAAGTCGGACCACTACCGCTACTGATCCGCACGCAGTTGCGACACAAAGGCCCCGGCGTGATCCGGGGCCTTTTTTTGTTGGGCCTTCCTGTGGTACGCTTTCAGGTAGAGCCGAAACAAGCCTGCCACACCGGAGCGGGCGGCCGCTTTTTCCTACGTTCATTGTCAAAATGCATATGGAGGGAATGCGATGTCCAGCGAAGCCAACGTTCAGCTTCTGAAGGAAGCCTATCGCGAGTGGAGCGAGAGCAAGGGCAAGAACGTCGACTATTGGTTCGACCATGTCATTGGCCCGCAAATCAAATTCGATTCGATTCCGCAGGGAGCTGCGGCGGTGCCTTTTGCCAAGCGTTATGACGATCGCAATGCGCTGCGCAGCTATTTCGACGGCCTGCTGGCCGACTGGAGCATGCAGTACTATACGATGAACGAATTCGTCGCGCAGGGCGACACCGTCTTCGCGCGCGGCGAATGCGCGTGGACGAACAAGAAGACCAACAAGGTCGCGAAGACACCGAAGGTCGACTACTGGCGCTTCAAGGACGGCAAGGTGGTCGAATTCCACGAGTATTTCGACACCGCCACAGTGTACGGCGCCACCGTCCCGTGATGTTGCAATTCGGTGCGGCGCTGCCCATGCTATGACGAGGGAGAACGCCATGACCGAAGCCAAAGAACATTTCGACGTCCTCATCGTCGGTGCCGGGCTGTCCGGCATCGGCGCGGGTTATCACTTGCAGACCAAGTGCCCCACCAAGAGCTACGTCATCCTGGAGGGACGCGACTGCATCGGCGGCACCTGGGACCTGTTCCGCTACCCCGGCATCCGCTCCGACAGCGACATGTTCACGCTCGGCTATTCGTTCAAGCCGTGGACCGATCCGAAGGCGATTGCCGACGGGGCGCAGATCCTGAACTATGTGCGCGAGACCGCGGCCGAGAACGGCATCGAGAAGCACATCCGCTTCCGCCATCGCGTCAAGCGGGCTTCGTGGTCGACGCCGGACGCGCGCTGGACCATCGAGGCCGAGCGCATCACGGGCGAGGGCGCGACGGAGCTGGTGCGCTTCACTTGCAATTTTCTCTTCATGTGCTCGGGCTATTACAAATACGAGGCGGGCTACACGCCGGAGTTCAAGGGCGCCGCTGATTTCGCCGGCCGCATCGTGCATCCGCAGAAATGGACCGAGGACATCGACTACGCGGGCAAGCGCGTCGTGGTGATCGGCTCGGGCGCGACCGCGGTGACGCTGGTGCCGGAGCTCGCCAAGAGGGCGGCACAGGTCATTATGCTGCAGCGCTCGCCGACCTATGTGGTGTCGCGCCCGGCGCAGGATCCCGTCGCCAACAAGATCCGCCGAAATCTGCCGACGCGGCTTGCCTATCATGTCATCCGCTGGCGCAACGTGATGTGGGGGATGTTCTTCTTCCAGCTTAGCCGGCGCCGGCCTGCGAAGGTCAAGGAGCTCGTCCTCAAGGGCGTGCAGATGGCGCTCGGTCCGGACTACGACGTCGCCACCCATTTCACGCCGCGCTACAATCCCTGGGACCAGCGGCTCTGCCTGGTGCCCGATGGCGACCTGTTCAAGGCGATCCGCGAGCAGCGCGTCGCCGTCGTGACGAGCGAGATCGACACGTTCACGCGCGAGGGTATTCGCCTGAAGGATGGCAGCGAACTTGCGGCCGACATCATCGTGACGGCGACCGGGCTGGTGCTTCAGGTCGTCGGCGGTCTCGACGTCAGTGTCGACGGCCGTGCCGTCGATTTCGCCAATACGCTGACCTACAAGGGCATGATGTATGCGGACGTGCCCAACATGGCCTCGGCCTTCGGCTACACCAATGCGTCCTGGACGCTGAAATGCGATCTCACCTGCGAATATGTCTGCCGTCTGATCAACTACATGGACCGGCACAATTTCCGGCAAGCCATGCCGCACAACGACGACCCCGAGATCACCGCGCAGCCGTCGCTGGACTTCACCTCGGGCTATGTGCAGCGCTCAGTGGCCAAGATGCCGAAGCAGGGCTCCAAGCAGCCGTGGCGGCTGTACCAGAACTACGCGCTCGACATCGTCTCCTTGCGCTTCGGCCGGATCGACGACGGCGTGATGCGATATTCCTGATCGCGCCGCCGCCGGTCGTTACGCCTTGCGCCTGGCAAGCGCCATTGCAAGGTCGACCGCGAGCGCCAGCACCACCGCGCCGCCGCCGAGTGCGAACAGCACCTGATAATCGCCGCCGGTCTGCGCGTAGATCCAGGAGAAGCCGTAAGCGGCCGCGGCCTGGAACAGTGCAAAGCTGGTAGTGGCATGGCTCCAGGTCGCGCGCTGCTGCTCGGCAGAGTGCGGAACGAGTTCATGGATGCGTCCGAGCACCAGCGGCACGATGCCGGGCGTGAAGCCGCCGATCACGATGCTCGATACGATCAGCGAAAGAGGCGCGGTGCTGACGGTCGGCAGCAGCACGGCGGCCGCCTCGATCAGAAAGGCCGCCCGCAGCGCCGGACCGAACCCGGCGCGGTCACCGAGATGGCCGGTGACGAGCGGACCGACGATGGCGCCGAGGCCGTACAGCACCCAATAGCGCGATCCAGCGGCAATGCCCTGGCCGAGGCCGCGCGCCACGAAATCGACGATGAAGACCATGTGCGGCACCAATGCCACCGCGTTGAGGCCGTACTGGATCATCAGCGCGCGGGCGATGGGCGAGGTTTGGTGCTTGGTTTGAGAAGGCGCAGTGTCGCTGTTCGCTTCGGCAGGCCAGTTCCACCAGCTTGCGAGCGTGAGCACGGCGGCGAACACGCCGAGCCCATACCAGCTCTGCTGCAGTCCCTGTTGCAGCAGCAGCGGCACCAGCGTGCCCGATGCGGCGACGCCGAGGCCGACGCCGGCGAAGATCACGCCGCCAACGATGCCGCGCCTTGCGGCCGAGGTGTGCGGCAGAATGACGGAGGCCGCCAGCACCATGATGATTCCGCCCGTGAGGCCGGAGAGGAAGCGCCAGGCGAAGAACCAGGTGAACGACACCGGCGATGAGCTGGCGAAGAAGGAGAGGGTCGCAAGCAGCATCATCGCCCGCAGCGCGCGAACCGCGCCGATCCGACTGGCGGCACGCCGTGCGGTGAGCGCGCCGGCGAGATAACCGGCGAGGTTCGCAGCACCGAGATAGACGACATCCGATGCGCTGAACCAGTTTGCAGCGATCAGGGCGGGGATCAGCGGCGTGTAGGAAAAGCGGGCGAGGCCAAGTCCGACGAGTGAGGCGGACAATCCCGCCACCGTATATCGCCAGGTCTGTTGCGAAGAACGTTGCTTTGACGAAGCCTCTCGTGAAGCCGATGCCGCCCTCGGATGCGGCCGAGCCTCGGCGTGTGGTTTCAGATCTGCGCTGGTCATGTCATCCTCCTGCGCGCACGATCGCGCGCGGATCATCCTGTCTGGGCGGCGCGACGGCGCCGGAACTCCGGCACGGGCAGGCCGCCCCAGCCCCAATTGTCGGTGTCGACTTCCTCGATCACGACGAATGTCGAATCGAGCGGCTTGCCGAGCACGTCGAGCAGCAGCTGGCTCGATCCCTTGATCAGCGCGGCCTTCTCCTCCGCGGTGAGCGACGCCGCCCCCGGCGTCGTTCCTTCGCGGGTCACTTGGATGGTGACGATGGGCATCGTGGCTCTCCTCTCACGCTCAGTGGCCGGCGCTCTGGCCGCCGTCGACATGCAGGATCTCGCCGGTGACGAAGGAGGCGCCCTCGAGATAAAGGACGGCTTCGACGATGTCGGACATCTCGCCCATGTGACCGACCGGGTGCAGCGCGTTGAGCTGGGCATGCGTCGCGACCGGATGCATCGGCGACTTGATGATCCCCGGCGAGACCGCGTTTACGCGAATGCCGCGCTTGGCGTATTCGATCGCAAGCGACTTGGTCGCGGCGTTCAGGCCGCCCTTGCTCAGCGAGGCCAGCACCGAGGGGACGTTCGAATTGGCCTGATCGGTCAGCGTGGTCGTGATCTGAACGACATGGCCCGAACCCTGCTTCTCCATCTCGGCGATGGCGAGCTGCGTGATGTGGAAGAAGCCCGCGACGTTGGTGCCCATCACCGCCGCGTAATCCTCGGCCGTGTACTGCGTGAACGGCTTTGCGACGAAGATGCCGGCATTGTTGACCAGCGTGTCGACGCGTCCGAAGCGGGCGACGGCCTGCGAAACCACACGCTCGGCGGTGCTCCGCTCGGCGATGTCGCCCGCCACGGCGAGGACGTCGTCGTCACCCGACGGCTTGATGGAGCGTGCCGTTGCGACGACGCGGTAGTTGCGATCGCGAAAACCCTGGACCAGGGCGGCGCCGATGCCCTGCGAAGCACCGGTGATGATGGCGACTTTCTGCTCGATACCCATGACGGGCTCCTGTTGTTGGCCTTGAGAACCTGCGTCAGCACTCGGCTGGCTTGGGTCCTGAGGTACGCTGTGGCAGCCCGGCCGCGAATGCCCGCCGTCCGTCAGACACTCTTTCGCGGCGCGTACGAATGCCGGGTCGGCGCCTGGCGACGGTTGTCGCCGCGGAGGGGAACGCCTAGCCTGCGGCCGGAATCCAAGGGGGCAACGGGAAGGCATGGATCGTCTGGATGCGATGAAAGTGTTCGTCCTTGCGGTGGACGAGGGCAGCTTGGCTGCCGTCGGCCGCAAGCTCGGCCGCTCGCCGGCGGCGGTGAGCCGCGCCATCGCCTTTCTCGAGGAACGGGTCGGCGCGGAGCTGCTGCACCGGACGACGCGCTCGATCAAGCTCAGCGAGGAGGGCGAGCGCTATGTCGCGATCTGCCGTCGCGTGCTCACCGAGCTGGAGGAGGCCGACGACATCGCGGCCGGACCGCGGTCGGCGCCGCGCGGCCTGCTCACGATCACCGCTCCCGTGGTGTCGGGCGAGATAGTGTTGCGGCCGATTCTGGATGCATTTCTCGATGCCTGTCCGACGGTGTCGGCCAAGCTGTTGCTGTTCGATCGCGCGGTCAATCTGATCGAGGAGGGCATCGACATCGCGCTTCGCATCGGCCCTCTCGCGGACTCGGCAATGGTGGCGATGCGGGTCGGCGAGATCAGCCGCGTGGTCGTCGCGGCCCCGCGCTATCTGAAGCAGCATCCCCGCATCACCGAGCCCGGCGATCTTGCCAAGCATCAGATCGTGGCGATGGCCCATCTGCCTAATTCCTGGACCTTCGCGCCGCAGGCCGGTGGGTCGGTGCCGCGTACGGTGCAGTTCACGCCGCGTCTTATCGTCAACAGCACCTACGCGGCCGTAGCCTCCGCCGTTGCCGGCCGCGGCGTCGCGCGGATGTATTCGTACCAGGTGGCCGAGCAGGTTGCGCGCGGCGAGCTCGAGATCGTGCTGGCCGGCGAGAAGGATCCGGAGATGCCGGCGCACCTGATCTGCCCGCAGGGTCGGCTCTCCGTGCCGAAGGTGCGGGCCTTTACTGATTTTGCCGTGCCGCGGCTGAAAAAGCACTTTGCGCAGCTGAGGAAGAGCGTGAGTGCGCACTGAGTTGCCGCGCGCCCGGCAATGCGTCGTTTTACGTATTCGGCCGCGAGGAGGAATCGGCGACGCTGCCCCGAACGGTTAACGCCGGATTAACCGCGGACTCCTAGCCTGTCTCGGCCGGGGTTACTCGCAAGGCCGAGGTGAGCCTAATGGAAGCCCAGAAGATCGCGGTCGACGCCGTTGTCGCGCTGACCGATTGCGACCGCAGCGCTGTCGTAGCCTTTATCCGCCAGCTCTATCTCGCCGGGGTGACCGACCCCAAACGCCTGACCTTCAAGGGTCTGCAGGCACTGTCGCGGGCGTAGCCGGCTGGTTTCGGCGGGCCATCCCTGCGCTCTCGCCAGTGTGACCGCAGCGCAGCGGTGAATATATTGCCGCTCGGCCCGGCTCAAGGTAGATGACGTCCTCAGCTAAGTCTCTGGGGAACGGGGATATGCTGAAACAGCTTTTTGCACCGCAACTTGTCATCCTTTATGTGCTTGCGGCCTCGACGATTTACGTTCACTTCCGCGGCAAGCAGCGATTGCGCTTTGCGCGCCAGCTCGGCGATCACTCGACCTATCTCGCGCCCTACAATGTGCTGATGTATGCGGGCTCGGCGGTGCCGAACAAGCCGGTGATCCCGGTCGAGCAATTTCCGGAGTTGAAGCCGCTCAGCGAGAATTGGGAGATGATCCGCGACGAGGCGGTTCGCCTGTTCGACGAAGGATTCATCCGTGCCGCCGCGAAGAACAACGACTGGGGCTTCTACTCGTTCTTCAAGAGCGGCTGGAAGCGGTTTTACCTGAAATGGTATGACGACTTCCTGCCTTCAGCGCGCACGCTGTGTCCGAAGACGGTGGAGCTGCTCAACGCGATCCCGAGCGTGCACGGCGCGATGTTCGCGATGCTGCCGCCGGGCGGCAAGTTAGGGGCGCATCGCGATCCGTTCGCGGGCTCGCTGCGCTACCACCTCGGGCTCGTCACGCCGAACTCGAACAAGTGCCGCATCCTGGTCGACGGCGTCGAATGCGTCTGGCGTGACGGCGAGGCCTTCATGTTCGACGAGACCTTCATCCACAGCGCCGAGAATGCGACCGACGTCAACCGCATCATCCTGTTCTGCGACGTCGAGCGCCCGATGAAATTCGGCTTCATGACCGCGATCAACCGCTGGGTCAGCCATCACATCGTCAAGGCGTCGGCGACCCAGAACGTCGACGGCGAGAATGTCGGCGTGCTCAACAGGGTGTTCGGCAAGCTCTACGAGATCCACCTCGCCAGCCGCAAGGTCAAGGGGTGGAATCGCAACGTCTATTATGCGCTGAAATACTCGCTGACCGCGCTGATCCTCGGCCTCATCGTGTTGTCGGCGCTGCGTTAAGTGCGGATGTGTAGGATGGACTAGCGAAGCGTAATCCACCATTCGGCATATCGGCGATTGACGATTCCCGTGTGGCACGATGCGTTGGCGGATTACGCTGCGCTAACCCGCCCTGCGATCCCTGCGGTGATCCCGCGCGTGTCTAGTGATGGTGTTTGTGCCCTGCGGAGCTATCAGGGCGCTGGTAGCCTCGCAGCTCTGCGTATCTTTGCATTTGGCTCTGATTGAGCAAGGCCGCGGTCGACAGGTAAGTCCATATCTTGCTGGAAGGTCTCTCCCATGGCAACAAGACTTGCCGTGATCGCGTAGAAGATGGAGCAGGTGATGGCCCTCTTGCCGACCGCCGACAGCGAGACGAAGCAATTCTTCCTGGCGTGGCTGGAAACCTTCGCGGGCTACGTCCGCGAGGTCGACTACGCCTCGGCGCGGCCGCTCTTCCATCCGGACGTGCTTGCCTTCGGCACACATAACGACGTCATCCCCGGCCTCGATCAGTGGGTCTCGACGCAATGGGACAACGTCTGGCCGAAGACGACGGACTTCCGTTTTGTGCTCGATCAGACCTCGGTCCTGGCATCCGGCGACGGCACGATGGCCACGGTGATCGCGCCGTGGACGAGCACGGGCTATCATTCCGACTGTAGCGTCTTTCCGCGCCCGGGCCGTGCGACCATGATCTTTGCGAAGAATGCCGATGGCTGGCTGTGCGTCCATTCGCACATGTCGCTCAATCGCGGTGTGCCGCAGGTGAGCCACGCCAATCGGCCGGTGAAGGCCTGGTAGATCCACCCCGTCCGCCCGAAATGCAAAAGGCCCCGGACACGTCCGGGGCCTTTCGATTTCCGGATGTCGTGCGGCTTATTCAGGCTGGCCGATGCTCACCTTCAGCGTGCCGACGCCGTCGACGCCGCATTCGAGCTTGTCGCCGGGTTGGAGCTGGGAGACGCCGGCGGGGGTGCCCGTCATGATGATGTCGCCGGCGGCGAGCTTCACCTGCTGGGAGAGCTGCCAGATGATCTCGGGCACGTTCCAGATCAGCTCGGTCAGGTCGCCCTTCTGGGCTTCCTTGCCGTTGACCGTGAGCCAGATCTTGCCCTTGGCGGGATGGCCGATCTTGGAGGCCGGCTGAATCGCGGAGGACGGCGCGGAGCCGTCGAACGACTTGCCGATCTCCCACGGACGCTCCTTCTTGCGCGAGGCGATCTGGAGGTCGCGGCGGGTGAGATCGATGCCGACGGCATAGCCATAGACGTGATCCAGCGCCTTGTCGGCAGGAATGTTCAGGCCGCCGCTCTTCATCGCGACGATCAGCTCGACCTCGTGATGCAAATCCTTGGTCAGCGGCGGATAGGGAATGGTGGCGCCATCAGGCACCAGCATGTCGGCGTGCTTGGCGAAGAAGAACGGCGGGGCGCGCTCGTCATTGCCCATCTCGCGGATGTGCTCGAGATAGTTGCGGCCGACGCACCAGATGCGGCGCACTGGATAGCGGCCGCTTTCGCCGACGACGGGAAGTGAAGCCTGGGGCGGAAGCGGGATGACGTAGGAGGCGGCGTTCATGCGGGTCTCGCTGCTCTTGAGGTGAAGTGGAACTCTATGCGGTTGCGCTGATCGGCGCCAGAGCGCCGGCATCGTAGTGTTGCAGGCGGAAGAACGAGGCATAGCGGCCGCCGCGGCGGAGCAGCTCGTCATGCCGGCCCCGCTCGACGATCTCGCCGCCCTCGATCACCAGGATCGCGTCGGCATGCATGATGGTGTGCAGGCGATGCGCGATCACGATGGTGGTGCGGTTCTGGCAGAGATGCTCGATCGCCTCCTGCACCTGCCGCTCGGATTCGGAATCGAGCGCAGCGGTGGCCTCGTCCAACAGGATGATCGGTGCATTTTTGATCAGCGCGCGCGCCACGGCGATGCGCTGGCGCTGGCCGCCTGAAAGCTGCGTGCCGTGCTCGCCGACCGGCGTGTCGTAGCCGAGCGGGAAGCCCACGATGAAATCATGCGCGCAAGCCGCTTTCGCCGCCTCGGTGATCTCGTCCTCGCTGGCGCCGGGCCGGCCGAAGGCGATGTTGTTGCGGATGGTGTCGCGGAACAGATAGACGTCCTGCCCGACATAGGCGGTCTGCGCCCGCAGCGACTTGCGAGAGACTGCGCCGATCGACTGGCCGTCGATCACGATGTCGCCTTGCGTCACTTCATAGAAGCGGAGCAGCAGCGCCAGCACGGTCGATTTGCCGCCGCCGGAGGGCCCGACCAGCGCGGTGACCTTGCCGGGCTCGGCGGTAAAGCTCATCCGGTTGAGCACAGTCTCATTGGCGCGATAGGAGAAGCTGACGTCGCGCAGCTCGATCCGGGCGTCGGAGAGCTTCAGCGCCGGCTTGTCGTCGTCGGAGTGCTCGCTCGCCGGGCTGTCGACCACTTCGAGCAGCATGCGCGCGCCGACGAGCTGGCTGTTCAAGTCGATGTTGAGCCGCGCCAGCCGCTTGGCCGGCTCGGTCGCCATCAGGAACGCGGTCATGAAGGAGAAGAACGCGCCCGGCGTGGCGTTGAGCGCGACCACGCTGTAGCCGCCATAGAGCAGGCAGCCGGCGACCGCGAAGCCGCCGAGCATCTCCATCAGCGGGTTGGAGCGGTTGGCGACGCGCGCCATCTTGTTGGCGTTGCGCTCGACGATGGCGATGTTCTCGTCGATGCGGCTCTGCATGGTGTCTTCGAGCGTGAAAGCCTTCACCGTGCGGATGCCTTGCAGCGATTCCTGCATGGTCTCCATGATGTCGGCGGTGCCGGTGAACTGGTTGTAGGCGAGGCCCTTGATCCGCTTGACCAGCTTGCGCAGCACCAGCATCGCCGGCGGCACCACGACGAGGCCGATGAACGACATCACCGGATCCTGCCACACCATCACGCCGATCATGGCGAGCAGCATCAACAGGTCGCGCCCGACGGCGTTGACCAGCATGTTGAGCACGTCGGTGATCGACTTGGCGCCGGCCGTCAGCCGCGCCAAAAACTCGGACGAATGCCGCTCGGAGAAGAAGCCGACGCTTTCGCGCATCAGTTTTGCGAACAGTTGGCGCTGGTTGGTGGCGAGGATGGCGTTGCTGATCTTGGTCAGGATCACCATGTGGCCGTAGGTCGCCACGCCCTTGATGAAGAGCAGGATCACCGTGATCCCGGAAAACATCGCGATGCCCGGGATGTTCTTGTCGACATAGGCCTGGTTGATGACCTGGCCGAGCACATAGGTCGCGCCTGCCGTTGCGCCCGCGGCGACCGCCATCAGCGCGAAGGCTACGAGGTAGCGCCGCCAATAGACGACCCCCTGTTCCGTGACCAGGCGGCGAATCAGGACCGCTGCCGCATAGGGATCGTCGGTGATTTTCTTTGGAAACTGGGCCATCCGGTGTCCATTGACGGCGCAGGACAAAGCCTGCCCGCACGTCAGGGATCGAAGGGCCTCTGTGCCCGCTCAAGCGGGGTTTTTCAAGCCCAATTAAGGGCTTGCGCTCAGATGGAATCTAGGCCGAGGCGGCGTGGCGGAGCTCGCCATGGCGCTCATGGAACAGCTTGTCCTCCCACGCCAAGGCGTGAGCCGCGATGGTCTCGAGGTCCTCGTATTGCGGCTTCCAGTCCAGCAGGCCGCGGATGCGGCTGGTGTCGGCGACCATGGTCATGATGTCGCCGGGGCGCCGCGGGGCGTATTGCACGGCGAAGCTGCGGCCCGACACGCGGCGCACGGCGTCGATGGTCTCCAGCACCGAATAGCCGCGGCCATAGCCGCAATTGAGCGTCGTCGAGGCGCCGCCGTTGCGCAAATAGGCCAGCGCCGAACGATGCGCCTGCGAGAGGTCCGTGACGTGGATGAAATCGCGGATGCAGCTGCCGTCGGGGGTCGGATAGTCGGTGCCGAACACGTCGATCTTGGCGCGCTGGCCGGTCGCGGCCTCGACCGCGATCTTGAGCAGATGCGTGGCGCCGACGGTGGCAAGCCCGATGCGCGCCTGCGGATCGGCGCCGGCGACGTTGAAATAGCGCAGGGTCACGTACTGCATGCCGTAGGCGGCGGCGACGTCGTGCAGCATGATCTCGGTCATCAGCTTCGACGAGCCATAGGGCGACAACGGCCGCGTCGGCGCGTGCTCGGGCACCGGCACCTGGTCCGGATTGCCGTAGACGGCGGCGGTCGAGGAGAAGATGAAGCGGCCGATGCCGCGCTTCACCGCCACGTTGAGCAGGTTACGCGCGGTCGTGAAATTGTTGCGGTAGTAGCCGAGCGGATCGCGCATCGAATCCGGCACGACCACCGAGCCTGCGAAATGGATGATGCTCTCGATGTTGTGCTGCGCGATCACGCCTTCGAGCAGGTTTTCGTCGCCGGCATCGCCGATGAACAGCGGCACGCCCTCGGGCAGATAGGCGGAGAAACCGGTCGAGAGATCGTCGATCACGACGACGTCCTCGCCGGCTTCCGCCAGCGCGAGGACCGTGTGACTTCCGATATAGCCGGCGCCGCCGGTGACTAGCACAGTCATGATCTCACCCGTCTTCGATCAACGCGCAAAGTTAGCGCTTGCGTGGTGAAGAGGGGGTATCGGCGCGGCTGAACTGGTCACTATGCTTAATGTTGCGTATAGGGACTTGCGAAACGGAGCATGACGTGGCCAATTCCCCCGGCGATCTCGAAGTGATCGTGCCAAATCTGCACAGGCGCTATTCCGGGGTCACTGCGACCAACCGGATGGTGGCGCCGCGGCTGGCGAAACTGTACCGCGCCGCCTGGTTCGGCTCGCACGCGCCGGCTGGGATTGCGCGGCTGAGCGTTGCCGATTTCCTCAAGCTATGGCGCCGCAAGGCGCCGCTGATCTGGCATGCGCGGCGCAACAACGAGATGATCGCGGGTGTCGCGCTACGCGCGCTCGGCTGGCCGTTGAAACTCGTGTTCACCTCGGCGGCGCAGCGGCACCACAGCTGGATCACGCG
The DNA here is from genome assembly GCF_013408065.1 of Bradyrhizobium sp. IAR9. NCBI lineage: Bacteria > Pseudomonadati > Pseudomonadota > Alphaproteobacteria > Hyphomicrobiales > Nitrobacteraceae > Bradyrhizobium > Bradyrhizobium sp. IAR9. The sequence goes on from NZ_JACBZW010000013.1 coordinate 112,178, forward strand.
CTGGCTGATCCGGCGCATGGACGCGATCATCGCGACATCGGATCTCTCGGCCTCGTTCCTGAAAGTGCAGGCGACCGTGATCCCGCATGGCGTCGATACCGACATCTATGCGCCGCCGACCGACCGCGCTGTTGCGTTCACGGAGGCCGCGCTGCCCGGCCGTTACGCCATCGGCTGCTTTGGACGCGTGCGCGCGCAGAAGGGCACCGACGTGTTCGTCGACGCGATGTGCCGGCTGCTGCCGCGCTATCCCGATTTCACCGCCGTGATCGTTGGTCAGGTCACGGCCGAGCAGATGGCCTTTGCGAACGAACTGAAAAAGCAGATCGAAGCGGCCGGCCTGCAATCGCGCATCGTCATCACCGGCGAGCTGCCGATCGAAGCGGTGCAGCGCTGGTACCAGCGGCTGACGATCTACGCCTTCACCTCGCGCAACGAGGGTTTTGGACTGACGCTGATCGAGGCGATGGCGGCCGGCAGCGCGCTCGTCGCCGCACGCGCCGGCGCGGCCGAGCTGGTGGTCGAGGATGGCGTGAGCGGCGTGCTGGTCCCGACCGGCGATGCCGATGCGCTGGCTGCGGCAGTGGAGCCGCTGATGCGCGACGTGGATGCCGCGACGGCGATGGGCGAGAGGGGCCGAGCGCGGGTGCTGGCAAAGTTCAGCCTCGATGCGGAAGCGGCGCGGATCGGCGAGGTCTATCGGCCGCTGCTCTGAGCCACGCCGCGAGGGCCGAAAACAAAAAACGCGAAAACAACCCCATGCACAGTAGCCGGGATGAGCGGAATCAATGGCTTGGCGATGGGTTCGTCCGGCTGCCGATTTTACGAAATCGATTTGACTCGTTGGGCAAAACATCTCTAGACAATCCGATCCTGTTCGCGCCCAACAGTCAAATTGCGCCTTCTCGGTTAGCGTTAAGGCCAGCGGAATTCGATTTTGTACCCGTAATGGGAATTTTTCGATTGATCCCATTTCGGGAACGTGCTATGGCAATGAACGTTATCGCAAGAAGGGCACTGAAGGTCTTCTGCGAGCGATACCCCAAGGCGCGGACCCCTTTGGGGACTTGGTATGAGATCGTGTCCAAAGGCGATTGGAGCGGTCCGGCCGACTTGAAGAAGGCGTTCGGAAACAACGTGGACTTCGTTGGCGATAACAGAGCGATCTTCGACATCGGCGGCAACAAGTATCGCCTTGTGGTTCATTTCTCCTACACATTCAAAACTGCTCTCATCAAGTTCGTCGGCACGCACAAAGAATATGACGGAATAGACGCGGAGACCGTGTGATGATGGACGTAAGGCCTCTTCGCAATGAACAGGATTACGATTGGGCTATCGGCGAAGTATCTCGTTATTTCCAGGCCGAGCCGGCGCCTGGCACGCCCGATGGTGATCGCTTCGAAGTTTTGTCTTCACTCATCAAGGAATACGAAGACAATCACTTCGCGACCTCGCGCGGCGATCCAGTCGACGTTCTCCATTTCGCGATCGAGTCCATGGGACGGTCGCAGTCAGAGTTGGCGGGTCTGATTGGTCGCAACAGAGCGTCCGAGATCTTGAATCGTGTCCGTCCGCTGACGCTGGACATGATCCGCATCATCAGCAAGGAATGGAGCATTCCAATTGATGCTCTCACCGCTCCCTACGAACTGACGCGCGCGCATGCTTGATCTCATGCCCGGCTTCCGCGGGCGCCACGCTCAATTCTAAGCCGGCTTTCCAGCCTCCCCCAGCACCCGCTGCGCGATCGCCACCACCTCACTCGCTGCGATATCGCGCATGCAGCGGTGGTCGTTCATCTTGCATACCGTGCTTTGGCAGGGCTGGCAGGGCAGCACTTCTTTGTCCTGGACCACGGTCGCGGCGAGGCCGTTGAGGGGAGCCCAGAGATAGGGGCTGGTCGGGCCGAAGATGCCCATGGTGGGCGTGCCCAGGGCAGCTGCGATGTGCATCAGGCCGGAATCGTTGGAGATGGCGACGCCGGCCGCCGCCATGGCCAGCACGCCGTTGCGCAGATCGTTGCCGGTGAGGTCCCGCACGCCTGAGCCGCCGGCCGCGACGATCTCCTGGGCCAGCCCCTTTTCCGCGGGGCCGCCGACCACCCAGACCTCGAGGCCGCGCTCGACCAGCAGCCGGGCGGCCTCCGGATAATAGGTCCAGCGCTTTGAGACGCCGACCGAGCCGGGGGCCAGCGCCACCGCGGCGCCGGCGCCGATCCCGTTGGCCTGCCGCCAGCGGACGATGTCCTCGGCCGGGACCCGCAATTGCGGTACCGGCCATTCCGCCGGCAGCGGGGCGCCGTCGGGCTGGGCCAGGGCGGCGTTCTTGTCGATGAAGCGCGGCAGCTTCTTCTCGCCCCAGCGCCAGCGGTTGAGCAGGCCGAACCGGAACTCGCCGACGAAGCCGACCCGTTCAGGAATGCCGGCGAGGGCGGGGGCGATGGCCGCCTTCCAGGTCCGGGGCAGCACCAGGGCCGTGCCGTAGTTCCGCTCGCGCAGGAGTTTCCCCAGGGCGAGCTGGCGGGCGACGGCGAGGCGTCCGCGCGGCAGGTCCCAGACGATCCCCTCGCGCACGCCGGGCATGTAATCGACCAGCGGGGCGCACAGGGAGGTGGTCAGAAGATCGACCGGCCGGTTCGGCCAGCGCTCCTTGAGGACCCGGACAACGGTGTGATTCCGGACGAAATCGCCGATCCACATGTAGGGAATGATCAGAATCGGGCGGGTGTCGCTCCGATCTGCATCTCCGCTAAGTGTCGAATCTTGGTTCATTCGTTAATAGGGCCGAGACGATCTGATTGTGGCGGTTCGGTAGCCGCTCCAGGCCGGCAGGTAAAGCCGGCAGACCACTCAATCCCAAAACCGCTTACACTTTGGCGGCTCATGCGCTACGGCAGGACCGGGCCGCAAAGATCGGGCAGGGATTTCGGAATGTTGCTGGTGACCGGCGGGGCCGGTTTTATCGGGTCGAATGTCGTGGCCGCGCTCAATGACGCGGGCAGCAGCGACGTCGTGGTCTGCGATTTCCTGGGCAACGAGGGCAAGTGGCGGAACCTCGCCAAGCGCCAGCTTGTGGATATTGTCCCGCCGGCCGAGCTGATGGACTGGCTGAAGGGCCGCAAGCTCGAGGCTGTGATCCATCTCGGGGCGATTTCCGCGACCACCGCGACCGACGGCGACCTCGTGTTCGAAACCAATTTCCGCCTGTCGATGCGCCTGCTCGATTGGTGCACGGCGGGCGCGGTGCCGTTCATCTACGCCTCCTCGGCGGCAACCTATGGCGACGGTGAGACGGGATTTGACGACGACGCCTCGCTGCCGGCACTGAAGAAACTGCGGCCGATGAATCTCTACGGCTGGAGCAAGCACATGTTCGATCTCGCGGTCGCCGGGCGCGTAGCGAACGGCGATCCGCTCCCGCCGCAATGGGCGGGCCTGAAATTCTTCAACGTGTTCGGCCCCAACGAGTATCACAAGGGCTCGATGATGAGCGTGCTGGCGCGCCGCTTCGACGACGTCAAGGCAGGCCGCGTGGTGCAGCTGTTCAAGTCGCATCGCGAGGGCATCGCCGACGGCGATCAGCGCCGCGATTTCATCTATGTCGACGACGTCGTGCGCGTCGTGATGTGGCTGCTGGCGACGCCGTCGGTATCCGGCATCTTTAATGTCGGAACCGGCAAGGCGCGCAGCTTCAGGGATCTGATGTTGGCGGCCTATGCGGCGCTCGGCACCAGGCCCAACATCGAATATATCGACATGCCCGAGCAGATCCGCGGGGCCTACCAGTATTTCACCCAGAGCGAGGTCGATCGCCTGCACCGCGCCGGCTATAACGGCGGCTTCACGACGCTCGAGGATGCGGTGAAGGCCTATGTCGGGGATTACCTCGACCGGCCCGACCGCTTCCGCTGAGGCCTTTTGACCATGCCGACGCCCATTCTCGATTTCGACGCCCTCGCGCAGGCCATCTCAGGCCGCACGGTGCTGTGCATCGGCGACATCATGCTGGACGAGTTCGTCTATGGCGAGGTGTCGCGGATCTCGCCGGAAGCGCCGGCGCCCGTCATCGCGGCCCAGCGCAGCGAGATCCATATCGGCGGCGCCGGCAATGTCGCGCGCAATGTCGCCTCGTTGGGCGCGCGCTGCATCTTCGTCGGCCTCGTCGGCGAGGACGATGCCGGTGCACGGCTCAAGGCGGCGCTGGACGGGCACGCCGGCATCGAAAGCGTGCTGGTGTGCGATCCCACGCGCCCGACCACGCGAAAAGTCCGCTTCGTCTCCGAGCATTTTTCCACGCACATGCTGCGCGCGGACTGGGAGCAGGCGGCGCCTGCTTCCGATGACATCGAGACGAAGCTGATCGAGGCGATCCTGCCGCAGATCGCGCGCGCCGACATCGTGCTGCTGTCGGACTACGCCAAGGGCGTGCTGACGGCGCGCGTCATCCGCCACGCCATCGATGCCGCGCGAAAGCTCGGCAAGCCCGTGATCGTCGATCCCAAGAGCCTGAACTGGGCGATCTATCGCGGCGCCACGCTGCTGACGCCCAATCGCAAGGAGTTCTCCGAAGCGACCCGCAGCCGCGCCGAGACGGTGCAGAGCATCGTCGAGGCCAGCGAGGACGTGATGCGGCTCGCCGATTGCGAGGCGATCCTGGTCACCCAGGGCGAGCACGGCATGACGCTGGTGCCGCGCAATGGCGCGGCGGTTCACGTTCCGGCCTTCCCGGTGAAAGTGCGCGACGTCTCCGGCGCCGGTGACACCGTCGCCGCCGCGCTCGCGGTGTCGCTTGCTACAGGCGCGGACTGGGACACGGCGCTGCGCATGGCCAATGCCGCTGCCGCCGTCGCCGTCGGCAAGCAAGGCACCGCCAGTGTGAGCGCGGCCGAGCTGCGCCGAAAGATCCTGCCGCATGCCACTCTGGCGGCCGAGGAGAAGATCGTGCTCGAGCCGGCCGCACTCGATGCGCAACTCGCCGAATGGAAAACACAAGGCCAGCGCGTCGGCTTCACCAATGGCTGCTTCGACATCCTGCATCCCGGCCACGTCAAGGTGCTGACCGCGGCGCGCGCCGCCTGCGACCGCCTGATCGTGGGGCTCAACAGCGACGACTCGGTGCGGCGGCTCAAGGGCGCCGAGCGGCCGGTCCAGGACGAGCGCGCGCGTGCCGAGGTGCTCGCCGCGCTCGAGGCCGTCGATCTCGTCGTCATCTTCGAGGAGGACACGCCGATCGACCTGATCACCCGGATCAAGCCTGGCGTGCTGGTGAAGGGCGGCGACTACACCCGTGAGCAGGTGGTCGGCCACGAGGTCGTCGAGGCCGCGGGCGGCACCGTCGTGCTGGTCGACATCCTGCAGGGCTTCAGCACGACGGCGCTGGTCCATCGCGCCCGGGGAGGAGGCAAGTGACGGCACTGGCACGCGAGACGACCGGCGGGATGTTGCTTCGCCGCCTGCGCAGCCCGGCGGCCTGGCGCGAGACCGTCGATATATTTGCGGTCCTGACCGCAGCCTCGCTGCCGTGGTCGACCTCGCTGGCGGGGATATTCAACGCGCTGATGCTGATTTGCATGGTGCCATTTCTCGACGTCCGCGCGTTCCTGCAATCCTTGACGCGTCCGATCTGCGCGGCCCCGATCGCGCTGGTCCTGCTCGCGCTGGTGGGGACGCTGTGGTCGGACGCGAGCTGGGGCGCCCGCTTCTATGCGGTCAATCCGACCATCAAGCTGCTGGTGCTGCCGGTGCTGTTCTATCATTTCGAGCGCTCGCCGCGCGGGCGCTGGATCTTCATCGCCTTCCTGGCGTCCTGCGCCCTGCTGTCGGTGATGTCCTGGCTGGTCGCCTTCTACCCGAATCTCGCGCTCAAGACCGATCCGGCCGAGCGCGGCATCTTCGTCAAGAATTACATCAACCAGAGCCAGGAATTCGCGCTTTGCGCGGTCGCGCTCGCCTATCCGATCGTGATGCTGCTGCGTGAGAAGCGATACTGGTTCGCCGGGCTGCTGACGGCGCTGGCACTGAGCTTCTTCGTCAACATGACCTTCGTGGTGGTGTCACGCACAGCGCTCGTCACCGTTCCGATCATGTTCGGCGTGTTCGCGCTGCTTCATCTCAAATGGCGCAGCATCGCGCTCATCTCCGCCACATTGCTCGTCGCCGCTGTTCTCGCCTGGCAGGCCTCGCCATATTTGCGCCATACCGCCGAGAGGTTTTCCGACGACTACACGCGTTACATGGAAAAGGGCGAGCCGACCTCGGCGGGGCTGCGGCTCGAATTCTGGCGGAAGTCGCTCGGCTTCTTCGCCGAGGCGCCGATCATGGGACACGGCACCGGCTCGACGCGCGGATTGTTCGAACGCGTCGCGACGCCCGCCGGTCAGTACCAGGCGTCCGCCGAGGTGATCGGCAACCCGCATAACCAGACGCTGAACGTTGCCGTGCAATGGGGCGTGATCGGCATCGCCGTTCTCTACGCGATCTGGATATTGCATCTACGCTTGTTTCGCGGCGACGGGCTTGCCAACTGGATCGGGCTCCTGGTGGTGGTGCAGAACGTCTTTACCTCGCTGTTCAACTCCCATCTGTTCGACTTCCACGAGGGCTGGATGTACGTCATCGGCGTCGGCGTTGCCGGCGGCATGGTGATCCGGGCGCAACAGGCCGAGGCGAAGACGGGGGAAGCCGGTTCCTGAAAGGCCGCGCGGCTGGCAAGTCCTGTCCAGATGGGCTATCAGCGCGGTCAGGTTGCATCTAACTGGGTTTTCATCGGTCGGCGGATGACGCGTCTTTCGCATCTCACCTTGCGCAATTTCCTAATCGCGCTCCACGACCTGCTGGCGACCGCGGCGGCGCTTTTTGCCGCCTTCTATCTGCGATTCGAGGGTGGCGACGGCTTCTTCGAGCGCTTGCCGCTGCTGTTCCAGATCCTGCCCTACTTCCTCGCCTTCAGCGTGGTCGTGTTCTTCATCTTCAACCTGACCACGACGAAATGGCGTTTCATCTCGCTGCCTGATGCGCTGAACATCATTCGCGTCTCGTCCGTGCTGACGGTCGCCCTGCTGGTGCTCGACTACATCTTCGTCGCCCCCAACGTCCGCGGTGCCTTCTTCCTCGGCAAGGTGACGATCGTCCTCTACTGGTTCCTCGAGATCTCGTTCCTCAGCGCGCTGCGCATGACCTATCGTTACTTCCGCTATACGCGGGTGCGGCGTCACGCCAGGGGCGAGGAGGCCGCGCCGACGCTGCTAATCGGCCGCGCCGCGGATGCGGAGGTACTCCTGCGCGGCATCGAGAGCGGGGCGATCAAGCGCATCTGGCCGATCGGCGTGCTGTCGCCGTCGAGCTCGGATCGGGGCCAGTTCATCCGCAACGTGCCGGTGCTGGGCGGCATCGATGACGTCGAGGACGTCGTCGCCGACTTCGCCAAGCGCAATAAGCCGATCGCGCGCCTCGTCATGACGCCCTCGGCATTCGAGCCGGAAGCGCGTCCGGAATCGATCCTGATGCGGGCGCGCAAGCTGGGTGTGATCGTCAACCGGATGCCCTCGCTCGAGAGCGGCGATACGCCGCGGCTCACGGCCGTCGCGGTCGAGGACCTCCTGCTGCGGCCGAGCGAGACGATCGACTATGCGCGCCTGGAAGCGCTGATCAACGGCAAGGCGGTGATCGTCACCGGCGGCGGCGGCTCGATCGGGTCGGAGATCTGCGAGCGTGTCGTCGCCTTCGGTGCCGCGCGGCTCCTGATCGTGGAAAACTCCGAGCCCGCGCTCTACGCCATCACCGAAGCGCTCGCCGCGCGAGGGGCGGCTGCCGAAGTCGAAGGGCGGATCGCCGACATCCGCGACCGCGAGCGCATCATGCGCCTGATGGCCGGGTTCAAGCCGGACATCGTGTTCCACGCCGCCGCGCTCAAGCACGTGCCGATCCTCGAACGCGACTGGAGCGAGGGCGTCAAGACCAACATCTTCGGCTCGATCAACGTTGCGGATGCCGCCGTTGCCGCGGGCGCCGAAGCCATGGTGATGATTTCGACCGACAAGGCGATCGAGCCGGTGTCGATGCTCGGCCTGACCAAGCGCTTTGCGGAGATGTACTGCCAGGCGCTGGATCACGACCTCGCAGCCGGGGCGCACAGCGCCAAGCCGCCGATGCGGCTGATCTCGGTCCGGTTCGGCAACGTGCTGGCTTCGAACGGCTCGGTGGTTCCGAAATTCAAGGGCCAGATCGAGGCTGGCGGCCCGGTGACGGTGACGCATCCCGACATGGTCCGCTACTTCATGACCATCCGCGAGGCCTGCGATCTCGTCATCACCGCGGCCACGCATGCGCTCGGAACGCACCGTCCTGACGTCTCCGTCTACGTGCTCAACATGGGCCAGCCGGTGAAGATCGTCGATCTCGCCGAGCGCATGATCCGCCTTTCCGGGCTGCAGCCCGGCTACGATATCGAGATCGTGTTCACGGGCATGCGGCCGGGCGAGCGCCTGCACGAGATCCTGTTCGCCACCGAGGAGCCGACCCGCGAGATCGGCGTTGCCGGCATCATGGCCGCGCAGCCGAACGAGCCGCCGATGCAGACGTTGCGCAAATGGATCGCGGCGCTGGAGCAGGCGATCGCACGCGACGATCGCGCCACCATCAGGACCATCCTGAAGGATGCGGTACCCGAATTCGGGTCGACCGCGGCCTGACCATGCAGCCTCGGGGCAAGATCGTCGTCGCGAGCCAGCATTATCCGCCGGATACGAGCACGACGGCGGCGATCATGGCCGACATCGCCTGCCGTCTCGCCGCCGAGCGCGAGGTCGTCGTGCTCTCGGGCTGGCCGGGCGCATTGCCGGCCTTGCAGACCGGCCCGGGCAAGCCGCGTGTCATCGCAATCAAGAACCGCATGGCGGGCAAGGCGGCGCTGGTGCGGCGCGGGGTCTCGGAGCTGCTGTTCGCGGCGCGCACGTTCTTTGCCTTGCTGCGCGAGCTTAAGGCAGGGGACGTTGTGCTCACGGTCACCGCCCCGTTCATGCTGCCTTACGCGGTGGCGGCGGCAGCCAGGTTCAAGGGCGCACGCTCGGCGCTGATCATGCACGACCTCTTTCCCGACGTGCTGGTGATGGCGGGCCTGCTGAAACCGGGCTCGTTCGTGACGCGGACGATGCGCGCCGCCAACAGCCTGATGTTCCGCGCCCTCAATGCCGTCATCACCATCGGCCGCGACGCTGAGCGGCCGCTGCTGAGCTATGCCGGCATGACGCGGAACAAGATCCGTTTCATCCCGAACTGGGCGACGCTCGTGCCCGCGTCGCGGCCGGTCAATTCGGACAACCCGTTCCGCAAGGCGCTTTCGGCGCGCTTCATTGTCGGCCTGTCGGGCAATCTCGGGTTCACCCATGATCCAGAGATCGTGTTCGAGGCGGCGCGGCTTCTGAAGGACGAGACCGACATTCACTTCCTGCTGTCCGGCTGGGGCATCGGCTTCGAACGGCTGAAGCAGTTGCAGGCGGCGGCGAACCTGCCCAATGTCTCCTTTGTCGGGCGGGTCGAGGATGCCGAGCTCGAGGCGTTCCTGGCGTCCGCCGATCTCTGGATCATTCCGTACCGGAAGGACGTGGCGGGGGTGTCGGTGCCGAGCCGGTTCTACAATCTGCTGGCGGTCGGCCGTCCCGTGGTGCTGGTGTCCGAGCCGGAGGCCGAGGCCGCCTTGACGGTGGTGGAGAACGGGCTCGGCTGGGTCGTGACGCCGGGCCGGCCGGACCAGCTCGCCGCTGCGATCCGCGCGGCGTCCCGTTCCACCGACGCTGCGATGACGGAGCGCGCGGTGAGGACGGCATTGCGATTCGACCGGACGACGGCGATGAACGCCTATGCCGGTGTGATCGACGAATTGTTGCACACCCCGAACCTTTCGGAGCAACGATGAGCGAGAAGAAACCGGTGGTGCTGGTGACGGGAGCGAGCGGCTTCGTCGGCCGTCATGTCGTGCCGGCGCTCCAGCGCGAGGGATGGTCGGTCCGCCGCGCGGTTCGCCGCGCGGAAGGTGCCGACGACGAGGTCGTGATCGAAACGATCGGTCCCGAGACCGATTGGCAGGCCGCGCTGGAAGGCGTCAACGCCGTCGTTCATCTCGCCGCGCGCGTGCACCACAAGCACGAGGAGCATGCGGTCCAGCTCTACCGCAACGTCAACATCGCCGGCACGCTGCATCTGGCGCGCTGTGCGGCGACGGCCGGCGTGCGCCAGTTCGTCTTCATCAGCACCGTGCTCGTGCACGGCCGCAGCAACGAGGGCCGCGCCCCGTTCAGCGAGAGCGACATCCTGACGCCGCGCGGCCTCTACGGCATGTCCAAGGCTGCGGCCGAAGCGGGCTTGAGGACGCTGGCGCGCGACAACGACATGAAGATCTCGGTGATCCGGCCGCCGCTGGTCTATGGCGCCGGCGCCAAGGGCAATTTTGCGCTGCTGACGCGCGCGGTCCAGCTCGGGCTGCCGCTGCCCGTTGCCGCGATCCGCAATCACCGCGCCTTCCTTGCCGTGCAGAACCTGTCCTCGTTTATCCTGCGCCGGCTCGGCCATCCCGATCCCACCAGCAATTTCGAGATCTTCCTCGTCGCCGACAGGGAGCAGGTCTCGACGCCCGAATTCATCACCCGTCTGGCCGAAGCGTCCGGCAAGAACCTGCGACTGTTCGGTGTGCCGCCGGGCCTGCTCAGCACGCTGCTCAATGTCATGGGCCGGCAGGATACGCATGACAGCCTGATCGGCTCGCTCGAGCTCAACATCTCGAAGGCGCTCGCGACCGGTTGGCAGCCGCAGGTCTCCCTCGACGAGGGGTTGCGGCTGGCGCTGTCGGCTCAGGATGCCTGAGGGCGGGAAAAGCGCCGCAGCACGAAGGCGACCGCGAACGCGCCTGCGATCACGGAGACGATCGTGACCGTCGTCGAGCCGGCGCGAACGCTGACGATGGCAAGCAATGCCAGCACGAGATTGAGTGCGAACACCTCGCCGATCACCTGCTTGACCGTGAAGCCATTGTCGGTGGCGCGCTGATAGAAGTGCGTGCGGTGTGCCGACCAGAATGGTTCGCGCCGCGCGATGCGCCGAAACAGCGTGATGGTGGAATCCGCAAGATAATAGGCCGGCAGCAGCAGCGCCGCGGCGGGCTGTCCGTGCCAGGCGAGCTCCAGCAGGCACCAGCCGAGCAAGAGGCCGATCGGCAGGCTGCCGACATCGCCCAGGAAGACCTTTGCGGCGGGACGGTTGAACGGCGCAAAGCCGAGCATGGCTCCGCACAGCGCGGTGGCGAGCAGCGCCGCGGACGGCGAGAGGTCGCCATACCATCCGAGCAATCCGAGCGCGGCCGTGACAGGCACCACCTCCGCCACGGTCATCAGGTCGAGCCCGTCCATGAAATTCACGAGGTTCACGAACCAGATTCCGGCGAGCAGGATGAGGCCGCGCTCGAGCGCGAGCGGCAGCGCCGGCACGATGCGCGCGGTCTCCGGTGTCGTGAAGACGACGGCGGCCACGGCTCCCGCCTGCAGCACGAGGCGGAGCAGCACGGGCAGGGGCCTGATGTCGTCGACGAGCCCGACCATCGCGATCACGACGGCGGAGCCGATCAGAGGCAAGGGAATCGCGCCGTAGGTCCAGGCCGCCCAGGACGCAGCCACCAGCAGCGTGGCCGCGACAACCGCGATGCCCGCACCCTGCGGGGTTGGTATCTTGTGCGACGAGCGTGCGTTCGGACGCGCCAGTGCATAACGCTGCAGCAGCGGCATGCTCTGCCAGGTGAGGCAGGCCGAGATCAGTGCAGCCAGCACGGCCGGCGCAAGCGCGAACAGCACCAGCCCGGCCGCAAGGTCCGGACCCGCGACGAGGGTCGTCACTCCGGTACTCCGATCGGCTTCGACCCCTGCGCGGCTTTCTCCGCGCTGAGGATCCAGACCAGGCCGCCGAACGCACCGACGATGAAGGACACGGCGCCGAACAGCAGCGAGACGTTGACGCCCTCGTTGGCGGCCAAGCCGGCGAAGCCGAACGCCAGGCCCATCGTGGCTTCACGCACGCCCCAGCCGGCAATCGAGATCGGCATCATCGTGATCAGCATCACGGGCGGCACCAGCAGGAAGACGTCGCTGAAGCGAACCGGGGCCGCAATCGACTGCACGACGCACCAGGCGATGACGACGGCGAGCACGTGAACGAGCACCGACAGGATTGCGATGATCGGTCCGCGGCTGCGGCTGAAGATCACGCGGTTCGCGATCACGGCACAGGCGTGAATGTGATGCGTGGCCCACCAGGTCTTCAGCCAGCGCCATTTCAGCGCGCCGAAAACCAGGAAGCCGAGGCCGCCGGCGAGCGCCAGGAAATCGATGAGCAGCAGCGCCGAGCGCCCGTGCGGATCGGTGATGAGGGTGTAGCTCCAGGGCAGGCTCGCGACGATGAGAATCGCGAGCGCGATCAAGCCGATCGCGCGGTCGACGAAGATCGAATAGGTTGCCGCACGCCAGCCGGCGCCGGCGCGCGCCACCAGCCAGAGCCGGACCGCGTCGCCGCCGATCGCCGACGGCAGGGTCTGGTTGAAGAAGGAGCCGATCACGTTGTAGCGCATGGCGCGGCCGAGCTCGAGCGGCGCGCCGCAGACGGCGCTAATCTCGCGCCAGCGCAGCACGCCGACGAAGATCTGCAGGAAGGTGACCGCGATCGCGGCGCCGATCCAGAACAGGCTGGTCACGGTGAAGCGCGAAAACAATTCGGACAGATCGACCTTGCGCAGCGCCAGATAGAGCAGCGCCGCGGAAATCACGATTTTGGCCGTCGACAGCAGGATTCGGCGCATCTCGCCCGCATGAACAGGGTTTGCGAAGATTTGAGGCAACCCGACGCGAGCGCCGAATTCGGCCGCTTTGGTATGGTTTTGGCGCCGATCTTGCAATAGCCCTCGTGAGGCTCTCGTGAGCCCTCGTGGGGGGCATTATGGAGCGCATACAGCGGGCCTATTGCGATCACCTTGAGGTGACGGCTAAACAGGATCGGGCTAGGGATCCCCAGGGAACAGGATGACGGATCAGGCGATTTTGGTCACCGGGGCCGCCGGCTTCATCGGCTTTCACGTCGCCCGGCAGCTCCTGGGCGAAGGCCGCACTGTCGTCGGGCTCGACAATCTCAACGCCTATTACGATCCGGCACTGAAGCGGGCGCGCCTGGCACTGTTGCAGAGCGAGCCCCGCTTCTCCTTCGTCGAGGTCGATCTTGCCGACCGCGAGACGATGGCGGCGCTGTTTGCGCAACATCGTTTTACGGAGATCGTGCATATGGCGGCGCAGGCCGGCGTGCGCTACTCGATCGAGCAGCCGCACGCTTATGCCGATTCCAATCTGGTGGGCTTTCTCAACGTGCTCGAAGGCTGCCGCAACAGCGGCTGTCGTCATCTCGTTTACGCCTCGTCATCCTCCGTTTATGGCGCCAACACAAAATTGCCATTTGCGGTTGCGGACCGGACCGACCATCCCGTGAGCTTCTACGCCGCGACCAAGAAGGCGAACGAGGTGATGGCGCAGTCCTACAGCCATCTCTATCGCCTGCCGGTCACGGGCCTGCGCTTCTTTACCATTTACGGGCCATGGGGACGGCCCGACATGGCCATGTTTCTGTTCGTAAACGCCATCATGGCGGGCAAGCCGATCCGGCTGTTTAACCATGGCCGAATGCGTCGCGACTTCACCTATGTTGATGATGTCACACGTGTAGTATCCAAGCTGATCGATCTTGTGCCTGCGGACGATCCGGCTGCCGCAAATGCGCCGTTTAAGCTCTACAATGTCGGCAATCACCATCCGGAGGAACTGATGCACGTCGTCGGTCTTCTGGAGCGGGAGCTGGGCCGGACGGCGATCAAAGAATTGCTGCCGATGCAGCCGGGAGATGTGCTGGAAACGTTCGCGGATGTCGAGGATCTGATGCGCGACACCGGCTTTGCACCGTCAACGCCGATCGAGCATGGGGTCCATAATTTTGTCACCTGGTATCGGGACTACTTCAAGGTTTGAGATGACGATGGACAAACGCATTATCCCCCTGATCATGTGCGGCGGTGCCGGCACGCGGCTGTGGCCGGCTTCGCGCGAGGTGCGGCCAAAACAGTTCCTGCCGCTGTTCGGCACGCGCTCGACTTTCCAGGACACGCTGCTGCGCGTTTCCGATCCCTCCCTGTTCGACCGGCCGATCGTCATCACCAATGCGTCCTATCGCTTCATGGTGCTGGAGCAGCTCGCCGAGATCGGCATCGAGGCCGACGTGATCCTCGAGCCGATGCGGCGCGATTCAGGACCTGCGATCGCGGCCGGCGCCGTGTTCGCGCAGAACCGCGCCAGTGAAGCCATCGTGCTCGCGCTCGCCGCCGACCACGTCGTGCAGGACAATGCCGCTTTCGTTGCCGCCTGCCGCGAGGGCCGTAACGCCGCGAGCACCGGGCGCATCGTCACCTTCGGCGTCAAACCGGAGCGGCCGGCGACCGAATACGGCTATATCAACCCGGGCGAGGTGATCTCCGGCGAGGTGCATGCGGTCGCGCGCTTCGTCGAGAAGCCGGACGCGGTGAAGGCCTCCGACTACGTCAATTCGGGCTATCTCTGGAACAGCGGCAACTTCATGTTCCCGGCCAGCGTGCTGCTCGATGAGTATCGCAGGGTCGATGCAGGAAGCGTCGAGGCCGTCACCAACGCGGTCAACAATGCCGGCCGCGATCTCGGCTTCGTCACGTTGGAGCCCGAGGCGTTCGGCGCGGCCAAGGCGATCTCGATCGACTATGCCGTGATGGAGAAGACCTCGCGCGCAGCCGTGGTGCCGGTGTCATGCGGCTGGTCCGATGTCGGCTCCTGGCACGCGGTGTGGGAGCTCTCCGACAAGGACGCGCAGGGCAATGCCTCGCACGGCGCGGCGGTGTTCGAAGACTCCCGCAACTGCAACGTCACCACCGACCAGGCGCTGGTCGCGCTCGAGGGCGTCGACGATCTCGTCGTGGTCGCGACCGCGGATGCGGTGCTGGTCTCGCGCCAGAAGGATGCCAACGGCCTGAAGCGTCTCGTCACGAAGTTGAAGGCGGTCGCGCCGAAGGTCACCGAGGAGCATCTCAAGGTGCATCGGCCCTGGGGCAGCTATCAGTCCGTCGACAATGGCGAGCGCCACCAGGTCAAGCGCATCGTGGTGAAGCCGGGCGGGCGGCTGTCGCTGCAGAAGCACCATCATCGCGCAGAGCACTGGATCGTGGTCCGCGGCGCCGCCCGCGTCACCGTCAACGAGGCCGTGAAGACCGTGCACGAGAACGAGTCGATCTACATCCCGATGGGCGCCGTGCACCGGATGGAGAACCCCGGTAAAATCATGCTGGAACTGATCGAGGTCCAGACAGGAAGCTATCTCGGGGAAGACGACATCATCCGGATTGAAGACGACTATCAAAGGTCGTAACCAGCAAACTCCGAATCACGTGACCCGGGCCAAAGACGCGATATTTTTCGGCTTAAGGCCCGGGGAACGTGTAACTTTTTGAATCAAATCGTGTCCGGGCCGCCAAGGCGGCATTCGCCACAAATGTGGCGTCCGTGCTAGAAGCGCGCCGGGGATTTGCGTTGAATCGGGGTTTACTCAGATGAGTTCCAAAGGGTCTGCACCGGCAAAGGCCGGCTTGCGCGTCGGCGTCATTGGCGCCGGCGTGATGGGGAGCAACCACGCGCGCGTGCTTGCGGGTCTTCCCGGCGTCAGCCTCGTCGGCGTCGTCGATCCTTCGCCGGCACATCGCACACGCGCGACGGAACTTGCCAATTGCGCAAGCTTCGAGACGCTCGACCAGCTCTTCGCCGAAGGCGTCGACGCCGTCACCATCGCAGCTCCCACCCATCTGCATCACGAGGTCGCGCTCGCCTGCATCGCCAGGAACATTCATGTTCTGGTCGAGAAGCCGATCGCATCCACGGTGGAGGAGGGCCGCGAGATCGTCGCTGCCGCGCAAAAGGCCGGCGTCACGCTGATGGTCGGCCATGTTGAGCGCTTCAATCCGGCGGTTGCCGCCGTCAAGCAGGCGATCGCTGGCGAAGACATTCTTTCCATCGCGATCACGCGCGTCGGCCCGTTCCCGCCGCGCATGTCCAATGTCGGCGTCGTCATCGACCTCGCCGTGCACGACATCGACCTGATCCGCTGGTTCACCGAATCCGACATCGTCGAGGTGCAGCCGCAATTGTCGAGCGCGGTCGCCGAGCGCGAGGACATCGCGCTGCTGCAGTTCCGCACCGAGAGCGGCGTGCTCGCACACATCAACACCAACTGGCTGACGCCGTTCAAGGCGCGCAGCGTCACGGTCGCGACGCGCGGCAAATACGTGATGGGCGATCTGCTCACGCGCCAGGTCACCGAGTGCTTCGGCTTCAAGCCGGACGGCAGCTATTCGATGCGGCATCTGCCGGTCGGACATGACGAGCCGCTCCGCGCAGAGCTGATCGCGTTCCTCAAGGCGGTGCGCAACGGCGAGACGCCGGCGGTCACAGGCGACGAAGGCGTCGCCAGCCTCGAGATCGCGACGCAGTGCCTGGAGACGCCGTCGCGGCCCGCGGCCAAATCGCCCGCCCTCAAGGGCCCGCGCCGCGTCGCCGGCTGAACCCTTCGTCCATGTCGACCATTCAAGAAGGCGCCAAGAGCCAGGTCATGAACCAGCATCTGCGTTCCGAACCCATTCCCTTCATCGACGTCGCCTCGCAGCGCCGCCGGCTCGGCGCTTCGCTGGATGCCGCGGTCAAGCGCGTTCTCGACCACTGCCAGTTCGTCAATGGCCCTGAAGTCGCCGAGCTCGAGAAGCAGCTCGCGACTTATAGCGGTGCCAAGCACGTGATCGGCTGCGCCAGCGGCACCGACGCGCTTCTCATGGTGCTGATGGCAAAGAACGTCGGCCCCGGCGATGCCGTGCTGTGTCCGTCCTTCACCTTCATCGCGACCGCGTCGCCGGCGGCCCGGATGGGCGCGACCCCTGTCTACGTCGATGTCGACGAGACGACCTTCAACATGAGCCCGGAGTCGCTCAAGCGCGGCATCGCAACCGCCCGCAAGGCCGGCCTGAAGCCGGTTGCGGTCATTCCGGTCGATCTGTTCGGCCAGCCCGCCGACCACGATGCCATCGCCGAGATCGCCAGGGCCGAAGGCCTGTTCGTGATCGACGACGCCGCGCAAGGGTTCGGTGCGAGCTACAGGGGCCGCAAGCTCGGCACCTTCGGGCTCGCCACCACGACCAGCTTCTTCCCCGCAAAGCCGCTCGGCTGCTTCGGCGACGGCGGCGCGATCTTCACCGATGACGACGATCTCGCGGCCACCTTGCGCAGCATCCGCGTGCACGGGCAGGGCGTCGACAAATACGACAACGTCCGCCTCGGCCTGACCGGCCGGCTCGACACCATGCAGGCCGCGATCCTGATCGAGAAGCTGAAGATCTTCGACGACGAGATCGCCGCCCGCAACAAGGTCGCCGAGCGCTACGCGCGGGGCCTGAGCAACGTCGTCACCGTGCCGCGCCTGGCACCCGGCAACACCTCGGTCTGGGCGCAGTACACGATCCGCCTCCCTGAGGGCACCGATCGCGACGGCTTCGCGGCCGCGCTGAAAGCCCAGGGCGTGCCGACCGCGATCTATTACGGCAAGTCGATGCATCAGCAGACCGCCTACAAGCAATATCCGGTCGCCGAGGGCGGCCTGCCCGGTTGCGAGAGCCTGTCGCAGGATGTCATCAGCCTGCCGATGCACGCCTATCTGACCGAAGCCGATCAGGAGCGAATCATCGCCGCCGTCCGCGGCGCGATTGCGGGCTGATCGCTTACCCTCTCCCCCTGTGGGAGAGGGTGGCTCGCCGCATAGCGGCGAGACGGGTGAGGGGTCTCTCTCCACACGGTATGCGCTGAGAGATACCCCTCACCCGATTGAGTTTGCATCTACCAGCGTCGCTGCCCTCTCCCACAAGGGGAGAGGGCACGGCAATGCGCATCGCAGGCCGAGCGCCCGTCTTTTTTGATCACGTCAAACTTCAAAGCCTTATCGTTAGGCTGATTAGTCTCTAAAACAGACGCATGCTCGGACGCATCTTCACGGTCGGTGGTTACACGCTGCTCTCGCGGCTGACGGGGTTTGCCCGCGACATCATGCTCGCGGCGATCCTTGGCGCGGGCCCCGTGGCCGATGCCTTTTTCGTCGCCCTGCGGCTGCCCAATCATTTCCGCGCGATCTTCGCCGAGGGCGCCTTCAACGCCGCCTGGGTGCCGGCCTATGCGCATGTCCATGGCGAAAAGGGCGCGGCGGCGGCGCGCCTGTTCGCCGACCGCATCTTCACGCTGCTGCTGGCCTCGCAGGTGGTGCTGTTGATCGTCGCCTGGCTGTTCATGCCGCAGGCCATGAGTATCCTCGCGCCGGGCTTCGGTGAGGATGCCGAGCAGCGCAAGCTCGCGATCGAGCTGACCCGGATCACCTTTCCCTATCTCCTGCTGATCACGCTGGTGACGCTCTATGGCGGCATGCTCAACGTGATGCAGCGCTTTGCCAGCGCCGCGGCCGCCTCGATCTTCCTGAACGTTTCGATGATGATGACGCTGGCGGTCGCCGTCTGGTTTCCGAGCGCGGGCCACGCCGCGGCCTGGGGCGTCCTGATCTCCGGTTTCCTGCAATATTTCCTGCTCGCCGGCGATCTCGCCCGCCATGGCGGTCTGCCGCGGTTTGCGCCGCTCAAGCTCGACGAAGACGTCCGCGGCTTCTTCAAGGCACTCGGCCCCGCGACGCTGGGCTCGATGGGCACGCAGGTGGCGCTGTTCGCCGACACCATCATCGCGACCTTCCTGCCGGCCGGCGCGCTGTCGGCGCTCTATTACGCCGATCGGCTCAACCAGCTTCCGATTGGCGTGATCGGCATCGCCATCGGCACCGTGCTGCTGCCGGAGATGTCGCGGCGGATCACCGCCAACGACCATGACGGCGCGATGAAGGCGCAACGCCGCGCTTTCGATTTCACGCTGCTGTTCTCGGTCCCGTTCGTGGCCGCGTTCCTCACCGTGCCCGACGAGATCATGCGCGCGCTGTTCGCGCGCGGCGCGTTCTCCAAGGCCGATGCGGTCGCCGCCGGCGGCACGCTCGCGGCCTACGCCATCGGCCTGATCCCGTTCGTGCTGATCCGCAGCGCGGTTGCGACCTTCTATGCGCGCAAGGATACGGCGACGCCGGTGCGGGCGTCGCTGACCGGCATCGCCGTCAACGTCGCGCTGAAGTTCGCCTTGATGGGGACGCTCGCGCAGATCGGACTTGCGCTCGCCACCGCCATCGGCGTCTGGACCAATCTGCTGCTGGTGCTGTTCTTCGCCGTGCGGCGCGGCTTTCTCGTGCTCGACCGCGCCTGGCTGATGTCGCTGGCCAAATTTCTGCTGACAGGGGTCATTCTCGCCGCCGCTTTCTGGCTGATCGCGCACTTCAGCGCTTCAGCTCTCGCCTCGATGCGCTTCCACGACGAGTTGACACTGGTCCTACTGGCCGTCGGTGGCACGATCGTCTACGCGCTTGCGATCCTCATCCTGTTCGGCCGCAGCTGGTTGGTCTCGCTGGTGCGCGGCTAGGCGTGTGCCGAAAGCCAACACGCCTAGCCCGCCGTCACCGCGCCGAAGAATCGCTTTGAACGCGGCCAACGCCGTGAGCGGATGGACCGTTTGTTGGGCCTCGGATGCACCAGGGGTCTACAGTGCGTCAGCCTCGCGGGGCGGCCTTCATGCGGTTCGCCAATCGTGATACGATATTCAGGTACCGTCCTCAGGTAGGAACGCGATGAGGCAGTGACCATGTCATTTCGCTCTCCCTGGTCCACATCTCGGATCGACCAGTTCGCCACCAGCAATGCCGACCTGCTGATCCTGATCGGCCGCATCCTGCTTGCATGGGTGTTTGTTGGAAGCGTGTATGGAGCACTTTCCAACTTCAGTGGCTCAGTGGGCTATTTTCGGTCGCTCAACCTTCCAGTGCCGCAGCTGTTCACGACGACCACCGTCATCCTGGAAATACTGATATCGGTTGGTTTGATACTCGGCATTGGTACGCGCTACTGCGCAATTTTGATCTTTCTGTTTGTATTGTCGGCGACTGCAATCGCACATCGTTACTGGGAATATCCCGCCGGTCCGCAACAGATCGGGCAGTACAATAATTTCCTGAAGAACATCTCGATATCAGGAGGCGCTCTGTTGATCCTGGTCACCGGAGGAGGCCGGTTCTCCCTCGATCGGAGGTTGGCAGGCTAAGCAGCGTTGTTCGTTTCAGCCGTTTCCTCAGCCTGATAGCCAATAACTTGCTTCGAGTGAGCATCGTCGGCCCCAGTAGGGTTGCGAGAGGTTGCAGCCGCACGATGTGCCGCTTGGTCCGTTCGTCTTGACGCCATCAACGCGAGGCGCAGCTCTGCCAGCTCGGCAGCTGCCAAGCCGTGCCTTTGCGGCCGTTACTACGTCACTTCGCCTTGTGCCTGAAAGCAACTTCGAGCAGATGGCTGACGAGATTTGAGAGCGGCTTCAGGCGCTCGCTTATTATCCTGAAGGAAAGCATCAGCCACGTCGCGAGCGCGGCACACCACAACAGGATTTCCAATGTTTCGGGCATGAGGACACCCATCAAAGCAATTACTGGAAATCCAAGCAGTGTTGCCGATCTGAACCCACGCGACAAGTCCTCCTAAAAGTGGCAACATGCTGAAACACTCGGAAGAACCGTTAGCTCGCCATGACAATCGCCCAAGCACGGCGTCTGAGCGTACGACGGGAAGCTGGACCATTCTGCTGCTGGTGCCCTTCTTTGCCTCGGGCGCGGCTTTCTCGTGCTTGACCGTGCCTGGCTGATGTCGCTCGGCAAATTCCTGCTGACCGGGATCATCCTCGCCGCAGCGTTCTGGCGGATCGCGCGCCTCAGCGGTTCAGCTTTCGCCTCGATGCATTTCCATGACGAGTTGAGGCTCGTCCTGCTCGCCGTCGGCGGCACGATTGTTCATGCTCTCGCGATCTCATCCTGTTGGCCGCAGCTGGCTTGTCTCGCTCGTGCGCGGCTAGGCAAGCAGGTGCTCGCTCCCAGGATGCAACGGACATCGGCACATCTCTTGATTTTGCGCGATTGGCGTGCTAAACGCGCTGCATGATTAAATGCTCGCGCACCGTCAACCGCAACCACATGACCCGCTTCGGCTGGGCCGTGGAAGGAGTCGTGCGCTAGCAATTCGATGACGACATCTTTTCCACCAGGCCCCGCCGGCATCGGACGGGGCCTTTTGTTTGGCCACGCTCCCTGCCGGCTCAACAGCAGGAGCATCCGATGCCACCACAACAGACCAACATCACAGCCGCGACGGAGGTCGACGCCGCAAGGCGTGGCCTCGACCTCTCCATCGTCGAGAGCCTGCTCAGGCGATACTGGCGGGCGTTTCAGGCTTGGCGGCCGCGCGCAGGGGTCGCCTTGCAGGACCTCAGCGACAGGGAGCTGATGGATATCGGCTTGACGCGCGGCGAGATCGACCGCATCGCGCCTGAACGCGCCATTGACAGACTGAGAGATAGCACGAGGACTCTGTGGGGCCGCGGTGGGATGTAAATGATCAACCACGCGACGTGGACACGCGCTTTGCGAACAAGCGGCGTTAAGCACCACTGCTTGTTTTCAGGCGCGCGTTGTGGTGCAAGTTCGGTAACGATCCTGCCGTCGTGCCGCCTGGCCGGGACCATGTGCGCCGAGGCCGCCCGAGGGACCATCAATCTTCACACGGAAATGACCGGACTGCGGCCTGCCGGCCCCGCCCCGCTCTGACCGACGAGGTGTGGTTCTTCGCGGCTCGTGCCCGCCTAAAGCCGTTTGCCTTGCCAGTTTTTCCACGGCAATATGCCGGCAAAACAACCATGAGAACGGGAAGATAAAATGGCGGCTCCCATCAAGTTCGGCGTTGGCCAAAGCGTGCTGCGCAAGGAGGATGACGCGCTCATCCGCGGCAAGGGCCGCTATACCGACGATTACGCGCCGCAGGCTGCGCTCCGCTGCCTGATGCTGCGCTCGCCGCACGCGCATGCCAAATACACCATCGATGTGAGCCGCGCCCGCGGCTTGCCCGGGGTCGCGCTGATCCTGACCGCCGATGACGTCAAGGATCTCGGCAATCTGCCCTGCCTGTTCAACCTCGAGACCGATCCGTTCACCGGCCCGCCATACCCGATCCTGGCCAAGGACGAGGTGCGCCACGTCGGCGATGCCGTCGCCTTCGTCGTCGCCGAGACCATCGACCAGGCGCGCGATGCGATCGAGGCGATCGACGTCAAATGGAGCCCGCTCCCGGCGGTGACCGGCGTCGTCAACGCCGTCAAGAAGGGCGCGCCGCAAGTCTGGCCGGACAAGGCCGGCAACGTGCTGTTCGACGTCTCGATCGGCGACAAGGCGGCGACGGAAGCTGCTTTCGCCAAGGCGCATGCGGTCGCCGAGATTGCCATCGTCAATCCGCGCGTGGTTGCCAGCTTCCTGGAAACGCGCGCAGCGGTCTGCGAATATGACGCCAAGCGCGACCATCTGACACTGACGATCGGCAGCCAGGGCAGCCATCGCCTGCGCGACATCCTCTGTCAGAACGTGCTCAACATCCCCACCGACAAGATGCGGGTGATCTGCCCCGACGTCGGCGGCGGCTTCGGCACAAAGCTGTTTCCGTACCGGGAATACGCCCTGATGGCGGTCGCCGCGCGAAAACTGAAGAAGGCGGTGAAGTGGGCGGCAGATCGCTCCGAGCATTTCCTGGGCGATGCGCAGGGCCGCGACAACGTCACCACTGCGAAGATGGCGCTGGCCGAGGACGGCAAGTTCCTCGCGATGGACTGCGACCTGATGGGCGACATGGGCGCGTATCTGTCGACCTTCGGCCCCTACATCCCGCATGGCGGCGCGGGCATGCTGCCGGGCCTCTACGACATCCAGGCCTTCCACTGCCGGGTGCGCACTATCTTCACGCACAGCGTGCCGGTCGATGCCTATCGCGGCGCCGGGCGGCCGGAGGCGGCCTACGTGATCGAACGTCTCGTCGACGCCTGCGCGCGAAAGCTCGACATGACGCCCGATGCCATCCGTCGCAAGAATTTCATTCCGCCGAAGGCGCTGCCTTACAAGACCGCGACGGGCAAGGTCTATGATTCCGGCGATTTCGCCGCGCATCTCAAGCGCGCGATGGAGATCGCCGAGTGGAAGGAATTTGGCAAGCGCGCCAAGGCGGCCAAGAAGAACGGGCTGATCCGCGGCATCGGGCTAGCGAGCTATGTCGAGATTTGCGGCGTGATGGGTGAGGAGACGGCCAACGTCCGTCTCGATCCCAGTGGCGACGTCACCGTGCTGATCGGCACGCAATCGAGCGGGCAGGGCCACCAGACCGCCTATGCGCAGATCGTCGCAGAGCAGTTCGGCCTGCCGCCGGAGCGGGTGCATATCCGTCAGGGCGACACCGACGAGATCGCGACCGGCCTCGGCACCGGCGGCTCGGCCTCGATTCCCACCGGCGGCGTCTGCGTGGAGCGTGCTGCGGGCGATCTCGGCAAGAAGCTGAAGGAGCTCGCTGCGCAAGCGCTGGAAGCGAGCGCGGGCGACCTCGAGATCACCGATGGCGTGATCCGGATCGCCGGCACTGACCGCTCGATCTCCTTCGCCGACCTTGCCAAGCGGCCCGGCGCCGATCCGTCGAAGCTGAACGGCAGCGCGACCTTCGCCAGTGCCGACGGCACTTACCCGAATGGGACGCATCTGGCGGAGGTCGAGATCGATCCGGCCACCGGCATCATCAGAATCGTCAACTACGTGATCGTCGACGATTTCGGCAAGACGCTCAACCCGCTGCTGCTGGCCGGCCAGGTGCATGGCGGCGCCATGCAGGGCATCGGCCAGGCGCTGATGGAGCAGGTGGTCTATGGGCCCAATGACGGCCAGCTCATCACCGCGACCTTCATGGACTACGCGCTGCCGCGCGCGGCGGACGGGCCGGCCTTCGTGTTCGAGACCGCCAACGTGCCCTGCAAGACCAATCCGCTGGGCGTGAAGGGGGCGGGCGAGGCCGGCGCGATCGGCTCCTGTCCGGCCGTCGTCAACGCCATCGTCGACGCCCTCTGGCGCGAGTACAAGATCGACCACATCGACATGCCCGCGACCCCCGAGCGGGTGTGGATCGCCATCAGCGAGCACCATCGCCGCCACAGCCTCTAGGCGGGATTCTTCCGCGGCGGGAATAAATGCCCGCTGCGGGGTTCTATCCATGGATGGGCCCATCCTCACCTCTGCGAGCCGGAGACGTTAGCCAATGAAAAGAACGATGATTGTCGTGGGCACCCTTTTGCTGGGGGCCGGCGCCGTGATGGCGCAACAGGAGATTGCCGTCCAGCAGGACAATCTGATGCGCTCGATCGCCAAGAACCAGTATGGCGTCATCCAGAAGATGACGAAGGGCGATATCCCCTTCGACCGGAAGGCTGCCGATCAGGCCATTGCCAGCATCGAGGCCGACGTCGCCAAGATCGCCAAGACCTTCGAGGTCAATCCCAAGCAGGACGTGGTGAACGCGACGTACGGTGCCTCGCAAAAGGTCTGGCAGAACAAGGCCGATTTCGACTCCAAGATTCCGCCAGTGCAGAAGGCGATCGCCGACGTCAAAGGCAAGATTACCGACGTCGCGAGCCTGAAAGCGGCCTATACCGCGATCAATGATCGCTGCAACGATTGCCACGAGACCTATCGGGTGAAGTTGAAATAGCGGGTTACAGAGTCCCTTGCCCGGATGAGCGAAGCGATATCCGGGGAGTCCAGCCGAGTTGATAGTCTTTCCCGGATGTCGCTTCGCTCGTCCGGGCTACATACTGCATTGGAATTATGAAGGGCGGCTGCGATAGCGACCGCCCTTTTTCTGTGCGCAAGGTCTGACGGATCGCTGCCGGAGCAGCTATCTTCGAGCCAAAGGCCGTGGCGTTGATGCGACGAGGCGCACCTCTTTCCCGACTGCCTCATTACATCAGGAGTTCCAACGCGCGGCGAAGACCCCAATCAACAGCGAGACAGGCCATGGCAAAACCGTTTCCGTCGAAGACCCACATCGGCAATCACATGCTGCACCCTGAAACGCTGATGCTGACCTATGGCTATGATCCGCAACTGTCGGAAGGCGCCATCAAGCCGCCGGTGTTCCTGACCTCTACCTTCGTGTTTAGGACGGCCGATGACGGGCAGGACTTTTTCGATTTCGTCGCCGGTCGGCGCGAGCCGCCGGAAGGCATGGGTGCGGGTCTGGTCTATTCGCGCTTCAACCATCCCAACAGCGAGATCGTCGAGGACAGGCTCTCGATCTACGAGCGCACCGAGAGCTGCGCGCTGTTCTCGTCCGGCATGGCGGCCATCGCCACCACGATCCTGGCTTTCGTTCGCCCGGGCGACGTCATCCTGCACTCGCAGCCGCTCTATGGCGGGACGGAAACGCTGCTGACGAACACGCTGGCCCGCCTGTCGATCGGCGCCGTCGGCTTTGCCGACGGGATCGACGAAGCCGCCGTCAAGCAGGCCTCTGAGGAGGCCATGGCCAAGGGCCGCGTTTCGATGATCCTGATCGAGACCCCGGCCAACCCGACCAACGGCCTGGTCGATGTCGCCATGATCCGCCGCATCGCCGACGCTATCGGCAAGGCCCAGGGACACACGCCGATCATCGCCTGCGACAACACGCTGCTCGGACCGGTGTTTCAGCGGCCGATCGAGCACGGCGCCGACATTTCCCTCTACTCGCTCACGAAGTACGTCGGTGGTCATTCCGACCTGATCGCGGGCGCCGCGCTCGGCTCGAAGGCGCTGATGAAAGGCATCAAGGCGCTCCGCGGCGCCATCGGCACCCAGCTCGATCCGCATTCCTGCTGGATGATCAACCGCTCGCTCGAGACTCTGAGCCTCCGCATGGAAAAAGCCGATGCGAATGCGCGCCTCGTGGCGGACTATTTGCGCGATCACCCCAAGGTGGCCAAGGTCCACTATCTCGGTCATCACGAGGCGGCCTCGCCGGCCGGGCGTGTGTTCGCGCGGCAATGCCTGGGGGCGGGATCCACCTTCTCGTTCGACATCGTCGGCGGTAAGGACGCTGCGGTCAAATTCCTCAACGCGCTGCAGATCCTCAAGCTGGCGGTCAGCCTCGGCGGCACGGAATCGCTCGCCAGCCTGCCTGCGACCATGACCCATTCCGGCGTCCCCGCCGACATCCGCCGGAAAATCGGCGTGCTCGATTCCACGATCCGGCTGTCGATCGGCATCGAGAATCCCTCCGACCTGATTGCCGACCTCACGCAGGCGCTGAACGCGGCTTAAGGCGCGGCCGGAATCGAAAAGGCCGGACGCCCCTCCCGCGCCCGGCCTTCACGCAACGAAGCAGCGTCGCGGCTTACTTCGTCACCTGGCCGCGGATCTCGCCGCCCGGGTTCGCCGCGGTGTGGATGTTGATGTAGAGCTTGCCGCCGAGCAGATCGGCGGCCTGCGCGTCGGTGAGCGTCGCTTCGCCCTTGACCGGGCTCGCGGCCGCATTCGGGATCGCAACGGCCACGCCTGCGTTCTTGCCGGCCTCGGCCGGGCCGTGGAAATGCGCGGCGGTGGCGGGCCCGGAGAGCCCGGAATAGGTGACGGTCCACGACAGCTTCTTGCTGGCGGCATCATAGTCCAGATCGGCGGTTCCGGTGCCGCTGGTGGTCGTTGCCGGCACCTCGGACTTGCCGTCGAGCGTTGCTTTCAGCTTTTCGGCGCTGGCCGGGCCGGCAAAAGCAACGGCACCGAGCGCTAAGGCGGCAATGACGGTCTTGTTCATGACATTCTCCCTGCTGAGCCCGTTCGGGCTGCCAAACTTTCAACAGCCGGCGTTTCAGTTTATTCCCGTTTCCGGCCGGGGCTGGCTAAATTCTTCGTGGTTGGAGTCGCGACGGCATCGGTCTTAGATTCGCCGCGACGAGTGAATGGATCCGCATGTTGCAACGAACAATTCTCGTGGGGCTGCTCGCCGCGGTCACTGCTGCCGTGGTCTATTGGTGGCTCAGCGCGCCAGTGGTGGCGGCCGCGGGCAATGCGCCGGCCCACGTGGCAAACCTTGCCAACGGCGAGGCCATGTTCAACGCCGGGGGCTGCGCGTCCTGCCATGCCACTCCGGACCAGCCCGACCGTGTCAAGCTCGGTGGCGGCCTCGCGATCAAGTCGCCGTTCGGAACGTTCTACGCGCCGAACATCTCTCCCGATCCGAACGACGGCATCGGCAAATGGACCGACGCCGACTTCGTCAACGCGGTGATGCACGGGGTTTCGCCAGGCGGACAGCATTATTTTCCTGCCTTTCCCTATACGTCCTATCAGCACGCAAGGCGCGAGGACGTGCTCGATCTCTTGGCCTATCTGAAGACGCTGCCGTCTGTTGCCGGCAAGGTGCGTGACCACGATGTCGGCTTTCCGTTCAATATCCGGCGCAATGTCGGCATCTGGAAATTGCTGTTCATGGACGGCAAGCGCTTCGTCGCTGACGGCACCAAGTCGCCGCAATTCAATCGCGGCGCCTATCTCGTCAACAGTTTTGGCCATTGCGCCGAATGCCACAGCCCGCGCAACGCGCTTGGCGGCATCATCTCGGGCGAGCGCTTTGCCGGCGGGCCCAATCCGGAAGGCGAGGGGTGGGTCCCCAACATCACCCAGAAGCGCCTCGGCGAGTGGAGCGCCAAGGATATCGCCGATTTGCTCAAGACCGGCGACTTGCCCGACGGCGACAGCGTCGGCGGCGCGATGAGGCGGGTGATCAAGAACACCTCGCAATTGTCCGACGCGGATATTGCGGCGATGGCGGACTATCTCAAATCGCTGCCGCCGGTCGACGGTCCGCCGCGGCCCAAGCGCAAGGAAGCTGGTTAGCTCAGCTGGCGCCGAACGCCTTGAAGGTGATGATGGTGAGGGTGTCCTGGATGCCCGGCAGCACCTGCACCTTCTCGTTGACGAAATGTCCGATGTCGGTGTCCTTGTCGACGTAGAATTTCACCAGGAGGTCATATTGGCCGGCCGTGGAGTAGATCTCGGACGCGATCTCGGCTTCGGCAAGCGCATTGGCGACCGTATAGGACTGACCGAGCTTGCATTTGATCTGGACGAAAAAAGGAACCATCGCGGGCACTCCGAAAGCGTATCTGACGGCTAATAGGCCAAACCCGGCCCGATTTAGCAAGCGGACTTGCCGGCCGCCAGATGCCGGTCCCTCGTTTAGGACGTCACCACGGCCGCGGCGAATGCGTCTCTGAGCCGCTGGGCGAGCTCGACCTTGCGGTAGGGCTTGGTCAGCACGATCGCCTGCGCATGCGCGTGGCCCTCCTCGACCAGGGTCTCCAGCGCGTAGCCCGAGGTGAACAGGACCGGCAGACCGGGGCGAATCCGCCGCGCCTGGTCGGCGAGCTCCCAGCCGCTCATGCCGCCGGGCATCACGATGTCGGTGAACAGCATGTCGATACCGGGCTCGGTACGCAGCTGCTGCAAGGCCTCCTTGCCGTTGACCGCGGCAATGACGCGATATCCGAGAGCTTCCACCCTGCGAATGGCGGAGGAGCGAACGAACGGATCGTCCTCGGCGATCAGGATCGTCTCGTATCCTCGGGGCGCCGCGTCCTCGCCATCGGAAAGCTCGGCGTGCGATGATCCAATGTCCGCGCGCGGCAAATAGATCCGGACCGTCGTCCCAAGGCCCGGCTCGCTGTAGATCGTGACATGGCCATTGGATTGCTTGGCGAAACCATAGACCATGCTGAGGCCGAGGCCCGAGCCCTTGCCGACCTCCTTGGTGGTGAAGAACGGCTCGAACGCGCGCCGGGTGACGTCCGGCGTCATGCCTTCGCCGTCGTCGGTGATCGAGATCAACACATAGTTGCCGGATGCGACTTCGGGGTGAAGGGCGCGATAGTCATCGTCAAGTGTCGTCAACTCCGTGCTCAGGGTCAGATGACCACCGGCCGGCATGGCATCCTGCGCATTGAGCGCAAGGTTGAGCACGGCGGATTCGAGCTGGGCCCGATCCGCGAAGGCCACGATCGTGCCGGGCCTGGAAGCCGTCCTGATCTCGATGTCCTCGCGCAAGGTGCGCTTGAGCAGCTTGAACATGGACTCGAGCAGGCCGCGGCAATCGATCGTCTGGGGCTGCAGCAACTGGCGGCGACTGAACGCGAGCAGGCGCTGCGTCAGCTCGGCGCCCCGCTCGCCCGACTGGCAGATGTCCTCGGAAAAGCGGCGCAGGTCGGGCCTCGCCTTGAGCTGCTCGCTCAGATGCTCGGCGTTGCCGATGATGACGGTGAGCAGGTTGTTGAAGTCGTGGGCGATGCCGCCGGAGAGCTGACCGACCGTCTCCATCTTCTGCGCCTGCTGGAGCTGCTGCTCGGTCAGCTTGCGCGCGGTCAGGTCGTGGACGATGCCGACGAAGATCAATTCGCCGTCCTGCCGGGTCCGGCCGACCGACACGTCCATCGGAAACGTCGATCCGTCCTTGCGCAGGCCGATGGCCTCGCCGGCGGTCGCGAAATGCCTTGCGTGGCTGTCGGGCGCGGTGCCCGCCTCGGGCATCAGCATCCTGACGTTCCGGCCCATGACCTCGTCGGCGGAGTAGCAGAACAAGCGCTCGCAGGCCGGATTGAACAGCAGAATATGGTCCTGCGCGTCGAGCAGGATGACCCCGTCGACCGCGGTCTCGACGATCGCGGTGAGGCGCGCCACGCTCTCGCGCATCGCGCGCTGGGCGTCGCTGACCTGCTTGAGCAGCAGCGTCGCGTCCCGGCTCTTGATCTCCTCCTCCTCGAGCGCGGCCTGGACCTGCCGCAGCTCGAACGGCGAGGGGATCGTCAGGATCTTCGGCAGCAGCGGCCAGAGCGCGCCCGCCGTGACCACGGATGCCACCGCGGTCGCCGCCTTGACCATGCCCTCGATGCCATAGACCGGGACCCAGAGCGTGTAGATCGACAGCACATGGGTGAGGCCGCACGCCATGATGAAAATCGCGAAGGCCCAATAGACCCAGCCGAACTTGAGGTCGCGCCGCTTGGTGACCAGGATCGCAAGGGCAAACGGAATCGAAAAATAGGCGGCGGCGATGCAGGCGTCGGAAACGACGTGAAGCCAGATGAGCTCAGGCTCCCACAACAGGCAGATGCCGTGCGGCGACAGCATGGACGAGTCGAGGAGACGTTCAAAAAAGGCCCACATCATTCCCACCCCAAGATTCCGTTCCAGGCGGCTTGCGGGCCGTGAGCCCGCAACATGGGTGTCGCTGGACAGTTCCACTCTCACCTCGCGCTCTTCGGCGAAGCAGGTGAGGTTCGAGACTATACCAAGGGTCCGGCGCGGTTGCATTTTCAAGTCCGCACGATTGCGGGGCGAGCCGGCCCGCTGTTTGCCTGATTCGCAGGGAATGCACGGCGTCGCGAATCACTATCGGCCGCGGCTCGGCGCGCTTGCCGGTGTTCCACGGCCGCGCTAGGACAGGCCATGGCGGTGTCTGTATCCAGCAAAGGTGTCCGGCGATGACGACCCCGGTCGCACTCACCATCGCCGGCTCCGATTCGAGCGGCGGCGCCGGCA
Source organism: Bradyrhizobium sp. IAR9 (assembly GCF_013408065.1). Taxonomy (NCBI): domain Bacteria; kingdom Pseudomonadati; phylum Pseudomonadota; class Alphaproteobacteria; order Hyphomicrobiales; family Nitrobacteraceae; genus Bradyrhizobium; species Bradyrhizobium sp. IAR9. The sequence continues at coordinate 142,849 of NZ_JACBZW010000013.1, forward strand.
TCCAGGCCGACCTGAAGACGTTTGCCGCGCTCGGCGTCTACGGCGCGTCCGTCATTACGGCCTTGACCGCGCAGAACACGCGCGGCGTCACCGGCATTCATGCGGTGCCGGCCGAGTTCGTCGCCGCGCAGATCGATGCGGTGTTTTCCGATCTCGACATTGGCGCGGTGAAGATCGGCATGGTGGCCCAGGTCGCCAGTATCGATGCGATCGCGGCCGCGCTGTCGCGCTGGGCGCCGGGGCACGTCGTGCTCGATCCCGTGATGGTGGCGACCTCCGGCGACCGCCTGCTGGCATCCGAGGCCGTCGACGCGCTCCGCACAAAACTGATACCGCTGGCGTCGGTGATCACGCCCAATCTGCCGGAGGCCGCGGCTCTGCTCGACGAGCCGGTCGCGGCAAGCGAGGCCGAGATCGAAACCCAGGGGCATCGCCTGCTGGCGCTCGGCTGCGGTGCGGTCCTGATCAAGGGCGGACACGGCGAGGGCGCCGAGAGCACCGACTATCTCGTCACGTCCGAAAGCACGATCGCGCTTGCGGCGCCGCGCGTTGCCACACGCAACACCCATGGCACCGGCTGCTCGCTGTCCTCGGCGGTCTCGGCGGGGCTCGCCAAGGGCGAAGGTCTGGAGCTTGCCGTGCGCAACGCCAAGACCTGGATCAGCGCGGCCATCGCAGCCGCTGACCGCTTCAGCGTCGGGCACGGCCACGGCCCGGTCCATCATTTCCACAAGTTCTACTGAGGCGAGCGGCCAGCGGGAGCGCAGGCGTTCGTCTGTTCAGCGCTGCTCGTGTGGGTAGTTCACCCTCCCCCTCCAGGGGAGGGTAGGATTGCTGCGGCGCCCCCTGCGGCGCCATGTCGCCTGATTGTCGCATGCGACTGATATTCGCGGAGAGGGCGAGGCAAGGCGTGATTCGTATCTGAAGGTGCCTCAAAAGTTCAATCGGTCATCCCCCTGTCACGGGACATTGTTACAGGCTGGCGCATGGGAAGTTACGATGTGAGTGACGAGAGCCCGGAGCGGCGCTTTCGCACGTTGTTCATCTCCGACGTTCATCTCGGAGCCCGCGGTTCTCAAGCCGATCTTCTGCTCGACTTCCTGCGCTACCATGATGCCGACACGATCTATCTGGTCGGCGACATCGTCGACGGCTGGGCGCTGAAATCGAGCTGGAACTGGCCGCAATCCCACAACGACCTCGTGCAGAAGCTGCTGCGCAAGGCGCGCAAGGGCGCCAAGGTCGTCTACATCCCCGGCAATCACGACGAGTTCCTGCGCAACTATTACGGCACGCATTTCGGCGGCATCGACGTCGTCGAGAACACCGTCCACACCGGCGTGGACGGCAAGCGTTATCTCGTCATCCACGGCGACATCTTCGACCTCGTGGTGCAGAACGCGCGCTGGCTCGCCCATCTCGGCGACAAGGCTTACGACTTCGCGATCCAGATGAATCGCTTCGTCAACTTCTTCCGCCGCCTGTTCGGCGTGCCCTATTGGTCGCTGTCGCAATGGGCCAAGCAGAAGGTCAAGAACGCCGTCAACTATATCGGCGCGTTCGAGCAGGCGCTCGCCGCCGAGGCGCGGCGCCACGACGCCGACGGCGTGATCTGCGGCCACATCCACTACGCCGTGATCCGCGACGAGGGCGGCATCCGCTACATGAATTGCGGCGACTGGGTCGAGAGCTGCACGGCCCTGGTCGAGCACGACGACGGCCATTTCGAGATCATCACCTGGGCGGATCATTTGCAGAAGCCGGCACAAGTCCCGCAGGTCGCAGCCAGAGCTGCATAACAGAGGCCGCCTGATGCGCATCCTGGTCGCGACCGACGCCTGGCACCCGCAAGTCAACGGTGTGGTTCGGACGCTGACCAAGCTCGCCGACGCCGGCAAAAGCCTCGGCGTCGAATTCACATTCCTGACGCCGCAATCGTTCCGCACCTTTGCGATGCCGAGCTATCGCGACGTGCGTCTGGCGATGCCGCGTCCGGCGCGCATTGCGAAGCTGATCGCGGAGGCGCGCCCCGACAGCATCCACATCGCGACCGAAGGGCCGATCGGCCTGATGGTCCGCCGCTACTGCCGCCAGCGCAGACTGCCGTTCACGACCAGCTTCCACACCCGCTTTCCCGAATATGTCCGCGCCCGCGTGCCGGTGCCGGGCTCGCTGATCTGGCGGGCGCTGCGCCGCTTCCACAGCGCCAGCCGCGCCGTGATGGCTGCAACGCCTGCGCTCGCCCGCGAGCTGACCGAGCGCGGCTTCGACAATGTCGTGCTGTGGCCGCGCGGCGTCGACACCCAGCTGTTCCACCCCCGCGCCATCGATCTCTGCCTGCCGGCGCCGGTGTTCCTGTCGGTCGGCCGCGTCGCCGTGGAGAAGAATCTCGAGGGCTTCCTCGACCTCGATCTGCCCGGGACCAAGGTCATCGTCGGCGACGGCCCCGCGCGCGCTTCGCTCGAAGAGGCCTATCCCGATGCGATCTTCCTCGGCGAGAAGCACGGCGAGGAACTGGCGGATATCTATGCGGCCGCCGACGTCTTCGTGTTTCCGAGCAAGACCGACACGTTCGGCCTGGTGCTGCTCGAAGCGCTCGCAAGCGGCCTGCCGGTGGCCGCTTTCCCGGTGAAGGGCCCCCGCGACGTCATCGGTGATGCCCCGGTCGGCGCGCTCGATCACGACTTGCGCAGCGCCTGCTTCGCGGCATTGGATATCTCCCGGCAGGACTGCGTCGCGTTCGCGGCCAATTACACCTGGGAAGCCTCGGCGAGGGCCTTTGTGGCCAGCATTGAGGCGGTCGGCGCGGTGCTGCCTGGCCGGAACGGCGCGGAACAGCCCCGCTTCGTGGCCTAGAGCTATCTCGATCCGATGGATCGAAATAGCTCTAGATTCTTGTTTTGACGCGTTTTCTTCACGCGAACCGGTTTCCACTTCGCTCGAAAACGCTATGGGGAAAATCCTCGCGCGGAGGTGTCTTGCCCGGGCCTCATCGGCCGCGATAACATTCGGCCATGACCGAACAGCTCCTCCCGATCGGCCCCGCCGATATCGACGCCGCAGCGCGTGTGATCGCGCCCTACGCCATCCGCACTCCGCTGTTGTCCTTTCCCGTGCTCAACGAGCGCGTCGGCGCGAAGGTGTTCTTGAAACCGGAGATGCTCCAGCGCACCGGCTCGTTCAAGTTCCGCGGCGCCTTCAACAAGGTGTTCTCGATCCCGCAGGACAAGCGCGCCGGCGGCGTCGTGGCGTTCTCCTCCGGCAACCACGCCCAGGGCGTGGCGGCCGCGGCAAAAATCCTCGACATGCAGGCGACCATCGTGATGCCTGCGGATGCGCCGCTGTCGAAGCGCGAGCGCACCAAATCCTATGGCGCCGAGGTCGTGCTCTATGATCGCGACAAGGACGACCGCGAGGCGATCTCGCGCGGCATCGCCGAAAAGCGCGGCGCGACGCTGGTGAGGCCCTATGACGATCCCTTCGTGATCGCGGGGCAGGGCACCGCCGGCCGCGAGATCGCGGAAGACTTGGCGGGCCTCGGCCTTAGCCCCGACATCGTGGTGGCACCGGCCTCCGGCGGCGGCCTGATCGCGGGCGTCGCGACCGCCGTGAAGGCACGCTATCCGCGCGCCGAGATCGTGGTGGCCGAGCCCGAGGCGTTCGACGATCACGGCATCTCGCTGAGCGCAGGACATCGCGAGCCGCATCCACCCGCGGGCCGCACCATCTGCGATGCGCTGATGGCCCTGATCCCCGGCGAGATGACCTTCGCGATCAACAGCAAGCTGCTCGCGCGCGGCGTCACCGCGTCGGACAAGGAAGTCGGCGCCGCCGTCGCCTTCGCCTATCGCGAGCTGAAGCTCGTGGTGGAGCCCGGCGGCGCTGTCGGCCTCGCCGCGCTGCTGGCGGGCCGGCTCGACGTCGCCGGCAAGAACGTCGTCATCGTGCTCTCCGGCGGCAATGTCGACGCGGATCTGTTCGCCGAGCTGGTGGCCTAGCCGTCATTCCGGGCCTGCGCCTCTCGGCGCATCCCGGAATGACCACGTCTAAGGGTTTATGAAGAAGGGGCAGAGCGTTGCCGCTCTGCCCCTTCTTTGTGTTTGTCGATCTTGTGGATCGAACTAACCGCTTGCTCGGTGAAACCTCTCCCGCTTGCGGGGGAGGTCGGCGCGAAGCGCCGGGTGGGACTCTTTCCTCTTGGGGATTGTCCCGTTGCGGAGAGACCCTCTCCCCAACCCTCCCCCGCAAGCGGGGGAGGGAGCGCACCTTCTTCTTCGCCCAATCAGTGCATGAAGCCGCCGCGACGGTTGCCGCCGCCATTCATGCTCGGCGCCTGGTTCATCGACTGCCGGAAGTTGTTGTTGCTGTTGACCATGCGGCTCGGCATCGTGTTGAGCTGCGGGCGGTTGTTCTGGACGTTGTTCTGCACCTGCACCTTGTTCACCGGATTGTTGTTGAGCTTCACGATGCCGGTGTTGCCGTTGTTGACGCGGATCGGGTGGTTCTGCGTCTGAACGGGCTTCACGTCGACAGTCGAGCCGCCCTTGCCGACATTCACCGGCATGCTCACGATCTTGCCCGGCTTGCCATTGGCGTTGCCAGCGTCCGGCTTGTTGTTGGTCGCCGGCAGGGTGACGATCTTGCCGATGCCACCATTGCTGGTGGTCGTGTTGGTCGGTGCAGGCAGGGTGACGATCTTGCCCGGGGTCTGTGACGGCGTGCCGTTCGGCTGGTTGTTGCCCGAGGGCAGGTTGCCGATCTGGCCACCATTGCCGAGCTTGCCGATGACATTGCCGTCGACCGGCTTCTGCACGACCGGCAGATTACCGTTGATCTGGCCGCCATTACCCTGCTGCAGCGGCATGTACTTCGGCTGGCCGAGATTGCCGATCTTGAAGGTCGGAGCAATGTTCTGCGGAGCCAGGAACTTGGTCGCCTGCATCAAGGGGATCTGCTTCGGCTGCATCTGCAGCTTCAGGGCCATTTGCGCGTAGGGGCTGGTGCCGTAACTGTCATAGAAGGTCTTGTAGGCAACCGGCGAATTGACGAGCACCGCCTTGTGCCAGGCCTGCGAGAGCAGGATGTTGTTGAGCAGCCAGCGGACGTGGTCGCACAGCGGGTCGTGCGGGTACATCCGGATGAACTCCTGATAATATTCCGGCCGGCCCTCCGACACGACATAGTCATAGGCCTGACGAGTCGAGCGGCTCGGCAGGTTGGAGGCCATCTGCACCACCGGTGCCCTGACCGGCGCGCGATTGGCGGCAACCGCGGTGTCGCCGAAGAAGGTGAAGTCCGAAGTCAGCGAGGAGCTCTCCCACGGGATCTGCGCACCGCTGGTGGACTGGTTCACCTGCAGGCGAACGCGCTTGAACAGCTGCTCGATCGGCACGTTGGGTTCGCGTGCGACGTTCAGGAACGCCTGCGTGTAGGGGCTGTGACCGCCGGTGCCGTCGAGCGCTTCAGCGCCCGGTGCGGTCGAGTAACCGACGATCGAGCCGTTCGGCGCATCGACGATGGCAAGGCCGCGGCCGGCGTCATTGACATCAGGGAACGGGTTGTTGCGGCAGGCATCGAGGATGACGATGCGCATGCGGCTCGGGATCGTCTCCAGCGTCGACATCACGTCGACCAGGCGCACCGAATTGTTGACGAGCTCGGTCTGGTTCGACACCTTGGCGTCGACGGGAACGAGATAGTTCTCGCCGGCGAGCTGCACGCCGTGACCGGCGTAATAGACCATCGCCACGGTGTTCGGACCGCGCGCGGACACCTTGGCGGAGAAGTCCTGCACCACGCGGAGCATGTCGTTCTGGGTCAGGTCGGTCGCGGCAACCACCTCGAAGCCGGCCGAGTTCAGGAACTTCGCCATCGACTCGGCGTCATTGTCGGGATTGGCGAGCTGCGGCGCGTTCTTATAGTTCGAATTGCCGATCACCAGCGCCACCCGCTGCTCCGGGCCCTGCAGCGCGGTGGGGGCCGGCTCGACCGGGGCAACTTGCGCGGAAACAGGGCCGCAGGCGAAGCCGAACAGGCTCCCCACAAGGCTTGCTGTCATCAGGAAAGGCTTTAGGCGGAACATGGCGTGCTCCTTTGGCACTGATCTCGATGCGAGATTGGTTGCCGGGGAGCCTCGCCGCGTTCGAGCTTGAGGTCCGTGATCCCCCTCACCATGGTGGCCTTGCGTGATCTGAATCACGCTCGGAACCTGCTATGGTTAGCGATCGATAATGGGAACTGCCGTCACATGCTGAAATCGATCGATCCGATCCTCACGCCCGACCTGCTCTGGCTGCTGGCCTCCATGGGCCACGGCGACGATCTCGTCGTCGTCGACGCCAACCACCCGGCCACGCACATCGCCCGCTCGACATCGTCGCAGCGCCTGATCCAGCTGCCGGGCATGACGATGGAGACGGCCGTTCGCGCCATCATGACGCTCTACCCGCTCGACGATTTCGATCCCGACCCGGTGCGGGTGATGGCGCCGGTCGACGATCCCGACCGCGTGCCCGACGTGCAGCGCGCCGTGCTGGCTGAGATCGAGCGCGCGGTCGGACGCGCCGTTGTTCCCGGCAAGCTCTCGCGGGCGGATTTTTATCGCGCGGCCGCGGCGGGGTTTGGTGTCGTGCAGGTCGGCGACAGCAGGGGGTACGGCTGCTTCCTGATCAGGAAGGGCGTGATCAGCTAGCCGGATTGGCGCATCAGCGCCGAGGGCCAGCCAATCCGGACGAGAAGGCCGTCGGGGCCGTTGATGCCGACTTCATACATGCCCCATTCGCGGTGGCGCAGCACGCCGCCGGGCCGGATGATGAGATCGTCCACGCGCGCGGCAATGGCCTCGACCTCGGGCGTGCGAATGAAAATGCCAAAGGGATTGTGCTCCGGCACGCGCCACGGGCCATCGCCGGCTTGCGTGAGATGCACCTCGCATCCCCGGCCGCTCATGATGACATAGCCGGCATCGCCGCCGATGCGCGCAAAGCCGAGCCGTTCCCAGAATGGAATTGCGGCGGGAAGATCGTTGCTGGGAACGATCGCAAAGGCGCCGACGCGCGGGCTCTCAGGCATTCGGTCACTCCGGCACATGCAAGCGGTCCGCGCCGCGTTCACGCTACGCGTTGCGAGCTGAGCTTATCGAGAGTGGCCGCTCGGCAGAAGCGGCGAAACGTCCCGCACTCGAATTTGAATGGCGCGGCGGGAACTGACTGTCTATGGTTTCTCCATGTCCCGCTTTATGTGTCTGTCTGTTGCCATCATCCTCTCGCTGCTGCCGACTGTGGCGTCCGCTGAGCCCCTTCAAAAGCGTCCCAAGCCCGTCTGGAAGGGCTACGGCTTCCTGCCGGGCTATCGTCAGCCGCTGAGCAACAGCATTCCGCTCTACAAGCAGAAGGACGCGATGCGTCGGCTCGCGCGCAACGACCGCCGCCACTGGTACATCGATCCGGTTCCGCAATATTATCGCTGGGACGGCGAGTGGCACTATTTCGGCCGCCCCGGTTTCAACGGCGGCCGCTACAACGGCGGCAGTTTTGGCCCGTGCTGGACGCGCACGCCGATCGGGGCGGTGTGGAATTGCGGGTGAGCAGCTGAACGCGCCGCGACGTCAGATGATGGGGAAGTGAGCAGCGCATTCAATCCATCACCGTCACCCCCGCGCAATGGCAAAGCCATTGTCGCTGAAGGCGCTCGCCTCTTCGGCGAGCCTCGAAGGGCGACGCCCGGCTGCATCGGGGCCGCGCATCCTTCGAGGCTCCCCGCACGATGCTGAGCATCGTGCGTCTCGCGCCTCAGGATGACGGAGTTGGCAGTCTCGCTGTCGCTTCGTTGCTCGCAATGACGCGGAGAGAGCGCTCCCCTTTACGAGAAGAACGCGATCTTCTCGGCCTGGGTCATGCGGCGGATTGGCGCGAGCGGGTCGTTGGCGGGCGCGCGGGGTTTTTGCAGGATGCCACTGGCGAGGATGGTGGCGCCGAGCGAGGGCTCGGGGAGCGGCGTGGGCATCGGAAGCGTTGCGGCCGGTGCTGCGGCGAGCGATGCGGTGGCTGCCATCGCCGGGGCCTGCTGCTCCATCACTTCGGCGGCGGCCTCCGCGATGGCTTCGGTGAGGCGCGCGAGCGAGTCCATTGCGATTGGCGCGTCGGCGGCGGGCTCTTCCACCATGGGAGCGACGACAGGCTGAGGCGCGATCGGTTCCGGAAGCTCCGCAGCAATGGGCGCTGCAGCCTCCGCCACCATCGGCTCCGGAACGGCCGCTTCCATCTCGACCGGCGCGATGATCTCGTCGAACTCCGGATCGGGCGCGGCCATCTCCAGCGCGATGGCCTCGAGCACGGCGTCGTCCTCGGCTTGCGCGGCCGCGTCGAGCGCGAACGCGTCAGCGGCTTCCGCGAAGGCGGCGGTGTCCGTGGCCGGCTCTTCCAACGGGACGGCTTCGGGCGCGACGTCTTCTGGCGCGACTTGGTCGAGCGCTGTGCTCTCGACGGCGATCTGGCTCTCGGCCGCAATCTCCGGCGCGACGGCCGCGTCCATTGCCTGTTGCGCCTCGGCGAACGCTTCGACGGCGACGGTCGCTTCGGGCTCGGCAGCCGCGGCGACGTCCCGCTGTGACTCCGTAAAAGCCACGGATGCTTCGCTCGCCATCGCCGCGGGCGCGGCGGGCGGAGCGTCGGCGGCGGATGATGGCGCCTGCTGCATCGGAGCCGACGTGGACGGCGCCGCCTGCGGCGATGCGCCGCCGTCGGTCTGCTCCACCCGATCCCTCAAGAGATCGAATGCGGCTTTGAGCTCGACGCGGGGGTCGATGGTCGAAATCTGTCCGCAGGCGGCCTCGATCGAAGCGAGTTGCGAATCAATGAGGTCGCAGATTCGTCCGTCGGCGCCGATCTCGCGCCAGCGCCAGGAGATCTCCTTGATGATGCGCACGCCGCGCGGGATCGCGGCGAGGCTCGTCTCGATCGCGGCGGGGTCGACGGCGGCGATGGCGATCGTCTCGGCCTCGCGGATCGCGCGGCGGATCTCGACCAGCGCTTCGGGCAGGCGATCTTCGACGACGGGTTGTCGCTGCGCCGCAAGGGTTTCTTCGATTTTCGCGACCGCGTCGAGCACCATGCGCGTGTCGGCATTGCGGTTGCGCTTGGCGTATTCGCCGAGGAACCAGCGGCCGCGCGCCGTCTCCATGAAGGCTTCGCGGATCGCGTCGTAATCCTGCTCGTTCGGCTCGGCCGCGCGGGCAGACATGGGCGAAAGGGCGAATGCTTCGTTGGCCATTGCGATCTCGTCGCGCAAATCACCGCGCGTTACAGTAACGATCACCACGATATCGTCCGAATCGCAATTGGTTTGATGGCACCCGAATCACAAATCCCCACGCCAGCATCCGCGAAACGGCGATTCGCCGTCAGCCTCGCCCTGTTCTATTCGGCCATCTTCGCGGTCTCGGGCACGCATCTGCCGTTCTTCCCGGTATGGCTGAAGGCGATCGGCGTCGACGCGGCCTGGATCGGCCTCATCAACGCGCTGCCGGCGATCACGCGCTTCACCACGCTGCCGCAAGTGACCGCCTTCGCCGAAAAGCGACATGCCATTCGCGCCGGCATGATGGTGTCGGTGCTGGCGACCGCGATTGGCTTCACCGCGGTCGGCTTGCAGCAGCAGCCGCTGGCGCTGTTCCTGATCTACGCGCTGACCTGCATGATGTGGACGCCGACGATGCCGCTGACCGATGCTTATGCGCTACGCGGCGTCGCCCGTTACGGGCTCGATTACGGACCCTTGCGGCTGTGGGGCTCGGCGGCCTTCGCCGCCGGCTCGCTCGCCTGCGGCTATCTCGTCGACCACATCGCCGCGCGCGATCTGATCTGGGTCATCGTCGCATGGGCCGTCGTTGCGGTCGCAGCCGGCCTGCTGCTTCAGCCGCTCGACGATGTCAGGCGCAAGACGACGGAGAGACATGCCGGCAAGGCGCTGCTGCGCGATGCCGGCTTCTGGGCCGTCATCGTCTCGGCTGCGCTGATTCAGGGCAGTCACGTCGCCTACTACACCTTCTCCGCCATCAACTGGCAGCTCCATGGGATCAGTGGGCTGACGATCGCGGGTCTGTGGACGCTGGGCGTGATCGCGGAGATCGTGGTATTCGCGCTGTCGCCGCGCTTCTCGCTGCATCCGTCCACCATGATCGCGATCGGAGGGCTCAGCGCCGTGCTGCGCTGGATCGTCACCGCGAGCGAGCCGGCGCTCGCGCTGCTAGCGATCGTCCAGCTCGGCCACGGTCTCAGCTTCGGCATGACCATCGTCGGCACGATGAATCTGCTGGTGCAGCGCGTGCCTTCGCATCAGATCGCGCGGGGGCAGGGCTATTACGCCGCGTGCAACGGGCTTCTGGGCGCTGCGACCTCGATCGCTTCAGGTGCGATCTACGCCCGTATCGGCGATGGTCTGTATTACGTGATGGCCGCGATGGCGGCGGCCGGCGCGCTTCTGATCTGGTCGGCTCGGCACCGGCTCAAGCCTCAACCCCAGAGCGAGGCGTCCGGCGGATAGACCAGGCTATCGTCGTAACGCAGGCCGTGATCGCGGTCGCGCGCCAGCAGCAAGGGGCCGTCGAGATCGACGAAGCGCGCCTGCGGCGTCACCAGCATCGCGGGGGCCATCGACAGCGAGGTTGCGACCATGCAGCCGATCATGATTTCGAAGCCGAGCGCCTGCGCGGCGTCCGCCATCGCAAGGGCCTCGGTGAGGCCGCCGGTCTTGTCAAGCTTGATGTTCACGGCGTCGTAGCGGTCGCGCAACGGGGCAAGCGAGGAGCGGTCATGCACGCTCTCGTCGGCGCAGACCGCGAGCGGGCGCTTGATCCGCGCCAGCGCCTCGTCTTTGCCCGCGGGCAGTGGCTGCTCCACCAGGGTGACGCCGGCGGCATCGCAGGCGGCGAGATTGTGCGCCAGATTGGCCTCGGTCCAGGCCTCGTTGGCATCGACGATCAGCTCGGATTCGGGAGCGGCCTTGCGTACCGCCGCGATCCGCTCCGGATCGCCGTCGCCGCCGAGCTTGATCTTGAGCAGCGGCCGGTGCGCCGCCTTGGCGGTGGCGGCCGCCATGGCCACGGGGGTCCCTAACGAGATCGTGTACGCCGTAGTGCGCTCGCCCGGCACCGGGCGGTCGAGTAGGTTCCAGGCCCGCTGGCCCGCCGCCTTGGCCTCCAGGTCGATCAGGGCGCAGTCCAGGGCATTGCGAGCCGCACCGGGCGCCATGGCGGCCTGGAGGGCTTGCCGCGTCAGCCCGTCCGCCAAGGCCTGCTGCATGGCCTGGATCGCCGCCAGGGTCGCCTCGGGCGTCTCGCCATAGCGGGGATAGGGCACGCACTCGCCGCGGCCGGTCAGCCCGTCCCGGCTGACCTCCGCCACGACAGTCACGGCCTCGGTCTTGGCCCCCCGGCTGATGATAAAGCTGCCAGCGATCGGGAAGCGCTCGATTCGCGCCGCCAGGGAAGCAAATTTCATGGAAGTCATTTTGAACTCTGGCGAAATCTGAACCTGCTAGTTACCTCTAGCAACTAACATTAACCACTTGGGGATACCTTCTCTGGGTAAGGGCGCGTGCGCAACTATCTGATTTTCTCCGCCCCGGCACGGGAGCGGACATCTTGAGCAGCGATCCGAAGCTGGAGCGGATTGCCAAGGGCAACGCGCTGGCACTCTGCGCCACCGGGACATGGACCGCGAGCTTCGCGCCGGTCCTGGAGCGCATGGTGGCCGACGCCGAGAAGCTCGCCGGCGGCCCGCAAAGCATCTTCATCGACGTCTCCGAGGTCGCCAAGCTCGACACGTTCGGCGCCTGGCTGATCGAGCGGCTGCGCCGCAGCCTGACGAAAGGGTCCGTCGAGGCGCAGATCGCGGGTCTCTCCGCCAATTATTCCAGCCTCGTGGACGAGGTGCGGCGGGTCAGGGCGACGGCCGTGGTCGACGGCGGCACGGTGACCATCACGGGCATGCTGGAGCAGATCGGCCGGACCGTGGCCGGCATCGGCGGCACGGTCGCAGGCCTCGTCGACATGCTCGGCGCCGTGCTCGCGGCATGGCTTCGCGTCCTGATCCATCCGCGCTCGTTCCGCCTGACCTCGACCGTGCATCACATGGAGCAGGTCTGCTGGCGCGCGGTGCCGATCATCGTGCTGATCACCTTCCTGATCGGCTGCATCATCGCCCAACAAGGCATCTTCCATTTCCGAAGGTTCGGCGCCGACATCTTCGTGGTCGACATGCTGGGCGTGCTGGTGCTGCGCGAGATCGGCGTGCTCCTGGTCGCGATCATGGTCGCGGGCCGCTCGGGCAGCGCCTACACCGCCGAGCTCGGCTCGATGAAGATGCGCGAGGAGATCGACGCGCTGCGCACCATGGGCTTCGATCCGATCGAGGTGCTGGTGCTGCCGCGCATGATGGCGCTGGTGCTGGCGCTGCCGATCCTGGCTTTCCTCGGCGCGATGGCCGCGCTCTATGGCGGCGGTCTCGTTGCCTGGCTCTATGGCGGGGTCGAGCCCGAAGCCTTCCTGCTGCGCTTGCGCGACGCCATCTCGATCGACCATTTCATCGTCGGCATCGTCAAGGCCCCGGTCATGGCGGCCGTGATCGGCATCGTCGCCTGCGTCGAGGGCCTTGCCGTGCAGGGCAGCGCGGAATCGCTGGGCCAGCACACCACGGCCTCGGTGGTGAAGGGCATCTTCTTCGTCATCGTCATGGACGGCGTGTTCGCCATCTTCTTCGCCTCGATCGGGATGTGACGATGGCAAAAGAAGCTCAAAGCGAGATCCAAAATCCGATCATCCGCGTGCGCGACATCACCGTGCAGTTCGGCTCAACACGCGTGCTCGACGGCCTCAACCTCGACGTCAAGCGCGGCGAGATCTTGGGTTTCGTCGGTCCTTCCGGTGCCGGCAAGTCGGTGCTGACGCGCACCATCATCGGTCTCGTGCCGAAGGTTGCGGGCTCCATCGAGGTGTTCGGCGTCGATCTGGACTCCTCGAGCACCTCGCAGCGCCGCAACGTGGAGCGGCGCTGGGGCGTCTTGTTTCAGCAGGGCGCGCTGTTCTCCTCGCTGACCGTGCGGCAGAACATCCAGTTTCCGATGCGCGAATATCTTCGGGTCTCGCAGCGGCTGATGGACGAGATCACCATGGCCAAGCTGACCATGGTCGGCCTCAAGCCGGAGGTCGCCGAGCGCTTCCCATCCGAGCTCTCCGGCGGCATGATCAAGCGCGTGGCGCTGGCGCGCGCGCTGTCGCTCGATCCGGATCTCGTCTTCCTGGACGAGCCGACCTCGGGCCTCGATCCGATCGGCGCCGGCGATTTCGACGAGCTGGTCAGGACGCTCCAGCGCACTTTGGGGCTGACCGTTTTCATGGTAACCCACGACCTCGACAGCCTTTACACAGCGTGTGACCGCATCGCCGTTTTAGGGAACGGTAAGATCATAGCGGCAGGGTCGATCGCCGACATGCAGGCCTCGCAGCATCCCTGGCTGAGGCAATATTTCCATGGCAAGCGCGCCCGCGCGGTCATGGGTTGAGTGGCTGGGTTGAATAGCTGTGATGAGTAGCCGGAGCACCTGATGGAAACGCGGGCAAACTACGTCTTGATCGGGTCGTTCACGCTGGCGGTGATCGCCGCGGCGATCGGCTTCGTGCTCTGGTTCCAGTCGCTGCACACCACCAAGCAGCGCAGTCCCCTGCGCGTTGTGTTCGAGGGCCCGGCGGCGGGCCTGCGCAACGGCGGCAGTGTCAATTTCAACGGTATCCGGGTGGGCGAGGTGGTCTCGGTGAAGCTCGACAACCCGCGGCGGGTTGTCGCACTCGCCATGATCGAGAACAACGCCCCGATCCGCAAGGACACCCTGGTCGGCCTCGAATTCCAGGGCCTCACCGGCGTCGCCGCCATCTCGCTCAAGGGCGGGGACGAGGCCGCGGCCCCGCCGCCGCTCGACCAGGACGGCATCCCGACGCTGACGGCCGACCCCAACAAGCTCCAGGACGTCACCGAGGCGATCCGCGGCACGCTGCAGAACATCAACAAGATCGTCGCCGACAATCAGGAATCGGTGAAGAACTCGCTGAAGAATTTGGAGACCTTCACCAACTCGCTCGCGCGCAATTCCGAGAAGATCGACGGCGTGATGGCCAAGGTCGACGGCGTCATGCTCAAGGCCGACAACCTCATGCTCGGACTCAACACGCTCGCCGGCGGCAAGGACGGCGGCGAGCTGTTCCAGGCGGTGAAGTCGATCCGCGAGCTCGCCGACGATTTCGACAAGCGCTCCGGCGCGTTGATGAGCGACGGCCGTCGTACCCTCGGTGACATCAGCCGCGCTGTGAACAATTTCGACCGCAACCCGACCCGCGTGCTGTTCGGCGCCAGCAACTCATCGCAGCCCGCCCCGCCGCCCGAGCCGCCGAGGCCGGCCCCCACCGCGAGCGGCAGGCGCTAGGCGAGCGCAAGTTCGCGCACTTCGTCATCGTAGGTCTCGTGTCCCGGACGCGCTGCAGCGTGCGCTTCGTTCCTCGCAATGACGGCTTGCGGAGACCATCGCGGCCTTCTTCACCCCGCGCGATACGAAAGTATGGGGGTCCAGCCGAGCCAAGGTAGGGGGAGGGGTAGGCCGGTATTGTCCGCTATATCGCGCTCAAGGCGTGCCCACGACAAGGCGCGTCGACTTCACTCACAGGGGAGGAGAGAGCGCGTGGTACGTCTGCTGCTGTTGTTGCCGTTCATCGGCCTGATGATTGTGCCGTTCTACAATATCAGGGAGCCGCATCTGTTCGGTTTCCCGTTCTTCTACTGGTATCAGCTCGCCTGGGTGCCGCTGACCTCGCTGCTCACCTACATCGTCTACAGGAGCGTGCGCCGTGCTGACTAATGTCGATAGCGCGGCGTTCGCCGTATTCCTCGCACTATTCATTCTCGTCACCGGCATGGGCTTCGTCGCCTCGCGCTGGCGCAAGCCGGAGACGCTCGCCCATCTCGACGAGTGGGGCCTTGGCGGCCGCAAGTTCGGGACCTGGATCACCTGGTTCCTGGTCGGCGGCGACTTCTACACCGCCTACACAGTGATCGCCGTTCCTGCGCTGGTCTACGCGGTCGGCGCCTACGGCTTCTTCGCGCTGCCCTACACCATCATCGTCTATCCGTTCGTGTTCGCGGTGATGCCGGTGCTGTGGAAGGTCGCCAAGGAGCGCGGCTACGTCACCGCGGGCGACGTGGTGCGCGGCGCCTACGGATCGCGCGGGCTCGAGCTTGCGGTCGCGGCCACCGGCGTGCTGGCGACGATGCCTTACATCGCGCTCCAGCTGATCGGCATGGAGGTGGCGATCAAGGCGCTCGGCCTGCACGGCGAGGTGCCGCTCGTTCTCGCCTTCCTGGTGCTGGCGCTCTACACTTATTCGTCGGGCCTGCGCGCGCCGGCGCTGATCGCCTTCGTCAAGGACATCATGATCTACATCGTGGTGATCGCCGCGATTGCGATCGTGCCCTCGAAGCTTGGCGGCTACGGAGCGATCTTCACCGCGGCGGATGCGGCATTCGCAGCGAAAGGCGCAGGCGGCATCCTGCTGTCCCCGGCGCAGATCGTGCCCTATGCCTCGCTGGCGCTGGGCTCGGCGCTCGCCGCCTTCATGTATCCGCACACGCTGACCGGCATCTTCGCGTCCTCGGGCGGCAACACCATCCGCAAGAATGCGATGATGCTGCCGGCCTACACGCTGCTGCTCGGCCTGCTTGCGCTGCTCGGTTACATGGGCCATGCGGCGGGCCTCAAGCTCGCCAGCAACAACGACGTCGTGCCCGAGCTGTTCAAGACGCTGTTCCCGAGCTGGTTCGCGGGCTTTGCCTTCGCCGCGATTGCGATCGGAGCGCTGGTGCCGGCCGCCGTCATGAGCATCGGCGCCGCCAATCTGTTCACCCGCAACTTCTGGAAGGTGTGGGTCGATCCGAAGGTGACGCCGGCAGGTGAGGCGAAGGTCGCCAAGATCACCTCCATGCTGGTGAAGGTCGGCGCGCTGCTCGCCATCCTCCTGATGCCGACGCAGTTCGCGCTCGACCTGCAACTGCTCGGAGGCCTCTGGATCCTGCAGACGCTGCCGGCGCTCGTGTTCGGTCTCTATCTGAACTGGTTCTCGAGCCCGGCGCTGCTGGCTGGCTGGGCCGTCGGCCTGGCCGGCGGATCGTGGCTCGCCTGGTCGGACGGATTGAAGCCGCTGCACAGCATCGACTTCGGCGCCGGGAAGGTCGCGATCTACACCGGTCTGTTGGCGCTCGCGCTCAACATCGTGGTGGCCGTCGTGGTCAACCTGGCGCTCAAGCGCATGCCGCAGCAACGGCTGTCCCGCGAGGCGGCCTGAGCGATTGCGGGCGGCGGCCGGGGAAATCCCTTCGGCCGCCGCTTGTCTGCGGACTGAAACGGCCTTCCATGCGATTGAAAACGCTCTAGTATCCGCCCGCGCCCGGCCGCTCGTCGCGAGCGCATCAGACTGTTTCGGGTGAGGATGTCTTGCAGGCGTGGTTCGTTCTTGCGGTCGCTGCCGGCTATGTGACCACCCTGTTCCTGGTGGCCTGGTGGGGCGACCGGCGAAGCGCCGGCGGGCCGCTGGTGTCGCCAAACTCCTGGGCGGCCGCGATCAGCTATTGCCTGACGCTTGCGGTCTACAACACCTCGTGGAGCTTCTACGGCTCGGTCGGACGGGCCGCCACCAGCGGGCTGGACTTCGCCACGATCTATATCGGTCCGACCCTGGTGCTGCTGTTCGGCCAGCGGCTTCTGTCCAAGGTGATTGCGATCGCCAAGGCACAGAACGTCACCTCGATCGCGGACTTCATCGCCGCGCGCTACGGCAAGAGCCAGGTGCTTGCGGCCTTCGTGACGCTCGCATCGCTGCTCGGCGTGCTTCCCTATATCGCGCTCCAGCTCAAGGCCGTCGGCAAGAGTTTTGATTATCTGATCCTCCAGCCCGAGCGGGCCGGCGGCGAGGCGCTGCGGTTCTGGCAAGACTCGGCGTTCGGCGTCGCTGCATCGATGGCGCTGTTCGCGATCGTGTTCGGTGTCCGGCACGTCCATGCCAGCGAGCATCATCGCGGCCTGATGCTCGCGATCGCCTTCGAGAGCGTCGTCAAGCTGCTCGCATTCCTGATCGTCGCGCTGTTCGTGCTGTTCGGACCCTCCGGCGGGCCGGCCGCTCTGCTGTCGCAGTTTCAATCGGATCCGCAATTGGGCGGCATCCTGAGCTTCGACCCGGCGCAGCCGGTGTGGCCTGCAACGATCATCATCTCGGCGATTGCTTTCCTCTGCCTGCCGCAGGCCTTCCATGTCGCCGTCGTCGAGAATGAGAGCCCAAGCCATACGCGCACCGCGGCCTGGCTCTATCCGGCTTATCTTGCGCTGTTCAGCCTCTTGATCCTGCCGATCGCTGCGGCCGGGCTCACCCGCTTCGGCGGAATGATGGACCCCGACACCTACGTCATCTCGCTGCCGATCGCAGCCGATGCGGGCACCATCAGCCTGATCGCGTTTCTGGGCGGGCTGTCGGCCGCCACCGGCATGGTTATCATGACATCCGTTGCGCTCAGCACCATGCTCTGCAACGACGTCATCATGCCGCTGCTGCTGCGCTCGCGCGTCTTCGGCCTGCACGCACAGAGCCGGCCGATGACGTCGGTGCTGGTGACGGTGCGCCGGCTCTCGATCCTCAGCATCCTGCTGCTCGCCTATCTGATGCACCGCCTCGTCAACCAGTCCTATCCGCTCACCGTGATCGGCCTGTTGTCGTTCGTCGCGGTCGCACAATTCGGTCCGGCGTTCGTCGGCGGGCTGTTCTGGCCGCGGGCCAACAAGGCCGGCGCCTCGCTCGGGATCGCAGTCGGCTTCTTCGTCTGGGCCTACACGCTGCTGCTGCCCTCGGCCGCGCCGCTCTGGCCGGGGATCGAGGAAATCGTTCGCCAAGGTCCCTGGCAACTCGCCTGGCTCAAGCCGAATGCGCTGCTGGGCCTCGAAGGGATCGATCCGATCTCGCACGCCACGCTGTGGAGCCTTGGCGCCAATCTCGTCTGCTTCCTGATGGTCTCGGCGCTTGGCCGGCAATCGACAGTCGAGCGTAATCAGGCGGCCGCGTTCGCCGACGGCGTCGTCCGCGAATCCATCCCCAAGCTGTCGTCGCGCGTGGTGGTGCGGCTCGATGATCTCCGCGCGCTGGCGCTGCGTTTCGTCGGCGCCGAGCGCGGCGCGGCGGCCTTCGACGCTTATCTGGCGGCCCGCATCGCAGGGACGGGGCCGCGTCTCGATCCGTCGGGACTGGTCGATCTCGACTCGATTCGGTTTACCGAGAATTTGCTGGCCGGCGCGATCGGCGCGGCATCGGCGCGCGTCGTGATCGCGGCGTCGCTGGAAGGCCACTCGCTGTCGCGGCGGGAGGCGATGGCGATGCTCGACGAGGCCTCGGAAGCGCTGCGCTTCAACCGCAGCCTGTTGCAGTCTACGCTCGAAAGCGTACCGCAGGGCATCTGCGCCTTCGACGCCGATTTCAACATCACAGCCTGGAACGGTCGGTTCATCGCGCTGCTCGATCTGCCGCCGGACTTCGTGCGCGTGGGGCTTCCGCTGGCGGATCTCATCGCCTTCAATGTCGAGCGCGGCGAATATGCCGCATCCGAATTCGCCGCGCTTCTGGTCAACCGTGACGTCGCCACGCAGCGCTGGCCTTATCTCTACGAGCGCAAGCGGCCGGACGGCACGGTGCTGGAGATCGTCTACGACCGCGTCGCCGAGGGTGGCTACGTCTCGACCTATACCGACGTCACCGAGCGTCACCGTGCCGCCGAGGCCTTGCGACGCGCCAATGAAGGGCTCGAGCTGCGCGTCCGCGAGCGCACCGAGGCGCTCGAGCAGGCGAAGGCCGAAGCCGAGCAGGCCAATCTCGGCAAGACGCGCTTTTTGGCCGCGGCCAGCCACGATTTGCTGCAGCCGCTGAATGCGGCCCGTCTGTTTCTGTCCGCGCTCGACGAGAGCCTGAGCGCTCCGTCGCGCGCTGGCGACGCCGACAAGGAGCGCACCCTCGCGAGCAGCGCGGTTACGGCGCTACGATCGACCGAGCACGTGCTCGACCGGCTGCTCGACATCTCCTCCTATGATGCCGGCGCCGTGCGCGCCGAGATATCCGACTTTCCGATCGCCGATCTCTTCGTGCAGTTGAACGTCGAATTCTCGGCGATGGCGCGCGAGCGCGGGATTGCCTTCCGCGTCGTCGATTGCGGCCTTGCGGTGCGCAGCGATCCGCATCTGCTGCGCCGGATCCTGCAGAACCTGCTGTCGAATGCGCTTCGCTACACGCCCAAGGGACGCATCCTGCTCGGCTGCCGGCGGCGCGGAGAGGTGCTGCGCATCGAGGTCTGGGACACCGGCGTCGGAATCGCGGCGGCAGATCAGAAGCGGATCTTCGAGGAGTTCCAGCGCCTCGCGCCGGGGGCGGAGAAGGGATTGGGCCTCGGGCTCGCCATCGTCGAGCGCGTATCGCGGCTATTGGACCACGCCGTCGATGTCCGGTCGCGCCCGGGACAAGGTTCGTGCTTTGCCGTCACGGTGCCGCTGGCGCACGGACCGGGCCGGCCGCTTCAGAGCAACCCTGCGATGGCCGCGCCGGCACCGGCGGAACGCGCTCTGACCATCCTGTGCCTGGACAATGACGCGACGATCCTCGACGGCCTCTCCGCGCTGCTCGGCGGCTGGGGGCATCACGTGCTGGTCGCAGCCGACGCCACCGCGGCGATGGACGCGGCCGCGACCGTCCTGCCAGACGTCGTGCTGCTCGATTACCATCTCGACGGCGGCTGCAACGGCTTGGACTTTCTCGACAATCTCAGGCAGAAGGCGGGACGCGAGGTCCGCGCGCTGGTCGTCACCGGCGATCGCAGCGAGGCGGTGCGCCGGGCGGCGAGGGCGCGCGGCTGCGAGGTCCTGTCGAAGCCGGTCAAGCCGGCGGCCCTGCGGCGCTTTCTCGGCGGCGAAGCCCTGAGCCGGCAGTTCGGCACGAAACCGGAGACTTCCTGACGATGCGCATCCTGATCGGCGACGACCACCCGCTGGTGCAGGCTGCGCTCCGCAGCGCGCTGTCGACCGTGCTGCCCGATCTCGACATCGTCGCCTGCCAGTCGCTGGACGAGGCGCTGAATGCGCTCGCGGCCCAGTCCGACGAGATCGACCTGATCCTCTGGGATCTGACCATGCCGGGCATTCAGGGCTTTGCCGCGCTGTTCATCCTGTCGGCGCAATTCCCGACGGTGCCGGTCGCGATCATCTCGGCCCGGCAGGACGCCGCCACCATCCGTCGCGCCATCGCCTATGGCGCATCCGGTTACATCCCGAAATCGCTCAGCCTGCCCGAGATGGCTGATGCGATCACAAAGATCCTCGCCGGCGAGATCTGGATGCCGCCAAATGTCGGCGGCCGCGGCTCGATCCAGAGCGCCGACATCGAGCTCGCCGCGCGCATGGCCACCCTCTCGGCGCAGCAACTGCGAATTCTCGCGATGATCGTGGAAGGCAAGCTCAACAAGCAGATTGCGGGCGAGCTCGATATCGCCGAGCAGACGGTGAAGGGCCACGTCTCGACGATCTTGCGCAAGCTGGGCGTCGGCTCGCGCACGCAGGCGGCCGTCCTCGCTGAACGGCTGTCGTTCGGCCAGCCCGGCAGCAATTGAGCTTCAGAACATCCAAACAAAAACGGAGGCCGTGAGGCCTCCGTTTTCATTCGCTGTTCGTGTCGCTGCGAGCCGCTTACCCCAGCCGTCCCGCCGCATGTGCCAGCAGCGTGTACACCAGGCCCGTCTCCGAGGTCAGGTGGCTGCGCAGCTCCTGCGGGCCGCGGCCGTCGCGGGCGACCTCGTCGAGCAGGCGCTCGAACTCGGCGACATAACGGTCGACCGTGCCCTTGAAGTTGCGGTCGGCGCGGTACTTGCGGGCGACCTCGTCGAAGGCCTTCTGGCCGGCGGGCGTGTAGAGGCGCTTGGTGAAGGCCTTGTTCTCGCCGCGCTGGTAGCGGTCCCACATCTCGGCAGCGAGGTTGCGGTCCATCAGCCGGCCGATGTCGAGCGACAGCGATTCCAGCGGATTGCTGCTTGCCTGCGGCGCCTGCGGCTGCGGCGCGGGTGCGGCGCGGCCACGCGGAGCCTCACGGCCGGTCGGGGCGCCCTGATTGGCGTCCGTGCGGTTGAGGAGGTCCGACAGCCAGCCGTCACGGCCCTGGTCGTTACCGGCGGGCGCGACCGGCGGTGCGTCAGTGCGGCGTGCGGCCGGCATGCCGAGGTCCGGCGGCGGCAGCGTGGAAGCGCTGCCGGTGTCGCGCATGCGGGTCTCGGCGCTACGTCCGCCCGCAGCCGCCATGATCGGCTCCTCCTGGCGCTGGACGGCGACGGAGGCGCGGCTCGTCGTGGTGACATCGAGGCCGCGGCCATGCTGTGCCACGATGCGGTTGAGCTCGGCGAGGGCCTCGATCTGGTCGACGATCACCTTGCGCATCTGCGCAGTGCTCTCGGCGGCCTCCTGCGGCATCTCGAGCACGCCGCGGCGCAGCTCGTTGCGGGTGGCTTCGAGCTCGTTGTGCATCTCGAAGGCCATCTGCTTCATGCTGGAGACGAGGTTGGTGAACTTCTCGGTCGACTGCTTGAACATCGTATCCGCCTCGTCCGTGGTCTGGCGGTAGATGTCGTGCATGGCCTCGATGGTCTGGCGGTGCTCTTCTTCGGAGGCCGCACGCACCGCCTCGAACTGGCGGGTGATCGCGGCCGAGCCTGCGCCGGCGGTCTCGGCGACGACGCGGGCGATGTCGCGGGCACGCTCTTCGGCGGCTGCCAGCGATTCATCGAGCAGGCCGGTGAAGCGCGACAGGCGCTGGTCGAGATCGGCGGTGCGCAGGTCGATCGTGGTGACGAGCGATTCCAGCGCCTGCTTGCGCTCGGCGAGCGAGGCGGTGGTGTTCTTGTTGCTCTGCTCGACGACCTGCGCGGCGTCGACCAAAGCCTTGCCGTGCGCGTCGAACTGGGTCGACAGCTCGCCGAGATCCTGGAGCGCCTTCGTGGTCTTGCTGTTGAAGACGTTGAGCTGCTCTTCCAGGTTCTGCGTCGCCGCGCCGTTGCGCGAGGTGACGTCGTTCATCGCCGAGACGAAGTCGGCGACGCGCGTCACCAGCGCCCGCTCGAGCGAGTTGAGGTTGTCGTGCGCACCGGTCAGCACCTCCTGAAGCAGGATGTTGCCTTCGCGCAGGCGCTCGAACAGCGCCACCGTGTCGGTACGCAGGATCTTGCTGGTCTCCTGCATCTCGGTGACGGCCGCGATCGAGACCTGGCGCGACTGGTCGATCGCCGCGCGCGAGGCCTGCTCGAGGTCCTTCAGCGACTTGCCGACCGCGCCGGTGGCGATCTCGCTCGCCGCGTTGATGGTGCGGGCGACTTCCGAGCCGTTGCCCATCATGGTCTGCGAGAAGGCCTGGCCGCGCGTCTCGATCGACTTCAGCGCGTCCGAGGTGACGCGGTCGATGTCGAGCGTGAGCTGGCTGGTCTTGGAGCCGATCGCGTCGACCAGGGCGCCGCGCTTGGCGTCGATCATGTTCGACAGGCGGTCGGCCTGCTGCTGCACGTAGGTGACGATCTCGTCGGTCTTGCCGGTCATGGCCTGGCCGAAGCTCGAGCTGGCGGCGAGCACCGAACGCTCGACGTCGGACGAACTCGACTTGACCCGCGAGCTCGCCTCGTTGGAGGCCGATATCAGCGCGTTCTGGGCGTTGAGCGCGCTGGTCTGGATGTCGTTGGTCGCGTTCGCGGTGGCCGCGCTCAGCGTCCGCTCGATCTCGGTCGAGATCGTGCGGATCTGGCTCGCGGCGTCCGCCGAGGTCGAGGTCAGCGAGGTCTGGGCCTCACGCGCGCTGTTGAGGATGGTCGAGGCGGTGTCGGCGCCGACTGCGGTCAGCGTGCGCTCGATGTCCGTGGTCAGCGACTTGATCTGGCTGGCCGCGTCGGTCGAGGCGGAGATCAGCGAGCCCTGGGCCTCGCGCACGCCGCTGGTGAGCGCCTCGATGGTGGCGCCGCCGGCGGTCGCCAGCGCGCGCTGCATCTCGGCCGCGAGCGAACGGACCTGGCTGGTCTGCTCGGCCGAGACGGAGAGCAGGGTGCTCTGGGCGTCGCGGGCGCTGGTGGTGATCGTCTCGGCGGTCGACTGGCCGACCTGCGAGAGCGAACGATGCACTTCGGCCGCGAGCGACTTGACCTGGCTCGCCGCATCCGAGGAGGCCGTAACCAGCGTGCTCTGGGCTTCGCGGGCGCCGCTCATGATGGTCTCGGCGGTCGAGGTGCCGGCCATCGTCAGCGAGCGCTGCACGTCCGAGGATAGCGCCTTGATCTGGTTGGCGGTCTCGGCCGAGGCCGCGATCAGCGCGCTCTGCGCATCGCGGGCGCCGGCGGTGATCGATTCCGCCGTGGTGGAGCCTGCCAGCGACAGCGAACGCTGCACGTCGGCGGTGAGCGTCTTGACGTGGTTGGCCGCGTCCGAGGACGCCGTGACGAGGGTGGTCTGCACCTCGCGGGCGCCGGCCAGGATCGAGGCTGCGGTGGCGGAGCCTGCCGCCGACAGCGTACGTTCGACGTCGGCCGCGAGCCCCTTGATCTGGTTGGAGGCTTCGCCCGAGGCTGCGACCAGCGTCGACTGCGCCTCGCGGGCGCTGCTGAGGATCGAGTTCGCCGAACCGGTGCCGACCGCGGTCAGCGCGCGCTCGACCTCGGCAGAGGTCATCTTGAGCTGGGCGTTGACGTCGGAGGAGACCGTCATCAGCGATTGCTGGGCGGTGCGCGCACCGGTCTGGATCGTCTCGCTGGTGTTGACGACGAGGTTGGTGAGCGAGCGCTCGGCGTCCTCGACATGCGAGCGGATCGCGGTCGAGATCATCTCGGCGCGGGACATCATGTCCTCGCTGGCCTGGCGGCCGCTGCTTTCGATGCGGCCTGCGACGGCCTCGACGCGCGAGCCGAGCAGGTCCTCGAACTGTGCCACGCGCACGTCGATGTCGCTGGCGACCGAGCCGACCCGGGTCTCGATGACCTGGTGGATTTCCTGGAAGCGCGCCGTGACCGTGTCGGTCAGGTGCGTGCTGCGGCCGTCGATGATCTCGGTGACACCGGTGATGCGGCGGTCGACCGCCTCGATCGCCTGCGCGGTGCCGTCCGTGAGGGTCGAGGTCAAGAGGGTCAGGCGCGTGTCGATCGACTGCACGGCCTGCGAGGCGCCGTTCGTGACCGCGGTGGTCAGGTAGGTGAGGCGGGAGTCGATCGACTCGAGCGCCTGCGTCGCATTGCCGGTCAGCGTCGTCGTGAGGTGCGTCAGGCGGGTATCGATCGACTGGATGGTCTGCGAGGCGCCATCGGTCAGCGTGGTGGTGAGGTTGTTGAGGCGCGCATCGATGGTCTCGATGGCCTGCGAGGCGCCGCCGGTCAGCGAGCTCGTGAGATGGTTGAGGCGCGCATCGATGGTTTCGATGGCCTGCGAAGCACCGCCGGTCAGCGACGTCGTGAGGTGGGTGAGCCGGGAGTCGATCGACTGGATCGCCTGCGCGGCGCCGTCGGTCAGCGAGGTCGCCAGCGTGTTGATGCGCCCGTCGATGGTCTCGGTCATGGATTGCGCGCGGGTGTCGAACGACTGTTCGAGCGCGGCGACGCGGCCAACGAGCTGCTCGTCGAAGGTCTTGAGGTGACCATCGATCGTGCCGTCGAGGCTGGCGATCTTGCTGTTCAGCGAGGCGTCGAGGTGGTTGACGCGTTCGCCGACCGTGGTCTCGAACTGCACCAGGCGCTGGTCGAGCACGGCCGTGATCTCGCCGCCATTGGCGGTGAAGCGGGTGTCGAAATTCTCGACATAGGTCTTCAGCGACTCGTGGATGTCCTGCGTGCGCTGGCCCATGCGCTCGACGATCTCGCCGCCGAAGGTCTTCACGGTGCGGTCGAACTCGGAGATATGGCGCGTGATCAGCGCGCCCAGCGTCCCGCTGTCGCGGGCGAATTTCTCGACCAGCTCGGTGCCCTGGTTCCTGACCAGCTCGTCGAACGCGCTCATCTGCAGCGACAGCGAGTCGTGCGCGGTCTCGGTCTGGCTGACGACCTTGGCGACGAGGGTGTTGACGGTGGCGTCGAGCGCCTCGCTCGCCTTGTCGCCGCTCGTCAGGATCTGGCCGGCGAGGCGGTTGCCGGCGTCGTCGATCTTGGCGGAGAGGTCGTTGGAGCGCAGCTCGAGCTCGAGCAGCAGCGAATCCGAGGAATTCTTCAGGCTGTCGTGCACCTGCTCGGTGCGCTCGGAGATGCCGTCGACGATCGCGGCGGAGCGCTGCTCGAACTCGCCGGTGATGCGGTCGATGCGCTCGTTGAGCATCTCGTGGACGCGGTCGGCGAGGTCGACGAACTCGTCGTGGACGTGGCCGGTCTTGAAGTTGAGGCTGGTGGTCAGCCGCTCGCTGGCATCGAGCACGGCGCGCGTGGTCTCGTTGCTGGCTTCCTCGAGGCGGTCGAGCAGGTCGCCGCCGCGCTCGCCGAGCGCCAGGATCATGTTGTCGCCGGCATTGCTCAGCGCGCTGGTGATGTGGGCGCCGCGCTCTTCCAGCGCGCCGGTGATGGACTTGGCGACCTCGTCGACGCGCGAGGCGATGGCATCAGAGATCAGCGCGATGTCGTGGCGCAAATCGATCTGCACGCCGGAGATGGCGCTGCGGACCTGCTCGGCCTGGCCGACCAGATTGTCGCGCTGATGCGCGATGTCCTGCAGCAGGGCGCGGATGCGCACTTCGTTGTCGGAATAGGCGCGTTCGAGCGCGGCAACCTCGTTGGCAACCAGCGTCTCGAGCTCGCCGGCGCGCGCGATGGCGCGCTCGATGCCGTCGCCCATCGCCGCGACCTCGCGGCGGATGGCCTGGCCGACGGTGACCATGGAATCGGAGGCCGAGCCCTCGGGCTCGGAGAAGCGGATCGCAACCTGCGCCATCGCCTGCGCGATCATGCGCATTTCCTGGCCGCGCCAGACGAGGCTCGCAAGGAAGTAGAACAGCATGATCGGCGCGAAGAACATCGCAACCAGGCCGGCGATCACGAGCACGCCGCCGCTCTGGCCCATGGCGGCCTGGATCGAGGGCAGGAAGCCGAAGGTCAGCGCGGCGCAGGCGGCGAGCCAGACGCCGGCGAAGATGGTGGCGAAGGTGTAGACGTTGCGGGCAGGGCGGCCCTTCTGCAGGGCCTGGAGCAGCTGGCCGATGGTCTCGCGGTCGTCATTGGCGGCGCGGCGCGAAGAGCGCGGCTCCTCGACCGGGTCGAACACGGTCGAACGTTCGTTGGCGGCGGGGCGCGGCTCGAAGCTCGGCTCGTCGAAGATCGGGGGCGGCGGCGCCACCGAAGGCGCGGTTTCGTTGCGCATCGCGGCGTTGCGGCTGGTGTCGGCAGCCGTGTCGCTGATGTTCAGGGCTTCCTGGATCGCAGAAAGCGCAACTTCTGTGGGGTCTTTGACCTTTTTCGGAGTGTTCGCCATGTTCAGTCCGAGCCCTCGTTACTTGTACGCGTCCCCCCGCGAGCCCTGCGCGCTGCGTGCGCAAGCCCACAGACCGGATCATGCCGCTTGCGCGGATCTCCGAGCCGTCCCCACCCGGACGGCTTGTCCGCCAATTTCCGCAACATCCTATTGGCAGAGCGTCGCGAATGAAATGCCCGCGATTAAGACATTCTTAATCATCGTTAACAGGATCGGGCCGTAACGCCTTAGCAATAAATGCAATTCTCCACTGGACTCGGCAGATTGCGGCAACTTTTCGTCAATAAACCGGCGGAACTGCGTCTCTGCCCCCGAACATTTCGTTAACCATTTCCATGCTTGGGTGAGGTCATTCACCGCCGAACCGGCGGAACCGTCGCGCGATGCCGGGGCCTGCGCCATGACTCCTGAACTGCAACGGATGGACTGGATGCCCTCGCCCCCGCTTGCACCCATCGACAGCCCGCTCGACCTCGATCACCTCTCCCGGATGACGCTCGGCGACGCCGAACTGGAACGGGAAGTGCTGGCCATGTTCGCCGAGCAGGCGATCCGCCTGATCGCGGCGATGGCGACGCTGCCGGCCGAGGCGGGCGTGCTGGCCCACAAGCTCAAGGGTTCGGCGCGCGGGATCGGCGCTTTTGCGGTGGCGGATGCGGCCGCAAGCCTGGAGATCGCGGTCCAGACCGGCCATGACCAGCGTCACGCTTTCGCCGCGCTGAAAGAGGCGGTGACCGAGGCCCGCGCCGCCATCGAGGCGATGCTGAAGTCTTGAGGCCACGCGGCCGAGCCGGACTCTAGTCTCTTGTTTTGACGCGTTTTCTTCCCGCAAAGCGGGATTCACTTCGGCTGAAAACCCTATGGCGCCCGGCTGATCGACCCGTTATAGGACAGCCCGGACCCTCCTTCATTCCCAGCACCGCGGCAGCACGAGCACACATGGCCAAGATTCACTTTGTCGACCACAAGGGCGAAACCCGCACGGTGGAAATCGAGAACGGCGCAACCGTGATGGAAGCCGCGATCCGCAACAGCATTCCCGGCGTCGAGGCCGAATGCGGCGGCGCCTGCGCCTGCGCGACCTGCCATGTCTATGTCGACGAAGCCTGGCGCGAGAAGGTCGGCAGCCCGACGCCGATGGAAGAGGACATGCTTGACTTCGGCTTCGACGTGCGCCCGAATTCGCGCCTGTCCTGCCAGATCAAGGTCTCCGACGATCTCGACGGTCTCGTCGTGACGACGCCGGAACGCCAGGCCTGATCCTGACAAGCCTGATCCTTACAGGCCTGCCTCTTCTGAACTGAACTATATGTTCGGCGTCGCGACCTCGATGCCGCGCTTGTGCCAGGGTCTGAGCTTCTCGACGATCTCCGCGCTGAGCGGCGCTGGCCGCCGCGTCGCCTCGTCGAGCATGACCCCGACCGACATCGCCGAGGCGATGCACTTTCCTTGCGAGAACACGACCTGCTCGAAGGTCACTGACGTCCGTCCGAGCTTCACTACGCCTAGGCCGAGCTCGATCGTGTTCGGCCAGTGCAGCTCGGCGCGGAAGTGGATGTCGAGCCGCACCATGATCCAGGCGAGCCCTGGCGGCGTCAGTCCGTACTCCGGCAGCTTCATCAGCGTGACGCGGCCGGTCTCGAAATAGGTGGCGTAGACCGCGTTGTTGACGTGCTGGTTGGGATCGAGATCGCCGAAGCGGACGTTGTCGCTGAGGCGGTAGGGATAGTCCTCCAGGCGCGGCGTCGTATCGAGGCGGCTTGGTGCGTTCACCGATTGATCTCCGTCATATCTTTCCTCGTTACAGCCCAGTTATTTTGCCCCGGCAAGTGGGCGCGGCTGCGGGGCGCTCCCTCTTTTATGCCTTCCCTGATCCATCCCCGTTGGCTAGACAGGCAGGGTCACCTCTGCCCGCTGGGCCGCCGTCCAACCGATAACGACCGATAAAGAGACGACATGAGCGATGTGATCAAAACCGATGTGCTGATTATTGGCGCCGGCCCCTGCGGTCTGTTCGCCGCTTTCGAGCTTGGCCTTCTCGACATGAAGGCGCATTTCGTCGACATCCTCGACAAGGTCGGCGGCCAGTGCGCCGAGCTCTATCCGGAAAAGCCGATCTACGACATTCCCGGCATTCCGCAGGTTTCGGGGCAGGGCCTCACCGACGCGTTGATGGAGCAGATCAAGCCGTTCCATCCGACCTTCCATCTCGGCGAGATGGTCGAGACGGTGGAGAAGATCGGCGATCCCGCCTTCCGCTGCACCACCGACGCCGGCAAGGTGTTCGAATGCAAGGTGCTGGTGATCGCGGCCGGCGGCGGCTCGTTCCAGCCCAAGCGCCCGCCGGTGCCGGGCATCGAGGCCTACGAAGGCACTTCAGTCCATTACGCCGTGCGCAAGATGGAGACGTTCCGCGACAAGAACGTGCTGGTCGTCGGCGGCGGCGATTCCGCGCTCGACTGGACGCTCAATCTGCATCCGATTGCGAAGCGCATCACGCTGTTGCACCGGCGCGACGAGTTTCGCGCCGCGCCCCACAGCGTCGAGCAGATGCGCGCGCTGGTTGCCGGCGGCAAGATGGATCTCCGACTCGGCCAGGTCACGGCGCTCTCCGGCGCAGAGGGCCTGCTCACCGGCGCCACCATCAAGGGCAACGACAACAGCGTCACGGACATTGCCTGCGACACCATGCTGCCGTTCTTCGGGCTGACCATGAAGCTCGGCCCGGTCGCGAATTGGGGCATCGCGCTGGAGAACAATCTGGTGCCGGTCGAGACGTCCGCGTTCGAGACCAATGTTCCCGGCATCTTCGCGATCGGCGACATCAATACGTATCCCGGCAAGATCAAGCTGATCCTGTGCGGCTTCCATGAGGGCGCGCTGATGTCGCAAAAAGCCCATCGCTACGTCTATCCGGAGAAGCGGCTCGTGTTCCAGTACACGACCTCGTCCTCCAGCCTGCAAAAGAAGCTCGGTGTCAACTGACGGCGGCAGGGTGGGGAGGGGATGCCCCATGTTTCTGGTGCTGGAACCGTTCGCGAAATCGCCGTAGTCTGCGGCCATTCCGGTCGTGGAATAACAAGGTGATCTAATGCGGATTTTTACCAGCTCTCGGCTGCTTCCCTTCCTCGCGCTCGCATTGTCGCTCGCGACGGTGACGCCGTCTGCGGCACAAATCGCCGAGCCCACGGCGGCGGGCCTCTGGCAGAAGGTCGAGGACGGCAAGACGGTCGGATGGTTTCTCTTCATCGACCACAACGGCATCTTCGAAGGCGTGATCGCAAAGACCTTCCCGCGGCCCGGCGACGATCCGAACGAGATCTGCAGCAAGTGCACCGACGATCGCAAGAATGCGCCGGTGCTCGGCATCTCCTTCGTCCGCAACATGAAGCGCGACGGATTGAAGTACGAAGGCGGCAACGTGCTCAATCCGCGCGACGGCCAGATCTGGAAGGCCAACATGAAGGTCAGTCCCGACGGTCAGACCCTGACCCTGCGCGGCTATCTCGGCATCGCGCTGCTCGGCAAGGATGAGGCCTGGACGCGCCTGCCTGACACCAACATCGCCCAGGTCGATCCTGCCATCGTCGCGAAGTATCTGCCTGCGCAAGCCGCGGCCACTAAGCCGCCGGCACCGACGAAGAAGAGCGGCGGCACGATGATGGCGCCGGCGCCCAAGCAGTAGGCTCGAGCTCTGAGCTGGCTGATCGGCGGTAGCTTCCGGTCACGGTCATTCCCCGCACGAGCAGACGGTCTTCGCGGCGACGTTCGCCGAAAGGCGAATGCGTGCCCCGCCTGCTCCAGTAGTTCCCCGGAATGCGCGCTGGCGCCGGATTTGCATAGCTGTCCGCAAAGCTGCTGGGGAGCGAGTCGCCGTCTCCATGCCTGCCGTGCGCGGTGCTGCGGGCAGACGGTAGCGTTTGCCTCGCGGCGATCACTTCGACCGCGGAGACGACATGAGACCTGCAAGACAGTGTGCCGCCTTGCTGCTGGGGCTGACGGTTCTGCTCACCAATTCGGCGCTGGCGCGCGACGACGGGCGCTACGCCAACTCGCCGCTAAAACCCTGGTTCGAAAGCCTGCACAGCGAGTTCGGCCAGTGCTGCACCGACGCCGACGGTTACGTCATTGCCGACGTCGATTGGGAGTCCGATCGCGGCCGCTTCCGCGTCCGCATCGACGACGAATGGGTCGTGGTGCCTGACGGTGCCGTGATCACCGTGCCGAACAAGATCGGCCGCACCATGGTGTGGAAGCACTATATCGACGGCCATCCGCGCGTGCGCTGCTTCATGCCGGGCAGCATGACCTGAAAACGCTGACGGCGCCCGCATCGGATGCAGGCGCCGCAAGCGATGCGAAAGCTCAGCGCGCTTCGCTGCCCGAACCTGCGCTCGCGAGCTGCTTGACGCGCGGCGACAGCACCGAAACCTGCGCCGGCGAGGCGGGCATGCCGGCGACGATCATCGAGGGCGCGGCCGACTGCTCCTCGACGCCGGCGCCGCCGAGCACCTGCACCTGCGTCGCCGAGATCGGCAACGATTTCACTTCGTAAGTCGGAAGTTCGCTGGCGAAAGCACCGGTCGAGCTCGCAATCACGGCGCTGGCGACGGCAATCATTGTGAGAACACGCATTGGAAAATCTCCGTTGAAGATGTCAATCGGAAGTTTGGTCGTCTCGATGCCGGAACAGGTTCGCTTGTGCGAGAACATTCCCGTGGCCGTCGGCGAACATATTGATTGCTTGATGCGCAACGATGAAACGAGAAAGAAGTTTTTCGCGCCAGTGTTTCCGGACGGTTTCGCGGATTGACCGGCGCAGCTCGCAGTCAGCCCGCTTGCAGATCCAAATGCGGAGATCTGGTCGGTGCGGCGGCGACGGGAAAACGCAGGCTCATGCTCGTGCCGCGGCCAGGCGTGGAGGAGATGACCAGCTCGCCACCGTGCGCGGCCATGATCTCGCGGACGATCGACAGGCCGAGGCCCGCGCCATCGCCGGCAGTGTTGCCGGTCTGAAACGGCTCGGTCAGCCCGTGCTCCACGCCGTCCGGCAGGCCTGCGCCGTCGTCGTCAATCGAGATGCCGTCGCGGCCGAGCGTGGCGACGATGCGTCGTGCGCCACGGGCGTGGATGAGCGCGTTGCCGACGAGATTGGCGAGCGCGCTGCGAATCGCGGCGTCCACGCCCTGCACCAGGAGCGGACCTTTCTCTGCCTGTTCCAGCGCGAGCTCGATGCCGGCGTCCAGTGCCGAGGGGCCGAAATCGGCGAGCACGTCCAGCGTGATCTGGGCGAGATCGATCGGCCGTTTTTCGATCGCATGGTTTTGCAGCCGCGCCAGATCGAGCATCGCGGAGACCAGCGACGTCAGGCGCCTGATATCGCGCACCAGTTCGGCCTTTAGGGCAGGCTCGGGTACGTCCTCGACCTTCGCGCGCAGCAGCGTCAGCG
Organism: Bradyrhizobium sp. IAR9; assembly: GCF_013408065.1. NCBI lineage: Bacteria > Pseudomonadati > Pseudomonadota > Alphaproteobacteria > Hyphomicrobiales > Nitrobacteraceae > Bradyrhizobium > Bradyrhizobium sp. IAR9. The sequence continues at coordinate 174,878 of NZ_JACBZW010000013.1, forward strand.
GCGTGCGGAGCTGATGGGCGGCATTGCCGAGGAAGCGGCGTTGCATCCTGATATAGGCATCGATCTCGCCGAAGGCGCGGTTTAGCGCCTCGACCAGCGGCTTCAGCTCGCGCGGGACCTCGGACAACGAGATCAGGCCCTGCGGGGCCGATGGATCGATCGCGAGGGCGCGACGCGCGACCCGCGCGATGCCGCGTGAGACGAAACGCGCAGCAAGCGCCGACCCGATCGCGACGGTGGCCGCAAAGGCCAGCGCTACCACGAGGATCGAAAAGAAGCTGCGGGCGAGGAAGCTTCTTGCGAGCCGGCCGAAGCGGACCTGAGGCTCGCCGACCATCGTCGTGAGCCGCAAGCCGCCCCGTTGCGCAACCGCGAGACAGAACGTGCTGTTCTGGTCGGGTGTGCTGAAGACGGACAAGCCGACAGGCCCGCGATAGGGAAAGGCGAAGGGTAGCTGTGGCCGGTGCTCGCTGCCGTACTCGCTGACAAGATTGCCCACGGAGACGACGTACCAGAGGTTTGGACTGTCCGCCTTCAGCTCTTCGAGCCCGGGAGAGGGGCGCACCGTCAGGTTCTGCCCATCGATAACAGTGGCGCGATCGAGAACGGCGGCCACGACCCGGCACGCTCTGAACTCGCGTTCCTCCATCGGGTACCTCGAGACGAAGATCGCGACCATGATCAGGAAGATCGTCGTCGCGGCGATGCCGAGCGAAAACGCAAACGTCTGGGCGATCGACCTCATCGCGGCGTTGCCAGCCGCAGGATGTAGCCGATGCCCCGCATGCTGCGGATCTCGACGTCGCCGCCGAGCTCGAGCAATTTCTTCCTTAGGCGCGAGACCTGCGCTTCGAGCGTGTTGGATTCGATCTCGTCGTCGAAGCCGTAGATCTCCTCGATCAGTGCGGCGCGGGTGATGACGCGGTCGCGCCGCATCAACAGCGCTCCCAGGATCAGTGCCTCGCGCCGCCGCAGCAGGATCCTGGTGTCGGCAACCACCGCCTCGTTGCTGCCGAGATGCAGCTCGACGTTGCCGAGCGACAATACCGAGGGAGCGAGCAGCCGGGGCCGGCGCAGCACCGCCCGCACGCGCGCGATCAATTCCTGCGGCTCGAACGGCTTTCCGAGATAGTCGTCTGCGCCGCCGTTGAGACCCTCGACGACGTCTTCCTTGGCGTCCTTGGACGTCAGCATGATAATCGCGGGCCGGTCCGGGGATTGGCTCAGGGCCGTGACCACCTGGAGCGCATCGCCGTCGGGCAGCATGCGGTCGATGATGGCGAGATCATATTTGAAATTGTCGAGCGCCTGGCGGGCATCGGCAATCGAGCCAACGAGGTCGACGATTCCGTGCAATTGCCCGAGCAGGCGGCTGACATAGGCGCCGATCTGCGGTTCGTCTTCGATTACGAGGGAACGCACGCGGGTCGTCCTTGACTCTGCTGGGCAACAAATCCCCGAGCGTGACGCTCCCTGGCCGAAGTCTGGCGTTTCGGCTCCTGCGCAGGGTTCCCATAAAGGCAGCGAGCTTGGCGAATAAAAGGCAAATGCGAGTGGGGTGACCGGCAGTGCCGGCCAAAGTTTGGGCGCGTGAATGCCTCCCGGCAATGTTCGGGCAATGTTGGTTCGATGGCGCCGCTTCGTGCGCGCCGGGAGCATCTTGGGGCGGTGGTTGTCGCCTTGCAATCTTGGGGCAATTTTGCCGGACCACATGCTGGAGCTCCAACCACACGAGTCGACCAGGCCAGGAAGGCCGGTCCGGGGCCCTGTAATGAAGCATTTTGACGACGCCGCTCTTCGCCTCACGGTGAATGTGCGGCTCACGACCACCTTGCTCGCCGCACTCGGCGCGATCATGGCGATCCCTCAATCCGCATCGGCGCAGACCGCGTTCACGCTGCCGGCGCCGCCGTTCGAGCTGCCGATGCTGCCTTCGCCCTCCGGCAATTGGACGGTCATGGTCGGCATCGGTGGTGAGTACACACCGGATTTCGTCGGATCGAAGAACGGCAAGCTCATGCCGATCCCGATCTTCTCCATCCGCCGCGCCGGATCGATCGACCAGTTTCGGGGCCCGCGCGACAGCGCCAGCATCGCGCTGCTCGACGTCGGCAATTTTCGCGCAGGGCCTGCGTTCAAATACGTCACCTCGCGCAAGGCCGACAAATATGCCGAGCTGACGGGCCTTGGCGACGTCAAGGCCTCCTACGAGCTCGGCGGCTTCGTCGAATATTATCCGGTCGACTGGCTCCGCCTGCGCAGCGAATTGCGCCAGGGCATGGGTGGCCATACCGGCACCGTCGCCGACATCTCCGCCGACGTCATCGTGCCGCTGATTCAAAGGCTGACGATCTCGGCCGGCCCGCGCTTCACCTGGAAAAGCACCAACGCGACCGCGCCGTATTTCGGCGTCGATGGCGCGCAGGCGCTGGCGTCGGGATTGCCGACATACAACGCCAAAGGCGGCGCGCATTCGGTCGGGTTCGGCAGCCAGGTCTCCTATCGCATCAATCCGCAGTGGGAGGTCCATGCCTATGTCGAATACGAGAAGCTGCTCGGCGACGCCGCGGACAGTCCGCTGGTGAAGCTGCGGGGGTCGTCGAACCAGACCACCGTCGGCCTCGGCGCGTCCTATTCGTTCGATTTCAGGATTCGATGAGCCGGCATGCGACGCATTGCTTTTCTATGGATTGGCCTCGCAGCCGCTTGCGTCGCCCTCGGCGCCGCCGCGGCGTTCGAGACCCGCGCGAGCCGGCTCCAGGCGATCAAGACGGTCGGCATCGTCTCCGCCATCGGCGAGGAGATGAGCCTTTCACAGGCAGGCCTTACCAAGCTCGGCTCCACCGGGCAAAGCGCCTCAATCAGTGCATGGGGACTGGACGAGCTGATCGTCCAGCAGGCGACCAGGCTGCTGGGCGCACGCTATCGCGTTCAGGCCGTCAACTACACCCGCGCCGCGTTCGCCGCGATCCGGGATTCGGCGGTTACGCCCGTCAATCTGCTGCGGAGCGATCCGTTCAAGGAGCTGGTTCGCACCGATGTCACGCCCCAGGGACTCGATGCGTACATCGTCATTACCCGCGCGAGATCGAAACTCGGCAACGGCCGCAACGTCGAGGGTGTCGGGCTCGCCGAATACCGGACGCTGCTTGCGGACTACGGCCTGATCCACGCGCTGTACGAGGTCCGCGTCATCGACGGCAAGACGTTCGATGTGATCGAAAAGCGGGCGGCCGCGCCGCTCGACAACACCGGGACCCTGAGGATCGCAGGCCCCAGCGGGCCGATCGACGGGACAATTGACGGTCCGGCTTCGAGCGAACGGCTGCGCGCGGCGATTGCGGATCTCATCACGCGCAGCCTGCCTGTCACGCTGGATGACATGCACCTGATCGGTGGTCAGTGAAGCCGGCTGGCGGCCTCAGGTCACCGGCGCGGGGTTGAACAGCGTCAGATCGTTGTGGATGCCCCAGCGGTCCGACCATGGCTTGGTGCGGCCGGAGGCGACGTCGAGGATGAGACGGAACAGGTCCCAGCCGGTCTCCTCGATGGTCTTCTCGCCGGTGGCGATGCGGCCTGCGTCGAAGTCGATCAGGTCTTTCCAGCGGCGGGCAAGCTCGCTGCGGGTCGCGACCTTGATCACGGGTGCGGCCGCAAGGCCGTAGGGCGTGCCGCGGCCGGTGGTGAACACCTGCAGCGTCATGCCGGAGGCGAGCTGGAGCGTGCCGCAGATGAAATCGGAGGCGGGGGTTGCCGCGAACAGCATGCCCTTCTGCGTCGCCTTCTCGCCGGGCGAGAGCACGCCGGTGATGGCGCTTGATCCAGACTTGACGATCGAGCCGAGTGACTTCTCGACAATGTTGGCGAGGCCGCCCTTCTTGTTGCCGGGCGTGGTGTTGGCGCTGCGATCGGCACCGCCGCGCGCGAGATAGGAATCGTACCAGGCCATCTCGCGCACCAGCGCGCGGCCGACGTCCGCGTTGATGGCACGGCGGGTGAGCAGCTGGATGGCATCGCGCACCTCGGTCACTTCCGAGAACATCACGGTGGCGCCGGCGCGCACCAGGAGGTCCGCGGCGAAGCCGACGGCAGGATTGGCGGTGACGCCGGAGAACGCGTCGCTGCCGCCGCATTGCAGGCCGATCACCAGATCGGACGCCGGGCAGGTCTCGCGGGTGCGCGCGTTGAGGATTTTCAGCCGCGCCTCCGCCTGGGCCATGATCGCGTCGACGATCGCACCGAAACCGTCGAAGGCTTCGTCCTGCATCCGCACGATGGCATCGCCGACGCCTTCCGGCACCAGCCGCTCCGGTGCGAGCTTCTCGCAGCCAAGGCCGACGACCAGGATCTCGCCGCCGAAATTCGGGTTCAGCGCGATGTTCTGCAGCGTGCGGATCGGTACCACCGCGTCGGGTGCGGTGATCGCGACGCCGCAGCCATAGGCGTGCGTCAGCGGCACGACGTCGTCGACGTTGGGATATTTCGGCAGCAGCTCGGCGCGGATGCGCTTCACCGCGTATTCCATCGTGCCCTTGACGCATTGCACGGAGGAGGAGATGCCGAGGATGTTCTTGGTGCCGACCGATCCGTCCGGATTGCGATAACCTTCGAACGTAAAGCCTTCGAGCGGCGGCAGCGGCGCGGGGACGGCGGTCGAGATTTCGAGCTTGTCGAGGTCGGGGGCATCCGGCATGCGAATGCGCGCCTCGTCGACCCATTCGCCGGCCAGGATCGGCGAGAGCGCGTAGCCGATCACCTCGCCATACCGGACGATCGGCTGATCTTGCGCGATGTCGACCAGCGCCGTCTTGTGCCCCTGCGGCACGAAGGCGCGCAGCGTCAGGCCGCTGGCAAAGCGGGAGCCGGCGGGAAGCCCGAAATCATTGACCACGATTGCGACATTGTCGCGCTCGTTGAGCTTGATGTAGCGGGGCTGCTCTTTCGCTGCGACGTCCTGGTCCATGGGAGGACTCCGTCTTGTAGGGCGGGTTAGCCGAAGGCGTAACCCGCCACTTCTTTCGATGCTGAAGATAGGAGGCGGGTTACGCTTTGCTAACCCGCCCTACAATCGTGCATCAGCCCGGGAACGTATAAGCCGTCTTCACCGTGGTGTAGAACTCGCGCGCGTAGGAGCCCTGCTCGCGGGCGCCGTAGCTCGAGCCCTTCCGGCCGCCGAACGGCACGTGATAGTCGACGCCGGCGGTCGGCAGATTGACCATCACCATGCCGGACTCGCTGTTGCGCTTGTAGTGCGAGGCGTATTTCAGGCTGGTGGTGCAGATGCCCGAAGCGAGGCCGAACTCGGTGTCGTTGGAGATCGCCAGCGCTTCCTCGTAGTTCTTGGCGCGGATGACGGCGGCGACCGGGCCAAAAATCTCCTCACGCGCGATGCGCATGTTGTTGTTGGCCTCGGTGAACAGCGCCGGCTGCAGGTAGTGGCCGGGCGTCTCGCGCTTGAGCAGCTCGCCGCCGAAGGACAGCTTGGCACCCTCGTCCTGGCCGATCTTGATGTAGCGCAGGTCCTGGTCGAGCTGGCTCTGGTCCACGACAGGGCCGATATGCACGCCGGCCTTGAGCGCGTCGTCGACCGACAGCCCGTTCAGGCGCTCGGCCACCGCCGCGACGAAGCGGTCATGGATGCCTTCGGTGACGATCAGGCGGGAAGAGGCGGTGCAGCGCTGGCCGGTCGAGAAATAGGCGCCGTTGACGGCGACTTCGACGGCGGTCTTGAGGTCGGCGTCGTCGAGAACGACCAGCGGATTCTTGCCGCCCATCTCGAGCTGGAACTTCTTCATCGGGTTCGAGAGCACGCAGGCCTGCGCGATCTTGCGTCCGGTTTGCACCGAGCCGGTGAAGGAGATCGCGGCCACATCGGGGTGGTCGAGCAGGGTCTGGCCGACGACGGAGCCGGAGCCAACCACGAGGTTGAACACGCCGGCGGGAATGCCGGAGCGGGTGATGATTTCGGCCAGCGCGTGACCCGAGCCCGGCACCAGCTCGGCCGGCTTGAACACCACGGCGTTGCCGTAGCAGAGCGCAGGCGCGATCTTCCAGGCCGGGATCGCGATCGGGAAATTCCAGGGCGTGATCATGCCGACGACGCCGACCGGCTCACGGGTGAGCTCGACGTCGAGGCCGGGACGCACCGAGGCGCCCTTTTCGCCGATCAGGCGTAGCGCCTCGCCGGCGAAGAACGCAAAGATCTGGCCGGCACGCGCGACCTCGCCGATGCCCTCAGGCAGCGTCTTGCCTTCCTCGCGCGCGAGCAGGCGGCCGAGCTCTTCCTTGCGGGCGAGGATCTCGAGGGAAATCTTGTTCAGCGCGTCGAAGCGTGCCTGCGGCGTTGACTGCGCCCAGGCGGGGAAGGCGGCCTTGGCGGCGGCGATCGCCTTCTCGGTCTGGGCCTTGTCGGCCTTGGCGTATTCGCCGACGACGTCGTTGGTGTTGGAGGGGTTGATGTTCTTGGTGACGCCGGAGCCATCGACCCATTCGCCGCCGATGAAGTTCTTCAGGATCGCAGTCATCTTTTCCTCCGAGGAAGTATTTTAACGCACGAGGCACGGACGCTTGTCGTCAAAGGTCCAGCCGGGGATCAGGTCCTGCATGGCAATAGCGTCATCGCGGGCACCGAGTCCATGCTGCTTGTAGAGGTCATGCGCCGCGTCGATAGCGGCCCTGTCGATTTCGATACCCAGGCCCGGCCGGTCCGGGACGGCAATCTTGCCTCCCTTGATCCGGAGCGGCTCCCTGGTGAGCGCCTGGCCGTCCTGCCAGATCCAATGGGTATCGATCGCGGTGACCTTGCCGGGGGCGGCGGCGCCGACATGGGTGAACATGGCCAGCGAAATGTCAAAATGGTTGTTGGAATGCGAGCCCCAGGTCAGGCCGTTGTCACGGCAGGTCTGGGCCACCCGCACCGAGCCCTGCATGGTCCAGAAATGGGGATCGGCCAGCGGAATGTCCACCGCGCCCAGGCGCAGCGCATGGGAGAGCTGCCGCCAGTCGGTGGCGATCATGTTGGTCGCGGTCGGCAAGCCGGTGGCGCGGCGGAACTCGGCCATGATCTCGCGGCCGGAGAAGCCAGCCTCGGCGCCGCAGGGGTCCTCGGCATAGGCGAGGATGCCGTGCATGTCCTTGCAGAGCCTGATCGCCTCGTCGAGCGACCAGGCGCCGTTGGGATCGAGCGTCACGCGCGCGTTCGGAAAACGCTTTGCGATCGCGGTGACTGCCTCGATCTCCTGCTCGCCGCGCAGCACGCCACCTTTCAGCTTGAAGTCGGCGAAGCCGTAATGGTCGTGGGTGGCTTCCGCGAGCCGCACCACGGTCTCCGGCGTCATCGCTTCCTGATGGCGAAGGTCGAACCATTCGGGCTTGCCGGTTTCGCCGCTGACGTAGTCGAGCCTGGACTTGCGGCGATCGCCGACGAAGAAGAGATAGCCGAGCGTCTCGACGCTCTTGCGTTGCTGGCCTTCGCCGAGCAGCGCGGCGACGGGCAAGTTGAGATGCTGGCCAAGCAGATCAAGCAGGGCGGATTCGATCGCGGTGACCGCGTGGATCATGACGCGAAGATCGAAAGTCTGCTTGCCGCGGCCGCCGGCGTCGCGGTCGGCGAAGGCGGTGCGGACGTCGGCGAGGATGTTGTTGAGCGCGCCGACGGTCTTGCCGATCACGAGATCGCGGGCATCCTGGAGCGTCTGCCAGATCTTCTGCCCGCCCGGCACCTCGCCGACGCCGGTGTGGCCGGCATTGTCGGTGAGGATGACGATGTTGCGGGTGAAGAACGGCGCATGCGCGCCGCTCAGATTGAGGAGCATGCTGTCGCGGCCCGCGACCGGGATCACCTGCATCGCCGTGACGACAGGTGCGCCAGAGATATCGGTCAGGGCCATCGCACGCTCCTCGCTGTTGTCGTCCTATTCTGCCGCCTGTTGTGTCGATCGGATGGCGGGCAGATTCTTCACCAGCGCGGTCACTTCGGCGATCTCCCGCTCGGTGAGGTCGGTGAGCGGCGGGCGGACCGGGCCGGAGTCGCGGCCGATCACCTTCATGCCGGCCTTGATGATCGAGACGGCATAGCCCTTCTTGCGGTTGCGGATCGCGATCAGCGGCAGGATGAAGTCCTTCAGCCCGGCCTGGATTGTGGCGTGGTCACGCTTGCGCACCGCGGCGTAGAAGTTGGTGGCGAATTCCGGCACAAAATTGAACACGGCCGAGGAATAGGTCGTCACGCCCATGTCGAGATAGGGCAGCGCGAAGGTCTCGGCGGTCGGCAGGCCGCCGACATAGGTGAGACGGTCGCCGAGCTTGGTATAGACGCGGGTCATCAGCTCGATGTCGCCGATGCCGTCCTTGTAGCCGACGAGGTTCGGGCAGCGCTCGGCAAGCCGCGCGAGCGTGTCGGGCTGAAGGATCGCGTTGTCGCGGTTGTAGACGATGACGCCGATCTTCACGGCGGCGCAGACCGCCTCGACATGGGCGGCAAGGCCCTCCTGCTCGGAGTGGGTGAGGTAGGGCGGCAGCAGCAGCAGGCCGTCCGCGCCGGCCTTCTCCGCGCCGATTGCGATCTCGCGGGCGATCGCGGTGCCATAGCCGGTGCCGGCGAGCACGGGCACGCGGCCCTTGGTCTCGTCGACGGCGACCTTGACGACTTCAGGGACCTCGGTCGGCGTCAGCGAGAAGAATTCGCCGGTGCCGCCGGCGGCGAACAGGCCTGCGACATCATAGCCGCACAGCCAGTCCATGTTGGCGCGATAGGTCGCCTCGTCGAAGGAGTAGTCAGCCTTGAAGGGCGTGACGGGGAAAGACAGGAGGCCAGATCCGATCTTCTGGGCCATTTCCTGCGGGGTCATCTTGCTCATGGGCGCGGCTCCCTCATTGCGTGTTGTGGAGGACGCAAGCAGAAGGCTGCGCGTCCATGCGCCGTGGTTTAGGAGACCGTTCGATGCGGGTCCAAGCCAAAGCCTATATCGACCGATGCGAAATCAGCATCAATCTTCCGCGGGCTCCGCAGAGGCCAGTTCGCCGGCGATTTTGACCAGCGCCGACAGCAGCGGATTCTCGTCGTCGCGGCGCCAGACCATGAACAGCTCGACGGGGACGCGCGTGCGCAGCTTCAGCGGGCGCAGGCGCACGTCGGAAATCTTCAGGCTGGCCGCCGCCGCCGGCACGATGGCAAGGCCGAGGCCGGCGCGCACCATGGCGAGGATCGAGTGGATCTGGCTGAGATGCTGGACGTAGCGCGGCAGCACGTCGGCACGAGTGAAAAGCGCCACCAGGAGATCGTGGAAGTAGCGGCTCTCATAGGGCGAATACATCACGAAGGGCTGGTCGTCGAAATCCTTGATGGTGATGCTGTCGGCATTCGCCAGCGGATGCTTCTTCGGGATCGCGGCGAGCAGCGGCTCGGCGACGACGCGGCGGCTGGTGAGCTCGGGCCGCGCGATCGGCGGCCTGAGCAGGCCGGCGTCGATCTGGCCCGACGTCAGCGCCTCGAACTGGTCGCCCGACACCATCTCCTTCAGCGAGAAATCCACCTCGGGCAGTTTGGCGCGGCAGGCCGCGACCAGTTCGGGCAGGAAGCCATAGGCCGCTGCCGCGGTGAAGCCGATCTTCAGCGAGCCGGTCTTGCCGAGCGCGATGCGGCGGGCGACTTGCGAGGCGCTTTCGGCGAGCTTGAGGATGCGCCGCGCCTCCGGCAGGAAGCTACGCCCGGCCGGCGTCAGGCGCACCGAGCGGCTGGTGCGCTCAAGCAGCGGCGCATCGATGATGTGCTCGAGCACCTGGATCTGCCGGGACAGTGGCGGCTGGGTCATGTTCAGCCGCGTCGCGGCGCGGCCGAAATGCAGTTCCTCCGCCACCGTGACGAAACAGCGGAGCTGGTTGAGGTCGAACATCGATACATGCCTTAGATGGATAAGGCGTTTCCCCGGTACTTCTAGCATCGATCATCCCCAAAACAAAGACGGCGGCTTTTTGGGCCGCCGTTGAGTTGCCTGGTCAAGCTCCCATCGGGAGCCCTCAGGAGGAACGTTTGAGCGTCACCCGCTCGATCTTGCCGACGATGACGAGATAGGCGAACGCCGCCACCAGCGCGTTGAGGCCCACGAACACCAGCGCGCCGTTGAACGAGCCGGTCGCGGCGAGGATGTAGCCGATCACGATCGGCGTGGTGATCGAGGAGAGATTGCCGAAGGTGTTGAACAGGCCACCGGAGACGCCGCCGGCTTCCTTTGGCGAGGTGTCGGAGACGACCGCCCAGCCGAGCGCACCGATGCCCTTGCCGAAGAAGGCGAGCGCCATGAAGCCGACCACCAGCGCCTGTCCGTCGACATAGTTGCAGGCGATGATCGACATCGACAGCAGCATGCCGCCGACGATCGGGATCTTGCGCGCCATGGTCAGCGAGCCGGTCCGGCGCAGGATCGCATCGGAAATGATGCCGCCGAGCACGCCGCCGATGAAGCCGCACAGCGCCGGCAGCGTCGCGACGAAGCCGGCTTGCAGGATCGACAGGCCGCGCTCCTTGACCAGGTAGACCGGGAACCAGGTCAGGAAGAAATAGGTCAGCGTGTTGATGCAATACTGGCCGAGATAGACGCCGAGCATCATGCGGTTGGAGAGCAGCTGGCGGATGTGGTCCCAGCCGGAGCCGGCCTCTTGCGCACGCTCGCGCAGCTGATCGTTCTTGGGCGCGTCGAGATCGACCAGCGCGCCGCCTTCCTTGATGTAGTCGAACTCGGCATCGTTGATCGAAGGATGCTCCTTCGGGCCGTAAATGGTCTTGAGCCAGACGAAGCCCATGACGATGCCGAGCGCGCCCATCACGAAGAACACGAAGCGCCAGCCATAGGCATGCGCGATCCAGCCCATCAGCGGCGCGAAGATCACGGTGGCGAAATACTGTCCCGAGTTGAAGAAGGCCGACGCGGTGCCGCGCTCGTTGCCCGGAAACCACGCCGCGACGATGCGGGCGTTGGCGGGGAAGGAGGGCGCTTCCGCGACGCCGACAAGGAGGCGGAGCGCGAACAGCACGACAACAGCCGTGCCGGCGCTGAGGAAGCCAACCCAGCCCTGCATCAGCGTGAACAGCGACCAGACGATGATGCTGAAGGCATAGACGAGGCGCGAGCCATAGCGGTCGAGCAGCCAGCCGCCCGGGACCTGCGCCGCGACATAGGACCAGCCGAATGCCGAGAAGATCCAGCCCATGGCGACGGGATCGAGATGCAGCTCCTTGGACAGCGCGGGGCCTGCGATCGACAGCGTGGCGCGGTCGGCATAATTGACGGTGGTGACCAGGAACAACATGGTCACGATGAACAGCCTGACGCGAGACCTTCTCACGTCCGCTGCGGACACCACTGCGCTCATCAGGCGCCTCCTCAAGTCGAAATGTTTCCTCGATCCGACTCCTAGAGGCGCGCGCGGCAAAGTGTCCAAGCTCAAGGGGGTATCGATCGATACCGTTTTTGGATTGATGAAACGGCAGGTAGCGGGGAACGATGCTGGCGCGGAGTGAATGTGCGAGCGATGGCGACGTGCGAGCACCAAGCACTCCGCTGTCATTCCGCGCGAATGCGGGGAATCCAGTACGCTGCAGCCTCGATTCAAGACTGCCGTCGCGGCGTACTGGATCGCCCGGTCAAGCCGAACGACGACAGCGAGTGCGAGGACGTTGCGCGTAGCCCGCATGAGCGAAGCGATATGCGGGGAGAGTGGCCCCAGATGTCGCTGCGCTCATCCGGGCTACCGCTCGTAAAATGGGTCTTTGCGCGCGCTACTGCTTTGCGCTCGGCAACAGCTGCGGCAGAAATCCGCGCGTGACGCCCGGCGGCACGGCATCGAGCCCGAGCACGGCGCTCGCGGCCGGCAGCGCCGCATCCGCCATCGCCGCATGCCCTTCCGCGCTCGGATGCACCGCGCCGCCATAAACGGCGGAGAGCACGCCCCAGGTGGCGTCGTGAATGTCGGTCGGCTGGCTCGCCGCCGGCAATCCTTGCGGATAGGTCATCGCGGCAAAATAGCTGTCATTGGCGTCACGGATCCAGCGCGCGCGGGGCAAATAGGCGCGGTATTCCGAGGCGCCGCGGCCGCACAGCATCGGCTGGCTCGCCGCGCTCACGATGTCTGGATTGAAGCTCTGGCCGTTCTCGGCAAAGCAGCTGCGGTCGAATTCGGGGTCATTGCCGGAATGGGCGCAGAAGCCGTGATCGGCGAACGCCGCCTGATGCGCATCGACGAAGGTCATGCGGTCGGCTTCGGGATCGCGGCACAGCGCGCCGCGGGTGCAGGTGGCGAGCCCCTTCAGCTGCGGCAAGAACTCGGTGTCGACGAAGGTCGAGACGCGGGCAAGACGCTGCGGATCGGCGTTGAAGGCCGGATGGATGTCGAAGCCGGCCCGGCCGCCGCGGCAGGGCACGCCGCCGTCGGCGAGCGCGGGGTTGGCGTAGGAGACATAGACGACATGCGAGAGGTCGCCGCCGACCAGCGGCTTGAGCGCCTCGCGAAGCTTGACGAAATTCTGCGGCAGTTCGCGCGCCAACGCATCGCGGGAATCGTCGACGCTCGCCATCACGCCGGAGCGGCGGAACAGCGCGCGCTCGGTCGCGGTCTCGACGATCACGTCGGCAACGAGACCGGAGAAATAGACGTCGTTGGCGCCGACAGAGAGCAGCACGAGGTCGAGCGTGCGGTCGGGCTGGCGTTTCTTCGCCGCGGTGAGCGCCTCGCGCAATTCGGCGACTTGCGCGTTCACGCTGGTGTTGCAGACACCGGTCTTGCCGGGCGGGCATTCGCGGGCGCGCTGCGAGCCGAGCAGCCCATCGCCGATGCTGGCACCGGTGCAGGCGAGCGGCAGGTAGGTCACTGCGATGTGGGTGTAGCGCACCGCGAGTGCGAGGGCGGTGCGCGTCTGGTAGCTGTAGAGCGAGCGGTGGCAGGGCGAGTTGAACCAGAGCGCGCTGTAGCGCTGCCAGTTGGCCAGCGTGTCCGGCGCCTCGCAGGCGCGGCCGCCTTTGAAGCCGTGGCGGCTCGGCCGGTAGTACTGCGCGCCGGCGGTGCCCAGATAGGAGCGGAAGCAAAACCCTTCGTCCGACAGCGCCAGCGGCCGGTCCGGATTGCCTTCGCCGGAGGCGATGCTGTCCCCGAGGCCGGCGACGAAGATGTCGCGGACCTGGATCTCGGTCTGGACGCGCTGGGTCGGATCGGAGCCGGAGGAGACGTCGACGGTCGCGACCGTCTGCTTGCCGTAGCGGACGCGCAAATTGATCGGCTCGGCGCAGTCGAAGGTCGATTGTTGTGGCCCGTCGCCGTCGTCGAACGACCAGGCGCAGGTGGCGCCGACCGGCACCGCGCCAACGAGGCGGACGGTGACGGGGTGATCGATCGGGGTGAGGTAGTTTTCCTTGGTGTTGTCGCGGGTGCAGGGCTGGTTGACCCGGCCCTGGAGGTCGATGCAGAGCCGGTTGACCATGTTGCGGGCCCAGCCGCGGCCCTCGCTCTGGAGCTCCAGCGATTGCTCGGCGGCCAGGATGCTGCGGTTGCGGGCGTTCTCGACATGGAGCAGGAAGTCGCGCTCCTCGCGGAACAGCCGGAAGCGGTTACGCACCTCCCAATTGATCTGCAGGGCGCCGGTGTCCTGAGCGCTAGCGCGCTCGGGCGGCATGGCCGTCAGAATCCCGGCAAGCAACAGGGCGCCTGCGGAAAGGGTACGAAGGAATACAGGGATCATGGCCCGCGTCTTCAACGGCAAAGTTGAGGCGGAAATAAGAGAGCATTGCTCCGCCGCCCGCAACCCCGCCGGGTCCAGATCGTGGCCTACCGCTTGTTGGCCTGGCGCAGTATCCGCTCGCGCTCCATCGGCGTCACCTGCTTGGGCAGATTGGCCTGCGCACAGGCCTCCGCCAGCCGCCGCCGCTCCTGCCAGGGCTCGACCACGTTCATCCAGAGCTCGCGCGTGCCCATGATCGAGATGGCAAGGCCGAACGGGATCACGAAATAGAGAAGGCGGAACACCAGCAGCGTCGCCAGAAGTTGCTCGCGGCCGAATTCGGGCAGCGCCAGCAGCATGGCGGCATCGAACACGCCGATCGAGCCGGGGGCATGGCTGGCGAAGCCGAGCAGCGTCGCCAGGATGAACACCACCGCCAGCGACATGAAGTCGATCGGCGGATTGGCCGGCATCAGCAGGTACATCGCTGTGGCGCAGAAGCCGAGATCGACCACCCCGATCAGGATCTGGACCAGCGTCAGCGGCGCCGACGGCAGCACCACCTTCCAGCCCTTCTGGCCGAGCTCGCGCCGCTTCTCGCCCATGCAGAGCCAGACCAGATAGGCACCGATCGAGGCGAGGCCGCCGAGCGCGATCAGCCGATTGATCGAGGAGGGGAGCTGATCCATCGAGGACGCCGCATCCGGATGGATCGCCATGCCGATCGAGAGCACGAAGATGTTACCGAGCCAGAAGGTCAGGCCCGACAGGAAGCAGATCTTGGCGACGTCGATCGCGTTCAGCCCGTAGTCCGAATAGATCCGGAAGCGGATCGCGCCGCCGGTGAAGACCGTGGCGCCAATGTTGTGGCCGATCGAATAGGACGTGAAGCTGGAGAGCGCCGCAATGCGGTACGGCACGTGCTTCTTGCCGATCGTTCGCAGTGCAAAAAAATCGTAGAAGGTCAGCGTACAGAACGCAAAGAACACGCAGATCGCCGCCAGCCCGATGCTCCCGCGGGGAATCTCGGTTAACGCGGTCAGGATGACCCCGGTATCGATGCCCTTGAGGGTTCGCACCAGCGAGGTGATCGCGAAGGCGATGATGAAGACGCTCGCGGCTACTCCGAGCCGTCGCCAGCCGATCCATCTCTTGAAGCCGCGTTGCAGCGCGGGCAGCAGTCCGTGCATTCATCCTCCCGGCGGGGGGCAAGACCGACCAGGCCAGACATTGGCCAGTCGGGTACGATCACGGCCAAAAGCAGGCATCGATCGCGGGGCATGATCCAGCTCATTTAAGGCAAAAACACCGGCTTGTGCAGCCCTTGACAACAATTGGTTCTGCGTCGGGCCGGTCACTTTTGTCATACGCGGTTCACATCTGCGGCGCGTTAAGCATATGAGTCGTGAAACCGGCTCGGCCCGCGCGTTTCCTATGCCGACACCATTTCAGATGCCGCTGCCGTTCGCATTGTTCCAGCGCAAGCCATCCGGGTCTTTTTGGAACGTCGATGCCGCGTGTCCGTTGGGCTCCATCAGCAACCGAACATGGCGGAATAAGCGGCTTTTCGTGCAAGCCGCTGCCTTCGTGTTCCACAAAACCGAAGAGGACGGAACGATGGGACTGTTCACAAAAGACATCAAGACCATGAACGACCTGTTCGTGCACCAGCTCCAGGACATCTATTACGCCGAGCAGCAGCTGACCAAGGCGCTGCCGAAGATGGCCAGTAAGGCCACCGATCCGCAGCTGAAGCAGGGCTTTTTGACGCACCTTGAAGAAACCAAGCAGCACGTCGCGCGGCTCGAAGAAGTGTTCAAGATGCACGGCGTCCCCGTGAAGGCGGTCGATTGTCCGGCGATCGACGGCATCATCGAGGAGGCCGACGAGACCGCCAGCGAGGTCGCCGACAAGGCGGTGCTCGATGCCGCCCTGATCAATGCGGCGCAGGCCGCCGAACATTACGAGATCGTACGCTACGGCAGCTTGATCGCCTGGGCCAAGCAGCTCGGCCGCAATGACTGCGCGACCGTGCTCGCCAAGACGCTTGAGGAGGAGAAGGCGACCGACAAAAAGCTGACCACGCTCGCCGAGAGCAAGGTCAATCTGCGCGCGGCGAGCTGATGAAGGTAAAGCGATGGGCGCGCCGCGCGGCTATCCGTGCGGCGCGCTCGCCACATATGCTCCGTCATCGCCCGCCTAGTGCGCGATTGCGCACAGGGGCAGGCGATCCAGTATTCCAGAGACAATAATGGGATACGGAGAAGCCGCGGCGTACTGGAATCCCCGCATGCGCCGGGCACGACACCGCTTGTAAGGCGAGTGCCCGCAGCATCCATCCTTCGTCCATTATCGAAATATGACTGCGCAATGAGAGCGTATATATCGCATGGGGCTGCAATCGAGGTGCAGCATGCGAGCCACCACCATCAAGCATGAAATCTTTCAGGACAGGACCAGCGCGTCGCGCGCCGGTTCGCCTCTTGCGACCTCGCTCACGCTGGCCGCGATGAGCCTTGGCTACGGCGTGGTGCAGCTCGACGTCACCATCGTCAACACCGCGCTCGATGCGATGGGCAGGACGCTCGGCGGCGGTGTCGCCGAACTGCAATGGGTGGTCAGCGCCTACACCATCGCGTTTGCCGCCTTCATCCTGACGGCAGGCGCGCTGGGCGACCGCATCGGCGCCAAGCGCGTCTTCATGGCGGGGTTCGCCATCTTCACCGCGGCTTCGCTCGCCTGCGCGCTGTCGCCCAATGCCGCCGTGCTGATCGCAGCGCGGCTGGTGCAGGGGCTGGCGGCGGCGATCCTGGTGCCGAATTCCCTCGCGCTGCTCAATCATGCCTATCCGGACGAGCGAGCGCGCGGCCGTGCCGTCGCGGTCTGGGCTGCCGGCGCGAGCCTTGCGCTCACCGCGGGCCCCTTTGTCGGCGGCGCGCTGATCACGCTGGTCGGCTGGCGTGCGATCTTCCTGGTCAATCTGCCGATTGGGCTCGCCGGCCTGTGGCTGAGCTGGCGCTACGCCAGCGAAACCACGCAGGCCCGCTCGCGCGAGATCGATCTGCCCGGCCAGCTTGCAGCGATCGGCGCATTGGGGGCGCTGGCGGGCGCGATCATCGAAGGCGGTGCGCTCGGGTGGGATCATCCGGCGGTGATTGCAGCCTTTGTCGGTGGCGCAGGTCTCGCCGCGCTCTTCATCTGGCGCGAGAGCCGCGCGGCGCAGCCGATGCTGCCGCTGTCGCTGTTCGGCCAGAGGCTGTTCGCGCTGACCTCGCTCGTCGGCCTGCTCGTCAATATCGCGATCTACGGCCTCATCTTCGTGCTCAGCCTGTACTTCCAGCGGATCAATGGGCTGTCGGCGTGGTGGACCGGGCTCGCCTTCGTGCCGATGATGGCGGCGGTGCTGCCGGTCAATCTGCTGGCGCCGCACCTCGCCGAGCGCATCGGCCCGTGCCCGACCATCGTGGTCGGTGCCAGCGTGTCGGCGCTCGGCTGTCTCGGTTTGCTGTGGATCGCGGCTGATACGAGCTATTGGATGATCTGCGCGCAGATGATCGCGATCAGCGGCGGACTTGGGCTGCTGGTTCCGCCGCTGACCTCGACCTTGCTGGGCAGTGTCGACAAGGCGCGCTCCGGCATCGCGGCCGGCGTCCTGAACGCGACGCGGCAGACCGGCAGCGTCCTCGGCGTCGCGCTGTTCGGTTCGCTGGTGGCCGCCGAGGGGGCGTTCATGGCGGGGCTGCATCTGTCGCTGGTCGTGTCCGCATCCGTCCTGCTGCTCGCTGCCATCGCGATCGGCCTGGGTGCGCCGGCGCGAGGATGAACAATCCGAGCGAATGGGCACATCTTCCGTTCACCATTGCCGCAACAGGCGCGTAGCCAGTTACCACCTGTCCACCTCTGTTGGTTCAACTGCGGGTCCATAGGGGCCCGCGATGTATCAAGTTCTCTACTGTCTCACCGAAGAGCACGATTGGCGGCTCGTCGCGCTAGGCGGCGCGGTGTGTCTGCTCGCCAGCGCGGCGGCGATCAGCCTGTTCCACCGGGCGCGCGCGACCAACGGTGTCGGACGCCTGGCCTGGCTCGGTCTCGACGCAGCCGTCAGCGGCTGCGGCATCTGGGCGACGCATTTCATCGCGATGCTCGCCTACGGGCCGGGCGGCGCCGGCGCCTACAACATCCCGGTGACGATCCTGTCGTTGATCTTTGCGATCTCCGTGACCTTCGTGGGGCTGAGCATCGCCGTATCGTCCTCGCGGGCGGTGTGGATCGTCCTCGGCGGTGCCATCGTCGGCACCGGGGTCGCGGCGATGCATTACACCGGCATGGCGGCGCTGGAGATGCCGGCGCGGGTCAATTGGATCGGAAGCACGGTCGCCGTTTCGGTGCTATCAGGAATCGTCTTTGCGGCACTTGCACTGTTCGTGGCCGCGCGGCGCGACGACCTCTTCCATGCGCTGACCGCGACGGTCCTGCTGACCGTCGCCATCGTCGCGCATCATTTCACCGCCATGGGTGCGGTGCTGCTGACGCCTGATCCGACGCTCGCGATCGGCGGCCTGTCGATCCCGCCGGCCTCGCTGTCCTTCCTCACGGCCAGCGCCGCGGTCGCGATCATCGCGATCGCGCTGGTGGCTGCGCTGCTCGACCGCCGCGCCAAGGGCGAACTGGGCGCCCAGCAAATGGTGCTGGATACGGCGCTCGAGAACATGTCGCAGGGTCTGTGCATGTTCGATGCAGACGGCAAGATCATGCTGTTCAACGAGCGCTATGCCGCCATGCTCCGTCGCACCGACATCGCGCTGACCGGCCGCCTGCTGGTCGACGTGCTCAGGGAGGAGCAGGCCAAGGGCCAGTGGCAGGGCGATGCGGATCAATTCTTCGCCCGCCTCGTCGCCGACGCGCGCGAGGGGCGCACCACGACCGACATCGTCAGCCGGTTCGGCCGCTCCATCCGGGTGGTCAACCAGCCGATGCAGGGCGGCGGCTGGGTCGCGACCTTCGAGGACATCACCGAATGGCTCGAGGCGCAGGCCAAGATCTCGCACATGGCGCGCCATGACGCGCTGACCAGCCTGCCGAACCGCGTGCTGTTCCACGAACAGCTCGAGCAGGGACTGCGGCGCACCAGGTCGGGCGATCAGCTCGCGGTGCTTTGTCTCGATCTCGATCACTTCAAGGACATCAACGACTCGCTCGGTCATCCCATCGGCGATGCGTTGCTGAAGGAGGTCGGCCGCAGGCTGACGGCCGCCGTCGGCGAGAGCGACACGGTGGCGCGACTGGGCGGCGACGAGTTCGCCGTGGTCCAGATCGGTCGGTCCGAGGAAACCGCTGCGAGATCGCTTGCGGGCCGCCTCGTCGAGGTCATCTCGGCGCCCTACGAGATCGACGACCATCAGATCGTGATCGGCGTCTCGATCGGCATCTCGCTGTCGCCGCAGGACGGCAGCGATCCGAGCGAATTGTTGAAGAACGCCGACCTCGCGCTCTACCGCGCCAAGGCGGACGGCCGCGGCACCTATCGCTTCTTCGAGACCGGCATGGACGCGCGCGCGCAGGCGCGGCGCCTCTTGGAAATGGACCTGCGCGCGGCGGTGCAGCGCGACGAGTTCGAGGTGTATTACCAGCCGATCCGCGACGTCGCCAGCGGCCGCGTCGTCGCCTTCGAGGCGCTGCTGCGCTGGAACCATCCGCAACGCGGCCTGATCGCTCCCATCGACTTCATCCCGCTGGCCGAGGAGACCGGACTGATCGTCCAGCTCGGCGAATTCGTGCTGCGCTCGGCCTGCATCGATGCGGCGAGCTGGCCTGATGATGTCGACCTCGCCGTCAACCTGTCGCCGGTGCAGTTCAAGAATCCGAACCTGATCGCATCCGTGATCGCGGCGCTCGCCGCCTCGGGACTCGACGCGCGCCGTCTCGAGCTCGAGATCACCGAATCCGTGCTGCTGCAGAACAGCGAGGCGACGCTGACCACGCTGCATGAGCTGCGCGCCATGGGCGTGCGCATCTCGCTCGACGATTTCGGCACCGGCTATTCGTCGCTGAGCTATCTGCGCAGCTTTCCGTTCGACAAGATCAAGATCGACCGCTCCTTCGTGTCTGAGCTGGCGACGCGCGAGGATTCCATGGCGATCATCCGCGCCGTGACCGGGCTCGGCCGCAGCCTCGGCATCGTCACCACCGCGGAAGGCGTCGAGAACGACACGCAGCTCGAGCTGCTCAGGCGCGAGGGCTGCACCCAGGCGCAGGGCTATCTGTTCAGCAAGCCGCGGCCCGCCTCCGACGTGGCGGTGATGCTCAATCGCCCGCGGCTGCTGGCCTCGGCTTGAGGACCCTATTGTTTGAGCATGATCTATTCGGAAAACCGCTTCGCACTTTTCCGGATCATGCTCTAGCCTCGGCGCAATGCGAAATGGGCGCCGCAAAATGCCATGACGGCGCCGAGGCAAAGCGCCGCGAGCCCGGCCAGCACGCCCGCGACGGTCGGAATCGGGCTCGGCGCCGAGGCCACCTGGCCGGCACCCGCGAGCAGCAGCACGCCGACCGCGATCAGGAACTGCCGCATCCGTTGCGGGATCTGGCCGGAGACGGCGCTCTGCATCAACGTTGCGGTGAAATAGCCGCCGGAGAAGCCGACGGTCGCGATCAGCCACCACGCGATCGCCGCGCCCGCCGGGATGAACTCATGCGTGTCGGAGCGCCAGAGACCGCCGAGGTCGAGCCCATAGCGCGCGCCCAGCATGTGCACCGCGAGCGCGAGCAGCACGCCTGATATCACGGCGGCGCCGAGAATCAGCCGGCGCGGAAAAAAGGTCGTCTCAGCCATGCCTCGCTTGTAGGATGGGCGAGGGCGATCGCGCAAGCGGATCGCGGCCGGGATGGGGCGGACAGGATTGATTGAGGGGATGCAGGGGTCGGAAGCTGAGGCCACGCCGGTCACGAGCTATGCCTACAAGGCGTCGCTGATCGGCTCGGCGCATCGCTTCGAGCTGACGGAGCAGGGGCTATCCTGGCACATCGGCGGCCGCACCTCGCTGTGGCCTTACGACGAGATCAGCGCGATCCGGCTGTCATTCCGCCCGGTGTCGATGCAGCAGCACCGCTTTCGCGCCGATGTCACTCACAACAGCGGCCGCCGCATCGCGATCCTGTCGACGAGCTGGCAGACCGCGGCGCTGATGGCACCGCAGGACAACGGCTTTCGCGCGTTCATCCTCGCGCTGCACGCGCGGATGGCGAAGGCGGGCAGCCGCGCGGTGCTGACGGCAGGGCTCGGCCGCACCGCCTATGCCGCGGTGCTGGCATTCCTGGCGGTGCTGACGGTGGCGATGGCGGGCCTGTTGATCCGCGCCCTCGTGAGCGGCGAGTTCGCCGGCGCGCTTTTCATCCTCGGCTTTGCCGCGCTGTTCGCCTGGCAGGTCGGCGGCTTCGTCCGGCGCAACCAGCCGCAGAGCTATCGCTTCGATCAGGTGCCGAAGGCCTTGCTGCCCTAGACCGAGAGCTACGACCAATCGCTACTCAGTCGAGTCGAAATCCTCCTCCTTGGTGCCGAGCAGCGAGACGATCGTGCGCAGGCCGGAATCGAGCTGCTCGAAGGTGGGCGGGGCGAGGGCGAGGCGCACCGCGTTCGGTGCATGGCCGTGGGCGATCGCGAAGGTGGAGGAGGGCGTCAGCGCGATGCCGCGCCGGGCCGCGGCCGCGACGAAGGTCTGCGAGCGCCAGTGCGACGGCAGCGTCAGCCAGAGATGGTAGGAGCGCGGATCGGCGGCGTGCTGGTAGCCGGCCAGCAGCCTTGCCGCGGTCTGCTGCCGGCGCGCCGCATCGATGCGTTTCAGCCGCGTCAATTCCGCGACGGTGCCGTCAGCCATCAGCCGCTGGCCGGCCGCCAGCGCATGGCCCGAGGCGATCCAGCCGCCGGTGCGGACCGCGCTCATCACGCTTTCGCGCAAGTGCGGCGGCGCCACGAGGATGCCGAGCGCAAGGCCCGGCGCGACCTTTTTGGACAGGCTGTCGAGGACGATGCAGCGGTCCGGCCCGAGCGCGGCGAGCGGCGTGTCGTCGGCGAGGAAGCCGTAGACGGCGTCCTCGATGATGGTGAGGTCGAGCTTCTCGGCGACGCGCATGATGTCGGCGCGTCGCGTCGCGTTCATGGTGACGCCGAGCGGGTTCTGGATGATCGGCTGCAGATACAGCGCCGACAGGTGCGCTTCGCGATGCGCCTTCTGGATCGCATCGGGACGTACGCCGAATTCGTCCATGGGAATCGGGACCAGCGTGATGCCGAGCCGCGCCGCGATGCTCTTGACGTAAGGATAGGTCAGCGCCTCGACGCCGCAGCGGCCGCCGGTGGGCACCAGCGCCGCGAGCGCGGCTGCGAGCGATTGCTTGCCGTTGGCGGTGAAGACGATCTGCTCGGCCTGCGGCGCGAAATCCTTGCGCGCGAGATAGGCGGCGGCAGCATTGCGCGCGCTCTTGGTGCCGGTGCTGGTCGAGACGCGCAGCGCGGATTCGAGCGCGTCGACGCGCTCCAGCCCTGCGAGGCTCTTGGCGATCATCGCCCATTGCTGCGGCAATAGCGGATAATTGACCTCGAAATCGATCCGCGCATCGCGCGGCTCGCTCAACGCCTCGACCTCGCGCCTGATGTCGCCGGAGATGAAGGTGCCGCGGCCGACCTCGCCGACGACGAGCCCGCGGCGGAGCAACTCCGTATAAACCCGGCTCGCGGTCGAGACCGCAATGCCGCGGTCATAGGCAAAATTGCGCTGCGGCGGCAGCCGATCGCCGGGCCTTAACGTGCCGTTAGAGATATCCGAGGCAATGGCATCGGCAAGCTTCACGTACTCGAACTTGGACATTATTGCACCGAGAGCAATGTTTTACTTGCTCCGAGCAGTGTACTGGAGCATTTAAGTTCCATCAAGTTCCACGATTGAGCCGAGGAGAGCGAGAGCAATCCGACGGCAAATGAGGTGCAGGCGCTGAATGCGTCGGCGCCAACGGCACCTGCTTCGCCGCGCGGGACACCAGGCCGGAGAAGAAACATGACCACGATCTCGCAAACTGCAGGGCGGAGTTTACGCCCATCCTCGACGGGCGGATTTTTTGCAACGCTCGCCCAAGGCGCCTATGCGCTGTTCAACCGCCTCGAGCGCCGCTCCGCGGTCAAGACCTTGAACGAGCTCGATGACCGTGCCCTGCGCGACATCGGGATCACGCGCAGCCAGATCGAGGACGCCGTCTACGGGCAGGTCAAGGCCGAGCTGGCGCGGTATCTGTAAGCCTCTCGTGTCCCGGACGCGCCGCAACGCGCAAGCGTTGCTGCGCAGAGCCGGGACCCAGGAAGCCGCGCAGTCGCTGATACATGGGCCCCGGCTCTGCAGCGCACCGCCGAAGAGGCGCTGCGCCGCGTCCGGGGCACGAGAGCGGTGGTGGAATGACTGACATGGGATCGCAGGGTGTCGTAGGGTGGGCAAAGGCGCATAGCGCCGTGCCCACGATCTCCTTCCATGAGCCACAGGGCGTGGGCACGCTGCGCTTTGCCCACCCTACGAGATCGAGATCGTAGCACGTAGCTCAAACCGCAGACACAGCTTCGCATCCTCGCGGCTGATCTCGCCCGAGCTGTGCTTCATCGCTTCACCCTCGATTGAAAGAGGGCGCAGGGAAGACCGGGAGCCCGCTGGCACCCGAGGTCCACTGTGCGAAACCTGCGTAACAAGAAGCTGCACAGCGGCATACAGGTGTAGCCAGGACATCCCGGCCTTCCCTGCGCAGTGGTTTTACGGCTTATGTCGTGCTCTCCCCGGGGAGCGTTGCACTATTGCCCCCGTCGCCTTGCGGATGGCTGAGGGATGCGTCCGGTTGGACGACACCCATCACCGCAACACTTGACGCACAGACCCCGGGCGTCAGGACCACACGATTTTGCCGTACGCTAGAATCACACCGGTCGTGTGCGCGATGCCTTCGCTCACGGCTCTCCGCCCTGCGATTGCTCTTCGCGCCGATGTCATCTGCGTCCACCGCCGCCCGGCCCGCGTTCGTGACGATCGCGATACGCCCCTCTTCCTTGGGCCGGGTTGTCGCGACACATACGTCATTTCCGAATTTCGGTAAAGTGGAATATTTTCGACGGCGCGGATTGACCGACCAGTTGGGTGTTTTGCCCGTCGGGCAACGCAAGGGATTGTAGAAACGCAAGGGATTGTAGACGAGTAGGGTGGGTTTAGCCGCGGGCTGCGCGAAGCGCAGTCCCCAAGCGTAACCCACCTCTCTGCCGCCGCGGATATTAAAGTGGTGGGTTACGCCGAGCGGTCAGCGCTTCGCGCAGGCCGCACGGCTAACCCACCCTACGAGACCGGGCTATGACGATCCTTAATGCCTCACCACCAGCACCGAGCACTTCGCGTAGCGCACCACATGCCCCGCGTTGGAGCCGAGGAAATAGGTGCGCATCGCCGGCCGGTGCGAGGTCATCACGATCAGATCGGCCTTCATGTGCACGGCTTCCTCCAGGATCTCGTGATAGATGCCGCCCTGGCGTACCACGCTGGAGATGCGGGAAGCCTCGATGCCGGATTCGCGCGCGACGATGGCGAGGGCTTCTTCCGAGGTCTGGCGCTGCTGCTCGTCGAAATCGGCCGGCACGTATTCGGCCAGCATCACAGGCGTCATCGGCAGCACGTTGAGCAGGCGCACCTGGCCGCTCCAGGTCTGCGACAGCGTTGCGGCGGTCGCGATCGCCGGCTTGGCGAGGTCGGTGTCGGCGAGGTCGATGGGCACGAGGATGGACTTGAACATCTGCGCCTCCAAATCTTCCAGTCAGCACGTTTTCCCGGCCGTCGCGATCATCCCGATCGAAGCAGCTTGGGGCTGGTGAACAGCACCAGCTTGCCGCGGCGGTAGGCCACGTCACCCCAATCCTTGACGTCAAAGTCGAAGATCGCAAGCCCCGCGGTGGGCAGATTGTGGCTGAGCGCCCTGGCGCCATCATGATCGCCGCCGCCCATCAGCATCAAGGCGGCCTCGTGCATGCCGGGATTGTGGGCGACCAGCAGCAATCGCTTCGGGTTGGCCGGGGCGGTTGCGGTGCGAATGGAGTCCAGGATCTGCGCGGGATCGGCGCCGTAGAGTTCCGGCAGGATCTCGACCTGCGGCGTCGGGACGCGGTCCTTCATCGCCTCCCAGGCGATGTCCCAGGTCTGCCGGGCCCGGACGGCGTGCGACACCAGCACGGTCTCGGGGAAGGGCGGATGGGCAGCGATCCAGTCGCCCATCCGGGCGGCATCCTTGTGGCCGCGATCATCGAGCCGTCGGTCCTGGTCACGGCCGCTCGGCGCGTCGGTCTCGGTCTTGGCGTGACGCAGCAGCATCAAACGGCGCATGGCATTCTCGAATCGTTACGGTCGCGGATAATGTACAGACGCGGGCGGGGACAAGGTGACAAGCGCCTGGCAGGTGTAAAGCGCGATGAGACTAGAACGAATCGTCATCGTGCTTAAGGTTGTTATTTCGAGCATGATCTGTTCGGAAAACCGCTGCACACTTTTCCGGATCATGCTCTAAGAAAACGACATGAGCGAGACTTTCACAAGCGTGTCCCAGGAAGAAGCCGGCTTTCGCGACCGTGTGCGGCTGTCGTTCGATCTCGACGCCGACATCTGCGTCATCGGTGCCGGGCTTGCCGGGCTCTCCATCGCGCTGGAGGCAGCCCGGTTGGGGGCCAGTGTCGCGGTGCTCGAGGGCCGTCATATCGGCTGGAACGCCTCCGGCAACCAGCTCGGCACCGTGATGCCTGGCTTTGCGCTGCCGCTCACCGACCTGATCGAGCGCATCGGCTTTGAGGACGCGCGTGAATTGTGGACGCTGTCGAAGGAGGGGGCCGAGTTCGTCCGGGCCAACGCCACGGAAGAGAACATGCCGGGGATTGCCCCGAGCAACGGCGTGCTCGAGGTCTCCAACGTCGATGCCGGCGACCGTCTGATCAGCCGGTTGCAGATGCTGAACGAGGATTTCGACACCGAGGTCGAGGGCTGGCAGGTCGATCGCGTCCGCGAGGTGCTCAAGACCGATCGCTATTTCCACGGCGTGTATTATCCCAAAGCGTTTCAGGTCGACGGCCGCAAATATGTGCATGGCCTTGCGGCGCTGGCGCGGCGGGCCGGCGCCCGCATCTTCGAGGACACGCCGGTCGTCAGCATCGATCATTCCGGCATCCGCAAGCGCATCGTCACGCCGTCGGCGCGGCTGCGCGCCACCCACATCGTGCTCGCGGGCAACATCCATCTCGGCACGCCCCTGCGGCGGCTGTCAGAGACGCTGCTGCCGGTCTGGCGCTACGCCGGCATCACCGCGCCGCTCGGCGAGCGCGTGCACGAGGTCATTGCCTTCAAGGGAGCGGTGATGGATTCCGACGGGGTCGACCATTTCCGCATCGTCGATGGCGACCGGCTGATGTGGGAGAGCCCGGAGACCACCTGGGCCGCGCGTCCGCAGCGCTTTGCAGGCAGCGTCAGGCGGCGGATCCGCACGATCTTTCCGGAGCTCGGCAATGTCGAGATCAGCGAAATGTTCGGCGGCGCCACCGGCCAGACCGTGCACGGCATGCCGCAGATCGGCCAATTGCGCAAAGGCCTCTGGGTGGCGAGCGGGTTCGGCCGCCAGGGCATGAACATTTCGGCCATGGCCGGGCAGATGATCGCGCGCAGCATCCTGTGGGGCGATGAGCGCTGGAAGCTGTTCTCGCCGTTCGAGCTGGTCTGGGCGGGCGGCGCCACGGGGCGGGTCGCGGGCCAGCTGGTCGGGATCTGGGGCAGGGCGAGTTCTGCCGCCGCGGGCTCGCTCGCCCGCTACCGCGAACGCGCCAGGGTCAAGGACAGGGAGCGCGAGGCGCGCCTTGCCGAAGCCAATCGGGCCGCCGGCACCGGTCCGCGCCGCCCAGCGCCCGGCGTCAGGCCGCGACCGGCCCCGCCGCCGAAACGCGCGGTCCGGGAGGCCGAGCATGCCGTGGAACCGGCCTCGCATGATGGCGCCGCCTCCCAATAAGTTGAGAGAAATTCCGCCCGGACGTGTAACTTCGGCCGACAGAAGCCCGTATCTCAGGGCGTGGATTGCCCGCGCACGGAGAATGAGATGTTTGATCGACGCATCCTGTTGACGACTGCCGCCGGCCTGTTCGGCCTCGGGGCCTTCCGCTGGCTGAGAGGAACGCCCGCCGAGGCTGGCGAGAAAGCCGCGGAAAAGTTCGAGATCACGAAGACGGAGGCTGAATGGCGCGCCCAGCTCACGCCGCAGCAATATGAGATCCTGCGCAACCATGGCACCGAGCGGCCCGGCTCGAGCCCGCTGCTGAAGGAGCACCGCAAAGGCATCTTCGCCTGCGCCGGCTGCGACCTGCCGCTGTTCGCCTCCGAGACCAAGTTCGAGAGCGGCACCGGTTGGCCGAGCTTCTACCAGCCGATCGAGGGCAATGTCGGCAAGACCGAGGACCGCGCCTACGGCATGGTGCGCACCGAGGTGCATTGCCGGCGCTGCGGCGGCCATCTCGGCCACGTCTTCGACGACGGTCCGAAGCCGACCGGATTGCGCTATTGCATCGACGGTTTCGGGCTGGTGTTCCATCCGGCGGCGGCCTCGGCGACGTAGGTTTCGCGGGGATCATTCCGGAGCGATGCGTGAGCATCGAGTCCGGAATCTCGAGGTTCTCAGGTGCGCAATGCGCACTAGGGCTCGATGCTTCGCATCGCCCCGGAACGACGATGTGTCCCGGCAATTGTTGCCGGTCCCGGCAAATGTGCCCCGGTCGTCAGGCCGGGGCTTTTTCATTAAGTCATTGATTTCCTGAGAATACCTGCATTGGCATAGCCCTTGCGACTGTCTCCTCCGACTGCGGCCATGTCGACCCGCCGCCGAGATCGGATTTGGAGACAAAGTTATGGGTATCTTCGATGCAATGAACACCTCGGTGGGTGGCCTGCAGGCGCAGTCCTACGCGCTGCAGAACATCTCCGGCAACATCGCGAACTCATCCACCACCGGTTACAAGGGCATCGGCACCAGCTTCGTCGATCTCATCCCCGACTCCTCGGTCCCGAGCAAGCAGGTCGCGGGCGGCGTGACGGCCAACGCCAAGGCCACCATCACCACGCAGGGCACGATCTCGGGCTCCACAGTCGCCACCAACATGGCGATCACCGGCGACGGCTTCTTCTCGATCCAGAAGGCCAGCGGCGTCGTCGACAACGTGCCTGTCTTCACCGGGGTCACCTACTACACGCGGCGCGGCGACTTCCAGCTCAATGCCAACGGCAATCTGGTCAACGGCGCCGGTTATTACCTGATGGGCGTCACGGTCGATCCGAAGACCGGTAACCCGACCGGCAGCGTGGCCAACGTGCTGCAATTCCAGAACAACTTCATTCCGGCGCAGGCGACCACCTCGATCCAGTACGCTGCGAACCTGCCGACCCAGCCGAACACGGTGGCGAAAACGACCGCGTCGAGCGGCACGCTGCTGGCGGCCGGCGGGCTGAACCCGTCCGATTTCGCCGCCAACCCGCTGCCGGTCGGCACACCTCCCGCGCCCTATGCCAACGCAATGGTGTCCGGCGCGGCTGCAACCGGCAACATCCGTTCGGCCTATTCGTCGACGTCGGGCACGGGCACGGTCGCACTGCAGAACAATTCGGCGGCGGTGGCCTCGACCACCACATCGCTCGACAACACGGTCGGCACGCATCTCGCCTCCAGCATCCTCACCGCCTTGAGCGGCCAGACCCTGACCATCAATGGCAACACCATCACGTTCAACGGCGGCACGACGGTCTCGACCGTCGGCAACAACACCACGATCGGTCTCGGCGCGGGCACGACGGCGACGGTCGCGGACATCCTGAACGGAATCCAGACCGCGGGCGGCGCCGGCGTCACGGCCTCGCTCTCCGCGAGCGGCAACATCGTGATCTCCACCGGCACCGGCACCGATGTGGCGGTCGGCAGCGGCACCGCCGCCACCGCGCTCGGCATCAGCAGCGTGACCCGCGGCGGCAACGTACTGTCCTCACCCGCGATCTCGGGGGCAACGGTGCTGAGCGGCAGCGCAACCGCCGGTGGCGCCCAGGTGCTCTCGTCCGGCTTCGCCGCCGGCGATACCATCACCGTCAACGGCCAGACACTGACCTTCGTCTCGCCGCCTACGGTTCCCAGCGCCAGTCAGATCCTCACCACCGACAACGTCACGACTCTGCTCGGCAAGATTGACGCGCTCTCCGGCGCCTCGGGATCGACGGTCAGCAGCGGCGGCGTCATCACGCTGAACACCGGCACCGTCTCCAACCTCTCGGTGTCCAGCTCCAACAGCGCTGCCTTCTCGGCGCTCGGCTTCACATCGACCATCACCAAGAACCGCGACGGCGGTGGCACCGCTGGCACCGGCGGTGTGATCGGCAATGACATCGCGACCTTCACCAAGGAATCGATCAGCGGCGGCGCGGTGACCGCCTACAACGCCGCCGGCACGCCGGTGAACCTGCAATTGCGTTGGGCCAAGACCGACAGCGCCTCGCTGGGTGCGGGTCATTCGGATAGCTGGAACCTGTTCTACCAGACCGATCCGAACGCGACCGGCACGACCGTCGGCTGGGTCAATACCGGCCAGACTTTCACCTTTGCCAGCGACGGCTCGCTGACCTCGCCGAGCGGCTCGGGCATCACCATCAACAACGTCAGCGTCAGCGGTCAGTCGCTCGGCTCGGTCGCCTTCAACATCTCCTCGGGCGGACTGACGCAATATGCCAGCACCAGCGGCGCGGTGACCATCAACACCATCACGCAGAACGGCTATGCCGCCGGTCAGCTTCGCTCGGTTGCCGTCAACAACAACGGCATCGTGGTCGGCACCTTCTCCAACGGCCAGAACCTCAACCTCGCTCAGGTTCAGCTCTCGCACTTCAACGGCACCAACTATCTGAAGGCGATGGACGGCGGCGCCTATGCCGCGACCGAGCAGTCGGGTGATGCCATCGACGGCGCTTCAGGCACCATCAGCGGCTCCTCGCTGGAGGGATCCAACACCGACATCGCCGACGAATTCACCAAGCTGATCGTGACCCAGCAGGCCTATTCGGCCAACACCAAGGTGATCACGACCGCGAATTCGATGGTGCAGGACCTCTTGAACGTGTTGCGCTGATCGGCGCGTAACGTAACCAAAGGCGGCAAGTAACATGGGTTTGAGTTCAGCCCTCGCCAGTGCGATGAGCGGTCTGCGTGCCAACCAGGCCGCGCTCTCGATCGTCTCCTCGAACGTCGCCAATGCGCAGACGCCGGGTTACGTCGTCCAGACCCCGAACCAGATCGAGGTCACCACCGGCGATTTCGGCTCGACGGCGATGACCACCGGCGTCAGCCGGGAGCTCGACACCTATGTGCTGAATCAGCTGCGCACCGAGACCGGCGGCAGCGGCTACGCCAATCAGATGGCCAACATCCTGAAGCAGCTTCAGAATGTCTATGGCACGCCCGGCAACAGCGGCACGCTCGAAACCGCGCTGAACAAGTTCACCACGGCGCTGCAAGCGCTGTCGACCAGCTCGGGCGCCTCATCGGCGCAAACCGTTGCGCTCGGCGCGGCGCAGGCGCTGGCCACGCAGCTCAACGTCACCACCAAGGGCATCCAGTCGCTGCGCTCCAACGTCGAGCAGGATCTCGGCAATTCGGCGCAAGCGGCCAACGTCGCTATGCAGCAGATCGCCGACATCAACACCAAGCTGCAGGGCCTGTCGGCCAACGACCCCTCGGCCGCGACGCTGATGGACCAGCGCGACCAGGCCATCAACACGCTGTCGAAATATGTCGACGTGCGCGTCACCACCGACGGTTCGAACCAGGCCAACATCTACACCACGACGGGCATCCAGCTCGTCGGCGCCGGGCTCGCCTCGCAATTCACCTTTGCTTCCGCCGGCGCGCTGTCGGCGACCTCGCTCTACAACATCGATCCGGCCAAGTCCGGCGTCGGCGCGCTCAACATCGTGCTGCCGAACGGCTCGAAGGTCGACGTCGTCGCCAACAACGTGGTCTCCTCGGGCCAGATCGCGGCCGATCTGAAGCTGCGCGACGAGACGCTGGTGCAGGCGCAGAACCAGATCGACCAGCTCGCTGCCACGATGTCGAGCGCGCTGTCGGACAAGACCACCGCCGGCACCACGGTGTCGGGCCCGCCGGCCGGCTTCGACATCGACCTTGCCGGTGCGCTGCCGGGCAACACCGCCACCTTCACCTACACCGACACGGCGACCAACACGAAGCGCCAGGTCACCCTTGTCAACGTCACCGACCCGGCGGCGCTGCCGCTGCAGAACGCGGCCAACGCCAACCCGATGCAGATCGGCGTGAACTTCTCTGGCGGCATGGGCGCGATCGCCTCGGCACTCAACACGGCGCTCTCCACCTCGCATTTGACGTTCTCCGCCGCGCCGTCGCCGGCGACCGCCACGACGCTGCGGATCACGGACGACAACAGCGGCCTCGCCAAGGTCAATTCGTCCTCGATCACCAAGACGATCTCGTCGCTGACCTCGGGCAATCCGCAACTGCCGCTGTTCACCGACGGCGGACAGGCGCTCTACACCGGCGCGATCACCGCCTCGGGCTCGCAGATGACCGGCCTTGCCGGACGCATCGCCGTGAACACGCAGCTGGTCTCCGACCCGACCCGGATGTCGGTGTACAACACCTCGCCGGTGACGCCTTCGGGTGACACCGCGCGTTCGGACTATCTCTACTCGCAGCTCACCTCGGCGGTGTTCTCCTATTCGCCAGCGAGCGGCCTCGGCTCGGCGAGCCAGCCCTTCACCGGCAGCGTCTCGAATTATCTGCAGCAGTTCCTGAGCGTCCAGGCCAATTCCGCGACCCAGGCCACCCAGCTGCAGCAGGGCCAGAGCGTCGTGGTCTCGACGCTCCAGGCCAAGTTCGACTCGACCTCCAAGGTCAATCTGGACTCGGAGATGTCGAACCTGATCCAGCTCCAGAATGCCTATGCCGCCAACGCCCACGTCATGTCGGTGGTGCAGAGCATGATGAATACGTTGCTCCAGGCTCAAGTGTAACAAGTAACAGGGCTCTGAAACATGTCGATCAGCAGCATCAACTACTCTTCGTCGATTCTCGGCTCGCAGATCCGCAACATCAATCAGCAGCTCACCGACCTGTCGACGCAGCTCTCGACCGGCAAGCTGTCGCAGAACTATTCCGGGATGGGCACCAACGAGGGCTTTGCGATCGCCGGGCGCGCGCAGCTCTCCAACATCGCCGCCTATACCGACACGATCACCAACGTCAATGTCAGCATCAACCTCGCCAACACGGCGTTGCAGTCGCTGACCAAGATCCGCAGCACGGTGCAGACCGGCGCGGCCAACACCGCGCAGGATCTCAACGTCAACGGCCAGACCATCGCGCAGAACACCGCCGCCGCCCAGTTCGGCTCGATGGTCGGCGTGCTCAACACGCAGACGGGCAACCGCTATCTGTTCTCCGGAACCGCAGTCAATACGCAGTCGGTTGCGGATGCCGGCGACATCATCAACGGCACCACGACGCAGGCGGGGTTCAAGACCGTGATGGCGGAGCGCCAGGCCGCCGACCTCGGCGCCAACGGCATGGGCCGCCTGGTGCAGACGCAGCCGACGCCGAGCTCGATCCAGGTGTCGGAAGACGCCGCCGGATCGCCGTTCGGGCTCAAGCTCAAGGCGGTATCCTCGACCCTGACGGGCGCGACCATCACCGGCCCGAGTGGCTCGCCGGTGTCGTTCTCGGTCGATCTCAACGGCGTCAACCCGAACAATGGCGACAAGCTGAGCGTGCAGTTCACGCTGCCGGACGGCTCGACCGAGCAGATCGATCTGACCGCGTCGACGGCGACGCCAACGCCGCTCGGCAGCTTCGCGATCGACGCCAGCACCCCCGTCAACCCGACCAACACCGCGAACAACCTCAACGCCGCGCTGAACACCGCGATCACGAAGCTCGCCAACACCTCGCTGGTGGCGGCATCCGCGATCGTCGCCGGCGACAATTTCTTCAACACCGCAAGCTCGGCGATCGGCACGCCCGTCAACAACCAGGCGGCGCCGCCGGCGCCCGTGACCGGCGCGACCGCGCTGTCCGGGGCGAGCCCCTCGGATTCGATCTCGCCGGGCTTCGTCGCCGGCGACACCATCACCGTCAACGGCACCACGCTGACCTTCGTCAGTTCGGGCGCGACCGGCAACCAGCTCAACGTCACCGACAGCATCCAGAATCTGCTCGGCAAGATCGACCAGATCACGGGGACGTCGAAGCCCTCGACGGTCCATGGCGGTTCGATCACGATCAACACCGACGATGCGGCGAGCCTGAACATCACGAGCTCGAATACCGGCGCGCTAGGCTCGCTCGGTTTCAGCGCGACGCCCGTGACCGCCACCCAGCCGCCGCTGCGGGTCGGATCCTCGCCCGCGAGCTCGGCGACGACGCTGGTCAACGGCTCGGCCACCACCGTGGAATGGTATCTTGGCAATGACGGGCCCGGCTCGGCGCGCTCGACCGCGATGGCGCGCGTCGACGATTCCGTCACGGTGCAGTACGGCGCCCAGGCGAACGAGGACGCGATCCGCCGGCAGTTGCAGGCGATCGCGGTGTTCGGGACCTTCTCGACCTCGCCGACCGGGCAGTATTCGGGCGGGCAGGTCGCTGCGCTGAGCCTGCGCACGACCCAGGCGCTGACCCAGCAGCCCGGCCAGCAGCGCATCGAGGACATCCAGACCGACATCGCGATGGCCCAGAACACGATGAAGGACGCGAGCACGCGCCAGACCCAGGCCAAGGCGCAGCTCCAGACCATCATCGACCAGGCGGAATCGGCCTCGCCGGACGAGGTCGCGAGCCAGCTGCTGGCGCTGCAGAACGCGCTGCAGGCGTCCTATCAGGTGACCTCGAACCTGGCGCAGCTCTCGCTCGTCAAGTTCCTGTAAGGATGCGTTAAGGCGCCGTTAACCATGCCTCTTTACCTCTTGGTGAGGATTGGAGCGGGGCGGAGCTGCCGATGTCGGACAGGATGCAACTGGTGGTGGCAACGCCGTGCTTCGGCGGGCAGGTGTCGAGCATCTATGCGAGCTCGATCTTCGCGCTCCAGCGCGCCGTGCACGGCATGTCCAATCTCGAGCTCAAGGTGCTGCTGCGCGACGGCGATGCGCTGATCACCCGCGCGCGGGCCAATCTGGTCGCGATGTTCTTGGACGATCCCAGGGCGACGCATTTCCTGTTCATCGACGCCGATATCGGCTTCAAGCCGGAGCAGGTGTTTCGGCTGATCGAATGCGGCGCGGATGTCGTCGCCGGCTGCTATCCGATCAAGCGGGTCAATTGGGACAAGGCCGCGCGGGCGATCCAGTCGGGCCGCACCGACGTGCCGGCCGCCTCGCTCGACTACGTGCTCGAGATCGAGGATCCCGACCGCATCGTCGTGGTCAACGGTTTCACCCGGGTGCGCTATGCCGGCACCGGCTTCCTGATGATC
Organism: Bradyrhizobium sp. IAR9; assembly: GCF_013408065.1. Taxonomy (NCBI): domain Bacteria; kingdom Pseudomonadati; phylum Pseudomonadota; class Alphaproteobacteria; order Hyphomicrobiales; family Nitrobacteraceae; genus Bradyrhizobium; species Bradyrhizobium sp. IAR9. The sequence goes on from NZ_JACBZW010000013.1 coordinate 209,152, forward strand.
CGGCGCCAGGCGCTGGAGGCGATGTGCCGCCATCCGGACTATGCGGCGTTGCAGTTCTTCCGTGAGCATTCGCATGACACGCTGGCGGCAAGCCAGAACCGGTTTGCGCTGTTCGAATGCATGATCGATCCGGCGACCGGCACGTATCTGTCCGAGGACTTCGCCTTCTGCAAGCGCTGGACCGATATCGGCGGCGAGATCTGGGCCGACATCCAGAGCTCGCTCGATCACGTCGGGCCGTCGGTGTTCCACGGCGATATTGCCTCGCAATTCGCGCCGGCGGCTGCGGCCGATGCGGCGTGAGCCTTCCGGGATGAGCGCCGGCGCATCCCGTCTGTCAGGTCAGGAGCGCGCCCCCGACGGCGGCTCGCGTTATCGCCTGCGCGATCTCTTCACGCCACTGGACACGCTGCTGGTTTCCGGCGGCGATCCGCGGCTGGCGCTCGACGCCAGGGATCGCGTCAATGGCTATGGCTGCGCGGCTTCGCCGGAGCCGGAGATCTGGAATTTCGCCTCCTCGACCGCATCGACGATCTCGCAAGTGGCTTACGACCGTGCCGCGCTGGCGCGCGAAGAGCTGATGCACAAGTGCCTGTTCGACGAGGTCGAGATCGCCTTCGATGCGCGCTGCGAGGACATGCGGGACGAGCTGCGCGGCCATCTCCAGCTCTCGCCGCGTGTCGACGTCGTGTTCTCGCCCTCCGGCACCGACTCCCAGCTCCATGCCCTGTTCCTGGCGCGCGCGGTGCTCGGGGCGCCGCCGGTGACGGTCGTGGTCGGCGCCGACCAGACCGGAAGCGGGACGACCCACACCGCCCGCGGGCACCATTTCAGCTCCATGACGGCGAGCGGCCTTGCGGTTCGCAAGGACGGTGCGGTTGCGGGGCTCGCCGGCGCCAGTCTCGCATTGCCGCTGCTCGCGACCGAGCCCGGGATTGCGATGCGCGCGGACACGGATGCCGCGGTGCTGCGTGCGGTCGAGGCCACGATCGCGCAGGGCGCGCCCGTGCTGCTCCAGATCATGGATGCATCCAAGCTCGGCTGGCGCGCACCGAGCGCGGCCTGTCTCGACGAGATCGCGCGGCGCTGGCCGCGCAAGGTCCAGATCGTCGTCGACGCCTGCCAGGCCCGGCTCGGTCGCCGCCGGCTGCGCTTTTATCTCGACCGCGGCTATATGGTGCTGATGACGGGCTCGAAATTCTTCGGTGGACCTGCCTTCAGCGGCGCGGTGCTGGTGCCGAAGGGCCTCTCGCGGTCGCTCGACCGGGTCGAGGGGATCGCGCCTGGTATCTTCGACTATGCCGGCCGTTGCGATTGGCCGGTGGCCTGGACGGCGCTGCGTTCGCGCTTCGAGCGCCGTCCGAATTTCGGTCAATGGTTGCGCTGGGAAGCGGCGCTGGCCGAGATCGGCCGCTACTACACGGTGCCCGGGGCTTTCCGCGCGGAGATACTCGCCGAGCTCGCCGCCGGCATCGACAGCATGATCGCGCTGTCGCCGTCGCTTCGCCCCGTTCCATCCGCGATCGGGACTGCCGGCGCGGATGATGAGGAATTTGCACAAACCACGATCTTTCCATTCATCCTGCTGCGCGACGGCAAGCCGGTCTCGATCGCCGAGACCGCCGCCGTTCATCGGGCATTGGCGCGCGACATGAACGAGGCGATCGGCGGCAGTGCGGCGGACCGGCAGGTCGCCGTGCAGCGCTGCCTGATCGGCCAGCCGGTCCGGCTGGAGCGGCAGGACGAGGCACCGCAGGCCGTGCTGCGCCTCTGCGTCGGCGCACGGCTCGTGACCGAGGCCTGGTCGCCCGACATCGCGCAGGCGCAACGCAACGTGCAGCAAATTCTCGATCGCATCGCCCATGTCCTGGTAAAGATCGAGCTGCTGCTTGACCGTGGCGCGGTCGCGGCCGCGCCGGTAAACTCCGCGTTCGAGGTGTGAGATGCAGCATCCGGTTTCCGCGCCGCTTCGCATGACCGCGGCGAACTACGCCGATCGCATCGGCTTTTCGCAGCTGACGCGCCAGGCCTTCGAAGGTGTCGACCTGCATCCGTTGCGCGACCAGCTGCTGGCGCGGATCGCGGCGGGGACCGCACTGGCGGGCGAAGGGCTGGATCTGTCGTTGATCACCCAGCTTCTCGGCGACAAGGATCAGGGGCTTGCGATCCAGTCGGAAGTGCTGAGCTTCCACCAATTGTTTCGAACGCCGAGCGCTGCTCCGAAGCCGGGCTTGCGCGTGCTCGCGCTTGCAGCCGACATCGACATGGGCGGCAACACGCCGATCGATTTCCTGCTCGAAGGCTCCGACATCGAGCTGTTGACACTCTACGTTGTCAAGGGCGTCGGTCTGCCGGAGAACTTGCCCGAGCACGACGTCGCCATCGTGGTCGCCTCCGATTCCGAGGAATGCCGCGAGGCGCTCGCCTCGATCGAGCAGGCCGCGCCGCACTGGCCGCGGCCGCTGCTCAATCGTCCCGATCGCATCGGCAACCTCGATCGCGACAAGCTGCATCGGCTGCTGGCCGGCGTGCCGGGTCTCGATATTCCCGCGACCATTCACGCGACGCGCGCGCAATTGTCAGATCTTTCGCGAGGGCAGATCGCCTGCCGGGACATCGCGGGTGAATTGCGCTTTCCGATGATCGCGCGGCCGCGCGGCTCGCATGCAGGCGTCGGACTCGCCAAGCTCAACGATGCGGCCGCGCTCGCAGCCTATCTTGCCGAGCGTGATGAGCAGGATTTTTTCGTCGCGCGCTTCGTCGACTATGTGAACCGCGACGGGCTCTACCGCAAATATCGTCTCGCGATGGTCGACGGCAAACCTTACGCCTGCCACATGGCGATCGCCGACCGCTGGGACATCTGGTATCTCAACGCCTACATGGCGTTCAGCGAGGAGAAGCGGGCAGAGGAAGCGATCTTCATGCGCGACTTCGATCACGCCTTCGCCGCGCGCCACGGACGCGCGCTCAAGGAGATGAGCAGGCGTGTCGGCCTCGATTATTTCATCGTCGATTGCGCCGAGAACCAGGACGGCGAGCTCCTGGTGTTCGAGGCCGACAACACCGCCGTCGTGCACAACATGGATTCGCCGGCCGTGTTTCCCTACAAGCCGCCACAGATGCGCAAGATCTTTGCGGCGTTCTCGGCGATGTTGTCGCGGTATGCAAGAGCAGGCGAGGGGAGTGCAGCATGAACGAGATCATCCGCAGCGGGCAAAGCTCCGTCGCGCACGCCTCGCTCGACCCGCAGGACTGGAGCGAATTTCGCGCGCTCGCCCATCGCATGCTCGACGATGCGATCGACGGCATCGCCAACGTCCGGGCGCGCCCGGTCTGGCAGCCGATTCCCGATGCGACCCGCGCGGCCTTCAGGGCCGACGTGCCGCGCGAGGCGAGCGACCTCGCCGAGGTCTATCGCGAATTCGCCGAGCACGTCGCGCCGTATGCGACCGGCAACGTCCATCCCGGCTTCATGGGCTGGGTGCATGGCGGCGGCACCGCGGTCGGCATGGTCGCGGACATGCTCGCGGCCGGCCTCAACGCCAATCTCGGCGGACGCGACCACATGCCGATCGAGGTCGAGCGCCAGATCGTCGACTGGATGCGCCGCCTGTTCGCGTTCCCGGACAGTGCGAGCGGCATCTTCGTCACGGGCACGTCGATGGCCAATCTGATGGCGGTGCTGGTGGCGCGGACGGCTGCACTCGGCACGCTGGCGCGGCAATACGGCATCGGCAATGACGGTGCGGCGCTGACGGCCTATACGTCGCAGGCCGCGCATGGCTGCGTCTCCAGGGCGATGGACATCGTCGGGCTCGGCACCGATGCGCTGCGCAAGATCGGCGTCGATGCCGATCATCGCATCGACGTAGCCGCGCTGCGTGCGCAAATCACTGTTGATCGCGAGGTCGGCTTCAAGCCGTTCCTGGTCGTGGCGTCTGCCGGCACTGTCGACATTGGTGCGATCGACGACCTCAAGGCGATCGCAGAGCTGTGCCGCGAGGAGGGCATCTGGTTTCACGTCGATGGTGCTTTCGGTGCGCTCGCGATCTTCTCGCCCGAGCTCGCGCCGCTGCTCGGCGGCATTGAGCTCGCAGATTCCATTGCGCTCGACTTCCACAAATGGGGGCAAGTGCCTTACGACGCCGGCTTCCTCCTGGTGCGCGATGGCGAGCAGCATCGGCAGGCCTTCGCACAGCCCGCGGCCTATTTGCGCCGCGAGGCGAGGGGGCTTGCGGCGGGCGCGGTCTGGCCCTGCGATCTCGGTCCCGATCTGTCGCGCGGCTTCCGTGCGCTGAAGACGTGGTTCACGCTGAAGACATTTGGTACCGATCGGCTCGGTGCGACGATCACGAGAAGCTGCGCGCTGGCAAAATATCTGGAGGCCCGCGTACTGGCCGAACCGCGGCTGGAATTGCTTGCGCCGGTCAACCTCAACATCGTCTGCTTCCGCTATCGTGCCGATGATGCGGTCAATCGCGAGATTGTCGCCGACATCCAGGAGTCCGGAATAGCAGCTCCCTCGAGCACGACGCTGGACGGCAGGTTTGCGATCCGCGCTGCGATCGTCAATCACCGCACCGAGGAGGCGGATATCGACGCGCTGGTCGCGGCCGTGCTGGAGTTCGGCAGCCGGCGGTTCGCCGACGGAATGATCGAGGTCGAGGCACCGCCGCTCGCGGCGCAATAGCACTGGTGCATGGCTGAAACGACAACGGCCCCGGAGACGATCCGGGGCCGTTGTCGTTTGCGTCGATGGTCAGGCGGCGGAGCTCACGTCCTTGGCCGCTTCCGTCTGGGGATGGGTGGCCTCGAATTGGCTCCGCAGCTTCTCTTCATAGGCGATCAGCTTGCGGGCATCCTTCAGCGCCCGGTAGAGGTCGCCGTTCAGGATGTTGTTGTTGATGCCCTCGATGATCGGCCAGGCGCTCGGCACCGCGGTGACGATATCGCGCACCAGGTTGAAATAGGTGCCGTGCTGGCTCTGCGGATCCGGCGAGATGTACATGAGCTGGACCGCCAGATAGACGAGCTTCGCCGGCGAATCCGCGGTCTCCGGCGTGAGGATGTCGCGCTCGCGCAGGATCGGCACGTTGTCGCCGTCGATCAGGAGGCGCGCACGCTGGTCCGTGTTGGTAATCACGCAGTTGCCGACGATGATGCGTTCGTGCGGTCTGAGCTCGACCTTGAGGGCCATTGCCTGTTCTCCATCAACGCTTTCGTAACCGAGCGCTCGTTGCGGCCTATTAAGACGTGATTCTCGCTCGGAATTAGTTAACGAGCTGTAAATTCCAGCCGTTCACGCGGGAAACCGCAATATTTTCAAGGTCGTACCCTTGCGGCTGCGCGGCGATCTTGCGCGGCGTCCCCGGCCGAATCACGCGAAACCCGGCAAAGGCACGGATTTCATTTCATGTTTCGTTAGAGGTCTCGGCGCCACGGTCCGCCGGTCGCTGGGTCACTCTCGATCCAAGCAGACGAGTAACAGTTGCGTCGTTTACCAGAAAGGTAACAGAGTTATGTCAGGCATCGTCCTCTCCGCGTCGGTTCGCCAGAACCTCCTCTCCCTCCAGTCCACTGCTGATCTTCTCGCCACCACGCAGAACCGTCTGTCGACCGGCAAGAGCGTCAATTCGGCCCTGGACAATCCCACCAACTTCTTCACCGCCCAGTCGCTCGACAATCGCGCCAGCGACATCAACAACCTGCTCGACGGCATCGCCAACGGCGTGCAGGTGCTGCAGGCTGCCAACACCGGCATCACCTCGCTGCAGAAGCTGATCGACAGCGCCAAGTCGATCGCCAACCAGGCGCTGCAGACCACGGTCGGTTACTCCACCAAGTCGAACGTCTCCGCCACCATCTCCGGTGCGACGGCCGCCGACCTGCGCGGCACGACCTCGTTCGCGAGCGCCACCGCATCCAGCAACGTGCTCTATAGCGGCGCGGCGGGCGGCACCACGGCGGCGACCGGCACCACGACGCTCGGCGCCAGCATCGGCGTCTTCGCGAGCACTGGCGCAACGACCGGCGCCGGCGGTACCACGACCCTGGAAGGCACCATCACCCTGATCGCCACCAACGGCACGAGCGCCAGCGGCCTGGCCGGCAACGCCCAGCCCGCCGACGGCGACACCCTGACCGTGAACGGCAAGACCATCACCTTCCGCGCCGGCGTCGCGCCGGCGGCGAGCGGTGTCCCCTCCGGTTCGGGCGTCAGCGGCCATCTCGTCACCGACGGCAGCGGCAATACCACCGTCTATCTCGGTAGCACCGGCACGCCTGCGACGCTTGCGACCGTCGACGATCTGTTGAGCGCGATCGATCTCGCCAGCGGCGTCAAGACAGTTGCCATCAGCTCGGGTGCTGCGACGATCGCCACGAGCGTCGGCCAGACCGCCTCGACCGTTGCCGGCGGCGCCGTCACGCTGAGGAGCTCGACAGGCGCGGATCTGAGCGTCACCGGCAAGGCCGACCTGCTCAAGGCCCTCGCCCTGACGACGTCCGTGGGCGGCGGCAACGCCACGGTCAACGTCAACCGGACCACGAGCTCGGCCTCGCTCGGTGCGACCATCGCGGACGGTTCGACGCTGAACGTCGACGGCCACGTCATCACCTTCAAGAACGCGCCGGTCCCGGGCTCGACCGGTGCTCCGAGCGTTCCGAGCGGTTATGGTGCGAGCGGCAACGTCCTCACCGACGGCAACGGCAACTCGACGGTCTACCTGCAGGCCGGCACGGTCAACGACGTGCTGAAGGCGATCGACCTTGCCACCGGCGTGCAGACCGCGACGATCAATGCCAACGGCACCGCGACCCTTGCGACCGCCACCGGCCAGACCAACTCGTCGATCAACGCTTCCGGCGCGCTGAAGCTCTCGACCGGCGTCAATGCCGATCTGTCGATCACCGGCACCGGCAACGCGTTGAACGTGCTTGGTCTTGCCGGCAACACCGGCACCTCGACCGCGTTCACCGCGGCTCGTACCTCCGGCATCGGCGGCATCAGCGGCAAGACCTTGACCTTCTCCTCCTTCAACGGCGGCACGGCGGTTGACGTCACCTTCGGCGACGGCACCAACGGCACGGTCAAGACGCTCGATCAGCTCAACACCAAGCTGCAGGCCAACAACCTGACGGCGACGATCGACGCCAACGGCCTGCTGACGGTCTCCACCACCAACGACTACGCGTCCTCGACCATTGGTTCGAGCGCCGCAGGTGGTGCGATCGGCGGCACGCTGACCTCGTCACTGACGTTCTCGACGGCTTCCAGCCCCGTCCAGGACACCGTTGCCCAGACCTCGCGTGCCAACCTGGTCTCTCAGTACAACAACATCCTGAACCAGATCGACACGACCGCGCAGGACTCCTCGTTCAACGGCGTCAACCTGTTGAACGGCGACCAGCTCAAGCTGGTGTTCGACGAGACCGGCAAGTCGAACCTGAGCATCACCGGCGTGACCTACAACTCCAAGGGTCTGGGCCTCGCTGCCCTGACCAGCGGCGTCGACTTCATCGACAACTCCGCGACCAACAAGGTGCTGGCGAACCTGAACGCGGCGTCGAGCACGCTGCGCTCGGAAGCCTCGAGCCTCGGTTCGAACCTCTCGGTGGTGCAGGTTCGTCAGGACTTCAACAAGAGCCTGATCAACGTGCTGCAGACCGGTTCGTCCAACCTGACCCTGGCCGACACCAACACCGAAGCGGCCAACAGCCAGGCGCTGTCGACCCGCCAGTCGATCGCGGTCTCCGCGCTGTCGCTGGCCAACCAGTCGCAGCAGAGCGTGCTGCAGCTGCTCCGCTAAGTCGCGGACGACATCGCAAGCAAGATCCGGCGGCGGGGCTTCGGCCCCGCCGCTTTCTTTTTGGCGCCGGCATCAGGTGCCGCATAACGAACCGGGAATGATGCATTCGAATGCAGCCAATTGCTCACTCTGAGTTATGGTTGACAAGTGGCAAATGGCTCGTCGCTGCACCAAAAAGCGTCATCCTATCATGACGATATGGGGGGAGCGGATCAGGCTCCGAACGCGCGTATGGTGAATCCGCGCAAGGACTGGTGCGACACGCTTCATGCTTTGTTAGCCGTCTGCGTTCACCGTCCCGGCATCGATTAATCCTAATCGAAGTTTGTTTGTTGCGTTGCGTACCAGAAGGGTAACACTCAATGTCCGGTATCGTCCTCTCTTCGTCGGTTCGCCAGAACCTCCTCTCCCTCCAGTCCACCGCTGATCTTCTCGCCACCACACAGAGCCGTCTGTCGACCGGCAAGAGCGTCAACTCGGCTCTGGATAATCCCACCAACTTCTTCACCGCACAGTCGCTCGACAATCGCGCCAGCGACATCAACAACCTGCTCGACGGCATCGCCAACGGCGTGCAGGTGCTGCAGGCTGCCAACACCGGCATCACCTCGCTGCAGAAGTTGATCGACAGCGCCAAGTCGATCGCCAACCAGGCGCTGCAGACCACGGTGGGTTACTCCACCAAGTCGAACGTCTCGACCACCATCTCCGGTGCGACCGCGGCCGACTTGCGCGGCACGACCTCGTTCGCGAGCGCCACCGCATCCAGCAACGTGCTCTATAGCGGCGCGGCGGGCGGCACCACGGCGGCGACCGGCACCACGACGCTCGGCGCCAGCATCGGCGTCTTCGCGAGCACTGGCGCAACGACCGGCGCCGGCGGTACCACGACCCTGGAAGGTACCATCACCCTGATCGCCACCAACGGCACGAGCGCCAGCGGCCTGGCCGGCAACGCCCAGCCCGCCGACGGCGACACCCTGACCGTGAACGGCAAGACCATCACCTTCCGCAGCGGCGTCGCGCCGGCGGCGACCGGTGTCCCCTCCGGTTCGGGCGTCAGCGGCCATCTCGTCACCGACGGCAGCGGCAATACCACCGTCTATCTCGGTAGCACCGGCACGCCTGCGACGCTTGCGACCGTCGACGATCTGTTGAGCGCGATCGATCTCGCCAGCGGCGTGAAGACAGTTGCCATCAGCTCGGGTGCTGCGACGCTCGCCACGAGCGTCGGCCAGACCGCCTCGACCGTTGCCGGCGGCGCCGTCACGCTGAGGAGCTCGACTGGTGCGGATCTGAGCGTCACCGGCAAGGCCGACCTGCTCAAGGCCCTCGCCCTGACGACGGCCGTGGGCGGCGGCAACGCCACGGTCAACGTCAACCGGACCACGAGCTCGGCCTCGCTGGGGGCGGAGATCGCGGACGGCTCGACGCTGAACGTCGACGGTCACGTCATCACCTTCAAGAACGCGCCGATCCCGGGCTCGACCGGTGCTCCGAGCGTTCCGAGCGGTTTTGGTGCGAGCGGCAACGTCCTCACCGACGGCAACGGCAACTCGACGGTCTACCTGCAGGCCGGCACGGTCAACGATGTCTTGAAGGCGATCGACCTTGCCACCGGCGTGCAGACCGCGACGATCAACGCCAACGGCACCGCGACGCTTGCGACCGCCACCGGCCAGACCAACTCGTCGATCAACGCCTCCGGCCAGCTCAAGATCTCGACCGGCGTCAACGCCGATCTGTCGATCACCGGCACCGGCAATGCGTTGAACGTGCTCGGCTTCGCTGGTAACACGGGGACCTCGACCGCCTTCACCGCGGCTCGTACCTCCGGCGTTGGCGGCCTCACGGGCAAGACCTTGACCTTCTCCTCCTTCAACGGCGGCACGGCGGTCAACGTCACCTTCGGCGACGGCACCAACGGCACGGTCAAGACGCTCGATCAGCTCAACACCAAGCTTCAGGCCAACAACCTGACGGCGACGATCGACGCCAACGGCCTGCTGACGGTCTCGACCACCAACGACTATGCGTCCTCGACCATCGGATCGACGGCGGCGGGTGGTGCGATCGGCGGTACGCTGACATCGGCACTGACGTTCTCGACGGCTTCCACCCCCGTCCAGGATACGGTTGCCCAGACCTCGCGTGCGAACCTGGTGTCTCAGTACAACAACATCCTGAACCAGATCGACTCGACGGCGCAGGACTCCTCGTTCAACGGCGTCAACCTGTTGAACGGCGACCAGCTCAAGCTGGTGTTCGACGAGACCGGCAAGTCGAACCTCAGCATCACCGGCGTGACCTACAACTCCAAGGGTCTCGGCCTTGCTGCGCTGACCGGCGGCGTCGACTTCATCGACAACGCCGCCACCAACAAGGTGCTGACCAACCTGAACGCCGCCTCGAGCACGCTGCGCTCGGAAGCTTCGAGCCTCGGTTCGAACCTGACGATCGTGCAGGTTCGTCAGGACTTCAACAAGAACCTGATCAACGTGCTGCAGACCGGCTCGTCCAACCTGACCCTGGCCGACACCAACGTCGAGGCGGCCAACAGCCAGGCGCTGTCGACCCGTCAGTCGATCGCGGTCTCCGCGCTGTCGCTGGCCAACCAGTCGCAGCAGAGCGTGCTGCAGCTGCTCCGCTAAATCGCGGACGACATCGCAAGCAAGATCCGGCGGCGGGGCTTCGGCCCCGCCGCCTTCTTTTTGCCGACCGCCTGGAGACTTCGAGAGGGCAGGCGGCACCCGAAAAAGTAACCAGCGGTTATGGTTAATGGAGCGTAAGCGCGGAAAAACACCAACGATTTCAGCTTGATTGCCGTGCCCTCGCGCACCTTGCGCGCGCTTATGGTGAACCGGCGCTTATGCAGGCGATGTTCGTTTCACCCTTTGTTAGCCATGTCGCGGCACGCTGGCCCCGTCACTCGATCCGAAGCGATCGAACGAAGACGCGTAAGCCAGAAGGGTAAGAGTCATGTCAGGTATTGTTCTCTCTGCGTCGGTTCGCCAGAACCTCCTCTCTCTCCAGTCCACCGCCGACCTCCTCGCCACCACACAGAACCGTCTGTCGACCGGCAAGAGCGTCAACTCGGCCCTGGACAATCCCACCAACTTCTTCACGGCACAGTCGCTCGACAACCGCGCCAGCGACATCAACAACCTGCTCGACAGCATCGCCAACGGCGTGCAGGTGCTGCAGGCTGCCAATACCGGCCTGACCTCTCTGCAGAAGCTGATCGACAGCGCCAAGTCGATCGCCAACCAGGCGCTGCAGACCACGGTCGGTTACTCCACCAAGTCGAACGTCTCGACCACCATCTCCGGTGCGACCGCGGCCGACCTCCGCGGCACGACGAGCTTCGCCAGCGCCACCGCCTCCAGCAACGTGCTCTATAGCGGCGCGGCGGGCGGCACCACGGCGGCGACCGGCACCACGACGCTCGGCGCCAGCATCGGCGTCTTCGCGAGCACTGGCGCAACGACCGGCGCCGGCGGTACCACGACCCTGGAAGGCACCATCACCCTGATCGCCACCAACGGCACGAGCGCCAGCGGCCTGGCCGGCAACGCCCAGCCCGCCGACGGCGACACCCTGACCGTGAACGGCAAGACCATCACCTTCCGCGCCGGCGTCGCGCCGGCGGCGACCGGTGTTCCCGCCGGTTCGGGCGTCAGCGGCCATCTCGTCACCGACGGCAGCGGCAATACCACCGTCTATCTCGGTAGCACCGGCACGCCTGCGACGCTTGCGACCGTCGACGATCTGTTGAGCGCGATCGATCTGGCCAGCGGCGTCAAGACAGTTGCCATCAGCGCGGGTGCTGCGACGATCGCCACGAGTGTCGGCCAGACCGCCTCGACCGTTGCCGGCGGCGCCGTCACGCTGAGGAGTTCGACAGGCGCGGATCTGAGCGTCACCGGCAAGGCCGACCTGCTCAAGGCCCTCGCCCTGACGACCTCAACAGGTGCAGGCAATGCCACCGTGAACGTCAACCGGACCACGAGCGCGGCCTCGCTGGGTGCGGAGATCGCGGACGGCTCGACGCTGAACGTCGATGGTCACGTCATCACCTTCAAGAACGCGCCGGTTCCGGGCTCGACCGGGGCTCCGAGCGTTCCGAGCGGCTTCGGTGTCAGCGGCAACGTCGTCACCGACGGCAACGGCAACTCGACGGTCTACCTGCAGGCCGGCACGGTCAACGACGTCTTGAAGGCGATCGACCTTGCCACCGGCGTGCAGACCGCGACGATCAACGCCAACGGCACCGCGACGCTTGGGACCGCCACCGGTCAGTCGAATTCGACGATCAATACGTCCGGTCAGCTCAAGATCTCGACCGGCGTCAACGCCGACCTCTCGATCACCGGCACCGGCAATGCGCTGAACGTGTTCGGCCTGGCCGGCAATACCGGCAACGCGACCGCTTTCACCGCGGCCCGCACCTCCGGCATCGGCGGCATCGCCGGCAAGACCTTGACCTTCTCCTCCTTCAACGGCGGCACGGCGGTCAACGTCACCTTCGGCGACGGCACCAACGGCACCGTCAAGACGCTCGACCAGCTCAACACCAAGCTGCAGGCCAACAACCTGTCTGCGACGATCGACGCCAACGGCCTGCTGACCATCACCGCGTCCAACGACTACGCGTCCTCGACGCTCGGCTCGACGGCTGCCGGCGGCGCGATCGGCGGAACGCTCACCTCGGCGCTGACCTTCTCGACGGCCTCCAACCCCGTCCAGGATGGCGTTGCCCAGACGGCGCGTGCCAATCTGGTGTCTCAGTACAACAACATCCTGAACCAGATCGACACGACCTCGCAGGACTCCTCGTTCAACGGCGTCAACCTCTTGAACGGCGACCAGCTCAAGCTGGTGTTCGACGAGACCGGCAAGTCGAGCCTGAACATCACCGGCGTGACCTACAACTCCAAGGGTCTTGGTCTTGCTGCCCTGACCGTCGGCGTCGACTTCATCGACAACGCCGCGGCCAACCGGGTGCTGACCAACCTGAACGCCGCGTCGAGCACGCTGCGCTCGGAAGCCTCGAGCCTCGGTTCGAACCTCTCGGTCGTGCAGATCCGTCAGGACTTCAACAAGAACCTGATCAACGTGCTGCAGACCGGCTCGTCCAACCTGACCCTGGCCGACACCAACGTCGAGGCGGCCAACAGCCAGGCGCTGTCGACCCGCCAGTCCATCGCGGTCTCCGCGCTGTCGCTGGCCAACACCTCGCAGCAGAGCGTGCTCCAGCTGCTCCGCTAATAAGCAGCTGAAATCACTAAACAAACCAGAGCGGCGGGGTCATTTGCCCCGCCGCTCTTTTTTGCGTCCGGCGGCGGGCAGGGGCGTTCACCGGCGGTTAACCCTATCGATTAAACCGGCGTTAACCATACTTTAAAGGACACCTCCTAAAACTGGACAAAAGCCCGCTTTCGAGACCGCGCGGCCGATTCGTATCCGGTTCAAGAGGAAGACTCGCCAATGTCCAACATCGTTCTCTCGGCGTCCGTTCGCCAGAACCTGTTGTCGCTGCAGTCGACGGCCGACTTGCTGGCCACGACGCAGGAGCGGCTGTCGACCGGCAAGAAGGTCAATACCGCGCTCGACAATCCCACCAACTTCTTCACGGCGCAGGGGTTGGACAACCGGGCGAGCGACATCAGCAACCTGCTCGATGGCATCAATAATGGTGTCCAGGTGCTGCAAGCCGCAAACACCGGCATCACCTCGCTGCAGAAGCTGATCGACAGCGCGAAATCGATCGCCAACCAGGCGCTGCAGACCACGGTCGGTTATTCCACCAAGTCGAACGTCTCCACCACCATTCCCGGTGCGACGCCGGCCGACTTGCGCGGGACGACCTCCTATGCAAGCGCGACCGCCAAGAGCAACGTGCTATATACCGGTGCTGCCGGTGGCACGACCCCGGTCACCGGAACCGCCGCACTTGGCGCCTCGCTGGGCTCGAGCGCCGGCACATTGGTCGGATTTGCGGCGACCGCGGCCGACGGCACCACCGTGCTCAGCGGCACCGCCACGCTGGTCGGCACCACCGCTTCCACCACCTTCGGCGCCGCGCCCGCGGATGGCGACACCATCACGGTGAACGGCAAGTCCATCACCTTCCGCACCGGCGTCGCTCCGGCCACGCAGCCGACCGGCTGGGGCCTCGACGCCAGCGGGCACATCGCCACCGACGGCAACGGCAATTCGATCGTCTACGAGGGAACGGCGGCGGCGCCCGCGGCGACCATCAACGACGTCCTCACCGCGATCGACCTCGCCAGCGGCGTCAAGACAGCTACAATCAGTGCGGGTGCGGCGACCATCGCGGTCAGCGGTTCGGCGGGTCCCGTCGGCACGCTTCAAGTCGCATCGTCCATCACCGGCGGCCAGGTCACGCTGAAGAGCTCGACCGGCGCCGATCTGAGCGTGACGGGCAAGGCCGACTTCCTCAACAAGCTCGGTCTGACCGCGGCGACCGGCGCAGGCAATGCAAGCGTGACCGCGAACCGGTCGACAACCGCCGGCTCGCTCGGCTCTCTCGTTCAGGACGGCTCGACGCTGAACATCGATGGTCACACCATCACGTTCAAGAACGCGCAGACGCCGCAATCGGCGGCGAGCGTCACCTCGGGTGGCGTCAGCGGCAACATCGTCACCGACGGCAACGGCAACTCGACGGTCTATCTCCAGAGCGCGACGTTGACCGACCTGCTCAACGCGGTCGACCTTGCCACCGGCGTCAAGACCGCGAGCCTCTTTAACGGCGCGGCGACCCTGTCGACCACTGCGGGCCAGATCCCGTCGTCCGTCAACAGCAGCGGTCAGCTTGCGCTCTCCACCGGCATCAACTCCGATCTTTCGATCACCGGCACCGGCAACGCCCTCAGCGCGTTCGGCCTCAGCGGCAACACGGGAACGGCGACCGCCTTTACCGCGGCGCGAACCTCCGGTGTTGGCGGTGTCAGCGGCAAGACCCTGACCTTCTCCTCCTTCAACGGCGGCACGCCGGTGAACGTCACCTTCGGCGACGGCACCAACGGCACCGTCAAGACGCTCGATCAGCTCAATGTGCAGCTTCAGGCCAACCACCTGACGGCGACGATCGACGCCAACGGCGTGCTGACGGTCACCACCGTCAACGAATACGCCTCCTCGACCCTTGGTTCGACGGCGGCGGGCGGCGCGGTCGGTGGTACGCTCACCGGCGTGCTCGCCTTTACCACTGCACAGCCGCCGGTTCAGGATCCCGTCGCGCAGACGGCGCGTTCGAGCCTGGTCAGCCAGTTCAACAACATCCTGGCGCAGATCGATACGACGTCGCAGGACTCGTCCTTCAACGGCATCAACCTGCTCAACGGCGACACGCTGAAGCTGGTCTTCAACGAAACCGGCAGCTCCACGCTCGGCATCAACGGCGTCGTGTTCAACGCGGCCGGCCTCGGCCTCAGCAATCTCGTTCCCGGCACGGACTTCATCGACAACGGCGCCACCAACAAGGTGCTGGCCAGCCTGAATGCCGCCTCGAGCAGACTGCGCTCGGAAGGCTCCTCGCTCGGTTCGAACCTCTCGATCGTGCAGGTGCGCCAGGACTTCTCCAAGAACCTGATCAACGTGCTGCAGACCGGCTCGTCCAACCTGACGCTCGCCGATACCAACGAGGAAGCGGCCAACAGCCAGGCGCTGTCGACCCGCCAGTCGATCGCGGTGTCCGCACTGTCGCTGGCCAACCAGTCGCAGCAGAGCGTGTTGCAGCTGCTCCGCTAATTTCGAGGCGCAAGATCGCCACACGATATATCGCGGCGGGGCTAACGCTCCGCCGTTCTTTTGAGGGAGATCGCTAAGACAAGATTAGCTGAGATCGACACGCATCACGCGAAGCGAATTTACATCGTGCGTGCGTGGATCTAGCGTTGCGCCGACGAAGAGCTCCGTGACCCGTAATTATCCGGAGGGCTTCCAAGCACAACACGTAAGCAAATCTTAAGCGGTGCTGCCTAGGGTTGGGAAAGAAATCCTTAAGCGCGTCCAACGCGCTAGGTAACCTCCAGGGTGTGATTGATGTCGAATTCCGCTGCCTCGGCTTATGCGCGTGTTGCAACAACCACCGCATCTCCTCGCGACATCGAGGCGCAGACCCTGCTCAAGGCCGCGAACAAGCTCCAGGATGCGGTGAACAACGCTGATCCGCTCAGCGAGCAGACCATGCAGGCCCTGATGTTCAACCGCAAGCTCTGGACCATCTTCCTGAGCGAGGCGATGCGCGACAACAATCCGCAGCCGATCGACGTCCGGCAGAAGATCGCCAACATCAGCGTGTTCGTGCTGAGCCAGACCGCCGCGCTGCAGATGAGCCCGCAGTTCGATCACTTCCGTCCGCTGATCGAGATCAACCGCAATATCGCTGCGGGCCTGTCCGGACGGCCGTGACGAGGACACGTGATGGTCGGCATCGCGAGCATTTGCCAGCGATTGCCTCGGCCAGCTCAATACGCGATCGTCAGGCGCTGACGTCGGTGCTGAGCGGACGCGAGGGCTCGGACTTCATATCCATTGCATGGAAATAGGCCCGCCGGCGCAGCATCGCTTCGTCGGGGAACTGGTTGACCACCGCGTCGGTCCTCTCGTTGACGACCTGGAAGACGAAGGATGCGGCCGCCTGGTCGAACACGACCTGGCGCGAGACGTTCTCGTGGTTCGGCAGATCGTTGCGCACGGGCGCGCCCGTATCCGCCGCGGCGACCGTCTGGCGCACCGGAAGATCAGTCTGCACAGCCTCGTTCGCCGCCGCATTGGACGTCGTGACGATCTGCACGGGGGCCGGGATCCCCACCGGCCTGATGCTGAAATCTGTACTCATGGCAGCCTCCTGGTTGCCTAATGTGAGTCAAATCCCAACCCCTCTAATAACGCAACCATGGAACACCAGGACTGAAGACCCGGTAAGGAAACGTGACTAACCGCGCGACGATTTCGCCGCGCGGTTTTTCGTAAAATTGTCGCTTGTTCTTGTGGCGCTCAGCTCAGAGCGAGCGGCTGACCGCCAATGGCGTGATGTGGCGCGGACCTGGAGCTGCGCGGCGACCAGCGGCCGTATAGGTGTTCGGCACGTTGCGCTTCTGGAGCTCGGCATTGACGCCGCGCACGACGCTTTCGGAGACCGCGTGCGCGGTCGCGAGCACGGTGAGATTGACCTGGAGCATCGCGCGGAACGCATCGTGGTGGCGGTGCAGCGTCGAGAGCAGCTCCGGCGCGGATTTCGCAAGCTGCGCCTGGTTCGCCTTCAACTGGCTGACGGCGCCGACATAGTTTCGCGACAGCTCCTGCTTCTTGCTCTCGAGCGTCATCGCCTCGCGGACCTTGCCGGCACGAACGAGCTCGGTCTCGCGCTCGATCAGTCCGAGCAGCGCGCTCATCGCGTCCATCAGGCCTTCGGCGAGCTTGCGCGCCTCGGCGCTGCCGGGCGCGGTGTTCGGGCGCTGTTGCATCGGCTGACGTGAGGCGTTGAAATGGTTCATCTCGTTTGACCTTATGCCGTGCGGATCGTTTTCGCCTGCTGCATGATGAGGGTGCGGTAGACTTCGGTGGCGATGCCGACGCCGCCGGCCTTGGCGAAGTTCTTGGAATATTGCTCGGTCAGCATCGAGCGCCACACGCCGGTGCCGGGCGTGTCGCCGAACGGGCCTTCGCCTTTCAGGCCCGATGTCATCTGCGAGAACATGCTGTTGAGGAACATCGCCTCGAAGTCGGTGGCGGTCTTCTGCGCCCTGGCCTGCTGCTTCGGCGAGACCTTTTGTAGGGCGGCGGCGAGCTCGAAATCGGGTCGTCCGTTGCGGCTCTCGACCGAGAAGGCCGACGAGGTGGCGAGGCGAGGGGTGTTGATCGCGCTTGGCTGCATCACATCACCTCGATGTCGGCTTCGATCGCACCGGCGGCCTTGATTGCCTGGAGGATGCTGATCATGTCGCGCGGACCGATGCCGAGACCGTTGAGGCCGTCGACGAGCTGCTGCAGCGAGACGCCGTCCTTGACGACGGCCAGCTTCTTGCCGTCCTCGGTGACGGTGACGCTGCTGCGCGGCGCGACCACCGTGCGGCCGCGCGACAGTGGGTTGGGCTGACTCACCTGTGGGCTCTCGGAGATGGTGACGGTGAGGTTGCCCTGCGCCACCGCGACGGTGGCGACGCGGACGTCGCGCCCCATCACGATGATGCCGCTGCGTTCGTCGATGATGATCTTGGCGGCAAGATCCGGGTCGACCTGGAGTTGCTCGATCTCGGTGAGAAAGGCGACGACGTTGCCCTTGAACTCGGGCGGGACCGAAAGCTGGACCGTGGAGGGATCGATCGGTTCGGCGGTCTTGACGCCGAGATAGTCGTTGACCGCGGCCGCGATCCGTTTGGCCGTGGTGAAGTCGGCGTTGCGCAGCGCCAGGCGCACGTTCGGCAGCCGATTGAGCGCGAACTCGATCTCGCGCTCGATGATGGCGCCGTTGGCGATGCGTCCCACGGTCGGAACGCCGCGCACGATCTTGGCCGCCTCGCCCTCGGCCTGGAATCCGGAGATCGCGAGCGAGCCCTGCGCCACCGCGTAGACATTGCCGTCGGCACCTAACAGGGGGGTGACGAGCAGGGTGCCGCCCTGGAGGTTCTTGGCATCGCCGAGCGCGGAGACGGTGACGTCCATGCGCGTGCCCTGGGTGGCGAAGGCCGGCAGATTGCCGGTCACCATCACGGCTGCGACGTTGCCGGTGCGGATGGTGGCGCCGCGGATGTTGACGCCCATGCGCTCGAGCATCGCCTGCAGCGATTGCTTGGTGAAGGGGATGTTGTTGAGCGTGTCGCCGGTGCCGTTAAGGCCGACGACAAGACCGTAACCGATGAGCTGGTTCTGCCGCACGCCTTCGATATTGGCGAGGTCCTTGATGCGCGAGGTCGCAGCCGCCGGCGCGAGCGACAGCACCAGCGCCGACAGCGCGGCGCAGGCCACCCCAACAATCCTCACCCAACGAACGCTTGGCATCCTCTGCTCCCCAAGGATCCTCAAAGGGCTCCTCAAATCGGAAGGACCTGCACGACACTCCCATGACGAGCTGGTCCGGCGCTGTCCTTGCGAGGGCTGTGCCAACCCGGGGCGGAAGGGATAGGCCGCTGAATAGGTTGAATAAATCTGTTTCGACCGGTGTCAGCGAGTGTTGTCCCTGAGGAGCGAAACTGCCGCCCGTCGGCAGATTTTGCCGGGCCGTTTACGCGCCGTTAACCATAAGACGGCGAAGGTGACCGCATCGATCACCCGGATTCCCTCCGATGCGCATCTACGGACCGAACGGCACGACGCTTGGAACGCCGGCCAACCAGGCCAGGCGGACCGGCTCCGGCACTTTCGTGTTGCCCGACACCTCGTCGGCGCAGGAGACCCGGAGCGCTGCCGCACCGAAGGCCGCCACCAACATCGACGGGCTGCTCGCGCTGCAAGGCGTCGAGGAGGATCCGGTCGAGCGCCGCAAGCGCTCGGTCACCCGCGGCAGGACCGCGCTCGACGTGCTCGACGATCTCAAGATGGGCCTCTTGGCCGGCAATCTCGACGCCTCGACCGTGATGCGCCTGCGCGATGCCGCGGCGAACCTGAAATCGTCCTCGGGCGATCCCGGTCTCGATGCAGTGCTCTCCGAGATCGAGCTGCGCGTCGAGGTTGAACTCGCCAAGGCCGGACGGGCTTAATCGTCATCCGTCACCCTGAGGTGCGCGCCCTGCAATGCAATTGCAGGGCAAGCCTCGAAGGGCGACGGCCCCGCTGAAGCATCTCGGCCGTGCATCCTTCGAGGCTCCCCATGGGACGCGTTGCGTCCCATGCCTCGCGCCTCAGGATGACGGGACTGCTATTGCATCTTCGCCGCACCCCTTACGCCGCTTCCTCCTTCTGCTGCGCGTCGTAGCGGCGCTGGGCGGCGAGAACGTCTTTCAGATTCTGCTCGGCCCAATCGCGCAGCGGATCGACTGCGCCGGCGAGCGTCAGCCCGAGCTGCGTGATCGAATATTCCACCGTGACCGGCACGGTCGCGATGGCATGGCGCTTGATCAGCCCGTCGCGTTCGAGCGATTTGAGAACCTGGCTCAGCATCTTCTGCGAAATGCCTTCGATCGTGCGGCGCAAATGATTGAAGCGCATCGGCTCCTCGCGCAGCAGCAGCAGGATCAGCACCGCCCATTTGTCGCCGATGCGATCAAGGATCTGGCGCGTGGGGCAGTTCGCTGCATAGACGTCGGGTTTCATCGTCGGTCCTCGGAATCCATGTTCGTCGCTTGCGCCACGCGTGGCGGTTACCCTTGCGTAATCAGGTAAGCACAAAGTGCGCTCTTAACACCAGCATTCTTTGCGATATCTAGTCACTGCTAGTTACCATAGAAGCAAAGGAGCCTTCCATGAAAATCGCAGTTGCCGGCGCCTCGGGTCGGGCCGGGTCGGAGATCACCAAGGAACTGTCCCGCCGCGGCCATGCCGTCACGGCCATCGCCCGGAACCCCGAGAAGATCGCGGCCCTGCCGAACGTCACGCCGACCAAGGGGGACGTGCTCGACCAGGCGGGTCTTGCCAAGCTGTGGGCTGGGCACGACGTCGCCGTGAGTTCCGTGCACTTCCTGGCCAGCGACGCGCGGAAGTTGATCGGTGCGGCGAAGGACGCCGGGGTTGGTCGTTACCTCGTCGTCGGCGGCGCCGGCAGCCTCAAGGTCGCGCCGGGCGTGAAACTGGTCACGACTCCCAATTTCCCGGCCCAATATAAGGCGGAAGCGGAGGCAGGCTCGGCCTTCCTCGACCTCTTGCGGCAGGAAAAGGATTTGAACTGGACCTTCATTTCGCCGTCGGCCCTGTTCGTCGAAGGGGAACGCACGGCCAAGTTCCGCCTCGGCACCGATCAGCTTCTCGCAGATGCGAACGGAAAAAGCTGGATCACCTTCGCCGACTACGCCATTGCGCTCGCCGATGAGATCGAGCGGCCAGCCCATCCGCGGCAGCGTTTCACGGTCGGTTACTAGGCTTTCGGCGGTCCCCAGGCCCTCCAGGATAAACCTTCCTGTGCAAGGGCTTGGGGGCGCCAGCCGGGGCTTCAGGGAAATATTGTCTGTCACAGGAGGCCACTATATAAGGCCCGGCTCAACGGACCCTGTTTCCGTTGCGAGTCGTTGATTAGACAGATAGGCCGCCCTTGGAAAAGTTGAAAAACTACCGACCGACCGAAAAAGAGCCTTTCATGAACGACCGGCAGAAGGAGTACTTCCGTTTGAAGCTCCTCGCCTGGAAGGATGAGATCCTCAAAGAGTCCAAGCTCACTCTGCAAGCCCTGCAGGAGGAGAACGTGAACCACCCCGATCTCGCCGATCGGGCATCGTCCGAAACCGACCGTGCCATCGAGCTCCGTGCCCGCGACCGCCAGCGCAAGCTGATCGCCAAGATCGACGCCGCGCTCCAGCGTATCGAGGACAACACCTACGGGTATTGCGAGGACACCGGCGAGCCGATCTCGTTGAAGCGGCTCGAGGCCCGGCCCATCGCGACGCTCTCGGTGGAGGCGCAGGAGCGCCACGAGAAGCGCGAGAAGGTCTATCGCGACGAATAGAGCCCGAGCCGCCGCGTGCGGCTCTTTTGTTTTTGGCTCACGGCGTCGCTTGAACGCCGCTGGTACGGCGCGTAGATTCGCGCCGCCATGATGATTTGCACTCTCAACATCGCATCGGTCTTCTTCCTGGGCTGAGCGCAGGCGCCTCCGTCGCGGAGGCATTGCGTCCCGCGAGTTCGACTTGCGGCTTCCCAACCGATTGAGCCAGCCGGTTCCGCAGCGAGCGGACGATGAGGGCTGGCGAGCAATTGAGAGATCATCATGACTGCCAATCCGCGCGCGTTGGACGACGCGCAAATAGCCCAATTCATCCGCGACGGCTTTGTCCGGATCGACAATGCTTTCCCAAGTGAGCTCGCCGAGGCCGCCCGCGCCATCATCTGGCGCGATCTGCCATGCAGCGAGCACGACCCCGCGAGCTGGACCCGGCCCGTGGTGCGGCTGCCCTATTATGGCGGCCCGCCGTTCGGGGATGCCATCAACACCGCCGTGCTCCATGCCGCCTTCGACCAGATCGTCGGGCAGGGGCGGTGGCGGCCGCGACGCGACGTCGGCACCTTTCCGGTGCGTTTTCCGCACCCGGACGATCCGGGCGACGACGGCTGGCATGTCGATCTCAGCTTTCCCGGCGAGGCCAGCAACCCGAACGAGACGCAGGATTTCTCGGCCTGGCGCGTCAACATCACCTCGCGGGGGCGGGCGCTGCTGTTGCTGTTCCTGTTCTCCGATGTCGGTGACGACGATGCGCCGACGCGGATCCGGGTCGGCTCGCATCGGCCGATGGCGCGCTACCTGGCGCCAGCCGGCGATGCGGGGCGGGCGCACATGATGCTGGAGCAGATGGGGTCCGATTGTCCGGTGGCGCTCGCGACCGGTGCGGCCGGCACGGTCTATCTCTGTCATCCCTTCCTGGTTCATGCCGCGCAGAAGCATCGGGGAACGCGACCGCGCTTCCTGGCGCAACCACCGCTGCATCTCGCCGAACCGTACCGGCTGGAGCGCAGCGAGGGCGATTACTCGCCGGTCGAGGTCGCCATCCGCCTCGCGCTTGGACGCATTTGACGGAAGCGATGGCATTGCACGCGGCGTTGTGGCGGGTTCCTGCGCCACAGCGCCGCTGTCGTCCGATGCCAATTGCCGGAATCGCGAAAAATGAATCGCGATCAATGGGCTAGAGTCGAATCCTGCATGCTCACGTGAGTTAGCATGAGAAAAAGCCTTCACTTCAGGTGCGGGAAGTTTTGCGAGTCGCATCAAGGAGATCGACCGGCATCTTGAGACGGCGGCGCAGCGGCTTCACGCATCGCTGCAATCAGGGTCTCGTTCCGCGCGGGGCGGGTGGGCCTGGCGCGTGGCTCCATAAAGACCGGACCAGCTCAATATTTCCTTAAGCGGCGGGAGCCCCCCGTATTCGGCCCGGCTGAGCGCCGACCAGCGCTTGTCAGGCGCGGACGGGGATGCTGAACTGAGCGGCAATGTTGCGTAGCGTGGGAGGCGGCGCCGATGGATAAGATTCTCGAAGCCGCAAAGGCGATCGCGCTGGCGCGTCGCAATCATGCGCCGCTCGCGGCGCTGGAGCGTCCCCCCATTGATGAGGCCGAGGGCTACCAGGTCCAGCGTGCGGTGCACGATCTGCTGCTGCCGCATCTCGGGCCGCTGGTCGGCTACAAGATCGGCTGCACCAGCCAGGTGATGCAGGACTACATCGGCATCCCACATCCCTGCGGCGGCGGCGTGTTCCAGAAGGGCGTGCACGACACCGGCGCCAAGCTCGCCGCCTCCAATTATGTCCGGGTCGGGGTCGAATGCGAGATTGCGGTGCGGCTGAAGCGCGACCTTGCCGCCGGCGAGGCGCCGTTCACGGCCGAATGGGTCGGCGAGGCGGTCGAGGCCTATCATCCCGCCATCGAGATCGTCGATGACCGCTACGTGAAGTGGGAGGCGATGGGCGCCCCGACGCTGATCGCCGACGACTTCTTCGCCGCCGGCTGCGTGCTCGCCCCGGCGGTTCCGCGCTCGTCGGTGCCGGACCTGAAGGCGGTCAAGGGCCGCGCCATCCTCAACGGGGAGGAGGTCAGCCACGGCACCGGCGCCGACGTGCTCGGTCATCCGCACAACGCGCTCGCCTGGCTCGCCAATCATCTCGCCGCCGAAGGCAAGGGTCTTCACGCGGGACAGCTCGTGCTGACGGGCAGCCTGGTCAAGACGCTGTGGCTGAAGGCCGGCGACAAGGTGCGGATGGAACTGGACGGGCTGGGAGCGGTGGACGTGAAGTTTACCTGAGGGGCACCGGTAGTCCCCGTAGTCATTCCCCGCGAGGGCGGGGAATCCAGTACGCCGCGCTGCACCAGTACAATCACGAATATCTCGGAGTACTGGATCGTCCACCTTCGCGGACGATGACAGAGGGGTGGCTTGAATGCTGTACCCTCATCCACGTCATTGCGAGCGAAGCGAAGCAATCCAGAACCCCTCGCCGGAGCAATTCTGGATTGCTTCGCTTCCGCCTTCGCTCTTTGAGCTTCGGCGGACGAGCCGCTGGCAAAGACCGCGTGCGGCGACAGCGTTGCCAAAATGTCGCGAGCCTCTCTGGTGATGTGCAGTTTCTGTCTCCATCCGACAGAGATATCTTGCGCCCGCCGGCGATCGGGTCTATGAGCCCCGTCCCATTCAACCTGCGCGTTCAACAATGAGGAGACCAGCCGTGAACAGTCTGTGGCGATCGACACGCTCCGTGCCGACGCTCCCACTGCGTCCGGCCGACAGTCATCCAATCATGTTGAACGACAATGGCACATTCATTGATTCAGCGCCGGCGGGAGGCCGAGCGCGCGCGGGTTGAAGCCTACGAGCTGTCGCTGCGGCATGTGTCGCAGCGGACGCGTCCTCCACCAGATTTCGAGACCGCGATCTACGAGGCCAGGCGTGGCTTCGAGGCCGACATCGTGCGCGATGCCGAGGCCTGGAAGCCGCGGATGAAGACTCGCGATGCCGCGCGTCTTCGTCTTGCCGCGGCTCGCTATCTCTTCGCGCGCTATCCTGTCGCAGAACATCTGGAGCAGATCTGGATCGACGGCGCGGGACTGGGCGCCGGCGAGCTTCATTTGCGCAAGCGCTGGTATATCGCGGCGGCCGGCGGCGGTTCGCTCTACACTGCCGGTGCGGCCGAATGGCTGTCTCGCAAGGAGGTCCATGCGTTCCTCAATCCGTTGGGGAGCGTTGGCTTCGAGGCTGCGATCTGGCAGGCGATCGCGCGATCCTATGCGAACGATCCCGCCATTGCGATGCGGATCGCACGCACCAGGATCACGCAGACGCCGCGCGCTCAGAATCGCTTCTGGCGCGAGGTGGTGCGCTTCTTCTGCGCGCATCCCACCACGGTCGAGGACATGGATGACTTCCACGATTACCTCGCCGATTGCCACCGGCGTGATCCGGAGTACACCCTCAAGGGGCGTTCACTGATCTCGCTTGGTCGGCAGATGCGCGAATGGCATCGCGATCTCGATGCGATCGCTCGTATCGAGGCCGCACGCCGTCGCGCCGAGGCGGCGCGAAACCGTGCGCGAGGGCTGGCAGCAAGGCCCGAGCAGATCGAGGAGCGTTGGCTCGGTGCAGCGATTGCGGACTGGTCATGGACCAGGTCGTCCAAGGACCGGGCCAAGCGTGAAGAGTATGTTGTGGTCCAGTTGCGGACCGCAGCCGATCTCGTGGCCGAGACGCGGGGTATGCGCCACTGCGTTGCCTCTTACGCGACAAAGTGCATTGCCGGGCAGGCGTCGATCTGGTCGCTCCGTCGCCGTGCCTCGGGCGACGTCCAGCGGCTGCTGACCATCGAGCTGGATTCCCGTTCCCGGGCGGTTCAGGTTCGCGGGTTTGCAAACCGTCCGCCGCTCGCGGAGGAGAGCAAGATCCTGGAGCGGTGGGCGCAAGCACGCGGGATCATGCTGCTGTGAGAGTTGCCTGCGCCGCTTTCGCGGCGCAGGCAAAATACATGCGGCCCTCGCCAGGGGAGCTAGCGAGGGCCGCGTCGTACATCGTCGTTCGCGCCTTAAGTTCGCGAACACGATGTGGGAGCTCTTGAAGAGGTTAGAAGGGCAGCAGCACGTCCATGACCTGCTGGCCGTAGCGCGGCTGCTGCACGTCCGTGATCTGGCCGCGGCCGCCATAGGCGATGCGGGCCTGCGCGATCTTGCTGGAATCGATGGTGTTGTCGCTCTGGATGTCTTCGGGGCGGACGATGCCGGCGACCACGAGCTCGCGGATCTCGTAATTGACGCGGATCTCCTGCTTGCCTTCGACCACGAGATTGCCGTTCGGCAGCACCTGGGTGACGACCGCGGCGACGTTGGTCTGCAAGGCTTCCGTGCGGTTGACCGAGCCCTTGCCGTCGCTGGAGGCGGTGGAGCCGGCGGTGAGGAGGCTGCCGGGCAGGATCTTGTTGGCCTGCGTGATCGTCTTCGCGCCGAGGAAGTCGGTGACCTGAGAGTTTTCCGAGTTGGTGCGGCTGCGCTGGGTCTCGTTGGCGATGTTGGCCTTGTCGGTGAAGTTGACGGTCACCGTGAGGAGGTCGCCGACCTGGCGGGCGCGCTGGTCCTTGAAGAAGGCGCGGCTGCCGTTGCGCCACAGCGAGTTCGGATTGTAGGAGGCGACTTCCGGCTTCGGCATCGGCATCTGCACCGGCTTGTAGCCCGGCTGCGCCGTCGGATTGTCGATCGCGGACAATTTCGGCTGCTCACCGATCTGCGACAGGCGGTCGATCGAGGAGCAACCGCCCAGCGCGCAACTGGCCAGCAGCAGCGCAGAGATCGCGATGCGACGAAGACGGTAAGTCGAACTGAAAGCGGACATGACGAACTCTTACTTGGCTTGAGCTTGCGAGACGCGAGCTTGCGGGATCTGGGCTTGTGCGATCTGGGCCGGCGAGGCGGGGGCCTGCACTAGGTTCCGGACGAGGGCTGCGGTGTCGACGGGGGCGGGCGCCTCATCGCGCTTGAGCGAGGAAGTCTGCTCGACCGCGGGCGCCATCGGTGCCGACTGGCTCGCGCCCTGGATCGTCACCTGGCCGCGGCCGGTGACGACGCCGATCAGCGTCCGCTTGGATTGCACATTGAGCACGCTGACGGTGTCGCCCTCGGCGCCGCTCTCGATCGCCTTGCCGCGCGAGGTGAGATAGAGGCCGGGCACCTGGTAGATGATGGTGACGTTCTGATCGCGCACCACGAAGTCGGGCTTGACGATGTCGGCGGCACGGAGCGGGGTGCCCGCCCGCATCGGCCGGCGCAGTTGCATGCCGACGCTGCGGTCGCGCGAGGCGGGCTCGCCGGTGACCTCGGCCTTCGGCCGGCGTTCCAGCGTGACGTCGGAGGACTTCAAGAGATCGAGACGCTCGATGTCGCGCGTCAGCACGGCCACTTCCACCGTCTCGATCGCGGTCCCGGTGAAGCGCAGCTTGGTCGCGGCCGGATTGTTGTCGTTGGCAATCTCGAAAGCGATGTCGAAACGGCCGCTGCGGGCGTCGTAGCGGGTTGCGACCGGCTGCAGCGTGCCGGAGTTGGAGGCATCCAGCCGCATCTCGGCGACGCCGCGGTCAAAGGTGACGGTGATGTTGGCAGCGTCCCCGAGGCCGAAGCGGCGCTCGAGCGCCGAGGCGACGGCGGTTTCGAGATCCTTGTTCGCCAGCGTGCGGGCGAGGCGGGTGACCTGGACCTCCTTGAGGTCGCCGGTCATCACGCCGATCACCTGCTTTGCGCGGAGCACCGACAGCACCTGCGCGACCGTCAGCGTGCCGGTGGTGCCGAGATCGGGCGAGCGGTAGACCGGGATCAGCGCGGCCGAACCGGCATTGTCGATGAGATCGCCGACCCGCACCACGTCCGAGGTCACGGTGACGCTCGCGCGCAGCGTCGGCGAGGCGATGAAGTCGTCCGCGGCCGCTGCCGGCAGGGCCAGCGCGAGCAGGGCGGAGATGGTGGCGAGGGTGGTGCGGATCATCATCATTGCTTCAGTCTTGGCCTCAGCGGAACAGCGCCGTGGTCGATTGCATCATCTGGTCGGCGGCGCTGATCACCTTGGCGTTCATCTCGTAGGCGCGCTGGGCGGCGATCAGGTCGCTCATCTCCGAGACGACGTCGACATTGGCCTGCTCGAGGCTGCCCTGGGTGATCTTGCCGTAGCCCTCGGAGTTCGCGGTGCCGTCCTGCGGCGGGCCGGACGACGGGGTCTCGGTGAACTGGTTGCTGCCGACCGGCTGCAGGCCCGCCTTGTTGATGAAGCGGGTCACGCCGATCTGGCCGACGATCGTAGAAGTCGACGAGCCCGGCAGCGTCACCGAGACCTGGCCCTGCTCGCTCACGCTGATGCCGGAGGCGTTGTTCGGGATCGTGATGCTCGGCTGCACCGGGTTGCCCTGGGCGGTGACGACGCGGCCCTGATTGTCCATCTGGAAGGTGCCGTCGCGGGTGTACTGGTAGGTGCCGTCGGGCATCAGGATCTTGAAGAAGCCCTCGCCGGACATCGCGAGGTCGAGATCGTTGCCGGTCTGCGACAGCGTGCCCTGCGTCATGCTGCGCGGCGTGCCGACGGTCTTGACGCCGCCGCCGATGTCGACGCCGACGGGCAGGATGGTGCCCTGGTCCGAGGCCTGCGCGCCGACGCGGCGGACGTGCTCGTAGATCAGGTCCTGGAACGCCGCGGTCTGCTTCTTGAAGCCGGTGGTGCGCAGGTTGGCGATGTTGTTGGAGATCACCTGAACGTTGAGTTCCTGTGCCGCCATTCCGGTCGCTGCGGTGTGAAGCGCCTGCATGTCAGTTCTCCCTCAATCAGGCCGGAACGTCGGCGAGCTTCTCGATCGCCGATTTGTGGAGGTCGCTCTGCTGCTGGAGCAGATTGGCGATGGCGGTGTAGCTGCGCATGACTTCGACCATGCGGGTCATCTCGCCGACCGAATTCACGTTCGACTTCTCGACATAGCCCTGGCGCACGCTGCTGGATTTGGCGTCGGGCTGCAGGGTGGCGGAGCCGGCGGCATAGAGATTGGCGCCGAGCTTGGTCAGCTTGGTCGGATCGTCGAACGAGGCCATGCGGATCTTGCCGCGGATCGAGTCGGTCTTGGCGGTGCCCTCGAGCACCGTGATGGTGCCGTCGGGCGCGACGTTGATGTCGTGATCGGTCGGCTGGAAGGTGATCGGGCCGCCGGTGCCGAGCACCAGATTGCCGTCGGGGGTGACAAGCTGGCCGGTCGAGTTGAGCGAGAACTTGCCGTCGCGGGTGAACATCTCGCCGCCATTGGCCTGCACCGCGAAATAGGCGTTGCCGTCGATCGCCATGTCGAGCGGGTTGTTGGTCGGCTCCATCGGCCCCTGGCCGACGTCGCGATAGGTGCCGCGGTCCTGCACATAGGAGACACGGCGGTCCGCGCCGATGAAATTGTCCTCACGCGCGTTCGAGTTGAGGTACTCCTCGAACAGCGAATGGTCGGCCTTGAAGCCGTTGGTGTTGGCATTGGCGACGTTGTTGGCGATGACATCCATCTGCCGTTCCAACGTCATCTGCCGTGACAAGCCGATCAGAAGCGCGTTCTGCATCGGAAATCTCCCCTGAGCGGATCTGCCATTTCGCTCTCCCAAGCGCCTTGGCGGACCCCGTGAACGAGACCGTCGGGTTCTCCCAAACCGTCGGGTCTCGGCCCTTTCTCAGCGAAAGCCGTGCCAACCTGGAAAACTTCGTAATTTCAGTGGCTTGCTGATTTCGAAGGGGCGCAGGAGGGCGGCAGAAAGGTTCTGTTAGCCATGTCTGCCCGGCAGATTTTTCCTAGTGGAGGCCCAATTGAAAGATTCCGTTAACCATTATTACCGTAGCGTTTGCCATGAAGAGGAGCGCATTGCGCCGGGGCATTTGTATCGCGTCCTTGTCTTAAGGCTTCGCTCTTTCGACCCCTTTGAGAGATCCGGGCGCGGCGACCATGGCAGAGAATGAAGCGGAAGGCGGCGCAGCTGCCGAAGGCGCGGAAGCCGCTCCGCCGAAGAACAAGCTCAAGCTCATCATCATGGCCGTGGGCCTGCTCGCCGTTCTCGGCGGCGGCGCTGCGACCTGGTTCTTCTTCTTCCGGCACGGCGACGACGAGCATCATGCCGAGGCCGCGCCTCCGCCGAAGCCGCCGTCCTTCGTCGACGTCCCCGACATCATGGTCAACCTGGCCGGTGCGCCCGGCGAGCGCGTGCAATATCTGCGGCTGAAGATCGTGCTGGAGCTGAAGGAAGAGAAGCAGATCGAGGCGATCAAGCCGACGATGCCGCGCGTCACCGACATCTTCCAGACCTATGTGCGCGAGCTGCGGCCCTCCGACCTCAACGGTTCCGCCGGCATCTTCCGCCTCAAGGAGGAGCTGACCAAGCGCGTCAACGCGGCGGTCGCCCCGGTCCAGGTCAGCGCGGTGCTGTTCAAGGAAGTCGTGATCCAGTGAGGACGCTGCGGAAGGTGATGGGCTAGCGTCATGGCCGGCAACGAGCAAATGGACCAGGATGCGATTGCCGCCCAATGGGAGGCGTCGCTCGATTCCGAGGATCCCGCCGAGGCCGCGAAGGCTGCGGCCGAGAACGAGCTGTCGGAGACCATGGCCCTGCAATGGGCGGCCATGGTCGAGGACGGCAGCCGCGATCTCGGCAGCGGCAAGAATTCCGGCGAGCGGGTGCTGTCGCAGGAGGAGATCGACAATCTCCTCGGCTTCACCGTCGGCGACGTCACCCTCGACGACCATTCCGGCATCCGCGCGATCATCGATTCGGCGATGGTCTCCTACGAGCGTCTGCCGATGCTCGAAATCGTCTTCGACCGCCTGGTGCGGCTGATGACGACATCCTTGCGCAATTTCACCTCCGACAACGTCGAAGTCTCGCTCGACCGCATCACCTCGGTGCGCTTCGGCGACTACATGAACTCGATCCCGCTGCCCGCCGTCCTCACCGTCTTCAAGGCCGAGGAGTGGGAAAACTTCGGCATGGCGACGGTCGATTCCAACCTGATCTATTCGATGATCGACGTGCTGCTCGGCGGCCGCCGCGGCACCAGCCAGCTCCGCATCGAGGGCCGGCCCTACACCACGATCGAGACCGAGCTGGTCAAGCGGCTGGTCGAGGTGGTGCTGGCCGACGCAGAGCAGGCGTTCCGGCCGCTGTCGCCGGTGACCTTCACGATCGACCGGCTCGAGACCAACCCGCGTTTCGCCGCGATCAGCCGGCCCGCCAATGCCGCGATCCTGGTGCGCCTGCGCATCGACATGGAGGACCGCGGCGGCAACATCGAGCTGCTGCTGCCCTATGCCACCATCGAGCCAATCCGGGGCGTCCTGCTCCAGATGTTCATGGGCGAAAAGTTCGGCCGCGACCCGGTCTGGGAAGGCCATTTCGCCACCGAGATCGTCCAGGCCGAGATCGCCGTCGATGCCGTGCTCTACGAGGCCGACATCCCGCTCAAGCAGCTGATGCGGCTCAAGGTCGGCGACACCCTGCCGCTGGACATGCGCGCCGACGCCAACGTCACCGTGCGCTGCGGCGACGTCACCCTGACCGAGGGGCGGATGGGCCGGGTCGGCGACCGCGTCGCCATCCGCGTGACGAAACCCTTGCGCAAGCCAAGTACGACACTTGCGATGTTCGAGAAGGTGGACGAGCAGAACAAGATGATGGAGGCCCCATGAACCACTCCCTGGGAATGGCGATCGAGACGCTGGTGGCTATCCTGCTGATGCTGACGATCGTTTATTGCGTCATGCTCAACAAGCGGCTGACTCGGCTGAAGGCGGACGAGCACTCGCTGAAGGCGGTGATCGGCGAGCTGATCACCGCGACCGAGATCGCCGAGCGCGCGATCGGCGGGCTGAAGCTGGCGGTGCGCGACGTCAACGAGAATCTCGGCAGCCAGCTCGCCGCGGCGACGCAGATGTCGGACCAGCTCTACAAGCAGCTCGGCGAGGCCGACAACGTGGTGCGGCGGCTGTCCAAGATCGCGATCGCGGCGCGCCCTCCGGAAACGGTCGTTGCGCCCGCAGCCAAGCCGTCGACGGCGAAGGCGGTGGCGGCTGCGGCCGAAGCCTTCTCCGAGCGCCGACGATCCAATGGCCTTGCCGCATGAAGTCAGGGTATGAAGTCCTTTCGTAACATCCGCGTCATCCCGGTCGTCCTGGTTGCCGTCGCAGGCCTCGCCACGCTGAAGGTGGCGGGCCTCGTGATCAATGGCGGCTATGTGTTCGACTACAAGCCGAACCAGGCCAAGAAATCCTGGGCGCAGGAGAATCTGAACTTCCCGACCGGCCGCGAGGAGCCGGAGATCATCACCGGCTCGACCCATGGCGCGCCGAAGGAGGCGCCCAAGCCCGCCGCGCCCGAGACCAAGCCGGAAGGCACCGTGGTCAAGGTCGACGAAGCCCAGCCGCAGGTCTCGGCCTCCGAGCGCGCGATCCTCGAGCGGTTGCAGGCGCGCCGCCAGGAGATCGAGGCCCGCCAGCGCGAGATCGACATTCGCGAGAGCCTGTTGAAGTCGGCCGAGAAGCGCATCGAAGGCAAGGTCGAGGAGATGAAGGCGGTGGAAACCCGCATCTCCGCGACGCAGGCCGAGCAGAAGGCCGCCGAAGCCCAGCGCATGAAGGGCCTCGTGACCATGTACGAGGGCATGAAGCCCAAGGACGCCGCACGGGTGTTCGACCGGCTCGAGATGGGCGTGCTGATCGAGATCGCCTCGGCGATCGCGCCGCGAAAGATGTCGGACATCATGGGACTGATGTCGCCGGAGGCCGCCGAGAAGCTGACGGTCGAGATGGCCCGCCGTGCCAATGGCGGCGGCGATCAGTCGGCCTCGGCGGCGGAGCTGCCCAAGATCGACGGCAAGCCGACGCAAAAGCCGAATTGAGGGCGCGAGGCGAACGGCGCTTTCGCGAGCCGGCGCGTTGTCGTTCGGCTGGCGCCCCGCGAGAGGCCTTGCGGCGCCTAGCTCGCGAAGACCTGTTGCACCCTGCGAACAGGCGGACGCAACTGCTTCTCCACCTGAGGAAGAGTATCGGCCTGCTGCTTGATCAGCGCTGCCTTCGTGACGCGAGTCACGAGCTGCAGGGTGCTATGGCAACAGGAGCACTCGTATATTTTCAGCGCATATCCTCTGGCGATCGGAACGATCGCTACGACCGCTCTTGCCCTGCTACACACAATGCAACCGGCTTCTCCGCTCATTGATTACCCCCAAAGCTAACCAATGCGATTCGCATCGCCGAGGTCACATCTGAGTCAGAGTCGCGCGCGAACTGCAACGCCCCGAAGGTTGTGAGTGGGCGCGCTCAGCAACTCCTCAATGCGGCAGATCAAGCTCCCGTGGCGGATGCAGTCGAAGCTGGCGGCATCTTCTGAGACTGCGATGAGTTGACGCGCGCAGGTGTGAAGTGGCGTACAGTGGCGCTCAAGGCCCGGTCCTACGCTTTGGCTAGTCGCAATCGGCAGCGCAGGAGGAGGCCATGAACTACTCGTCCGCAGCAGAACGCGTCATCGAGGCCCTCAACCGGCTGCTCATCGCGGCGATGACATCGGCGTGGACATCCGCCCTCAGCCATCAGCATGCAGAGCCGCCAGAAGGCGACGACGGCAACGATGATGAATCTTCTCTCGACGGAGAGAGCTCCTCGGCGCCGGAAGGCGCCGGCAAGCAACATTGAAGCCGCAATCGGCTTGAGGCCGTCACACGATCAGATCGTGCGACACATGGCCGTGAACGGCACCTGCCGGGAAAGGTGAATCAACATCGGACGGCGATGCTTCAGGCATGAATGCCGGCTCGGATCCATGGAATTCCCCAGCGTGCTCGTGATGACCGACGAAGTCTGAGAGATGATCCAACACTGCGCCGTGCAGTGAGCCTTGCGACGCGTCATCCCTGAACCGAAACGAGTCGCCGAGCTGAAGCGGATTGGCAGGCTTTGATCCAGACGCTTCCAGGGAGGGGTTGTGCTGGTCCGCCCCGCTTGAGAGCGAATGGTTGGCGCCGCCGGTCGATGACTTCAGGAGGCTTGGGTTCAGCAGGATTGGGTTGAACGTCGTGTCTGCCGTTTCACCGCTGGTATGCCCATGGGCATGAGCCGCCTGGGCGGCGCCTCTTGATGACGCGACGCCGTCATTCCCTGCATCGTGTCCGAGCGCAAGCCCGCTACCGGCGTGCTGTCCGGCAGCGTCGTGGGCAAAATTCAGTATGGCGACGTCAGGCATCTGGCCGCTTGCGGCAACCGCGCCATTTTTGAACCCGGTCGGGTTGTTGAAGACAAAGCTGGCCTCGGTGAGTGGGATCACGTGCTGCACGATCAAAGGCAGTCCGCTGGCTGAGGGAGCTGCCGTGTCGCTGCGGAGCGTTTCGGTCGCGAGCGTTTGCGTTTCGTCTGAACTGGACAAGCTGGAATATTCGGCCTGTCCGATCTGGTCCCAGTTCGAATCGAGGCTGTAGGTCGCCTCGGTCGATTGGATGGTCGAACTCTCTGCAGCGAGAAGCGTGCCGTCGGCGCTGCCGGAGTCGGACAAGCCTTCGGAAGTGATCGTCATCACGGCGGCCGCGTCACCCTGCGAGGTTGCGATGAGGTCGAGCAGATCGCCGGCAACCGCCGTCGCAGGTGCCGCTGCCGGCGCCGTGATGAAGTCCGACGCGTCGATGGTGGCGATGCCCTGCAAATGGATTTCGAGCAGACTGGAATCGCCGACGTGCAGGGTCTGGTCCGTTGAATTGACGTACACGATCGTTTCATTCGCCGCACTGTCATAGAGCCAGGCGATCGTATGTGCCGGCACGGCCGTGCTGGTTGAGCTCAATGCCAATATGGCGAACCCAAGCGCGCCCATGGCGGTCAAGTCGATCTTGTCCGCTCCCGATGCAAAGTCGGTGATGGTGTCGAACTGGCTTGCGTTGGAATCGGCTACGAACAAGTAAGCGAAACGGTCGTTCCCATTGCTGCCGGTGAGCTGGTCCGCACCAAATCCACCGGTTATGGTGTCGGCGCCGTTGTTGCCGTTGATGGTATCGCTGCCCGAGCCGCCGTAGATGGTGTCATCCCCATCATTGCCTTTGATCGTGTCATTGCCTGATCCGCTGTAGAGAACGTCGGCTTTACCAGTCCCGTTGACGGTATCGCTGCCGGCTCCCGCGTAGATGATCTGACCTGTGTCGCCGCCGCCGGCAATGGTTTCGCTGCCCGGCGTTCCATACACGTTGGGGGGATCGGAGATCACGGCAGATCCGGTGGCCAAATTATCAAAATCGTTCGGGTCTGCGTCGCTGGCGCCATGAATGGCGACGGTCACCGTCTGTGACGTACCGTCGATGGCAGTTATCGAGAAGGTGTCCGTCAAGGTGTCGCCGACATCGAGCGCCTGAACCACGGTGTTGTTGTTATCGAGGGTGTAAGTCCATACGCCGGCTGCGGTCATCGTGAAGGTGCCGTATCCGCCGTCACTCCCAGCCGGCGAAGAGACTGCGGTGAACGTGTTCGGAGCGTTGTCGACGTCCGTATCGGTGAGCGTGCCGGTCGCGATGGGAACGCCGGGTGAGAAAGTTCCCGCCTCCGTCACTGAGCCGGTCGTGGTGCCGGAAATGAGGGCGGCATCGTTGC
Source organism: Bradyrhizobium sp. IAR9 (assembly GCF_013408065.1). Classification (NCBI taxonomy): domain Bacteria; kingdom Pseudomonadati; phylum Pseudomonadota; class Alphaproteobacteria; order Hyphomicrobiales; family Nitrobacteraceae; genus Bradyrhizobium; species Bradyrhizobium sp. IAR9. Next base: position 244,220 of record NZ_JACBZW010000013.1, read on the forward strand.
TGCCCTGAATGGTGATCGTCACCACCTGCGGCGTACCGTCGAGGGTCGTGACAGTGAAGCTGTCGGTGAGCGTGCCGCCGACATTGAGCGCCTGCACCGCGCCGCTGGCGTTGTCGAGCGTGTAGGTCCACACGCCGGCGGCGGTTATCGTAAAGGTGCCGAAACCGCTGATGCTTGCCTTCGGCGAGGTCACTGCCGTGAATGTATTGGATGGATTGTCGACGTCAGCCGCAAGCAGCGTGCCGGTTGCGCTCGGAGTGCCGGGCGTCGCGTTGGCAAGGCCTCCAGCCTCGGTCACCGAGCCGGTCGTCATGCCGGAAATGACGGCAGCATCGTTGGTGCCATGGATGGTGACCGTTACCACCTGAGCGGTTCCGTCCAGCGTGGTCACCGCAAAACTGTCGGTCAGCGTCTCGCCTGAATTGAGCGCCTGCACTGCCCCGTTGGCGTTGTCGAGCGTATAGGTCCACACGCCCGCTGCCGTCATGGTGAAGGTGCCGTAGCCCGCCTCGCTTGCCTTGGGCAAGCTGACGGGCGTAAAGGCGTTTGCGGTGGTGTCGACGTCGACGTCGGTGAGCGTGCCGGTTGCGATGGGTGTGCCGGGGTTTGCATTGGCGGTGCCGCCGGCTTCGATAACTGCACCGGTCGTCTCACCGGAGATGATCGCCGCGTCACTGGTCCCCTGGATGGTGATCGTCACCACCTGTGGGGTGCCTCCGATCGAGGTCACCGTAAAGCTGTCGGTCAGCGTCTCGCCGGCATTGAGTGCCTGCACTGCGCGGTTGGCATTGTCCAAGGTGTAGGTCCACACGCCGGCGGCCGTCATCGTGAAGGTGCCGTAGCCACCGGTGCTCGATGTTGGCGAGCTTACGGTCGTGAACGTATTGGGCGGATCGTCGACGTCGGTATCGGAAAGGGTGCCGGTCGCAATCGGCGTGCCGGGCGTTCCATTGGCGATGCCGCCAGCCTCGATGATCGAACCGGTCGTGGTGCCGGAGATGTTTGCGGCGTCGTTGACACCGTTGATGGTGATCGTGAAGGTCTGGGTGACGGACGTGAGTCCATCGGAGACGGTGATAACGAAACCGTCGGTCGTAGGCGCCTTCAGCGCGTTGATTGCGGCATTGTCGGGCACGAACGTATAAGCGCCGCTCGTGCTGTTGACGTAGAGAATCCCGTAGGAACTTGTCTTCGACAGATCGTACGTCACTCCATCCAGAACCGTACTGCCGGCGCTGGCCCCGACGATGCCGAAGGTCAGATTGCCACCGCCGCTGGTGCTACTGGCACTGAAGGTTCCCGTCGTCGCCGTGAATGTGTCAAACACGACCGTATCGAGCTCGATTGGCCCAGCCCCGGTGCTGAGAGTCGGCGGTACAGGGTCCACCAGCGCGAAAGTGATGGGTGGCAACGTGGTCGGCAAGATCTGCAGAGTGGGCGCATCCGGCTGAATGAAATTGATCGGCTGCAGTGGCTGGGGTTTGACGAAGAAAGGCGTGCTCGAGCCACGGGGCCCTTGTTCTCCTAGATTGGCGAGCACATCCTGTTGGGCGGCGCGCAATTCCTCCATGCGAGCCGCCGTATTCGCAACCTGATTGACGCTGATGGTGGATCCCACCTTCTTGATGACGATCGTCTCGCCGGGATCTTCGACGATGATGTGTCGCGGGACCCGCTCCTTGGTCACGAGCTCAAATGCGCCGTGCGCAAGGTCCTTGTAGGTAATGGAGTCGTCATCCAGGAATGTGACATCCGGATCCGCGGCCTCGGCATTCTGCGCGGCCGAGAAAGTCAATGCTGCAAGTGTCAGCATCCCGAAACCGCCCGCGTGGCCCCGGGCGCGAATGCCTGCAATGGGCGTATTCAGCCGGAGCGCTCCGGTTTCCGCCAGCCGGCCCGGTACGAAACCGAAGCTCCCTCGGGTCACGTCGAACAAGGCTGCAGATGGCATGCCTTCGACGTCGAAGACGAACTCGCTCAGCACAACATGAGTGCCGCAGGCGATGTTGAAAAAAGTACCGTCGATGAAGCCAATTGTGATCCGCCCGTCGGCATCGGTTTCCAGCACGTCGCCCCGGTAGATAGGCGCACCAGCTACCGCCTGTGTAGCGACACCGCTCGCTCGCGTAAGCGCACAGCAACCGACCGCAGTATGAACGTGGCCGATGAGCTCGACGGGCAGGGCCATGGTGGCCCCGTTATCAGCGTGGATGCCGGATGCAACTAACATGGCTCGACCTCGCCTGGGTGATCGATTCAGGCTCGGCGTGCTGCCATAATCCTGCTCGGGCCCTCGCCAAGGGACAAAATTTCCTGGGCGCTGGCAGCCCGAAGGCTTGCCCGCCGAAATAATCAAGTCTGATCGAGAGAGACGCATTGCGCGGGGGGACGGCGACGCGTACCGCCATTCCCGCCGTGCCCCCTCCCGCCAATGTGATTAAATTGACAAACCGGAACGCATTTAATTTGTGGCGCTTGCGTAGCGCCGGAGATAAATTAGGCTGGTTAATAGAATTAAACAACAATTATATTTGCTGTGGCTGCGCTACGCGGTTCAAGAAATGGGCCACCGATAGCGACAAGATCTTCTCAGAAAGGGGGGATCATGTGCAGACCTACGATAGCTGCTTTGGCGATTGGTCTTGTTTTGGCGCTTGCCAATTTCTCGCCGAGCGCGGCTCAAGCGCAGAGCGATTCCGCCAAGCCCGCCGTCGCGGCCTCATCGCCGAAACCGATTGGGAAGGTGGTGGTGGTCTCAGGCTCGGTCACGATCGAACATGCGGGCGCAGTGATTGTTCAGGCGAATGTGTCGAGTGACCCTGGCCGCACCAACACGGGTGATCCCGTATATCTTGGTGACGTGGTGTACACCGGCGCCGACGGCCGCGTCGGCATCAACTTTACCGACGGCAGCTCGTTCAATCTATCGAGCAACGCCCGTATGGTGCTGGATCATTATGTGTATGAGCCGGCCGGCAAGTCCAATGCGACTCTGTTCAATCTCGCCAAGGGAACGTTCACTTTTGTTGCGGGCGGGGTCGCAAAGACCGGCGACATGAAGGTCGATACTCCCGTCGCCACGCTGGGGATTCGAGGCACGACCCCGCATGTCGAGATTTCGGACGATGGGTCAGTCAAAATTTCGACCCTGATCGAAGAGGGCAAGAGCAAGCTCTTGAAGAAGCCGTCGACATCCGCGGCGCCGGAGCCCGATCGAAGCCTCAATCGGAGGCTCAACATCTGTCGGGGGTGCTGAGAAACTTGCTTGGCCCGAAGCCGCCGTGACGCCGCAGTGCCGGCCGGCACTGAGATCAGGATTGGCGCTTCGTTCGCCGTCGGTGTCGGACACTTGGTGTGGAAATGACCGCAAGAGCCAGTTTCATCAAGGCCGTGATGCTCATTCTTGTCCTTGGGCTGTTCAGTTCGTCGGGCTGGGCACAGAAGAAGGCCAGCTCCCTCAAGAATGTTGAACTGTGTAACGGCTCAGACCGCGTATCACCCGAAGCTCGGATCGATGGCTGCACGGCGTTTATCGATGCGGGCGAGGGAGCCGTGAACGGCTTCGTTATCGCCTACAACAACAGGGGAAATGCCTATAGCGCCAAAGCCGACTACGAACGCGCGATCAAGGATTTCGTCGAAGCGACCAGGCTTGACCCGACTTATGCGAAAGCGTTCAACAACCTCGGCGTGGCCTATCTGAGAACGGGGGCGCGCGATCTGGCGATCGGCGCCTTTGAGGAGGCGCTCAAGCTCAACCCGAACTATGGCGCGGCTTTTGCCAACCGTGCGACGGCCTTCCTGCAGGGGAACGCGTACGACCGCGCAGCGCGGGACTATGACGAGGCAATTCGCCTTGATCCGAAGCTGGAGGCGGCGCGGAGCGGACGCTGTTGGACCCGAGCCGTCCTTGGCGCTCTGCAGGCTGCGCTGGAGGATTGCGATATCGCGCTTCGATCGGGAGCAAACAGCGCGGCAACATACGACTCGCGCGCTCTCATTAATCTGAAAATGGGGCAATTCTCCGCGGCGGTGGACGACTACAACTCAGCGCTGCGGTTGGCGCCCAAGCTTGCGAGCGCGCTCTACGGCCGAGGGATTGCCAGATTCAAGCTCGGCGACGCAGTTGGTGGCCAAAGCGATATCTCGGCGGCCAGAAAAATCGACGCTGGAATCGACGAAGCCTTTGTCCGCTATGGGGTGCCGGCCGACCGCGACAGCACCGTCTTGCAGGTGTTAACAAAGCCTTAACCATCGGCGTCTCAAATTCAGACCCGGCGGATCCGCCCACGCTCGATGCGGCACGGCGTGCTGCCTCCAAAGCAAATCAAGATATAGCATTAACAAGTCCTTAATTGGCGGGACCTACAGTCGACGGCATGGGCCGGCCTTGATGCCGGCATGGACCGCCGAACCGGAAGAAATGCCGCCAATGGCGCGAAAGGCTGCCGCTGGATTTGTGTCGCGAGCCCGCGCCTTGGCGCCGGGGCTGTCGCGTCATGTCCGAAGGGCGGGCGCGCTGGCGGCCTGCCTGCTGATCGGTCTCGGTGCGCCTGCCCGGGCGGCCGATCCGATCAGGGGCGAGGCGAGCTTTTCGGCCGGCGGCGGCTTTGCCCGTCTCGTCATCAAGCTCGGCGAGGACGTCCCCTCCGAGGTGACGACGGCAGGCTCCATCCTCATCATCCGCTTCGACCGCGCGGTTGACGTTCCCGTCGACCGCGTTCCCGAAGGCGCGCCCGATTACGTCAACTCCGCGCGCCGCGATCCTGATGGCGGCGCCATCCGCCTGTCGCTGGCGCGGCGCGTCACCGTCAACACCATGAATGCCGGCGAGCGCACCTTCGTCGACCTGTTGCCGGAGGGCTGGAAGGGACCGCCGCCGAGCCTGCCGATGGACGTGGTCAAGGAGCTCGCCGAGCGCGCCCGCGTCGCCGAGCGCGCGCTGCGTGCCCAGCGCGCCGCGGCCGAGACCAAGAAGCGTCCGCAGATCCGCGTGCGGGCCTCGGTGCAGCCGACCTTCGTGCGCTTCGTGTTCGAGATGCCCGACGGCGTCGGCGTGTCCTCCGTGCTCAACGAGCAGAAGCTCACGCTTGCCTTCAACGCCAACCTCAATTTCGATCTGGCGGACGCGGTCGTCGCGGCGCCGCCGAACGTCGCCTCGATCAAGCAGAAGGCCGACATCGATCAGACCAATGTCGAGATCGCGCTGATCGGCGATTCCGACGTGCATTCGTTCCGCGACGAGAAGAACTACGTCGTCGACGTCTCTTTCCAGCCCGACAAGGGCAAGACCGCCGCGACGCCCGAGGCGGCGATCGCGCAGATGAAGCCTGCCGGTCACGGACCGTCGCCCGCGCCCGACAAGCCCGCGGCCGAGAAGCCGAAGGAAGCCCATCGCGAGATCGCGCCGCCGACCTCCGAGACGATCGCGCGCGACGCCAAAATCGACGTCAAGCCCGAGGTGAGGCCGGAAGCGCCCGCCGCGATGCCGCCCGCTGAAGCGCCGAAACCGGCGCCGGCTGCCGCCACTGAGGCTGTGCACGCTCCGGAAGCGCCCAAGGAAATGGCGAAGGAAGCTGCGAAGCCCGCGCCGGCGGTTTCCGAGGCTGCGGCCGCGCCGGCCAGGCCGGTGCCTGCCGAAGCGCCGAAAGAGGCCGCGAAGGAAGCCGCCAAGGCTGCGCCCGCCGAGGCGCCGGCCGCGCCGCAGCCCACTGTCGCCAGCGTCGATGCGCGCCGCGACAGCGACGGCTTGCGCGTGACGTTCCCGATTCAGGTCGCAACACCTGCGGCGGCGTTCCGCCGCGGCGACACGGTATGGCTGGTGTTCGATACGCCGAAGCCGATCGACGTCGAGGCGATCCGCGCCAGGGGCGGGGCGATGATCGGCGAAGTCGGCCGCATCCCGCTCGACAAGGGGCAGGCGGTGCGTATCCGTCTCACCCGCCCGCTGGTCTACTCGCTGGCGAGCGAGGAGGTCGGCAAGGAGACCAACTGGCTCCTGACGCTCGCCGACAAGATCCAGTCGACGCCGCTTCCGCTGATGATGTCGCGCAACATCACCGACCCCGCGCTCGCCAACATCGCAATCCCCTTCGCCAATCCGGGCCTGCTGCACAGATTCACCGACCCCGACGCCGGCGACGCGCTCTATGTCGTCACCGCGCAGCGGCCGGTGCGCGGCTTCATCAAGCGGCAGGACCTCGTCGATCTCTCGCTGCTGGAATCCGCGCACGGCATCGCGATCCGGCCGAACTCCGACGAGGTCGGCGTCGAGGTCGGCGCCGACAAGGTGATCCTCGGCAAGAAGGGCGGGCTGACGCTGTCGCCGGTCGACATCTCCGCCGAGCGGGCGCCGACCGCAGTGCGCCCGATCTTCAGCCCCGAAGGCTGGCGCAAGGGTCAGTCGGACAACTTCATGACGCGTCAGAGCGACCTGATCACGGCGATCTCCAACGTCGAACCGGCGCTGCGTTCCCTGCCGCGGCTCGATCTCGCGCAGTTCTACATGTCGCGCGCGATGTATCACGAGGCCAAGGCCGTGACCGAGCTGATGCTGAGCGATCCGCTGAACAAGGAGGAGAGCGGTGCGCTGATCATGCATGCGATCGCGAGCATCCTGATCGGCCGGCCGGCGCAGGGCCTGAAGGATCTCGCCAATCCCGTGATCGGCAACAGCCACGATTCCCAGCTCTGGAAGGCGCTCGCCTATGCGCGCCAGGGCAAATGGGCCGATGCGCGCGAAAAATTCAAGAACGTCGAATTCGCCATCGCCTCGCTGCCGCTCGACATCCAGCGCATCGTGACGATGGACGCGATGCGCGCCTCGCTCGAGGTCAAGGACTATGCCGGCGCCTCCAAGCGCCGCAGCGAGCTCGAGGTGGTCGGCGTCTCGCCCGAGGCCGCACCCGGCTTCGCCGTGCTGCGCGGCCGGCTCGCCGAGGCGCTCGGCCACGACAAGGACGCGCTCGACGACTACAAGTTCGCGGCCGCCTCGGCCGATCGGCCGGCTGCGGCCGAGGCCAAGCAGCTCGAGGTCGCGCTGCGGCAGAAGCGCGACGAGATCAGCAAGGAAGACGCGCTGCGCGAGCTCGAGACCCTGTCCATGACCTGGCGCGGCGACGCGATCGAGGTCAAGACGCTGCAGATGCTGTCGCAGATGTTTGCCGAGAACGGGCGCTATCGCGACGCGCTCACCGCGGCGCGCACCGCGACCAGGCTGCAGCCGAACGCCGAAGCCTCGCGCCAGGCGCAGGATCTCGCCTCGGACCTGTTCACCAAGATCTTCCTGGGACCGAAGGGCGACGAGCTGCCGCCGGTCGAGGCGCTCGGGATGTTCTACGAATTCCGTGAGCTGACGCCGATCGGCCGGCGCGGCGACGAGCTGATCCGCCGTCTCGCCGACCGTCTCGCCTCGATCGACCTGCTCGATCAGGCCGCCGAGCTGCTGCAATATCAGGTCGATCACCGCCTCGAAGGTGCTGCGCGCGCCCAGGTCGCCGCGCGCCTGTCCATGATCTATCTCGCCAACCGCAAGCCCGACATGGCGATCACCGCGCTGCGCGCGAGCCGCATCAGCGATCTCTCCGGCGAGCTCAGGCAGCAGCGCCTGCTGCTGGAAGCGCGCGCGCAGAGCGACGTCGGCCGCCACGATCTCGCGCTCGACATCGTCTCCAACGTCTCCGGGCGCGAGGTGCTGCGCCTGCGTTCCGACATCTTCTGGGCGGGGCGGCGCTGGCGCGAGTCCGCCGAGCAGATCGAGCTTTATTACGGCGAGCGCTTCCGCGACTTCAAGCCGCTCAACGCGGTGGAGAAGAGCGACATCATCCGCGCCGCCGTCGGCTATGCGCTCGCCGACGATTCGATCGGCCTGTCGCGCTTCCGCGAGAAATACGCGCCGCTGATGAGCGAGAGCGCCGACCGTCTCGCCTTCGACATCGCCAGCAAGCCGGCCGCGGCCTCCAGCGCCGAATTCGCCGAGATCGCCAAGTTGGCTGCCAGCGTCGACACGCTCGACGGCTTCCTGCGCGAGATGAAGCAGCGCTTCCCCGACGCCACCGCCCGCGCCCCTGGCTCACCGCAGGCCAAGGAACAAGCCGACCACACCGGCTCGCTGCCGACGATCCCCGTCGTGCGGCAGATCAAGATGACGCGGTAGGACTGCTGCCCGCGCGAAGCGCGGCCCGCAACTCCGTCTCACCCCCCGTAACTCTGCACCAGGCTTCCGGCCACCAGCGACCAGCCGTCGACCAGCACGAAGAAGATCAGCTTGAACGGCAGCGAGATCGTTGCCGGGGGCAGCATCATCATGCCCATCGACATCAGCACCGAGGCGACGACGAGGTCGATGATCAGGAAGGGCAGGAACAGCAGGAAGCCGATCTCGAAGGCGCGCTTCAGCTCGGAGATCATGAAGGCGGGGACGAGGATGCGCAGTGCGAGGTCGTCTGGGGTGGCCGGCGGTGCCTCGCCCGAGAGATCCAGGAACAGCTTGAGGTCCTTTTCGCGCACGTTCTTCTGCATGAAGCCGCGCAAGGGAACGGAGGCGCGCTGCAGCGCGTCCTCGACGCCGATCTGGTTGGCGACGAGCGGGCGGATGCCGTCATCGTAGGATTTTTGCAGGACCGGCCCCATCACGAAGAAGGTGAGGAACATCGCCAGCGCGATGATCACCGAGTTCGGCGGCGCGGTCGCCGTGCCCAACGCCGTGCGCAGCAGCGACAGCACGACCACGATGCGCGTGAACGACGTCATCATGATCAGGATCGACGGCGCGATCGACAGCACGGTGAGCAGCGCGATCAGCTGGATCGCGCGCTCCGTGACGCCGCCGCCGCCAGCGCCGCCGCCGAGATTGATGCTGATGTCCTGCGCATGCGCCGGCATCGCTGCCGATGCCGCGCCGATCAGGACAGAAAGGAAAACAACTCTACGCGGGAGGGACGGCAGCCTCACGAAGACGGCTTCGGACGGCCAAGCAGGGAGGCCATCTCGTCTTCGAGATTTTCAAAGCTGGTCTTTTCCGTGGCCGGCTTTGCGGGCGGGGCCGGTGGTGCCGGCGGCTCGCTGCGTGCGGCGCGGGGCGGCGGCGCAGGAGGTTCGGGCGCAACCGGAGGCGCGACCGTCTCGCCGGCCGGGCGACGCAAGGCTGCCTCCAGCCGCTGCGCCATCTCGGCGAGATTCTGCTCGGCGCTGGAGGGGGACGCGGCGGGAGCCGGCGGCGGAACAGGCGGAGCCTGCGGCACCGGCGGAGGAGGCGGCGGGGCAGGTGCGCGCTCGGCGCGCACCGGCGGCATCTTCGGCGGCTCACTCTGGCGCGGCGGCCGCGGCATCAGTGGCGGCTCGCTGCGCGGAACGCGCGGCGGCAGCGGCTCGGGCCGCGGTTCGCGCTCGGGGCGCGGCGCGATCGGCTCGGCCGTGAAGCCGGCGAGGGGATCGCTGCGGCGTTCGGCAAGCGCGGGAGCGGGCCGGCGCACCTCGTCGGCGAAGGACGGGCGCGCGGGCCGCGGCGGCGGCTCGGGCATTTGCGGCTCGGGATGGTCGAGCAGTTCGGGCCGCGGTGCTTCGTCGGCCCAGCTGCTGGTATCCGGCATGGGCGCGAGCCGCGGCGGTTCCGCGGCGTTCGGACGCTGCGGAAGCTGGTCGCGGCCGGGCGCGGCGCGAACGATATTGGGTTCGACGACGATATCGGTGGGCCCACCGATCATCAGGAGATGCTCGACATTGTCACGCCGGACCAGCACCAGGCGGCGCCGACCGTCGACCGCGGCAGCGTCGATCACCGCGAGCCTGGGCATCCTGCCGCGCTGGGTGTTGGCGCCGACCCGGCTGCCGGCGAATCGGCGAACCAGCCAGGCAGCGACGCCGATCAACGCCAGAACGACGATGAACGCGACGATGAAGGTGATAGGGCTGCCTTGCATACTTGTCCCCGACAAATGGCGCTGTTCTCGTGCCCATGGTCAGACGCGCCAACCACCGGCTTAACGATGCCCCAAACTGCGATCTCTTAACGTCCCACGGCAAGTTTTGCCGTCCCCAACTCTTAATAACCTATGAATCGTCCGATCCAAAACGACTTCTTGGTCCGTGCATGCGCCGCCAAATGGTTGGGTTAATGCCATTTTTGGACGCGTAGAATCACGGGGCGCAAAATAGTGTCCCGCCCAGGGACACGCCGCGAGGGCGTCCTTAACCAGCTGTTAACCATACACGCGGCAAATTCTGCCTAGTTGCGGACCTCAAGGTTCGCAAGAGGCGGAAGGAGCCGCGACGATGTCCATCAACGACCTCCCGGTACTGTCGGCGCTTCGCACCAAGATGCAGTGGCACCAGGAGCGCCAGCGCGTCCTGTCCGAGAACGTCTCCAATTCCGACACGCCCAAATTCCGGCCGCGCGACCTGGTCGAGCCGAAGCTCGACAAGTCCGGGGCGGTCACCGGCTCGATGGGCCCCCTCGCGCTCGCCCGCACCAGCGGTTCTCACATGACGCCGTCGGGGGCTGCTTCCGGATTCGACCAGAACAGGAACGCGGGGTTCGAGACCCGCCCCGCGGGTAACGCCGTCAATCTCGAAGAGGAGATGATGAAGGCGGCCAGCAACCAGATGGACTACGCGGCGGCGACCTCGCTCTATTCGAAGAGCCTGCATCTGCTCAAGACCGCGATCGGCAAGGGCTAGCCGCATGATCCGGGAACAGAACAGCTAGAGGAGGCGCATCATGGCCAATGACAGCAGCGACTTTGCCCGCTCGATGGCGATCGCGACCTCCGGTCTGCGGGCGCAAGCCGGCCGCATGCGGGTGATCTCGGAAAACATCGCGAACGCGGATTCGACCTCGCAGACCGCCGGCGGCGATCCCTACCGGCGCAAGGTTCCGACCTTCTCCTCCGCGCTCGACCGCACGCTCGACGCGCAAGTCGTCACCCTCGGCAGGATCAAGCCCGACCAGTCGAACTTCCGCGTCAAATACGAGCCGAACAATCCGGTCGCGGACGCCAGCGGCAACGTCAAATATCCCAACGTGAACTCGGTGGTCGAGATGACCGACATGCGCGACGCGCAGCGGTCCTACGAGGCCAATCTCAACATCATCAGTGCGACGCGCCGGATGATCCAGCGCACGCTCGACATCCTCAAGAGCTGAACAGGACAATTGAGCCATGGCATCACCGACAATCGCGGCCAACGCTTATGCCAACCTCGCCCGGGTGCTGGAGAACAGCGGTGCCGGCAAAGCCACCGAGGCCGGCGGGCAATCCTTTGCCTCGATGCTGAAGGACGCCGTCGGCAGCGTCATGGAGTCCGGCCGCAAGTCGGATGCGCAGACCGTGGCGATGGCCTCCGGCAAGGCCAACGTGATGGACGTGGTGACGGCGGTGGCGGACACCGACGTCGCGGTGTCCACCCTGGTCTCGGTCCGCGACCGCGTGATCGCGGCCTATGAAGACATCATGAAGATGCCGATCTGATTTTGGCGAATGGTGAGTAGCGAATGGCGAATGGGGACGTCTCCGATTCGCCATTCGCATTTCCCGGCACGTCAGACAACCAATAGCGAGTAACAAGCAATGACCGGACCCGAGACCCTCGACGTTGCGCGCGATGCGATCTGGACGATCGTGATCGTGTCCTCTCCCCTGATGGTGGTCGGTCTGGTGGTCGGCGTCATCGTGTCGCTGTTCCAGGCGCTGACGCAGATCCAGGAGCAGACGCTGATCTACGTGCCGAAGATCCTCGCCATCTTTGCCACGATGCTGCTGGCGCTGCCGTTCATGGCCGACGCGCTCCACGCCCACATGCTGCGGATCTCGTCGCGAATCATCGGCGGCTGAGGCAAGATGCGTCGATTATGCGCATCGACGTCTCGCTGCTGCCGGCGCTCGCCGCTTCCTTCATGCTCGCCTTCGCCCGGGTCGGTGCGATGGTGATGCTGTTGCCGGGGCTGGGCGAGACCAATATTCCGACGCGGATCAAGCTGTCGATCGCACTGCTGCTCACGCTGATCATCCTGCCGCTGCATCGCAACGCCTACCAGGTCGACATGGGTTCGCTCGCGCCGCTCCTGGTCCTGATGCTGCATGAGATCGCGATCGGAATCGTGCTGGGCGCGACCGCGCGCGTGACGCTCTCGGCGCTCCAGGTTGCGGGATCGGTGATCGCGCAGCAGATGGGGCTCGGTTTCGTCACCTCGGTCGACCCGACGCAGGGCCAGCAGGGCGTGCTGGTCGGCAACTTCCTGACCATCCTCGGGGTAACGCTGCTGTTCGCCACCGACAGCCATCATCTGGTGATCGCGGCGCTGAACGACAGCTACACGATCTTCTCGCCGGGTGAGACCATATCAAGCGGCGATGTGGCCTCGCTCGCGACGCGCGCCTTCGCCGCCGCGTTCCGCCTGGGCCTGCAGCTCTCGGGGCCGTTTCTGGTGTTCGGCCTGGTCTTCAACATCGGCCTTGGCGTGCTGGCGCGGCTGATGCCGCAGATGCAGGTCTATTTCGTCGGTGTGCCGCTCTCGATCTTCGCGGGCTTCCTGGTGCTCGCCGTGGTGCTCACGGCGATGATGGGGACGTATCTGGATTACTTCATCGGTGTCATGCACCAGTTGATGCCGCTGAGGTCACGGTAGATCGATGGCAGAAGACAAGGACCCGGAGAGTCAAACAGAAGACCCGACGCAAAAGCGTCTGGACGACGCGCTCGAACGCGGCGACGTCGCCAAGAGCCAGGAGATCAACACCTGGTTCATGATGGCGGGCGGCACGCTCGTGGTCTCGACCTTTTCGGGCTCGGTGGGCAGCGGGCTGCTGACGCCGATGCGCAACCTGCTCGCCAATTCCTGGATGATCAAGACCGACGGCAAGGCCCTGCTCGCGCTGATGCAGCAGATCGAGTTCGCCCTGCTCGCGGCGATCGGCGTGCCTCTCTTCTTGCTGATGCTGGCGGCGATTGCCGGCAACATGCTGCAGCACCGCCTGGTCTGGTCGACCGAATCCCTGACGCCGAAGTTCAGCAAGATCTCGCCCGGCGCCGGCTTCCAGCGCATCTTCGGCAAGCAGGCGGCGGCCAATTTTCTCAAGGGCATCGGCAAGCTGGTGCTGCTCGGCGTGGTCATGACCATGATCCTGTGGCCGGAGCGGCATCGCATGGAGGCGATGGTCAGGCTCGATCCGGCCGCCATGCTCGGCGCCAGCACCAGCATGACGATCCATCTGCTCGGTGCGGTGGTCGCCGCGCTCGCGATCGTCGCCATCGCCGACTATTTTTTCCAGTACAGAAGCTGGTTCCAGCGGCAGAAGATGTCGCTCCAGGAGATCAAGGAAGAGTTCAAGCAGTCCGAAGGCGATCCGCATATCAAGGGCAAGATCAGGCAGTTGCGGCAGCAGCGCGCCAAGAAGCGCATGATGGCGGCGGTTCCCAAGGCCGCGGTGATCATCACCAACCCGACCCACTATTCGGTGGCGCTGTCCTACGAGCGCGGCATGACGGCTCCGATCTGCGTCGCCAAGGGCGTCGACAATCTCGCCTTCAAGATCCGGGAGATCGCGCGCGAGCACGACATCCCGATCGTGGAGAACGTGCCGCTGGCACGCGCGCTCTACGCCACCGTCGAGATCGACCAGGAAATCCCGACCGAGCACTACCATGCGGTCGCCGAAGTCATCGGCTACGTCATGCGGCTGAAGCGCGGATTCAGCGCCGGGCGAGGATAAGACACCCGAAAAGTACCTGAAATGGCCGTAATCTGGGAATCAGCGTACCTTTCGCCCCCGCTGCCCTTGCGCCTGCGGGTCCGATTCAGGCAGGGAGGACCCCACGCGCCCCGTAGCGCGTTGATTCTCTGCCGACAGGCTGCGCCAGCTCGAGAATGACCGCCGAGACCGACCACGACCTCACCCGCGAGCCCGTTGCGACGCACGAGCCGTCGCCGCGCTCGGGCAGCATTGCGCTGGTGCTGCTGGTGGCCGCCGGCCTCGTCGCCGTCGCCGTCGGGCTGATGACGCTCGGGCGCGCGCAGGCGCAGCCCTATATCCTCGGCATCCTCGCCGTGCTGGCGATGGTCGGCTTGTTCAACCTTTTCGCCTTCGCCGCCGGGATCATCCGTTTCGCCGACCGCAGTCTTGATGACCCGGTCGTGGGCCGCATCGCCGATCACGGGTTCGACGGCCTCGCCGTGACCGATGCGCGCGGCCACGTGGTCTATTCCAACGCCGCCTATCTGACGCTAACCGGCGCGACCGGTCCGCAAGACGTGCGCCCGGTCGAGCGTGTCTTCATCGGCAACCCCGACGTCTCCGAAGCCGTGTTCCGCCTGCTCAAGGCCGCGCGCGAAGGCAAACGGCAGCAGGAAGAGGTCCGCATCTCCGGCCAGGACGGCAGCCAGGGCCGCTGGCTGCGCATGCGGGTGCGCCCGCTCGGCACCGGCAAGCGCGAGGCGAAATACGCGGTGTGGTCGATTGCCGACATCACCCGCGACCGCGAGCGCCAGGAGGACGTGTTCCAGGAGCTCCAGCACGCCATCGAATATCTCGATCACGCGCCGTGCGGCTTCTTCTCGGTCAATCCGGCCGGCGAGCTCGCTTACGTCAACGCGACGCTGGCGAACTGGCTCGACTACGACCTCGCCGAGATCGGCTCGGGCGGCCTGAAGCTGACCGACATCGTCTCCGGCGATGGCGCCTCGCTCCTCACCGCGATCGTGGCGGTGCCGGGCGAGGTGAAGACCGAGGTCTTCGACATCGACCTGCGGATGCGCACCGGCAAGACCATGCCGGTGCGGCTCTATCACAAGCTCGCCTTCGGCGCCGACGGTGCGCCGGGGCCGTCGCGCACGCTCGTCATCAGCCGCGCCCGCGACGAGCGCAGCGATCCCGATCGCGCCGCCGAAGTGCGCTTCATGCGCTTCTTCGACCATACGCCGATGGCGATCGCGACCGTCGACCGTGCCGGCAATGTCGTGCGCGCCAATGCGCGCTACGCCAAGCTCGGCCAGGCGCTCGGGCTCGACAGCGCCTCCAAGTCGATCTTCCGCGCGGTCAATTCGCGCGACCGGCACCTCCTGATCGCGGCCATCAACCAGGCCGCCGACGGCCAGGCCGACATCGCCCCGGTCGAGGTGGCGCTGGAAGGGACCAAGGAGCGCTGGGGCCAGTTCTTCGTCACGCCGGTCGATGCGGCCGAGAACGAGGCGGAAGCCGCCATCGTGCACATGCTCGAGACCACCGAGCGGCGCGCGCTGGAGAACCAGATCAACCAGTCGCAGAAGATGGAGACGGTCGGCCAACTCGCCGGCGGCATCGCCCACGACTTCAACAACGTGCTCTCCGCCATCATGATGGCGAACGACTTCCTGCTGAACGCCCACAAGCCGACCGACCCGTCGTTCCAGGACATCATGCAGATCAAGCAGAACGCCACGCGGGCCGCGACCCTGGTGCGGCAGTTGCTGGCGTTCTCGCGGCGGCAGACGCTGCGGCCGCAGGTGCTCGATCTCGGCGATGCGCTGTCCGATCTCGCCATGCTGCTGCGCCGCCTGATCGGCGAGAAGGTCAAGCACGAGACCATCCACGGCCGCGACCTCTGGCCGGTCAAGGTCGACGTTTCCCAGTTCGAGCAGGTGATCGTCAACCTCGCTGTGAACGCGCGCGATGCCATGCCCGACGGCGGCAAGCTGATCATCCGCACCGCCAACGTCACCGCGGAACAAGCGGCCAAGCTCGCCTACAAGGGCATGCCGGCCGCGGATTATGTCCGGATCGAGGTCGCCGATACCGGCACCGGCATTCCCGCCGACATCCGCGACAAGATTTTCGAGCCGTTCTTCTCGACCAAGGAAGTCGGCAAAGGCACCGGTCTCGGCCTTTCCACGGTCTACGGCATCGTCAAGCAGACCGGCGGTTTCATCTACGTCGATTCGGAGCCGGGCCAGGGCACCTCGTTCCATATCTTTCTGCCGCGTCACCATGCCGAGCCTGAAGCGCAGGTCGAGCAGCCGGCGGCTGTAGTCAGCGCGACCAGCGGCGCCGGCAAGGACGCCGCGGCGGCCGAGGCCAAGCCGCGCACCGATCTCACGGGGCAGGGCACCATCCTGCTGGTCGAGGACGAAGAGGGCCTGCGCGCGCTGAACGCACGCGGATTGCGCTCGCGCGGCTACACCGTGGTCGAGGCCGAGAACGGCGTCGAGGCCATGGAAGTGCTGGAGGAGCAGAGCGGCGCGATCGATCTCGTCGTCTCCGACGTCGTCATGCCCGAAATGGACGGCCCGACCTTGCTCAAGGCGATGCGCGAGAAGAACCCCGACATCAAGTTCATCTTCGTCTCCGGCTATGCCGAGGATGCGTTCGAGAAGAGCCTGCCCGAAGGCCAGCAGTTCGACTTCCTGCCGAAGCCGTTCACGCTCAGCCAGCTCGTGGCGGCGGTCAAGGAGACGATGGCGAAGCAGGGGTGAGGGTAGGCGGCGCACGCCGTTCGCCCCTCCGTCATTGCGAGGTGCCCGCGACAAAATTGCGGAGCAATTTTGCGCTGGTGCGACGAAGCAATCCAGACTCTTTCCGCTGAGGCAGTCTGGATTGCTTCGCTACGCTCGCAATGACGGGGAAAGAGCGGAAATCTCGGCCCAAAACCGCCGGTATCCCGCGACCACGGTTCCCCGAAGCACCCGGCCAAGCCCCCGCCAAATATGGGCTTTGCCACATCCCCGCGACTGAGGGCCGCAGCCATAGGTTCCGAAACCGGCTTCACTTTTCGGGAAGTCTGCCCATCTTAGGCGCACGTCCCCATGCCGGGGATTTGGGAAACGCACATGAATTTCTCGCTACGCTCCCGCAGTCTCTTCAAGACGATCGCTGTCGTGCTGGCGCTTGCGCTGCCGACTGCGCTGGCGATCTCGTCTGCCGACGCGCGTGTCGGCGGCGGTGGCTCGTCCGGTTCGCGCGGCTCGCGCACCTATTCGGCCCCGCCCCCGACCACGACGGCGCCCGGCTCGACCTCGCAGTTCAACCGCACCTACACCCAGCCGGGTGCAGGCATGAACTCGGCTGCTTCCGCGCCCGCGCGCGGCGGCCTGTTCGGCCGCGCCGGCGGCTTTATGGGCGGCCTCGCGGCTGGCTTCCTCGGCGCCGGCCTGCTCGGCATGCTGTTCGGCGGCGGCCTGTTCGGCGGCCTCGGCGGCCTGTCCTCGATCCTGGGCCTGATCATCCAGATCGCCCTCGTGGTGCTGGTGGTGCGGCTGGCGATGTCCTGGTGGCAGCGCCGTCACACGCCGCAGGCGGCCTATGCCAATGCCGATGCGGGCGCAGGTTCCGGACCGCAGCCGAACCAGCGCGGCGGCCTCGGTGGTGGTCTTGGCGGCTTCGGCTTCGGCGCGAACGCCAATAACGCGCCGCTTGAGATCAAGCCGGACGATTACGAGGCGTTCGAGCGCCTGCTCGGCGATGTCCAGACCGCATGGTCGAACGAGGACGTGGCCAAGCTGCACACGCTCGCGACGCCGGAGATGGTCTCCTATTTCGAGCAGGACCTCGCCCAGAACCGCGCGCGCAACGTCGTCAACAAGGTGACTGGCGTCAAGCTGCTGCAGGGCGACCTCGCGGAAGCCTGGCGCGAAGGCGAGACCGACTACGCCACGGTGGCGCTGCGCTTCGCGCTCACCGACAAGACGCTCGACCGTAACAGCGGCACGGTCGTCGCCGGCAGCGAGCAGCCGGGCGAAGTCACCGAAGTCTGGACCTTTGCCCGACGGCCCGGCAGCGGCTGGGAATTGTCGGCGATCCAGCAGACCAACTGATTGCAAAGCGATTGAAGACAAGGGCGTCGTGCTTCCCGCACGGCGCCCTTTTCTTTTGTACCCCTTTCATCGCGGCATCGGAATAAGTGGGGGCGCATCGGGTTGAAATCAGGCGGCCAACGACAAACACAACGGGAGGACAAGATGATCCGTATCAAGAGATCCGTGACGATTTCAGCGCTCGCTGCGGCCTCGCTTGCATGCCTTGCGGCGCCAGCCGTGCAGGCACAGTCGGCCGACATGACGTTCTTCGTGACCTCCAATGGCCCGGGCAAGGGTGCCGATCTCGGCGGCCTGGAGGGAGCCGATGCGCAGTGCGCGAGGCTCGCTCAGACCGCCGGCGCCGGTGCGAAGACCTGGCGCGCCTATCTCTCGACGCAGGCCGCCGACGGCAAGCCGGCCGTCAACGCGCGCGATCGCATCGGCAAGGGACCGTGGCAGAACGCCAAGGGCGCGGTCATTGCCAAGGATGTTGCCGAACTGCACGGCCCCGCCAACAACCTCACCAAGCAGACCGCGCTCAGCGAGAAGGGCGAGGGGATCAACGGTATGGGTGACCAGCCGAACCGGCACGACGTCCTCACGGGATCGCAACCAGACGGCACCGCGTTTGCCGGTCCGGACGATCGCACCTGCAAGAACTGGACGTCGAGCACGCAAGGCACCGCGATGGTCGGCCATTTCGATCGCCGCGGCCTGCGCGACGACGAACCGTCAAAGTCCTGGAACAGCTCGCACCCCTCGCGCGGTCCCGATGGTGGCTGCTCGCAGGCCGATCTGAAGAGCACCGGCGGCGACGGCCTGCTGTATTGCTTCGCTGCGAATTGAGTTTGGACGCAACTCTCTCCACCCGTCATTGCGAGCGCAGCGAAGCAATCCAGAATCTTTCCGCGAAGGCGGTCTGGATTGCTTCGTCGCTTCGCTCCTCGCAATGACGGAGTGTTTGGTGGCGCCGTTCCGTCTCACCCTGCCGGAACTCCGAGCCACATGCTACATTGGTCCGTACGTGTTCACGCTCACGGACCTCTCTCATGAAATACGAGCTCTACTACTGGCCCGAGATCCAGGGCCGCGGCGAATATGTGCGGTTGGCGCTGGAGGAGGCGGGGGCCGCTTACGTCGATGTCGCGCGCGGGCCGCGCGGCACGGCTGCGATGATGAAGATGATGGACGCACACAAGGATACGCCACCCTTTGCGCCGCCGTTCCTGAAAGCCGGCAAGCTCGTCATCGGCCAGACCGCCAATATCCTGCTCTATCTCGGCGCCCGCCATGCGCTCGCGCCGAAGACGGAAGCCGGCAGGCTCTGGGTGCACCAGCTTCAGCTCACCATCACCGACCTCGTGGTCGAGATCCACGACACCCATCATCCGCTCGGACCCTCGCTCTATTACGAGGACCAGAAGCCGCCGGCGAAGAAACGCACGGCCAATTTCTGGGAGGAGCGGGTGCCGAAATATCTCGGCTATTTCGAGCAGCTTCTCACCGAGAATGGCGGCGCCTATGTCACCGGCCGGCGGCTGACCTATGTCGATCTCTCGCTATTCCAGATCGTCGCGGGGCTGCGCTATGCCTTTCCCAAGCGCATGAAGGCGTTCGAGACAGACATTTCGGGCCTCGTTGCCCTGCACGACCGCATCGCGGCGCGGCCGAACATCAAGGCCTATCTGGCAAGCGAGCGCCGCATTCCCTTCAACGAGCAGGGCATCTTCCGCCGCTATCGCGAACTGGATGGCTAAAGCGTTTTCGAGCGAAGTGGAAGACCGGTTCGCGTCAAGAAAACGCGTCAAAAGAAGAACTTTAGCCGGTCCGGAGGGAGGCTGGCGGCAGCCCCCGTTCCGGACCGGCCGCTTCGGGCGCGATCAATCGCCCGAACGCGTCGTGGCCGGTGGGCGTCTGTAGACGCTGCGGCCCAGAGCGGTCGTCTGAATCATCGGGCAGAGGCGAGAGGTCATGCTCGTCGGGGCAGGGCGGCTTGCAGAACATCGTCGCGTCTTTCGTTGCGTTGCGTACCGCCGCTGTCTAGCGAAGTCCGCATTCCCAGGCGTCAGCCGTTCGGAGGAGGCAGCGCGATGCGCGCTCACCAAACGCCCGGCATCAGGCGATAGCGCACCCGCGCCGCGTAATCGTCATAGCCCGGCAGGCCCTCGCGCAAGGTGCGTTCCTCTATGCCGATGCGGATCGCGAACAGGAGGACCAGAATCGGGACCATCACCAGTCCCCACCACGAGCCCAGCAGCAACGGCACGCCGGCGAAGAACAGGACCATGCCGCTATACATGGGATGACGCACATGGGCGTAGGGGCCGGTCGAGATCACGCGTTGCGCGCGCTCGGCTTGCAGCTTGACCACGGGAGCAGCGAACGAGTTTTCGCGGAACACCCACATCGTGAACAATGTCGAGGCCAGAAACAGCGCGAGGCCGAACGCCTGAAGCGCGACCGGCATGTCAGACGATTGAAGGCGCCGGTCGACGCCTATCAGCACCAGCCAGGCCAGCATCGCGACGACGAAGACGCTCATGAACAATTTGTCGGCGGCGGGCTGATCCTTCTGCAGCACCGGCCGCAGCCGCTCGGCGAGCAGCGCCGGATCGATCCGGTAGAGCCACCAGCCGCAGAGCGGGCCGAGCAGGGTGCAGGTCGCGAGGAACACCCAGGCCGAGGGCCAGCGCAGCGTCCCTGCGGAGGCGAACAGCAGCGCGCCCATCGCGGCGGTGGTGATCGTGTTCTGCAGCAGCAGTCTGGCGATCATGCGCGGCTCCCCCGGCAATCTCGCACGATGTTGGCTTTGCTATCCGGCAAAGATAGGGCCAGACGTACGAAAGGCCCGATCGACCGGATCGGGCGCTTCAGCCTAGGCAAACCTGATCAGGCGAGTTGATCGATGCGCGTGCCCTGACCCGGCGGCAGCGGCGCGGGCGGCTGCGGCTTGTAGGTGGGGTCGGCGTCCTTGGTCTTGGTCTGGTCGTCCTGCTGCTTGGTCGTGTCGTAGCTCGGAACCACGATCGCGATCGGCGGCGGCGCAACGGTGGAAACCTTCATCCGCAAATCCTCACACACATGGAAGCAACTGACCCTGCGCTGCGAGGAGCGAAAATTCCTTCAAGGCAATCGTTAAAATGCGAAGGATTGGTGTGGCGGGAGGGCCGTGTTTGCGTCTCATCCGCGCGCTGCCAAAGGAGGCGACGAACCTCTCCCGTCATTGCGAGGAGCCCTTGCGACGAAGCAATCCAGAGCCCTTCCGCGGAGACAGTCTGGATTGCCTCGCTGCGCTCGCAACGACGGAGCTTGTAGCGGCAGCGTTGCGACGCGTTGCGTCATCACTTCGCGGAAAGAGCGAAGCCCTTCTATTCGTCCTTGCCGCGCGTGATCGCGATGGACGCGTCCTTCTTGGTGCGGGTGCATTCCATGTTGAGTCGCCGATAGCGCATGCTGATCTTGTCGCCGCGCAGCAGGCCCATCCGCTTCAGGCAGCGTGTCGCGCCCGTCGTGGTGTCGTCCTTGGTCACGGTGAAGACGATCGCCGCCATCGATCCCACCAGCGCATAGAATTCCGGCGTCGGCTTGCGATCACCCTTGGCATAGAGCTCAATGGAATATTTGTCGCCGCGGCAACCCACGGACAGCTCCTTGGCCGCCGGGTGCGTCAGGTAGACGGTGTTCGCAGCACGAAAGTTCACCTTGAGGCGGTCGACCTGGTTCGCCAGCTCCTTGGCGCTGTCGTCGCAGCGGTCGGCGCGTGCGGGCGAAATGAGGGTCACAAGGCCGGTGATGGCGGCGGCGACCAGGATCGCGCCGCGGACGTTCAAGTTCAATGTCATGATGAAAAGCCCCTTAGGGCGCGCATTCAAGCGTCGTCGGGCGCGAAGTGCAAGGGTGGGAACGGGCATTTCCACGTGCTGCGCCAATGCCTTCCCGAGCCCTGGCCGCGCGCTCTCATGCGTATCGGTCCCTTCCTTTTCCGTCCAAAATGGGCTTAGAACGCTTCTACGCGAGGGCCCGCGCGTGGCCCCAAACCCCGAGATTCGCCCATGAACGCTCCGACCGCCTTTCCCGACCCGTCAAAGCCCGTTCCGCCCTACAAGCACACCCCGCTGTTCCCGCTGGGCAAGGACGAGACGCCCTACAAGAAGATCACGGCCGAGGGCGTCAGGGTCGAGAAGGTTCTGGGCAAGGACATGCTGGTGGTGTCGCGCGAGGCGCTGCGGGCGCTGTCGGAGGCGGCTTTCGGCGACATCAACCATTATTTGCGCCCCGGCCATCTGAAGCAGCTCCGCGCGATCCTGGAGGACGGCGAGGCCAGCCCGAACGACAAGTTCGTCGCGCTGGACTTTTTGAAAAACGCCAACATCGCCGCGGGCGGCGTGCTGCCGATGTGCCAGGACACCGGCACCGCGATCATCATGGGCAAAAAGGGTTGCAACGTCATCACTGACGGCGACGACGAGGCGGCGCTGTCGGAAGGCGCGCGCGATGCGTACCTGCGCCGCAATCTGCGCTACTCGCAGGTCGCGCCGCTCTCGATGTACGAGGAGAAGAATACCGCCAACAACATGCCGGCGCAGTGCGAGATCTACGCCGAAGGCGATGACGCCTACAAGTTCATGTTCATGGCGAAGGGCGGCGGCAGCGCCAACAAGAGCTTCCTGTTCCAGGCGACGCCCTCGGTGCTGACCAAGGACCGGCTGCTGGCTTTCCTGAAGGAAAAGATCCTCACCCTCGGCACCGCGGCGTGCCCGCCCTATCATCTTGCGATCGTGATCGGCGGCACCTCGGCCGAGCTCTGCATGAAGACGGTGAAGCTCGCCTCCGCGCGCTATCTCGATGCGCTGCCGACCCACGGCTCGCCCGACGGCAACGCCTTCCGCGACGTCGAGATGGAGAAGGAAATCCACAAGATGACGCAGAGCCTCGGCGTCGGCGCGCAGTTCGGCGGCAAGTACTTCTGCCACGACGTCCGTGTGATCCGCATGCCGCGTCACGGCGCATCGCTCCCGATCGGGCTCGGCGTGTCCTGCTCGGCCGATCGACAGGTGCTCGGCAAGATCACCAGGGACGGCGTCTATCTCGAGGAGCTCGAGCACAACCCGGCGCAATATTTGCCGCAGGTCGAGCAGGCGCTCGGCGGCGAGGTCGTCAAGATCGACCTCAACCAGCCGATGAAGGACATTCTGGCGACGTTCTCGAAGTATCCGATCAAGACCCGGGTCTCGATGACCGGTACCATGATCGTGGCGCGCGATAGCGCCCACGCCAAGCTGCGCGAGCGGCTGGAGAAGGGCGAGCCGCTGCCGGATTATTTCAAGAACCATCCGGTCTACTACGCCGGCCCGGCCAAGACGCCCGAGGGCTACGCCTCCGGCGCGTTCGGTCCGACCACCGCCGGCCGCATGGATTCCTTCGTCGACCAGTTCCAGGCCGCCGGCGGCTCGATGGTGATGGTGGCCAAGGGCAACCGCGCGCCGGCCGTGCGTGAGGCCTGTAAGAAATACGGCGGGTTCTATCTCGGCTCGATCGGCGGCGCCGCGGCGAACCTTGCCGAGCACTGCATCAAGAAGGTCGAGGTGCTCGAATATCCCGAGCTCGGCATGGAAGCGATCTGGCGCATCGAAGTCGTCGACTTCCCGGCGTTCATCATCATCGACGACAAGGGCAACGACTTCTTCAAGGAATTGAATTTGGGCTGAGGCCGCGTTCCCCGGACGCTGCGCAGCACCATAAGCGCGTTAGCGCGTGTTCGACGCGCTAACGTGATGCGCTGCTGATCCGGCGTCCATCGGCGAAAGATGGGTCCCGGCTCTGCGGAGCAGCGCTATGCGCTGCACCGCGTCCGGGACACGAGAGCGGTGCTTGGTCGCTCTATTTCACTAACTGCAGTTCGTTACCTGATTGGAGCACAGCGCGCGCCACCAGCCGCGGACGCCGTCATGGCTCTCGATCAGACCCCAGAAGCCGCTGCAGGCGAACAGGCGCTTCGGGCCGCCGTCACCATCGATCGGGCCGCCGAGCTCGCGCTGGGCCGGCATCCATTTCGCATCGACGAAGGGAGCCTGGAACAGCCCGCCCGCGCGCGTATAGCCGTTGGCGTAGCTCGCGCCGACCTTGTTGGAGGCGACCCAGCCGCGCCCGGTATAGGGTTTGGGCGCGCTCCGCGGATATTTCTTGTCGTCCTCGTAGTCCTTGCCCGGCGGCTTGGCGCCTTCGATCAGAAACCAGCCGTTCTTGAAGCCGATGATACGGAATTCGGTGAGCCAGCCGCCGTCGGGCGTGTTCTCGGCGCCGCCTAACTTCAAGCGGTAGGGCGGCGGCAACGTGCCGAGCACGCGAGCCGTCGCTGACGGCTCGGCGCGCACGTTGAGGCCAGCAGGGTCCTTGTCGACGGACCAGGCGCCGAGACTGCAGGGCTCGGTGCCCTCGGGCAGCTTTGCACGTCCGGCGGCGAGATCGGCGTGCAGCTTTGCGAAATCGGTCTCGTCATTGTCGGGATCGGGCTCCGCGCGCGGCTTCAACTCGGCTGACACGGCGCGTGTTGCATCCGGCGTCAGCGTGACCACGAGGGCCTGGCGCGCAGCGAACACACTTGCCGGTGTTTTCGGATCGTTCGACGTCGCCGGATAGACCGCGAGATATCCCATCGAGCCATCGGTTCGATAAGCGGCGCCGGCGACATAGCCTGCCGGGAGCAGGGCGAGCGCGCTTGCGCGCCACGCCGGTTCGGTGTCATCCGCGCGCGCCGCTTGTGTCGCGACGCACAGCATCGTCGCCGCGATGAGACGAAGCACGCGCATGATGTTGCGCGGCCTTAGGCGCGGGCGCCGGTGAACGGGAAGCTGCCCATCGGGCCGATGCCCATCTCGCCGTTGATGCTGTCGCCGGAGACGGTCCCGGTGAATTCGAGCGTGAGCGGCATCGGTTTGTCGATCGAGACCTTCCAGGAGACGTTGTCGCCGGAGACGGTGCCGTCGAAAATTTCGGTGGTATTACCTTCCGCCTGCTGCGTGCCGGTGAGCGTGCCGCCGGCGGCCTTCAGGCTCAGCGTGGTCTGGCGCTCGCCCATCGGCGTCGTCATGGTCAGATTCCAGTTGCCGTCTACGGCCATTCCCGTCTCCCGAACAAATCCCGGCGGACCGCGACGATCCGCGGCCAGTCCTTAAGCGAGCCTATAACCCAACTCGCAGCTCCTGCCTAACCCTGCGATAGGGCATTTAAGCGCGGGCTGCAGCGCGCCGGCGGCTGGTGACGATGAGCCTTAGAACGACATACTGCACGGCAAAGGCGAGGATCTTGGCGCCGCCGGCCACCACCGTGAGATAGAAGGCCCACAGCTTCAGATCGCCCGTGGAAGCGACCACGATCATGCCGACGCCGATCACGAACATCAGCAGCGCCCAGGCATAGCCCGCAGCCGTCACATATTCCGGAACGGTCTCGACGACGATCGGCGGCATGTAGCGCAGCATCCAGCCGCGCTTGAGCATGATCGCGCCGATGGCGAAATGCGCAATCGAAGGCTTTGCCATCATGAAGCGGGGATCATTGGTCAGCAGAGTGATCCCGCCCAGTCCGACGACGAGCGCGAGACTCGCATACGTCATGTAGTTGAGTTGCTGGCCCTTGATGCGGGCGTGGATCACCTGCGCGATCGCGCCGGCGATCGCCACCGACGTCGCCAGGATGACGTTGTCGGTGATGAGATAAATGACGAGGAAGAGGATGGCGGAGAAGAGATCGGAGCCGAGGCGGGCGAATACGTCCTTCATCGTCAATCCTGTTCAGTGGGCGTTGGGCAATGCGCGGGCAGGCGTACCGTACTTGATCTGGCGATACTCGGGATACCATTTTGTGAAGTAAATGGCGCTGTTGCGGGCGGCGAAGGCGACTGCAAGGCTCGACCAGAGCGGCAGGCCGGGGACGTAGAGCAGCACGAGATTGCCAGCCGCCATCAACAGCGCGGCCACGGTCCAGGCGCCGGTGATGACGTAATTGGCATAGAGAAAGCCGGGCATCGCCGCGGTCTCGGCCGGCACTGCTTCAAGCGCATATTGCAACGTGAAGGGACGGCGGACCAGCAGCGAGCCGAGCGAGATGACGAAGATGCCGATATCGACCCACAGCTTGACGCCGAGCGTTCCGAGCTGCGGGTCGAGCAGCACGAGGTAGAGGCCGATTGCGGCGAACACGATCGCCGAGCCTGCGGCCAGGGTCTTCACCGAGCGCCCGCGCGCCACATCGATTGCGACGGTGCCGAGGCAGATCGCGGAGGCAACGAACACGCTCATCGCGGCCGACGTCACCAGCATCAGGAGGCTGTAAGCGCCGTAGGGCGCAAGGATCAGGAAAATCGCCATTGCCTATCTCGGTCAGGCCGATCTTTACGGTGTAAAGATCAATAGTTCAGAGGCGAGGTCGGGTCAAGGGGAATCTTTACAGTGTCAAAATGACGTAGGCAACCTCCAAAAGATGAAGGGCTGCAACGGCCTGGTCGGACGCCTCGTCGGCCAATTCCGCCCAGGGCAGGCGCGACAGAATGGGGAGCGCGCAGGCGATCGCGAGGCCGAGGGCGAGCAGGATGCCGCCGTTGAAGATGACGCCGTTGAAGATGACTTGGCCGCTCCGCCGCAGATGGATCACTTCGAATGTGAGCGCGACGCAGACCAGGGCGAGGATGGCGAGGAAGTCTGCGGTGATTGAGGGCATCTGGATACGGGCCTCTTTGGTGACACGTCCGGCTGTGGCTCCGGGCGCGCGCAAAGTGGCGCGCCCCAGAAGGGCGGGGAGTTACTGCGCTCCCACCCAATTGCCGTGAAAGCCGTCGGGCACGCGGTGGCCGAGCTGCACCAGCGCGACGGGACCCGCTTCGACATCGGTGGCATTGAACACGGCGAGGTCGCTGCGGTTTTCCCGCGCCCGCCAGACCACCGCCAGCAGCCAGCCATCGCCCTCAGCCGCATCCTTCGATCGCTCGACGAACACCGGCTCGGAGATGGTGTCGCCGGCGGGCAGCAGATAATGGCCGAGACGCCTTCCGTTGCCGTCGACATGGACGACGCCGGAGAGCGCGCCGAACATCGGCTGGCGCGGATTGGCGCAGGCGTACCAGCCGTGGCGATTTTTCAACCCGGCGTGGCGGTCGTCGATGCGCGGGAATTCGCCGGTGAGATCGTCGAGATAGGTCTGCTGGAAGCGATCGGTATTCCCCGAGAGATCGAAGGTCCAGCGGCAGTGCCGGGCGCGCGACTTCTCCGGATCGGTCGGCCGGCCGTCGGGATGCGGAAACAACGGCGCTTCCTCGAACTGCATGACGTCGGCGATGATGCGGTTATCATCCTCCCACGCGTTCATGATGTGGAAGACGTAGCAGGCTTCACCGCGAAACCAGACGATGTCCTTTGCCGCGCCGCTCCGCTTCATCACGCCGACATAGGCGCCCTTGTCCGGCTCCCAGGCATAGGGCGGCTGCCCGCGCATCGCGCGCTCCATGCTGCCTGTGATCGGCAGGATCGGAAACAGCACATGGTTCGCGGTGACGATGAAGTCGTGCACCATGCTGGCATAGGGCGCCTCGAACCGCTCGAAGCGCGTCGCCTTGCCGGCGGCATCGATCGAGCCGTAGGAGAGGGCAGGCGTCAGTGGCCCCGCCGCGTTGTAGCCGAAGAACACGAGCTCGCCGGTCACCGGATCGATCTTCGGGTGCGCCGTGAAGCTGCCGGCGACGCGGCCCTGGTAGTTGTGATAGCCGCGCGTCGCCAGCGTGCCCGGCTCGATCTCGGTCGGCAGATGCGCTTCTTCCAGCGCCAGCAGCTTGCCGGCATGGAAGATGATGTTGGTGTTGGCGACGCCGCCATCGGTGAGATCAGCCGGCGCGTCCGGCAGCTTGCGGCCGAAGCCGCCGAACAAAGCGCGGCCGGCATCGTGCTCGGCGAGCCATTTCGGCGTGCGGACCCAGCGGTTGCGATAGCTGGCGCGGCCGTTCTGGAGATGGAAGGCGTGCAGCATGCCGTCGCCGACGAACCAATGCGCGCCGGGGGAATCGAACTGCGGATTGGGACCGTTGCGGTAGAGCACGCCGTTCAGCTCGCGCGGCAATTCGCCGATGATCTTCAGGAATGGCGCGTCCGCTTCAAACGGGATCGGCGCGATATTGTTGCGGCGCTCGGCGACGGCGTCGTGCTGCACGGCGTATCCCTCCCTATCTTTACATCGTAAAGATCAGATAGCGCCGATTGCCGCATCGGTCAAGCGAAATCTTTACACTGTCAATATTGCGTCATATAGCTTGCAAATGGCCAAGACCGATACCAAGAGCGAAACGGCGCGAAGCGCGCGTGCCCCCAGCAAGACAACGTCGACTGCGGCATCGCGCCCAAGGCGCGGCGCGGCGAGCGCGAAGACCGAGTCGCCGTACCATCACGGCGCCCTGCGCGAGGCGCTGCTCAAGGCCGCCGAACGGGTGCTGGAACGCGACGGGCTCGCCGGTCTCACATTGCGCGCGGTGGCGCGCGAGGCGGGCGTCTCGCATGCCGCGCCGACCCATCATTTCGGCGATCTCACCGGCCTGCTCAGCGAACTCGCGGCCGTGGGCTTCCGCCAGTTCAACGCCGCGATGGCCTCGTCGTCCGACGCCGCCACCACGCCGCTCGCGCGCGCGCTGGCGCGGCCGAAGGCCTATGTCGCCTATGCGCAGGCGCATCCCGGCATGTACGGCATCATGTTCCGCACCGAGCGGCTGGATTATTCGAGACCCTCGCTGCACGAGGCCGCCGAAGCCTCCTTCGCGGGCCTTGCCAACGCCATCGGCATGATGCGGCAGGAGCAGATCAGCGAAGACGCGCTGACGCTGAACCAGGGCGCCGCGATCGCGCGCGCCTGGTCGATGGTGCACGGTTTCACCATGTTGCTGCTCGATGGACGGCTCGAGGACATCCTCGGGCGGCTGCCCGAGGGGACGACGGCCGAACGCCTGCTGGAGGCGATGCTGACGGCGCCCATCAGCACGAAACTTCCCGTGTAAAGACTGTTGAGCCCGAAAACGCTCTAGCGCATCGTCGCCAGCTCGACGGCGCGGCCGCGCGTGCCGATGATCTTCACCTCGTCCTTGCCGCAGGCAAAGCCGCGGGCGAAATCGTCCGCAGCCTTGCGCGCAAGCTCGTTGGCGGCGGGATTGGCGATCGCATCGACATAGGCGACGTGACAGACCGGGCTCGGCGGCAGCCGGGTCACGACCAGCATGGCCTTGGTGTTGGGCCGGCCCTGCTTGTCGGGATCGGCGTTATCGGCGATGTGCCAGCGCTGGATGATCGCAAACGGCTTTGCGCCCATGGTACGCCATTCGATCGTGGTCTCCGACGAATTGAACGGGGCGAACCAGACCTTGGCCGCCGGTTCCTCGGCCGCAGCCCTGCGATTGCGGCCGACCGAGACGATTTCGCGAAGATCGTCCTCGGCAATCAGCACCAGGAGGCCGTCCTTGCCCGGACAGATGCGCGTCGTGCTGCCGTCGAGCTCGCTGGGCTTGCCGATCTTGCGGCAATCCTTGGGCGCGGTCGAGGTGTATGTGCTGCCCACGGATTGGGCGGCGGCGCTGTTCAGGCCGATGCAGATCATCACGACGGCCAGGCCGATGCAGGTGATGCGGTTCATCATGAGGGCCTCGAGCGCAGGGAACTCCGTAGCATCAGACGTCTTCATTGTGGGCAAGGTTCAAACAGGTGTGCGATAGACCTGACAGCGGCGCGGAATCGTTCTAGAAGAGCGGCTTCGCTTGGGCTCTTCCAGCCTCGTTCGCGTCCTCCTTTACTTGATCATGCCAGCCATCTCCTCGCAAAAACCCTATCGCGTCGGCCGCTCCAAGACCGGGCTCGGCCTCTTCGCCACCAAGCCGATCAAGAAGGGCACCCGGATCATCCGCTATTTCGGACCGATCCTAGATTCGCGGATCCCCGAGCAGGACGACATCGAGAATAAGTACCTGTTCGAGCTCAATGGCCGCTGGACCATCGACGGTTCGGTGCGCAAGAACCTCGCCCGCTACATCAACCACTCCTGCCGGCCCAACGCCGAGTCCGACGTCCGGCCGCGCGAGCGCAAGGTCTTCATCCGCGCCATCAAGAACATCGAGCCGGGCGACGAGATCAATTACGATTACGGCACCGACTATTTCAAAGCCTATCTGAAGCCGATCGGTTGCAAGTGCGAGTCTTGCGAGAAGAAACGCAAGAAGCTGCGCGCCGAGGCGCGGGCCGAGCGCGCCAAGGTGAAGGCGCGCACGGAGCGCAAGGCGCAGAAGGGGGGCGCCAAAACCGCGTCCGTGAAAAAGAAGAAGCTGAACGGCAAGCACTTTGCCGGCAAGGTCGGCCGCGCCAAGGCGTAGCCGAGGCGCGATGGCCGCGACTGATGCGCGGCCAAGCCCGGGCCTCAAGCCGCCACAACGCTCGCACTTCTCCGCAATCCCACATATTGCAGCTCGGCGAACACGCCGGTGGCGATCGCCTGCGCGACGACCATGAGCGCGCCGGCAAGATTCGGCGACACCGCGCCGGAGAGCAGCAGCGCAATGCTGCCGACGGTCCAGGCCGCATTGCCGATCACGACCAGCAGCACGAGCGCCTTCGCCACCGAGGCCCGTGATGTCAGCCAGCCGACCAGCGCGGCGTAGGCGATCAGGAACAGGCCGGTCTCGCGCAGCAGCACTTCGGGCAGGTTGAACAGAGCAGCGAACGCGCTCGCGCCGAAAGTGAAGCCGAGGGCGGCAACGCCGCTGAAGATGGCGTCGGCCAACAGGGCGCGGCGCAGGAAGGTGGAAGCGTCGATCATCAGAGGTCTCCATGGTTGGGGTGGGCTCGGGGTGAAACTCAGTGCCATGCGCGCCACCAGGCGCGGAGCAGGCGGGCGATGCGGAACGGACAAAGGCTCCTGCCGACGCCGTGCTCGAAGGCTGTAACCTGCGCGAGCACGTAGTCGCCGGTCGAATGCACCAGCGGCTCCGGCATGTTGAGGCTGCGCGCCAGCATCCGCGTTGCGAAGGCCGTGGCCCAGGGAACAAGGTGGTCTGCGACGGTCCGGTAGAGCAGCAGCGCGATCATGGTCATCTCCTGTCGCCACTGAAGATGCGCCGGCCCGCGGGCCAATTCGATTACCTCGTGGGTAAGAAAGGCGCCTATTCAAGACGGTTCTAAATTGTTCGACGCTATTCGCGAGGTGCACAAAATCCCTTGAAAAACAAATGCTTCTACGTACATCGGTGTTCGTCACTGTTTGTTCTCATACGCTCCTAGTCATCCGATTTGTTGGCACTTTTGTTGGTATCTGTTGGTACCGGAAGAACAAACGTTCTTGGCAACTTTCGATATTCCGAATAAAAGGAAATCCAAAGCAGATGGCACGCAACAAGGAGGAGCACGCCGCTCCCGAACAGATCAGGACCGATGTCGACTGCCGCGTCGCCCGACCGAAGTTTGAGAACGGCGCGTGGAGAGCCACCAAGATTTCGGACGTGACTGGCGGCGGTCTCTATCTCTTGATCACGCCAGACCCGAACAGGCCGGGCAAGGCCGGCTCCAAGCTCTGGCGGATGGCCTATCGCTTTCACGGCAGGCAGAAGACCTACTCCATCGGGTCTTACGGAAACGGCAACGATGGCACCGTCTCGCTCGCCACAGCCCGCCAGAAACGTGACACCGCAAAGGCCCTGCTCGCACAAGACAGGCCGGTCGATCCCTCAATCGAAAAGCAATTCGAACGGCATCGCCAGGCAGCTGAACGCCCATTCGGCGCGTGGATCGACGAATGGCTTGCCGAGAAGAAAACCGAGAAGATCAAACGTGGCAGGCTTGTCACCGTGCGCAGTCCCGAAACCATCGCGCTACTCGAAAGATGGGCCGGCTACCTGAAGGATCGTTTCGGCAAGCTCTACCGGCCGGACATCAAGCGTCCTGACGTGCTTGCCTTCTTTCGGGCGATGCAGGCTGAGGGTAGGTTAGAGACCCGTGACCGGGTCCACAGTATCGGTGAGCAAGTCTGCGACTACGCCGACCTCGAAGGCGACGGCTACAATCCGTTCCGTGCCTGCAAGAAGCAACTCAGTGTCCACGTCTCGACACCACGCCCTGGCGTCACTGAGCCGCAGGATGTGGTTCGTCTCTTCAGGCTAATCATGCCGCCTTGGGAGAAGACCAGATTTGGCGATGTGGTCGGTGATGCCCTCCGGGTCAATGCGTTGACGGTCCCTCGACCCGGCATGATCAACGACATGGAATGGACCGAAATCGATTGGGATGCCAAGCGCTGGACCATCCCGGCGGCAAAGATGAAAACCGGATGGGACCATGTCGTGCCGCTGTCGCGGCAAGCCTTCACGATCCTACAGCGCGTGCAGCAGATCACCGGCAGTCGGCGCTACGTTTTCGCTTGTGCCAAAGACACACCGCTGTCCAGCAGAACGCTCTGTCATCGGCTGCGAACGCTCGGCATCGACACCAAGACCGAACATTGCGCCCATGGCTTCCGCACCACGTTCTCGACCCTTTGCCATCATGAGGAGGTCAATGAAGCCAAGGCGTGGGACAGCGATGTCATCGAACTACAGTTGGCGCATCTCGAAAGCGACTCTGTAAAGGCGACTTACAAACGGCATGGACCGCTGGCATTGATCGGTTCACGCACCAAGCTGATGCAGCATTGGGCGGACCGGATCGACAGCTTTGCTGATCCAAAAAAGATTGTACCGATCGAGGTAACCCATGAAAGGTTGGCGAACTAGCTAGGTTAGAGCGCATCTCTTCATCCGCTCGGCTCGATGCGAGGGAGGCTCATATGATAGGCGTCGATCGAAGCGGCATCAACCATGGTCTGGCCCTCCATTTTGTAGGCGATGATTTTTCCCTTCTTGATTAGCTCGTAGGCCTTGGTCCGACCGAAACCGCCGCGCTCCAACGCCTTCTTCAACGGAATTAGAGTCCTTTTCTGAGGGGGCCCGTCTGTCGTTGTCATTGAAACCTTCCTCGTGTTCGACTGTTCATCCTTGTCCGCCGCCCAAGTCGGGACCGACATCGCGGTTCGCGCAAAAGCAAGCCGTCATCGTGCTTTGGAGCAGCGCGCCTGTCATCCGCCTCTGTGAACTTGGTTTCGACAGCCAGGTTCGCGATCGCAAGAGATGACGAATCCAACGGAAGAAGGCTCTGCGTCAATTCATGCAATCACAGCGTTGGCTCGTCATTCTAGTGAAAGTAAAGAAAGCTTCGAGCATTATGAGGTAACTGAAGGAGCCGAGCCTCATTGTGAGCCAGTGAGAATAGGAGAAGAAGAGATGGATCATTTTCCGGTGACTGGCTTTTTGCGTCATCTATTGGTGTGACCCCCTCGAAGAGTGCCTTGCTGAAGAAGCAACCGAGCTGCGCAAGGTGGCGGCAACGCTTGCCCCTGGTCCCGAGCGCGATAGCGTGCTGCGGAAGGCCCGCCAGGACGTAACCGCCGCGCACGTGACCGAGCGGCTCAATTCGCCCGGCCTCAAGCCGCCGACTTAAGCGCTGCCGCTGTGCGGAAAGAGCTGATCGAAAGATGCCGCAAGAGAGCGAAAGATTGCCGCTCAAACGCTAGGTACGCCCGAAGCGACTTTGATGAAGCTGCGTGGCTGGACCTCGCTGACGACTGGACCAGACTGGCGGAAGCCCTCGAGCACGAGGACGATCCCAAGTGGACCAACTGAACGACGGCTAATCGGACCTCCGACAGCCAGTGGAGCACGGTTATGCCGATCTTGCGTCTGATCGCGAACACCAATTTCACTCCCAAGCAACAACCCATTCTTCAACTGGCCTTCAATCATGCCTTGAGGAAGCTCGGCCTGATAGATCGTAACGATCCCGTTTGTGAACTTGTCGCCAGGAGAATGATTGAACTTCACAAGCGCGGCGTCACTAGCGCCCCGAACTGACAGTCCGAGAAGTCGGGCCGGGTGGAGAGTGACACTCTAATCGTCCCACACGCGCTCTCCACAACTGCAGCTAAACAGGCGAACGGACCGGCCCTTACTAGGATCGAGGACCGTTTGGACTAGCGTAGGGATGGTCCGGCACTTAGCGCACTTTGGTTCTGGGACATTCTTTTCAGATTCTGGGTGATTATTTTCAGCTTCTGACATCGGCGGTGTGTAGCACGATCGATCCCCGGAGGGGAGTGGACGGTTAGCGCCCTTTGAGGCTAGGCTTCGGAACCTTTCAGGAGAGCACAATGCAACCTTTTCCATCGTCTTCTTCGGTTGGCTCGGCGGCCTGGCTGCCTTCATTGTCCTCGAAGGTTGCCTGCTTGCGGTCGATTGGCTGGTACCGAGCAAGGACGATGCTGCGGCCGTTGTCCGCTGGCTTGACGAAACTGAACATGCGGCACAGAGGGAGTGAACATGTCGTTTTTGCTCCCCTTTCGGTGAAGGCCTGATTGGTCCGCTTCTAGCCCTTAGCTGACTTTCGCTCTTGGTCTCGCACTGTCCGCTTTCGAGAGTTGAGCCGATATTGGCGATGCGAGCTGCCGAGGGCGGCTTGTGGCCTTCAGCGACATTGGAAGATTGCTGCTTACATCAGGCGGCGGCCGAGTACACGGCCTAGTCATCCAGTTTTTCGGACGTGATCGCGCCGGTCTTGGCATCGGCGT
Source organism: Bradyrhizobium sp. IAR9 (assembly GCF_013408065.1). Classification (NCBI taxonomy): domain Bacteria; kingdom Pseudomonadati; phylum Pseudomonadota; class Alphaproteobacteria; order Hyphomicrobiales; family Nitrobacteraceae; genus Bradyrhizobium; species Bradyrhizobium sp. IAR9. The sequence goes on from NZ_JACBZW010000013.1 coordinate 278,649, forward strand.
GAAATTCCATTCTCTGGCCATTCTTGACGCCTTCACCTTCCCATCGGCCGTCGTCGGCTTCTAATTTGGTCACCTGCGTATAGCCTGACTTGAGAGCCTTCTCGATCACTTCCTGAGCTGGCATCCAGTCCGGTCCCGGCTGATCGGCTCTCGCGAAATCCACCGCACCGAATGAAAGGGTGATGGCGAAAATAGCAGCCGCTCTATTCATGACAAAACTCCTGTTATCTTACCGAGCCTCACTTCTTGTTCGATTTTTTCTTGGCTTTCGACTTTTCCTTAGCCTTGAGCACGTCCGCTTGGCTGCGATAAGCCTTGGCCATATTTAGGAAGTTCTGCGAGAGTTCGGCATCAGAGTAGGCCAGCGCCATACGCTCAGCCGTTTTTGCCTGTTTCCGGAAAAACTTGGCTTGCTTCACCATCGCGCGCTCCGCCCCTCGCAGGAGTTCGAGAAAGCTTGTTGAGGCCGGGATCAATGGCACGATACCGCAGAAATCATAACACCAGGACGGGCCGAATGGGAATGGGATTATTTTCCGGAGGTGTAGCCTGCCATTTTGTCAGCTTTGGCAAGACGAGGGCGGGCAGCAATCCGAGTATCGGATGACGATCAAAAGCCGCAACAGCAGCAATGCCGAACGACTCGCTAGTCATTTGCGTGGCCTGCCGGAGGTTGTTGAGTTTCGCATTACGCCCACCTGCGACTAGGACCCTTGAGCCGTTCCGGCGCGGTCTGGATGTCAGCTATTAGCCCCCTGGCCATGCATTGTCCGCTTCCGGGCGGTGAGTGGAATAGCATCGTGGAGTTGCCCAGGGTCAGCCTTTGACCCGTAGCGGAACTCGCGTTTCCTGTGTTCGCCGAGCCTGTTGTGCTCACCGATAGGCGCGTTGTGACGCAAGCTCGCATCTGACGCCTACGGCGACGGATTGCTGCTCAACCACATCCTCGCTCTGGGCAGCGATGCAAGAAACAGCACGATGCAGACACACAACAGGACGATATCCTTGAACAGGAACTCGCCCGCCAAATTCCAAGCCATCGGATCGGACGACAGGCTCCACGTTACCACGCCGGGTGTCGTGAAGAAGAATGACCACGTGATGGCAAACGTAACAATGCCAAAAAACGAGCCAACAGCCGAGAGCATTGGATTGAACGCACCTGCCACGAGCAGTGCCGCAATCACAAACTCCGTTACGCCAAGGAAATAAGCCTCACCTCTCAAGCCGAGCACGGATAGCCAGGAGATGAAAGGACTGTTGATGATGAATTCGGCGATACCTTGTGCTGACTGAGGTGTAAACTTCTGCATTCCAAACGAAACGAAGATGATCACCATGACCCATCGCAAGAGGGCCAGCACCTTGTATGGTCCCGAACCGGTCTCGGCAACATTGAACGCTTCCTTCATCTATCCCTCGCATTCGATCAGCGCGCTGTGATCTTCCTCGTCACAGGCTACTGGCTAATACGCAGGCTCGATTGGCTCGTTACGCGCGGGTCGTTCGACGAAGGGTCACGATTTTGTGCGGATCAGGTGGGAATAGAAGTACGCCACGACCCGTAGAGCGGACCGCTTCTGGCCCTTAGCCGAACCATGGTAATCACGTCGTGATGTCCGTTATCGTCGGTAGAGCAGACGTGGGGCCGCGCTCGCCCGACGACCGCTTGTGACCCTGGCTGTGTGAAAACGCTGCGCTTGATGTGATTCGCGCGATATGATTCCCGCACGATTTGCGGGGGGCTGGAATGAAGCGCT
>NZ_JACBZW010000014.1:0-279461 GCF_013408065.1 Bradyrhizobium sp. IAR9
CCCTCCGGCGTAAAATCAAGCGCGCTGGCTGGGACAACGCATTCCTCTTGGCCACCCTCAGCCATATGCGATAGCCCTGCGCTTGCGGGGGAGGGCTGGGGTGGGGGTGCTTCCGCAATGGGACATTCCAGATGCGGAGAAAGCCCCCACCCGCGCTACGCGCCGACCTCCCCCGCAAGCGGGAGAGGTTGCAGCGAGTTTGCCGCCGGATCGTTTCAATCAAAATCCAATCGGCCTAAGCCCTGCGCCGCTTCGCCTTCACATCGACCATTAGCCGCCAATCACTTGCATCGGCCGGCTTGGCCTCGCCGAGCCAGTGGAAGGAATCGTCGGTGATTTCCGTAAAGCTCCAGCGCGTCAGCTCGCCGGCCTCCGTTGTGCCTTCCTGCACGATGTCGGCGCCGCGCGGCCGGCCGATCTGCTGGCGGAAGACGCTGCGTCCGGGATCGAACCAGGAAATCCGCCACGCAGCGATGGTCGGATCGTAGACGCGCAGCGTCGTGCCGTACCAATTGCCCGCGATCGGAAAGTCGGGGCTGCCTGCGGGGCGCGGGATGATCCAGACGTCCTGGACGGCGCGGCCCTCCAGCACCCAGCCAAAATGGATCTCGCCGGCTGCCGTGTGTTCCGCTGCGCCGGGCCCATGGGCGGTGATCTCGGCAACCCAATCCCCGACGAAGCGGCCATAGAGCTGCAGCGCCGCCGCGTGCTCGGGGTTCGGTCCATCCGCGTGCAAGAGTCTGGCAAAGTCGGTCATGTCGATCTCCTGTTTCAGACAGATCAGCACGACCGGCCGATCGCCGGCTTGGAGAAAATTGCGCGTCAGACCCCGTCGAGGATGATCACCGTCGGCTTCGACGGCAGCGCATCCCGCGACATGCGGAACGACCGCTCGGAGCGCCGGTCTATCTCGAATTGCTGGCCGATCCGGCGCATGAAATCGTCGAGCGGGGTGGCGAAGCGATGCATCGGCAGCACGACGGAGGCGCGCAGGCGCTTGGTGATGTCAGAAATCCCTTCGAGCGACATGGTGTAGGTGCCGTCGATCGGCACCATCACGATATCGAGCCGTCCAATCTGGGCGAAATGGCTGTCGTCGAGCTTGTGATGGAGATGGCCGAGATGGCCGATGCAGAGCCCCGCGACCTCGAAGATGAAGATCGAATTGCCGTCGCGGATCATGTCGGCGCCGGCATCATCGCCGAAATAGCGGCGGATGTCGGTCGTGACATTGCGGATGAAGGCGTCACTGATGCGCTCCGACACGATCGCCGGCTTGCCGTCCTCGCCCCAACCATGCAGCACGTGAGGAATGCGCTTATCGGGAAACAGCGAGTAGTGCGTGCTGTGGGCCCGGTTCATGGTCACGACGTCGGGCAGTCGTCCGACCTGATAGGCGCCGCTATAATCGGTCGCGATGCGCAGGCCGCCGGGCGTGTCGATGAAATAGGTGGAATGGCCGGCATAGGTGATCTCGACCCCGCCTGTGCCGGCCGCCGGCCGGAACGCCACCGGCAGGATACGCGGGGCCGCGTTGGCCATCGCCAGGCATTCGCTGCGCTGTGGCTGCTGGGCGAGGGCAGGGGCGGCCAGCCAACTGAGAAACGCAAGAGCCGTCAGCAATGGTCGAAACATGCAGAACCGTCCGCCGCTCATCGACGATCTGCTGAGTGTATCGACGAATAATCCTCGCGTCATGTGGTGCCGGCCAGCCGCGCCAATCCGCCGCTTGCCTCGATCAGTTTCACGGCCTTCCTGTCGAAGGACACGAAAGTGTCGGCTCCAAGCCAATTGCCTTCATGGGCGATGACGCCATCGGCGAAATCGCCCCCGGCATCGAGGAACGACAATCCAGCCTCGGCTGCCGGCCGATCGACGACCGCATTGGAGGCATTGATCAAATGCCGGATCGAAGCCGAGATATTCTCAGCCGAAGTTTTGTAGCCTCGAGAGAGAACCCAGGCCAGCTCGCACAGTGCGGGGATCGAGATGGCTATGAGGTCTGCCTTCTTGAGAAGGGCTTCGGCCACCTTGCTCTGTTCGGCGTCATCCCCGACCAGAACGCGCACCAACACGTTGGTGTCGGGCGTTATCTTCATCGCTTGCCGGTCCAGCCGTCAGCGATGACATCGTTCATCTCCTCGATCGACAATGATCGACCGTTCGTTTTTCCTCTCAGGAAACCGAAGGCGTCCGAAATCTTTCCGACGGGCCGAGCTGCCTTCACCTCAACCCGCCCTCCCGGAAGCTTCTCTATCGAGATCTTGTCGCCGGGATGCACACCGAGGTGCTCCAGGAGATCCTTCCGCAGCGTAACCTGCCCCTTTGCCGTGACAGTAAGCGTGCCCATGGGATCCTCAATTCTTGATAGCCGATAGGTAAGGTAATTTAGCCTTACTTTCAAGTGAGGCAGGCAAGGCGCCTCTCACGCCTTCAGTCCCGCCTTGGGCTGAACTTCCAGGTGATCGCAACGAGGCTGGCGGTGATCAGGCCACTAATGAGGCCGGCGATGGGGAGTGCAAGCAGCAGTGCCGCGGTTGCGGCCCAGCCAATCGAGGAGAACGCCTCCGCGAAGGTCGCGAGCCGCGACGAGGTCTGGCGGCGGCGGAATTGGCTGCGCCGGGCCTGCACCCGGAACCAGAGCTGGATGGCGGTCGCGGAGGCCGCGCTGAGGATGATCGCGCCGGCACTCACTGCTGCCTGGATCGGTGCGGCGAAGGCCAGTGCGGCAATCAGCGGGCAGAAGATGACGGCGATCGCGATCAGCACCACCTCGATCTTGGCGCGGATGACGGCGGATGGCGTCAGCGGCGCAGTCGCCACCAGGTCGGGGGCGTCCTCGCCCGAGATGGTCAACCAGGCCAGTCCGCCGGCAAGCTGTCCGGCCGCCATCACCACGACCGGCGTGATCAGCGTCAGCGCCGCGGAGCTGTCGGCAAAATTGCGCCAGAGCAGCAAGGCCGGCGGCACCAGATAGAGCAGCTGCATCAGGGTCTGCGAGATCAGCCAGGGATCGCGCCAGAGCAGCGAGAACTCCTTGCGCCGCAGCGCCTGCTGCCGCGACCCGGCGCGGAACGGGCGCTCCTTCGCGCGCCTGTTGCCGGAGGTGCCGTAAGCGGCGGCATCGATCGCCGTGTCGGCAAAGCGATGCGAGAAGATCGCCATGACGCTTCCGAGCAGCACCAAAGCGAGCGCCAGGAGCGGCAGCAGCGCTTCGCTGTCGCCCATCGCCGCCCGCGCCGGCCACCACCAGATGCTCTCGACATCGGGGGCATGGGCGGCCACGCTGCCTGAGGTCAGGATGGTGAAGCGCGACAGCGTGCCGTGGGACATGATCGCCGCGATCTGGAGCGCGATCACGAAGCCGGCGCCGATGATCGCGGCGAGGATCTGGGCGATCAGGCGCGTGCGCGCCGGGCCGATCAGGCGAAACAACAGGATGGTGACGGCGATCGCGACCGCCGCGGCCGACAGGCCCATGACGACGACCACCCCGAAGGCGCTGAGCCAGCGCGCGCCGCCGCCGATCACGAGCACGTCGATGAAGGGCGTCGAGAACAGCAGCGCGATCGCGGTGACGGTCAGCGCGATCGCGGCGATGCGGACCGAGAACAGGTTGGCGAGCGTCGCCGGCGAGGACATGATCAGGTCGAGATCGGCGCGGGCGTAGAACACCCGCGTCACCGATTCGATCGCCTGCGACAGCATCAAGGTCCAGGCGAGAAAGATCGTCGCCGAGATCACGATCAGCGAGGATTTGTCGAGCGGCAGCTGCAGATCGGCGAAACGGCCGATCACCGCCCAGGCCGGCAGGTGCAGCAGCGCGGCGAAGCAGACGAGGCCGATGACGGCGGCGCGCGCCCGCTTGCGCCGTCCGCCGGTCATCATGGCGAACCATTCGCGCCAGGCGAGCCGGAGCTCGTGGCGTGCGAACCAGGAGAGCGCGGTGGCCGAACTCATGCGGCTTCCGGAAGCGTCACCAGCGCGATGAAGAGATCCTCCAGGCTGGTATCGGCATGGCCGTTCTGCTGGCGCAGCTCGGTCAGCGTGCCCTCGGCCACCAGGCGGCCCGAGGCGATCACGCCGATGCGGTCGGCCATGCGCTCGGCGACTTCGAGAATATGCGTGGTCATGATGACGGTGCAGCCGGCGCGGACACGTTCGCTGAGCAGGCCCTTCACGTGGCGGGCGGAGACGGCATCGAGCCCCGTCAGCGGTTCGTCGAGAATGATGAGGCGGGGATCGTGCACCAGCGCGCCGGCGAGCGCGACCTTCTGGCGCATGCCCTTGGAAAAGCCCTCGCAGCGCTCGTGCCGATGTGGCTCCAGGCCGAGCGAGCCGAGCAGGTCCTGCGCGACCGGCTCCGAGACCGACGGCGCGATGCCCCAGAGGCCGGCGACGAATTCGAGATATTCGAGCGGGGTCAGCTTGTCGTAGATCATCGGCTCGTCGGAGACCCACGCCATCACCTGCTTGGCGGCGACGGGATTTTCGAGCGCATCGATGCCGAAGATCGAGACCGCGCCGGCGTCGGGCCGCAGCAGGCCCGCGACCATGCGCAAAGTGGTGGTCTTGCCGGCGCCGTTGGGGCCGACCAGCGCATAGAATTCGCCGGCGTGGATGGTGAGATCGAGGCTGTCGACCGCCAGACGGTCAAAACGCTTCGTTAACCCCAGGACTTCCAGCGCCGACTTGTCCCGCTTCATGACGCCCACACTATCCGGTTTTGCATCGCTCGCGACCATGATCCCAAGATGTTTCGGCACCGTGAATCTACGGCCCACAAATTCCGCCATCCGGTTTCGACTAATGGCAAGTCACCGTTTGTTGACAGTAAGGAGCGGTTCAGGCTGAATTGGTTCCGGACAAATGGCGCTAACGCAGCGAAACGACTGCGTAGCGACTGGACACAAGATGCGGCAAGGCGGTCGGGAAGAGCCGCCGGCTGTATCGGGAGGACGCGCGTCAATGCTGGATTTCGTTCAGCAGCTGGTCAGCGGTGTTGCGCTCGGCTGCGTCTACGGCCTGATCGCGCTCGGCTTCGTGCTCGTCTACAAGGCCACCGAGGTTGTTAATTTCGCCCAGGGCGATCTGATGATGCTCGGCGGATTCTTCGCCTTCACCTTCATCGGCATGATGGGCCTGAACTACTGGATCGGCTTCGCCGGTGCGGTGGCCGCGATGGCGCTGTTCGGCATGCTGGCGGAGCGCGTCGTGGTGCGGCCGATCCTCGGCTATCCGCAATTCTCCATCATCATGGCCACCATCGGCCTCGGCTATTTCCTGCGCTCGGTTGCCGGCATGATCTGGGGCACCGATGATCTGAAGATCGAGACCCCGTTCAGCCAGGGCGTGCTCCGTATCGGCTCGCTGGTGCTCGCCTACGACAAGCTGTCGGTGATCGCGGCGACGATGATCCTGTGCACGCTGCTCTATCTCTTCTTCAACAAGACCACGCTCGGCACCGCGATGCGCGCCAGTTCCGAGAACATGCTCGCGGCCTACTACATGGGCATTCCGGTCAAGCGCGTGGTGTCGATCGTCTGGGCGATCAGCGCGGCGGTGGCGACCTGCGCCGGCGTGCTGCTGGCGCCGATCACCTTCATCCATTCCAATGTCGGCCTCGTGCTTGGCCTCAAGGCATTTCCCGCTGCGGTCCTCGGCGGCTTCGGCTCGATCCCGGGCGCCGTGGTCGGCGGCGTCCTGATCGGCGTGATCGAGAGCATGGCCGGCTTCTACCTGCCCGAAGGCTGGAAGGATGTCGCGCCGTACCTCGTGCTGCTCGCGGTGCTGCTCTTGAAGCCCGAAGGCCTGTTCGGCCACCACGTCCGCAAGAAGGTCTGAACGCCATGCGCTTCCTGTTCAAGACCGACTATGAGGATGACATCAAGCTGTTCCCGCATTCGGGCTATCTGGTCTCGTACGGCATCCTGCTCGTACTGCTGCTGATCGCGCCCTATGTGCTCTCCAGCTATTTGATGAGCCAGCTCGTCTTCGTCTGCATCTATGCGATCGTCGGCGTCGCGCTGCTGATCCTGACCGGCTTTACCGGCCAGGCCTCGCTCGGCCACGCTGCATTCCTCGCCATCGGGGCCTACACGGCGGCATACTTGCAGAAGTACAACGTGCCGTTCCCGGTTTACTTCCTCGCCGCCGGAGGTTTGACCGGCATCATCGGCGCGATGGTCGGCTTTCCCGCTTTGCGCCTGACCGGCATCTATCTCGTCATCGCCACCATCTCCTTTGCCCTGATCGTCGAGGAGATCCTGGCGCGCTGGGAAAGCGTCACCCACGGCAACGAGGGCATGCGGGTGAAGACGCTGTCGCTGCTCGGCGTCACCGTCCCGCGCGACAGCCCCACCTTCTATTTCCTCTGCCTCTCAATTCTGGTGCTGACCATCGTCGGCACGCTCAACCTGCTGCGTTCGCCGACGGGACGCGCCTTCGTCGCGATCCGCGACAGCGAGACGGCGGCGCGCAGCATGGGCGTCAACGTCGCGCTCTACAAGGTGAAGTCCTTTGCGATCTCGGCGGCAATCACCGGCTTTGCCGGCGTGCTGTTCGCCCACAAGCTTTCCTTCATCTCGCCGGAGATGTTCACGCTCCAGCTCTCGATCGAGTTCATCATCGTAATCTTGATCGGCGGCACCTTCAGCCTGCACGGCGCGGTGCTCGGCGCGATCTTCATCGTGATGATCGATCCGTTCCTGACCTATCTCAAGGACGACATGCCCGGCCTGATCGCGGGCATTGCGGCGACGTTCGGCGCCGGCCCGGCCACCGCCGGCAACATCCAGTCGAAGGTCGCGGCCTTTGCCTCGCTCAACGGCCTGAAAGGCGCGATCTACGGCATCATCATCGTGCTGTTCGTGTTGTTCGAGCCGCTCGGTCTCTACGGCCGCTGGCTGAAGATAAAACTCTTCTTCCAGCTGTTCCCGCTCTACAAGCGCGCCACCTTCAAGCGGCAGAAGATCTACGTGAAGTCGGAGCGGAATCGATGAGCTATTTCCGCGCCGAGAATCTGTCGCTGCATTTCGGGGGCCTCAAGGCCGTCGATGCGGTGTCCTTCGCGGTCGAGAAGGGCGAGATCCTCTCGATCATCGGGCCGAACGGTGCGGGCAAAAGCTCGATCTTCAACCTGATCTCGCGGATCTACCGGCCGACCTCGGGCCGCATCTTCTTCGAGGATCAGGACATCACCGAAGAGCCGCCCTACGATATCGCCAAGCTCGGCATTGCCCGCACCTTCCAGAACATCGAGCTGTTCGAGAATGCGACCGTGCTGTCCAACCTGCTGGTCGGCCGCCATCGGCATTCGACCACGCAGCTCTGGCAGGAGCTTTTGTTCCTGCCGAGCGTGCGCGCCAACGAGAAAGTCCATCGCCGCAGGGTCGAGCAGGTCATCGAATTCCTCGATCTCGAACCCTATCGCGACAAGCTGATCTCCGGCCTGCCTTACGGCGTGCGCAAGGTGATCGAGCTGGCGCGCGCGCTGTGCTCGGAGCCGAAGCTGATCCTGCTCGACGAGCCATCGTCCGGCCTCAATGTCGAGGAAACCGACGACATGTCGTTCTGGATCCGCGACATGAAGAGCGAGCTCGGCGTCACCGTATTGATGGTCGAGCACGACATGTCGCTGGTCAACCGCGTCTCCGATCGCGTCATCGCATTGAATTACGGAAGGGTGCTGGCGATGGGGTCGCCCGCCGAAGTCCAGCAGCATCCCGACGTCGTCGCTGCGTATCTGGGAGCTTGACGCATGGTTGCCGCTGTCACGCCCGAGATCATCTTAAAACTCTCCAACATCGAGAGCTATTACGGGCCGATCATGGCGATCCGCGGCATCTCGCTGGAAGTGCCGCGCGGCCGCATCGTCACCCTGCTGGGGGCCAACGGCGCCGGCAAGACCACGGTACTGAAGACCATCTCGGGCATTCTCGACCCGCAGAAGGGCTCGATCGAATTCCTGGGCAAGCCGATCCAGCGCATGGAGGCCGACCGGATCGTGCGGCTCGGCCTCAGCCATGTGCCGGAGGGACGCGAGGTGTTTCCGTTCCTGTCCGTGCGCGAGAACCTGATGATGGGGGCCTATCCGCGCAAGGACCGCGCCGGCGTCGCGGAGGATCTCGATCGCGTCTATGGTTACTTTCCGCGGCTGAAGGAGCGCATCAACCAGCCGGCCGGTCAGCTCTCGGGCGGCGAGCAGCAGATGCTGGCGATCGGCCGCGCCTTGATGAACCGGCCGACGCTGCTGCTGCTCGACGAGCCCTCGCTCGGCCTATCGCCGCTGCTGGTGAAGGAGATCTTCACCATCATCCGCCGCGTCAATGAGGAGCAGGGCATGTCGATCCTGCTGGTCGAGCAGAATGCCAAGGTGGCGCTGGAGACGGCGCATTACGGCTATGTGCTGGAGATCGGCCGTATCGTGATGAACGACACCTGCGACCGCTTGATGCATTCCCAGGACATCCAGGAGTTCTACCTTGGCGCCAAGGAAGCGGGTGCGCGAGGCGAGCGGCGCTGGAAAAAGAAGAAGACGTGGCGGTGAGGAAGAGCTGGCAGTAAGATGAGCTTGCCATCCGCAATCAAGACCGCCGGCAAGGCAGGCAGCGGAGGCAGGCGACAAGGAGGAGACGTGCATGGCCCGACCGGCGGTGCTGACGGTCGCTGATACGATCGCGAAGAGCTTCTTGCGCGCTGCGGAGACGCGGGGCGATCGGCCGGCCATCCGCGAGAAGAAATTCGGCATCTGGCAGCCGACAAGCTGGCGCGAATGGCTGGCGATATCGAAAGAGATTGCCTACGCGCTTCATGCGACCGGCTTCATGCCCGGCGACGTCGCCTCCATCATCGCCAACGCCGTGCCGGAATGGGTCCATGCCGACATGGGTATCCTGTGCGCCGGCGGCGTCGCTTCGGGCATCTACCCGACCGACGCGTCGTCCCAGGTCGAATATCTCATCAACGATTCCCGGACCAAAGTGATCTTCGCCGAGGACGAGGAGCAGCTCGACAAGATCCTCGCCTGCCGCTCGCGCTGCGCGAGCCTGCAGAAGATCATCGTGTTCGATATGGAGGGCCTCAGCGGCTTCTCCGACGACATGGTGATGTCGCTCGACGAGTTTCGCGCGCTCGGCCGCAATCACATGGTCGGCCGCGAGGCGCTGTGGCAGGAGATGATCGGCAGCCGCGGCGCCGGCGATCTCGCGATCCTGGTCTATACGTCCGGCACCACCGGTCCGCCCAAGGGCGCGATGCACGCCAACCGCAGCGTTACGCACCAGATGCGTCACGCCAATGACTTCATTCCGGCGCAGGAGGACGAGGACAGGCTGATCTTCCTGCCGCTGTGCCACGTCGCCGAGCGCATCGGCGGCTACTACATCTCGGTCGCACTCGGCTCGGTGATGAATTTCGCCGAGAGCCCGGAAACCGTGCCGGACAATTTGCGCGAGGTGCAGCCGACCGTCTTCCTCGCGGTTCCCCGCATCTGGGAAAAATTCTATTCCGCCATCACCATCGCGCTGAAGGATGCGACCCCACTGCAGCAATGGGTCTATCGCCGCGCCATCGGCATCGGCTACCGCATGGTCGATTACCGGATCGAAGGCAAGCCGCCGCCGCTGTCGTTGCGCCTCGCAAGCCGGATCGCCTACCGGCTCGCATTCCGCAATATCCGCCGCATGATCGGGCTCGATCGCTGCCGCGTCGCCTTCACCGGCGCAGCGCCGATCGCGCCGGAGCTGATCCGCTGGTATCTCGCGCTCGGCATCGACATGCACGAGCTCTACGGCCAGACCGAGAATTGCGGTGTCGCCACCATGATGCCGGCGGAGCGGATCAAGCTCGGTTCGGTCGGCACCGCCGTGCCCTGGGGCGAGGTCGCGCTGTCGCCCGAGGGTGAGATCCTGATCAAGGGCGACTTCCTGTTCATGGGTTACCTGAACCAGCCAGAGAAGACCGCCGAGACCATCGATCAGCGCGGCTGGCTGCACACCGGCGACGTCGGCACGATCGACAATGAAGGCTTTGTCCGCATCACCGACCGGATGAAGGACATCATCATCACCTCCGGCGGCAAGAACATCACGCCGTCCGAGATCGAGAACCAACTCAAATTCTCGCCCTACATCTCCGATGCGGTCGTGATCGGCGACAAGCGGCCGTATCTGACCTGCCTCGTGATGATCGACCAGGAGAACGTCGAGAAGTTCGCCCAGGACCACGACATTCCCTTCACCAATTACGCGAGCCTGTGCCGGGCGACCGAGATTCAGGACCTGATCGGGCGCGAGATCGAGCAGGTCAACGGCAATTTTGCCCGCGTCGAGACCATCAAGAAGTTCTACCTGATCGAACGCCAGCTCACACCGGAGGACGAGGAGCTGACGCCGACCATGAAGCTGAAGCGCGGCTTCGTGAACAAGCGCTACGCCGCCGAGATCGAGGCGATGTATCGCCAGCGCGCGGTTGCTTGAGCAAGATCCGGAGGATCATGCTCAAGAGAGATGGATTTGAGAAAACGGCGAAGGCTTGAGAGGCCCGATCCTTCGCTCAACACGGGCCACCGAAGGAGGACTGCAATGTCGAAATCGCTGAAGGCGCTGGGCCTGGCGGTGAGCGCCCTTGCGCTGACTTGTCTGCCGGCCGCCGCTCAAACCAAGGTCACCAATGAAGGCATCTCGGCATCCGAGATCGTCATCGGCACGCATCAGGACCTGTCGGGCCCGATCAAGGGCTGGGGCGTGCCGGTCTCCAACGGCATGAAGATGGCGGTCGAGGAGATCAACGCGGCGGGCGGTGTCCAGGGTCGCAAGATCAAGCTTGTCGTTGAGGATAGCGGCTACGATCCGAAGAAAGCTGTGCTGGCTTCGCAAAAGCTGATCGAGCGCGACAAGATTTTCGCGATGGTGGGACCAATGGGATCGCCGACCGTGCTCGCTGCGCAGGATATCCTGCTCGACGCCGGCGTGCTTCAGCTCTTCCCGCTGACGGCGGCCGAGTTCACCTTCAAGTTCGATGCGGCCAAGCCGCAGGAGCGGCTGAAGTTCAACAACCTCCTGCCCTACGTCGAGAGCACGCGCGCAGCGCTCAAATACATGATTGAGGCAAAGAATTTCAAGAAGCCGTGCATCATGCATCAGGACGACGAGTACGGAAAAAACGTGCTCGATGGCTTCAACCAGCAGCTCGCCGCCATGAAGGTGCAGCCGGCCTCGATCACGAGCTACAAGCGCGGCGCCTCCGACTTCTCGGCGCAGGTCGCCAAGATGAAGTCCGACGGCTGCGACCTCGTCGTGCTCGGCGCGGTCCTCCGTGAGCCTATCGGCACCATGACCGAGGCCAGGAAGCTCGGCTGGGAGGTAACCTTCCTCGGTGCCACGCCCGTCAACGTGCTCGAAGTGCCGGCGCTCGGCAAGGAAGTGGTGGAAGGCTTGTATGCCGCTTCGAACTTCGAAATCCCCTACGAAGACACCGCGAAGGGAAAGGTGAAGGACTGGCTCGTCAATTACAAGAAGATGTTCAACGCCGACGCCAACACGCAGGCGATCATCGGCTACAATGCGGTGATGACGTTCGCGCATTATGCCAACAAGGCTGGCAAGGATCTCACTGGCCAGAAGATGCTCGACGCGCTCGAGTCCGGCGACAAGTTCCAGGATATCTTCAATTCGCCGCCGACCGTGTTCTCGAAGACCAACCATCTCGCCACCACCGTCACCCAGGTGCAGCAGGTGAAGAACGGCCGTTGGGTGCTGGTGAAGGACAATCTGATGTTTTGATGAAGGGCGGCTCTCGCGACACGAACGGTGCACCCTCTCCCCTTGCGGGAGAGGGTGGATCGCCGCAAAGCGGCGAGCCGGGTGAGGGGTCTCTATCCTCACGAATAGCCTAGCGAGCGGAAAAACGCCTCATCCGGCGCCAGAGCCGAAGCTTGGCTTCGGCGTTTTCTCCCGCAAGAGGAGAAGGAAGAAGCTCGCCAAGCTGAGCGAAACTCAAGATCCCCCGCTCGCCGTCCCCGAATTCACCGGTGCCAACTCGTCCTCGCGGCAGCGCCAGCCGTCGGCGGCTTTGACGAACGCAAAAGTGCGCTGGATCCTCAGGCGACGCGTCACGTTGAAGGCTTCTGCCGAACGCTCCTTGTTGGCGGCGCTCGGCTGCGGGAGGCCCGTCCTAGCGTCCCAGCAGGTGCCGGTGCAGCTGGATGCGACCTTGCTGCACATGGTGAAGGGCGCCAGCACCGCCATTTCGATTTCGCCGGTGACCTGCGCCTCCTGTTCGGTCACCTGGCTGTCGAGCGCGTAGACGCGGTTGATGCGGAGGAAGCTGCCGCACGAATTGGCCGCATGGATCCGCGCCGCGCAGAAGTCGACCGCGTCGGTGTCGGGGATGCGGGCCGCGACCTGCCGGCCGAACACCTTTCTGGGGTCGCCCTTTGCCGTGCGGATCTCGTCGGCCTTGTGCTTTAGATGGTCGGAGAGACAATCCTCTGCGGATTCGAGCTCCTGGAGCGGCACGTTCTCCTTGCCGACCAGATTGCATTTGCGATCGCGCTCTCGTGTCCACCTGCCATATTCGGCGAAGGCAAAGCGCGCTGCGGTCGGGTCCAGCTTGCCGATCAGGCCGAGCACCTGGCCATTGAGCTCCGTTTCGGCGAGTGCCAGCGACGGGTCCGCACAGATCACTGCGCCCGCCGCGGTGTTGGCAGCGAGGCAGTCGAAATCCGGATCGCGCAGGATCGCGGCGCGCTCCTCTGTCACCTTGAGCAGGCACGCCTTTACCCGCTCGAAATCGTCGGGGCGGATCGCGGTCTGGCCGACGATGCCGCAGCCGAGATTGCGCTGGCGGATCCAGATCGCATTCTCTTCGATCGCGGGAAGGCGATCGGGCAGCCGGGCGAGCCGCGCCTCGATCGCGGTGTTCAGCTTCTCGGCGGCGGCGGCAAGCGCGGCATCACCGCAGAACAATTGATTGCCGGGGTCGCGAATCTGCTGGCAATTGTTCTTGGCGAACAGCGGCAGCCGATCGGCGATGGAGCGGTCGGACTGCGCTGCCGCGGGTGAGGCGAGCGCCAGCAACGCAATCACAGACAGCACGATGAACCGCATTCCCGTCGCCCCCGCAAAGCCGTGGCCATGCTAGCCGTCCGGATCGCGTCGTGGAATGGGTTTTTGGTGAACCGAGGTTCGTAGCCCGGCTGAAGCGTAATCCGGGATTCGAGCGATAAGCGACAGCGGCCCCGGATTTCGCTGCGCTCCATCCGGACTACAAGATGGCTCAGCGCGCCTCGACGGCCATCATCGAGACCTGCATCGGTTCGTCGACATATTTCATCACGGCCGACCGATGGAGCGCGAACAGCGGCTGGTAGCTCCGCGCAGCGTCGTCCTCGACCATCGCCATGCGGCGGTTGTCGAGCATCAGCCAGCGGCCATCGAGGCGCGCGGCGACAACCGCATGCTCCTCGCCGGCCCTGACGTCGCGCACCACGACGATGCGGAGATCCTCGGCGGCCACGCCCGCCAGCCGCAACGCGGCGAGCTTGGCGATGGCATAGTCCTCGCAGTCGCCGGCGCCGCGCGCGAAGGTCGCAAGCGGCGAGCTCCAGACGTCGTCGATGCCGTCATTGGCGGCCCGGATGGCAAGGTTGATGGCGCGGTTGGTCTCGCCGAGTCGGGCGCGGCCGTCGCGGGCGCGGGCCTGGTCGACGATGGCAAGCAGCTTCAGGGCCGCGGGCGAAGCGCAATTGTCGCGGTCACCGTCGCATAGCGCGAGCTGCACCATGTCGCCGTCGAGCTTGTCCTTCAGCAGGAGCCATTTCTGTTGCAGGCTGCCGGCGGAGATGGCGAAGGCGAACACGCCGAACGGCTCGGCGGATTTGCGCACGAGTAGACCTGCGCCCGGCGACAGCAGCGTGCCGGCGCGAAGCTCGGCGGCCGACCCACACAGGACCAATCCGCACAGGACAAGGATTGCGCGCCAGGCGCGCGAGCGAGTAGCGGTCTCCATCTGACATCCCCTTCTGGCTTCGGTCCAAGTCCCCCTCGACCTGAACGCGCCGGGCTTTGTTGCTTTCGCGGAGATAGTGCGAGACGGGCTGTTTTGTTCTGCTTAACGCGCCCGGCTGGGGTTCCAAATCCGGGGAACAGGCTGAAACAGGCCCGTCCAAATTGCGTAAAATTTTACGATTCGCCGGCTAGGTGGTGTCAGTCTGCCGCGAAATCGAGCCAATTGCAGACACAGGTTGTGGAAGTGCCGAATCTGGGTCCTATGGCTAACGACCCCCTATTTCATGGGGTTCTGTTAGTTAGGTCACAGATTTAAGTGCGTATTTGCCGCAGGATGCTGCGGGACCTCGCGAAGGTAAGATGACGCAAGTATCTGCTCTTTGACTATACGGCAGGTTACTTTGGATGACTGGAAATGCGTGGAAACAGGCCGAATTCGACTTGCGAATATTTAAAAGGTTACTTTCGCTTCTCTGGAGCGACGCCAAGACGTGGGGTTTCCTGGGGCCAAGTGATGCGAAATCACACAAGCAATAGATGGTATCGCTAAGGACTTGCTAATGCTATGCAAGCTTAGGCGGTCGATACTTACTTAAATTTTAACCCTTTTTACGGTGCCCGGTTGAACTACGCTGGCCAATTTGACGCCGCGATTGCTTTGGATGGCCAGGGTTCCCGCTCGCCCGGCGGTGCCCATGTCGATTCCTTTACGGCGAAGGCGCACGGTTACGTGCCTGAGGGCGCGTTCGTTGTTCCCGACCCCAACCTGATCTTCAACGGCGAATTCAAGCGTGCCGGTCTCGATCTCGTGCTGTCCCACGAGGGGCACGAATTCGTCGTTCACGATTATTTCAGGGGCGAAAAGCGTGCCGCGCTCGCCTCGCCCGACGGCGCCCATCTCACTGGCGAAATCGTCAACGCGCTTACGGGCCATGTCCAGGTTGCTCAAGCCGCGCCCGGCGGCGCGGCCGCAGCCCAGGTCATCGGCCATGTCACCAAGCTCGTGGGCAGCGCGACGGCGATCCGCAACGGCGTCTCGGTCATCCTGAACAACGGCGACAATGTCGAGAAGGGTGACGTGGTCTCGACCGGCGCGGATTCCACGCTCGGCATCACCTTCATCGACGGCACCGTGTTCGGCCTGTCCTCGAATGCGCGGATGGTGTTGAACGAGATGGTCTACGACCCCAACGGGTCGAGCAACTCCTCGCTGCTGAGCCTCGTCGCCGGCACCATCACCTTCGTCGCCGGCGAGACCGCCAAGCACGGTGACATGAAGATCGACACGCCGGTTGCCACCATGGGCATCCGCGGCACCGCCGTGCTGACCCAGATCAACTTCGTCGTTCCCGCCGGTGGCGGCGATCCGCAGCCGCAGGCGAGCTTCCAGGTGCTGGTCGAACCGAACGGCACGACGGGCTCCTACATCCTGTTCGACAAGGTCACGCTGCTGCCGATCGCGACGGTCAACCAGGCCGGCCAGATGATCCAGATCAGCGGCGGCAACGTCTCGATCTCCAATGCGCTGATGTCGCCGGATGTTCAGAAGCTGATCACGGACGTGTTCACGCTGAAGTTCACCGACAACAACACCAACACCAAGCTGACCACGAACTTCACCGACACGCTCACGCCGATGAGCCTGGACGTGGTGTTCAAGTCGGGGGGCGGCGCCGTCGCGACCGCGACATTCGTCAATCTCAATCCGCAGGGATCGGAGGCGCCCAGCACGTCCACGCCGCCCATCGTGCGTATCCCCGGCCAGCCGATTGTGCAGAGCTTCGACGCCGGCGGCAATGTGAAGTCGGCGTTCGCGCTGACCGAGCGTGCTGACACCACCGGCGACACGCATTCCGATACGATTTCCGGCCTGATCAGATTCGTCGATCAAAACCTCGGCGACCGGCCGACGGTGAGCATCAGCCTCGCCGAAGCGCCGAACTATGTCTACAAGGACGCCGGCCAGCACGACGTCACCGGCTCGCTCTCGGCGCTCCAGAAGCAGGACATCGCGGCGACCCAGATCCAGATCAACGTCGCCCCCGACGCCGGCAACAATAACAACGGCTCGGCGGTCTGGACGTACACGATCCCGG
Organism: Bradyrhizobium sp. IAR9; assembly: GCF_013408065.1. Taxonomy (NCBI): domain Bacteria; kingdom Pseudomonadati; phylum Pseudomonadota; class Alphaproteobacteria; order Hyphomicrobiales; family Nitrobacteraceae; genus Bradyrhizobium; species Bradyrhizobium sp. IAR9. The sequence goes on from NZ_JACBZW010000014.1 coordinate 16,106, forward strand.
ACAAAGTCTTCGACTTCCTCGCGGCCGGCGAAACGCTGACGCTGACCTATATGGTCCGCGTCGACACCAATTTCGCAGTCAATCCCGAGTCCAAGTTCATCCCGATCACCATCACGGTCACGGGAACGAACGACAAGCCCACCGTCGCGACGTTGGGCGGAACCGTCATCGAGAAGGTCGGGACCGGCAACGAGACTCTGGATACCATCACGGGCACCGTCACCTTCACCGACGTCGATCTGACGGACCGCCCGATCGTGAGCGCGGCGCTCTCGTCGACCCAGCCGTTCAAATATCTCGATGCGCAAGGCCACGACATCACGTCGACGCTGACGCCGCAGCAGCTCGCGGCGATCGCCGCCGTCGAGGTGCCGCTGACCGTGGTACAGGGCGCTGGAAACAGCAATAACGGTTCGGCCACCTGGACCTACAGCGTTCCCGACCATCTGTTTGATTTCCTCGCCAAAGGCGAGAAGCTGACCCTCAACTACGTGGTGCAAGTCGATGACGGGCACGGCGGTGTCGTCAGCACGCCGGTTACCGTGTCCATCGACGGTGCGGACGTCAATGTCGAGGGCACCAACGACGTGCCGACGATCGTCGAAGATCTGACCACGCCGACCGGTGCGGTGACCGAGGATACGGCGGCCACGCTCGCCGCCAACGGCACCATCACATTCAACGACCCTGATCTCACGGACACCCACACCGCGAGTTTTTCGCTGAAGTCGACGATTTCGAGCGCGCATCTGCCCGGCTTCAGCGACGGCGCCTCGCATATCGGCACGTTCAGCCTCGGCTCAGTAAATGAAAGCCCGGGCGCCAGCTCCCGCGGGTCAGTGGGCTGGACCTTCACGCTCGACGACAACGACCCGGTGCTTCAGTCGCTGGCGGAAGGGCAGACCATCACGCAGGTCTATACCGTCAGGATCGACGACCATCACGGTGGGACCGTCACGCGGGACGTCACGGTCGTCATCACCGGCAAGAACGACGCGCCGACCGTGACCAGCGGTGCCGCGGCGGCGACAGGTCATGTCGTCGAGGACGCGGGCCTGACGCTGTCGATCGACGGCACGCTGGCGATTCAAGACCTCGATCTGATCGACACCCATGCGGCGCAGGCGGTGTTCAAGTCCTCGTCCATCAGCTCGGCTCTGCCGGGCTTCGATGCCGACAGCACGCACATCGGCACGTTCACGATCGATCAGTCGGTGCTGGAGTACAATACCGACACGAGCAATGGCGCGACGCTGGGTTGGCACTTCAGCCTCGACAACAGCAATGCAATGCTGCAGTCGCTGGCGCAGGGCCAGACCATCACGCAGGTCTACACCGTTACGTTCGACGATCATCATGGCGGTATCGTCAGCCAAGACGTCACCGTCACGATCACGGGCGTCAATGATGCACCGACGATCACGAGCGATGCCGCCGCAGCGACGGGCGCGGTGACCGAGGATGAGTGCGCCTCGCTCACGGCGGACGGCACGCTGGCGATCCAGGATCTGGACCTGACCGACACCCACACGGCGGCATGGTCGTTCAAATCTTCGTCCGTCAGCTCGGACCTGCCGGGCTTCGGAGCCAGCTCGCATATCGGCACCTTCACGATCGATGCGGTGTCCGAATCCGGCAGCGACAACGACGACGGTGCGACGTTGGGCTGGCACTTCACGCTCGACAACAACGATCCCGTGCTGCAGTCGCTGGCGGAAGGGCAGACCATCACCCAGGTCTACACCGTTACGCTCGACGACCAGCATGGCGGCAAGATCAGCCAGGACGTTACCGTCACGATCACCGGCACCAATGATGCGCCGGCGGTGTCCTATGTCACGTCGGACTACATGAACTTCGACGGCCAGACCATCGCGGTCGGCGAGGTGCCGACCGTCGCGTCCGATGGGGTTACGCTGGATGGCTGGGTAAACTGGAACGGAGCCGCTGCGCCCGACGGCCAGGTCCTGTTCTACAACGGCAATACCTCGACAGCCGGCTTCGGTCTTATCGGTACCGTCGTCAGCGGCAATCTGGAGATCGAAATTCTCGAGGGAGGCGTCGATATCCTGGATACCGGCTTCGCGCTCACTGCAGGGCAATGGCATAACCTCGCCTTGACGCGCGATCAGGGTACCTTCACGCTTTTTGTCGATGGGAACGCCGTCTACTCCCACAGTGGAGGCGTGAACGCGGTCGGCAGCGGCCAGGATCCGTCCTACATGATGATCGGGGCCGCAAGCGACAGGTACGCCCCCGGCTTCGGGGCGCAGGGCTTCACCGGCTCGATCGCCGATGTCAGCGTCTGGACCACCGCGCTGACGCAAGCTCAGATCCAGTCGATCGACTTCACCGCGCTCACCGGCAACGAGGCCAATCTGGCCGCGTATTACCAGCTCGCCGACGGCGGTGGGACCACGGCCTCCAATGCGGTCAACCCCGCCAAGAGCCTCGCGATCGCGGGCGATGCGGACTGGGCAAGCAGCACCTCCGGGCCGGGGGGCGCCGTTGCCGATTTGGTGGAAACCAATGCCGGCCAGCTTGCGCATGGCGTGCTGGTGGTCTCCGACGTCGATGCGACCGATCACGTCACGGTGGCGGTTAGCGAGGTACAGGTTACGCTCGACGGCGTGCTGCAAACGGGCAGCGTCGGCGGATTGTCGAATGCCGACCTCCTCGCGGATCTCACTGTCCCCTCGGGTGATATCCTCGACGGCACCGCGACTCATACGCAGTTCACCTGGACCTTCAATTCGCACGGGCAGGCGTTCGATTTCCTCGCCGCCGGCCAGACGCTGTCGCTGCAATACACGATCGTTCCGTCGGATGCCGAGGGCGCTGGCACGAGCGCAGTCGTTACCGTCAACATCGCCGGCAGCAACGACGCGCCGACGCTGGCCGATCTCCACATCGGACCGCTCGAGGATACGACGGCCGACGACACCTTCTGCGATCTGACCGGGACGGTGGCGGGCAACGATGTCGATACCGGCGAGACGGCGACGCTGACCTATGCCGTCATCAACGCGGATCACCACGCGGCGACGACAGCTGGCGGACTCTACGGGACGCTGACGGTCAATCCCGACGGCAGCTACAGCTACGTTCCGAACGCCGCCGTGATCAACGCGCTGGCCGACGGCTCCTACGCGGATATTTTCACGGTCCAGACCACGGATGTGCACGGTGCAATCGGCACGGCCACGCTCACCGTCGACGTGACCGGCGCGGACGAGAGCGACGCTCCGGTGATCGACGTCGACCAGATTTACGTCACGCAGGAAGGCGACATGGTGTTCGTCCATGGCATCACCGTCGCCGACGCCGACGCTGCTCCCGATGAAACCTTCACGCTCACTGCGGCGGCGGATTCGGGCACATATGTGGAGCCAGCACCGACGTCCGATACCTTGGCGAGCGTCAATTCGGCCCTTCAATATCTGACATACGCCGAGCCGAGCCAGGGTGGGCCTGCGACGGATAAGCTGGCGATCACCGTCACCGACAGCCACGGTGCGAGCGATACGGTCAACCTGATCTTCAATCTGGCCGAACAAGGCCCGATGACCCTCGCCAGCACAGATGGCAAGGATGTGTTGTTCGGGACGGGCTATCAGGATCAATTCGTGTTCGCGGCCAATTCGAATCGCGACATCATTCTGGATTTCACGCACAATCAGGATCACATCGATCTGTCGGCCGTCGTGACCACCGCCAGCGTGTCCGACTGGATGGCTCAGCACGTGGCTGCGTCTGGAACGGATACTTTGATCACGCTCGATGCGGCGAACACCATCCTCGTCAAGGGTGTCAGTCTTCAGGCAAGCGACTTCATAGTGCATTCCTGACACCCCTGGGCGAAGCCGATCGTTGGCACACCAGGTCGGAGCTGCCGCTCGTCGTCAAAGCGTGATATTCCACCAGCATGAAACGTCTCAAGATCCTGCGACGGTGGTTTGCGCGCAAGTTCGGCTTTGCGCGGCTGATGTGCCTTGCGCTGCTGGTCGTGTTCGCCGGCGCGCGGCTGTGGGACCCGCCGCCGATCCAGGAATTGCGGCTGCGCACCTTCGACATGTTCCAGCTGATCGATCCTCGCCATAAGACGGCGCGGCCGGTTACCATCGTCGACATCGACGACAAGAGCCTCGCCAGGCTCGGACAATGGCCGTGGCCGCGCACGCGCATCGCCGACCTGATCCAGAACCTCACCAACAATGGCGTGGTGGCGATCGGCTTCGACGTCGTGTTCTCGGAACCCGACCGGCTCAACCCGGATCTGGTCGCGAGCCACATGCGCTATCTGGACGATGCCACCCGCGCCAAGCTGCGCGAGCTGCCGAGCAACGACCAGATTCTCTCCGATGCGATCAAGCGCTCGCGCGTGGTGCTGGGCGAGACCGGGCTTCCCGAGGTTTTGACCGAGCTTGATAAATCACTTCCGCTCACGGGGGTGGCGACCGTGGGCGAGGAGAGCGCCGAACGCTTCCTGTTCGAATTTCCAGGCTTGCTGCGCAACGTGCCGATCATCGAGAGGGTTGCTGCCGGCCGCGGCCTGTTTTCGATCAGGAAAGAGCGGGACGGGTTCATCCGCCGCGTGCCGATGATCATGCGCGCCCAGGGCAACATCATGCCCTCGCTCAGCCTCGAGATCCTGCGGGTCGTCACGGGCACGCCGACGCTGCTGGTCAGGACCGACAAGACCGGCGTGCGGGCCGTGCGCCTCAAGGGCGTCGAGATCCCCACTGACAAGAACGGCCAGTTCTGGGTGCACTACGCCCGCCGGGATCCCTCGATCTACGTCTCCGCGGCCGACGTGCTCGACAACAGCGTGTCGCCGAGCAAATTCGCCGGCAAGCTGGTACTAGTCGGGACCTCCGCGGCCGGGCTCAACGACATCAAGACCACGCCGGTATCCTCGACCATGCCGGGCGTGGAGATCCACGCCCAGGTGCTGGAGAGCGTGCTGAGCGGCGCGGCGATCTCGCAGCCAAATTACGCACTCGGCGTCGAGCTGCTCGCCGCGCTCATCATCGGCCTGCTGGTGATCATATTCACGCCGAATCTCGGACCGGTGCGCCTGGTGCTTGCGGGTGGGGCCTTCGCCGCGATCCTGGTCGGCGTATCCTGGTTCTTCTACGCACAGTACCGCTATCTCATCGACTTCACCTACCCGTTGCTGTCGACCACCGCGGTCTACCTGACGCTGATCTTTGCGAGCTTCGTGCGCGAACAGCGGCAGCGCGTGCAGATTCGCGGGCAATTTGCGCAATACATGTCGCCGGTGCTGGTCGAGCAACTCGTGCAATCGCCGGAGAAGCTCGTGCTCGGCGGCGAGGAGCGCGAGATGACGATCATGTTCTCCGATGTGCGCGGCTTCACGACGATCTCGGAGAGCTACAAGCACGATCCACAAGGGCTCATCGAGCTGATGAACCGCTTCCTGACGCCGCTGACTGACGTCATCATCGAGCGGAAGGGCTACATCGACAAATATATGGGCGACGCCATCATGGCGTTCTGGAACGCGCCACTCGACGATGCCGAGCACCAGATCAACGCCTGTGAGGCCGCGATCCAGATGCTGGAGCAGATCGACACGGTCAACAAGGAGCGCGAGCAGGAAGCCGCCGAGGGCGGCCGCGTCTATATCCCGCTCAATGTCGGTATCGGCCTCAACACCGGCATCGGCGTGGTCGGCAACATGGGCTCCGACCTGAAGAAGAACTACTCGGTGCTCGGCGACAGCGTGAACCTGGCATCGCGTCTCGAAGGGCAAACCAAGGAATACGGCTTTCCCATCATCGTCGGCTCTCGCACCGCGCTCGCCGCCAAGGAGAGGTTCGCGATCCTCGAGCTCGACTTCATCATGGTCAAGGGCAAGACCGAGCCGGAGGTGATCTACGCCATCGCCGGGCGCGAGGACGTGATGCACTCAGGCGCCTTCCAGCGCCTGCGCAACATCACCATCGAGATGCTCGGCTGCTACCGCGGCCGCGACTGGCAGGGCGCACTCGATGCGATCGAACGCGGCCGTCACAGCGAAGACGCCGATACGCTGGAGAAGCTGTTCAGGCTCTACGAGGCGAGGATCAAGGATTTCCAGCTCAACCCGCCGCCGGAAGGCTGGACCGGGGCCTATGCGCTGCTGACGAAGTAGTGTTTCGAGCGTGTAGTCCCGGCTAACGCCTCACATTCGCTGTCGTCCCTGCGAACGCAGGGACCCATAACCACAGGGAGTGGTTACGGCAGCGAGCGGGTAACTCCGAGTCTTCGCCAAACCACTCCCTGTGGTTATAGGTCCCGGGTCTGCGCTGCGCTTGCCCGGGACGACAGCTGAGTTTTGATGCGTGAGCACCAAATATCAACTCTCGTAGGGTGGGCAAAGGCGCGGTAGCGCCGTGCCCACGATCTTGCTCGGCAATGTAGAAATGGTGGGCACGCTTGCGCTTTGCCCCCCCTACGACACCTGCGTTGGCCTCTCACTCCATCCCGATGGTCGTCAGATCCTGAAACCAGTGCTGGGCTTGCACGAACTGCTTGATCTTCGGCGACAGCGCGTGCGGGTTGGTATCGTGCACGACCCAGACCAGCGTGGCGTCGTCCACGATCAGCGCGTGTGCCTGCGCCAGCAGCTCGTCCTGCTTGGCGCTGTCGAACGTCTGCTTGGCCTCGTCGATCAGAGCATCCACCTTCGGGTTCTTGTAGCCGCCCCAGTTGACGCCGACAGGCGCGATCTGGCCCGAATGGAAGAAGCGAACGATGGCGTAAAGCGGGTCTGACGTGACGTAGGCAATGTTGTTGGCGGTGATGCCGGCGTTGATCTCGTCGGCCGCGCCCTTGCGCCAGTGCGTGTAGAGCGTCTCGAGCTCGACCACCTTGAAGTCGATGTCGATGCCGATCTCTTTAAAACTCTGCTGCAGGAATTCGTTCATCGGCAGCGACAGCATCTGGCCGGTGCCTCCTTGCGCGATGATGAAGGTGGCCTTCAGTGGCTTGGCCTTGGAGTAGCCGGCCTCCTCGACCAGCTTCTTCGCTGCAGCCAGATCGTATTTCAGCTCGAAGCCCGGCTTGCCGAACCACGGGCTCGACGGGTCGACCTGGCCCTTGGCAGGCTTGGCAAGGCCATTCATCAGCCCGACCACGGCGTCACGGTCGATCGCGAGGTTCAGCGCCTTGCGCAGGCGGATATCGGTCCAGGGCGAGCCCGGCAGCACGCTGAGATGATAATTCCAGACATGCGGTGTGACGTTGTCGACGAGCTTCATGCCGGCCGCTTTCAGTTGCGGCACGGCATCCGGCGCCGGCGTCTCGATCAGATCGACCTGTCCCGCAAGCAGCGCGTTGGTGCGGGTCAGTGCTTCCGGCATCGGCACCAGCACGATCTTGTCGGCCTTCGGGATGCGCTTCTTATTCCAGTAGTCCGGGTTCTTGCTGAGTTCTGCGAGCTCGCGCGGCACCAGCTTGGTCAGCTTGAACGGGCCGGTGCCGGAGGGCTGGCTGGCGAACTTGTCCCAATCCTTGCCGAGCTTGTCATACTGTGCAGGGCTCGACACCAGAAACCACAGCATCTGATAGGGGAAGAAGGAATCGACCGTCTTGGTGGTGATCTCCACGGTGAAATCGTCGACCTTGGCGTAGCTTGCAACGGAGGGAAGGCGGGTCTTCACCTGCGCGCTCTGCCGTTTGTCGAATTGCGGCGCCTTGTCGTTGAGCACCTTGTCCAGATTCCAGATCACGGCGTCGGCGTTGAACTCGCTGCCGTCGTGAAACTTGACGCCCTTGCGAAGCGTGAAGCGCCATTTGGTCTTGTCGGCATCATCCACCTTCCACTCGGTGGCGAGCCCCGGCACCAGCTTGCCAGGCCGGTCGGCGACATCCATCTCCCAGGCGACCAAGGGATCGTAGATCGTGTAAGCCGTGAACTGATAGGCGCCGGCGCCGCGATCGGGCTGACCCGTGGTGAGCGGAATGTCGGCCATCGAGATGCCGTAGCGCACCACCGTTTCGGCGCGCGCCGAGATTGCGGACAGCGCCAGTGCAAGCACGGCGAGACAAATCGATAGACGAACACGCATGGCCCAAAGCTCCCAGGGGATTTCGGGACCGAACTTGCAATCTTGATGCCAGAATAGGCAGCGCGGCGCGTGCACCCGCCTGCGGCCTACAAGGACTTGTCGTCGCAGGGCCAAATCGCAGAATAAGTTTCTCTTTGGCATAGCCATTGCATACGATTGCATCAAAAATAGTCATCGAAGCCGGAAAAGGATTGAGGCGATGCTTACTAAGAAGAAGAACACGCGCGCGGCATTGATCGCGGTGCTCGCTCTAACGACGGCGGCCGCATGGCCGCGCGAGGCCAGTGCCGAAACCGTGCTGCGCATCGGCATGACCGCTGCCGATATTCCGCGCACACTTGGCCAGCCGGATCAGGGTTTCGAAGGCAACCGCTTCACCGGCCTCACCATGTACGACGCGCTGACCGGCTGGGACCTGTCCTCCGCCGAGAAGGCGAGCGTGGTGATTCCCGGCCTTGCCACCGAGTGGAAGGTCGACGATGCCGACAAGACCAAGTGGGTGTTCAAGCTGCGCCCCGGCGTGACCTTCCATGATGGCACCCCGTTCAATGCGGATGCCGTGGTGTGGAACGTCGAGAAGGTGTTGAAGCAGGACGCGCCGCAGTTCGACGCCAGCCAGGTCGGCGTCACGGCCTCGCGCATGCCGACGCTGGCTTCTGCGAAGAAGATCGACGACATGACGGTCGAGCTCACCACCAAGGAGCCCGACAGCTTCCTGCCGATCAACCTCACCAATTTGTTCATGGCGAGCCCGGCGAAGTGGCAGCATTTCTACGACAAGGCCGAAGGCGCCGACGCCAAGGCCAAATCGCAGGCGGCGTGGACGGCCTTCGCCAAGGACGCCGCAGGCACCGGCCCGTGGAAAATGGCGAGCTTCACGCCGCGCGAGCGGCTCGAGCTCGTGAAGAACGCGAGCTATTGGGACAAGGCGCGCGTGCCCAAGGTCGACAAGATGGTGCTGTTGCCGATGCCGGAGGCCAACGCACGCACCGCGGCGCTGCTCTCTGGGCAGGTCGACTGGGTCGAGGCGCCGGCTCCGGACGCTCTGCCCGAACTGAAGCAGCGCGGCTTCAAGCTCTACGCCAACGAGCAGCCGCATGTCTGGCCGTGGCAGTTCTCCCGCGTCGAGGGGTCGCCCTGGAACGACATCCGCGTGCGCAAGGCCGCCAACCTTTGCGTCGATCGCGAAGGCCTCAAGGACGGCCTGCTCGCCGGCCTGATGGTGCCGGCGACCGGCACCTTCGAGCCCGGCCATCCCTGGCGCGGCAAGCCGAGCTTCGAGATCAAGTATGACAGGGCGGCTGCGCAAAAGCTGATGCAGGAGGCCGGCTTCGGCCCCAACAAGAAGCTGACGGTGAAGACGCAGACCTCCGCCTCGGGTTCGGGCCAGATGCAGCCCTTGCCGATGAACGAGTATCTCCAGCAGGCCCTTGCCGAATGCTACTTCGATGTGCAGCTCGACGTCATCGAATGGAACACGCTGTTCACCAACTGGCGCCGCGGCGCCAAGGATCCCTCGGCCAACGGTTCGCACGCGACCAACGTGACCTATGCGGCGATGGATCCGTTCTTCGCGCTGGTGCGCTTCCTGCAATCGGGCATGGCGCCGCCGGTCTCGAACAATTGGGGTTTCATCAACAATCCCAAGTTCGACGAGCTGGTGAAGAAGGCGCGCCAGACCTTCGATCCCGCCGCGCGTGACGCCGCGCTCGCCGAGCTGCACGCGGCCTCCGTCGACGATGCCGCCTTCCTGTACGTCGCCCACGACGTCGGCCCCCGCGCGATGAGCCCGAAGGTGACCGGCGTCGTGCAGCCGAAGAGCTGGTTCATCGACTTCTCGCTGGTGTCGATGAAGTAGTTCGCACCACACGAACAGTGCACCCTCTCCCCTTGTGGGAAAGGGTGGCTTCGCGACAGCGAAGCCGGGTGAGAGGTCTCTCTCCGCGAGTGGCCCTTTCCCTCATCCGATAACGCTGTATCCGCGGGTAGAACCCCTCATCCGGCGCCGGAGCCGAAGCTTCGCTTCGGCGTCGACTTAAAAACGGCCGCCGGAGGCGGCCTATGCCACCTTCTTCCACAAGGGGAGAAGGAAGAAAGAACCAAACGTGCTCGCCTATATCGCCAGACGCATCGTCTACGTCGTTCCGATCGTCATCAGCGTCGCGCTGGTGTGTTTTCTGCTCGTGCACATCACGCCGGGCGATCCGCTCGTTGCCGTGCTCCCCGCAGATGCCTCGCAGGAGCTCGCGGCGCAGCTCCGTGCCGCCTATGGTTTTGATCGCCCGCTGCCGGTGCAGTTCGGCTTGTGGTTGATGCGCGCCCTGCACGGCGATCTCGGCAATTCCATTGCGACGGGGCGCCCCGTGCTCGCCGAAGTCATGCGCGCCGTCAGCAATACCGTCACGCTGGCGATTGCCGCCGCCATCATCGGCTTCACCATGGGCATCCTGCTCGGCCTGATCGCCGGCTACTTCCGCGAGACCTGGATCGACAAGGTCGCGACGTCCTTTGCCATTGCGGGCGTCTCCGTGCCGCACTACTGGCTCGGCATGGTGATGGTCATCATCTTCTCGGTGCAGCTGAACTGGCTGCCCGCGGTCGGCGCCGGGCCCGGCGGCTCCGCCACCTGGGCCTGGGACTGGGCACACCTGCAATACCTCGTGCTGCCGGCGTTCACGACATCGGTGATTCCCATGGGTATCGTCACCCGCACGGTGCGGGCGCTGACCGGCGACATCCTGAGCCAGGATTTCGTCGAGGCCTTGCGCGCCAAGGGGCTGCATGAGCGCGGCGTGTTCCGCCACGTCATCAAGAACGCCGCGCCCACCGCGCTCGCGGTAATGGGGCTGCAATTGGGTTACATGCTCGGCGGCTCGATTCTGATCGAGACCGTGTTCTCCTGGCCGGGCTCGGGCTTCCTGCTCAACTCGGCGATCTTCCAGCGCGATCTGCCGCTGCTGCAGGGCACGATCCTGATCCTGGCGCTGTTCTTCGTCTTCCTCAATCTCATGGTCGACATCGCGCAGGCCGCGATCGATCCGCGCATCAAGCGGGGCTGATAATGAGTTCAGCTGTCGCCACGCAAAAGGTGCTCCCCCTGTCCCGCTTGCGGGGGAGGGGCGGGGTGGGGGTGTCTCCGCAATCGAGGACCCCCAAGAGGAGAGAACCCTCACCCGGCGCGCGGGACGATGCTTCGCATCGCCCGGAGCGCCGACCTCTCCCGCAAGCGGGAGAGGTGCACCACCTCCTTGGCTCGCATCGATCGTACCAACGACTGGGAGCCAGCCAATGAGCGAGCTTCCGTTGTCCGCCACCGCCGATGCCGCGCTGCAGGCCGCGCCCGCGACCAAGGCGCGCGGTTATTGGGCGACCGTCGGCCGCCGCATCCGGCGTGACAAGGTCAGCATGGCCTGCGCGCTGGTGCTGCTGTTGATCTTCCTGTCCGCGATCCTCGCGCCCTGGCTGGGTCTGGAAGATCCCTACAAGGGCTCCATGATCCGCCGCCTGCGCCACATCGGCACCGTTGGCTATCCGCTCGGCACCGACGAGCTCGGCCGCGACATGCTGGCGCGGCTGATCTATGGCGGGCGGCTGTCGCTGGTCATCGGGATCCTGCCCGTGATCCTCGCCTTCTGCATCGGCACCTCGCTGGGCCTCGTCGCCGGCTATGTCGGCGGCAGGCTCAACACCGCGATCATGCGCACGATCGACGTGTTCTACGCCTTTCCTTCGGTGCTGCTGGCGATTGCGATCTCCGGCGCGCTGGGGGCCGGCATCCTCAATTCCATCGTGTCGTTGACGGTCGTGTTCGTGCCGCAGATCACCCGCGTCGCCGAAAGCGTCACCACAGGCGTGCGCAACATGGACTTCGTCGAGGCCGCGCGTGCCTCGGGCGCCGGACCCATCACCATCATGCGCGTGCACATCCTCGGCAACGTGCTCGGCGCGATCTTCGTCTATGCCACCAGCCTGATCTCGGTCTCGATGATCCTCGCCGCCGGTCTCTCCTTCCTCGGTCTCGGCACAAAACCGCCGGAGCCGGAATGGGGCCTGATGCTCAACACATTGCGCACCGCGATCTACGTCAATCCCTGGGTCGCCGCATTGCCGGGCGCGATGATCTTCGCGGTCTCGATCTGCTTCAACCTGCTCTCGGACGGCCTGCGCAGCGCCATGGACATCAGGAACTAGGCCATGAGCGAAACCAACACATCCGTCGAAATGTTGGAGCCGGTCGAAGACCGCGGCGGCGTCGCGCAGCCGCTGCTGCAGGTCAACGGGCTGACCAAGCACTTCCCTGTACGCGGCGGGCTGTTCGCCGCCAAACGCACCGTGCGCGCCGTTGACAACGTCTCCTTCGCCGTTGCCAAGGGCGAGACCGTCGGCATCGTCGGTGAATCCGGCTGCGGCAAGTCCACCACCGCGCGCCTGCTGATGCATCTGATGCCGCGCGACACCGGCGACATCATCTATGACGGCATGACCGTCGGTCAGTCGCTGTCGCTGCGTGAATTGCGCCGCGGCATGCAGATGGTGTTCCAGGACTCCTACGCTTCTCTCAACCCGCGCCTGACGATCGAGGAATCGATCGCCTTCGGCCCGAAGGTGCACGGCATGGCCGATGGCGCGGCACGCGCATTGGCGCGCGAGCTGCTCGGCAAGGTGGGCTTGCGCCCGGAGAACTTCGCCAACCGCTATCCGCACGAGATCTCCGGCGGCCAGCGCCAGCGCGTGAATATCGCACGCGCGCTGGCGCTGTCGCCGCGACTTGTGATTTTGGACGAAGCGGTCTCCGCGCTCGACAAATCCGTCGAGGCGCAGGTGCTCAACCTGCTCGCTGACCTCAAGCGTGAGTTCGGCCTCACCTATCTGTTCATCAGCCACGACCTCAACGTCGTGCGCTATATCAGTGACCGCGTGCTGGTGATGTATCTCGGCGAAGTCGTCGAGCTCGGCCCGGTCGACCAGGTCTGGGATAGTCCTGCGCATCCCTACACGCGCGCGCTCCTTGCGGCGATGCCGTCGTCCGACCCCGACCGGCGCACCGAGCAGCCGCCGATCACCGGCGATCCGCCCAATCCGATCGACCCGCCCCCGGGCTGCCGCTTCCACACCCGTTGCCCGTTTGCGGAGCCGCTCTGCGCAAATGCGACACCAAAGCTCACCGCGCTCGATAATATGGGCCACGAGGCCGCGTGCTACATGGCGATTCCGGGTTCAGGCCATAGCCGCGCGCCCAGGGAGAAGACCGCATGACGAGACCGACACCGAAAGAGATCAAACCCATCGCGCAAATCGCCGGCGTCCCCGTGGACGACGAGATCGCGACGCGTATCTCCAATTCCATCGGGCCTGCCTTCGAAGGCTTCGCAGTCATTGCCGGCACGCTGCCGTTCGACCTCGAGCCCGCGCTCTATCCGATTGCGCAGACGCAGAAGGTGTCGAAATGAGCGCTGAGCCTGCATTGATGACGCTCACCGAGGTCGCGCGCGCGATCGCGATGAAGCAGCTATCCTCGCAAGAGGTGACGCGCGCGCTGCTGCAGCGCGTCGCGCAGTGGCAGCCGCATCTCAACGCCTTCATGTCGATCGAGGCCGAGGCTGCATTGAAAGCGGCGGAGGCCGCCGATTCCGAGCTCGCCAAGGGCAATGTCCGTGGTCCCCTGCATGGCGTGCCGCTCGCGCACAAGGACATGTATTACGATGCCGGCCACGTCGCGACCTGCGGCTCGCTGATCCGCCGCGATTTCGTGCCGACCGTGACCTCCACGGCGTTGCAGCGGTTGAAGGACGCCGGCCAGGTCCGCCTCGGCACGCTGCATCTGGCCGAATTCGCCTATGGCCCGACCGGGCATAACGCCCATTACGGTCCGGTCCGCAATCCCTGGAACGTCGCGCACATCACCGGCGGCTCGTCGTCGGGCTCCGGCTCGGCGGTGGCCGCGCGGCTGACCTATGCGGCGCTCGGCTCCGACACCGGCGGCTCGATCCGCATGCCCGCGCATTTCTGCGGCGTCACGGGATTGAAGACCACGGTCGGTCGCGTCAGCCGGGCCGGCGCGATGCCGCTATCGCAGTCGCTCGACACCGTCGGCCCTCTCGCCCGCACCGCCGAGGATTGTGCGCTGCTGCTGGCGCTGATGGCCGGCGCGGACCCTGCGGACTCCACCTGCAGCCACGAGCCGCTGTCGGACTATGTCGGCGCGACCAAGGGCTCGCTGAAGGGTCTGAAGATCGGCGTGCCCAGCTCGTTCTATGTCGATGATCTCGACAGCGAGGTCGCGCGCGTGCTGGACGAGACTATCGCCGTGCTCAAGCGCGAGGGCGCCGACATCGTCACGGTTGAGCTGCCGGACCAGCGCCAATTGTCCTCGGCGAGCCAGCTCGTGCTCGCCGCAGAAGCTGCGGCATTCCACAAGCGCTGGATGATCGAGCGTCCGCAGGATTATGGCCCGCAGGTCCTGATGCGGCTGCAGAACGGTCTCGCCGTTCCCGCCATCACTTATCTCGAGGCAATGCGCTGGCGCGGCCCCGCGCTCGCTGCGCACCATGCGGCCACCGCAGGCGTCGATGCGGTGGTCGCACCGGCGTCGCCAGTGCCGGCGCCGACGATCGAAGAGAGCGATGTCGGCGGCGGGCCGAACGCACCGGCCATGGTGCAGCGGCTGACGCTGTTCACCCGCCCGGTCAACTTCCTCGGCCTGCCGTCGCTTACCGTGCCCTCAGGCTTCACGAAGAGCGGCCTGCCGGTCGGCATGCAGCTGATCGGCCGCTCCTTCGACGAAGCGACCTTGCTCACCATCGGCGCCGCCTTCCAGCGCGTCACCGACTATCACGATCGATTGCCGAAACTGCCGTCATGACAAAGCTCGTCGAGATTTCAGGCCTCAACATCCGTTTCACCGGGGAGCGTACGGTTTATGCCGTGAACGATCTCAGTCTCTCGCTGGGTAACAGTGAGGTATTGGGCCTGCTCGGCGAGTCCGGTTCGGGCAAGAGCGTGACACTGCGTGCGCTGATGCGGCTGTTGCCGAAGAAGCGCACGCAGATTTCCGGCGCCGTCAACGTCATGGGCCGCGACGTGCTCGCCATGAACGACGAGGAGCTGTCGTCCTTCCGCGGCCAGACCGTGTCGATGATCTTCCAGGAGCCGGCATTGGCGCTGGATCCGGTCTACACCATCGGTGCGCAGATCGCCGAAAGCGTCGTGCGCCACGAGGGCAAAAGCTACGCTGAGGGCAGGGCACGCGCGCTCGAAATGCTCGAGGTCGTGCGCATTCCCTCCGCAAAACGCCGGCTCGACGCCTATCCGCACGAGATGTCCGGCGGCATGCGTCAGCGTGCCATGATCGCGCTGGCGCTCGCCTGCCGGCCAAAAATCCTGCTCGCGGACGAGCCGACCACCGCGCTCGATGCCACCGTGCAGATCCAGATACTGCTGTTGCTGCGCGAACTGCAGCGCGAGTTCGGCATGTCCGTCATCTTCGTCACCCACGATATCGGCGTCGCCATCGAGATCTGCGACCGTGTCGCGGTGATGTATGCCGGCCAGATCGTGGAGCAGGGCACGCTTCGCGACATCGTCCGCAGCCCGGTGCATCCCTATGCCAAGGGCCTGCTCGCCTCGACGATTCACGGCGCCAAGCGTGGCGCCCGGCTCGAAACCATCCCCGGCACGCCGCCCTCGCTGGCCGAGAAACCCCACAACTGCTCCTTCGCTCCGCGCTGCGCCGTGGCGCAGCCCCGTTGCCTGGAGCAATTGCCTGCCAATGTGCCGGTCGGGCCGGGCCGGGCGGCGCGATGTGTGCTGGCGGAGCAGGCGGCGGCGCTGTCATAATATTCGAGCGGCGCTGCAGCAGCGCTCCTTCCTTTGAAATTCCTCCATGGCAACACCTGGTTGTCACAGTTCACCGGGGACCGCAGGCAAGAGCCGTTCTACTTTGCATGGGGTTGTTTTCGACTTTTTGCCGGAGCGGGTGAAGCGGGTAGCATTCACACCCCATTCATCCCGGTTCCCGTTCCATGCGGCCGTTCATGGAGAGGGACCAGACTTATGTACATTTCCAACGAAGGCCTGCTCGTCATCCTGTTCGTCGGCCTGGTGGCCGGCTGGCTCGCCGGCAAGGTGGTGCGCGGAACGGGGTTCGGGATCATCGGCGACATCGTGGTCGGCATCGCCGGCGCGCTGGTGGCGAGCTTCCTGTTTCCGAAGCTCGGCATTCGCCTCGGCACAGGCCTGGTATCCGAGATCGTCTATTCCGCCATCGGCGCGGTCATCCTGCTGCTGGTGGTGCGGCTGGTGCGGGGCGGCGGCCGTTTCTAGCAACCGCCCGGTTCGATCGATCGGAACTAGCCGCCTCTCCAGGACCGGGGAGGCGGCGGCGGCCACTGCACCAAAAAGCCGCAAAGACTGTGAATTACCGGACTTGCGTGCGGGGCCATCAGGGGTAGATGTGGGCTATCGGGATTTTGGATGAACCCGGCTGCGTTGGACGCAGCGCGAACATGATGTTAATCCGGGGCGAGTATCCTGAATTGCCCGTGAAATCAGGGGCCTTGGCCCCCACCTGAAAGAGATCAGACTGATGGCAGCCGGTCCTGGCGTCCGCCGTTCAGAACTCGGTGACGCCTTGCGCGCTTGTCGCACGGCGTTCGTCGGCGTCGGCTTGATGAGCTGCATGATCAACCTGCTCTATTTGACCGGGTCGATCTTCATGCTGGAGGTGTACGACCGGGTGCTGCCGAGCCGCAGCGTCCCGACCCTGGTCGGCCTGATCATCCTCGCCAGCTTCCTCTACATGGCGCAGGGTGTGCTCGACATGATCCGCAACCGGATCCTGGGGCGGATCGGCACCGCGCTCGATGAAGCCCTCAACAAGCGCGTGTTCGACACCATCGTGCGCCTGCCGCTTCTGGTCGGCAGCCGCAACGAGGGCCTGCAGCCGCTGCGCGATCTCGACAACGTCCGCTCCTTCCTCGGCGGCATGGGCCCGAGCGCGTTCTTCGACCTACCCTGGCTGCCGCTCTATCTCGCCATCTGCTTCGCCTTCCACGTCATGATCGGCGTCACCGCCCTGGCCGGCGCCATTATCCTGGTCGGGCTGACGCTGGTCACCGAGTTCATGTCCCGCCAGCCGGCGCGCGAGGCGATGGGGCTTGCCGCCCAGCGCAACGATCTCGCCCAGGCCAGCCGCCGCAACGCCGAAGTCATGATGGCGATGGGCATGGCCGGCCGGATGAACCAGCGCTGGAGCGAGGCCAACGAAAAATATCTCGCCGGCAATCAGCGCGCGAGCGACGTCGCCGGCGGTCTCGGCGCGGTCGCAAAGGTGCTGCGCATGATGCTGCAATCGGCCGTGCTGGCGGTCGGCGCCTATCTCGTCATCCACCAGGAGGCGACCGCCGGCATCATCATCGCCGGCTCGATCCTGTCCGCCCGCGCGCTCGCGCCGGTCGATCTCGCCATTGCGCACTGGAAATCCTTCGTCGCGGCGCGCCAGAGCTGGCACCGCCTCACGCGCCTCCTGGAGCAGATGCCGGCACAGACGATGCCGACCCAGCTGCAGGCGCCCACGAGCCGGCTCTCGGTCGAAGGCGTCGCCATGGTGCCGCCCGGCGACCAGCGCCTCATCGTGCAGGACATCACCTTCGCGCTCGCCGCGGGCAACGGCCTCGGCGTGATCGGTCCGAGCGGCTCCGGCAAGTCGTCGCTGATCCGCGCGCTGGTCGGGGTCTGGCAGCCGGTGCGCGGCAAGGTGCGGCTCGACGGCGCGGCGCTCGATCAATGGTCGTCCGACATGCTCGGCCGGCACATCGGCTATCTGCCGCAGGACGTCGAATTGTTCGGCGGCACCATCGCCCAGAACATCAGCCGGTTCGATCCCGAGGCGACATCCGAGGGCATCATCGCGGCGGCGAAAGATGCCGGCGTGCACGAGATGATCATCAAGATGCGCGAGGGCTACAACACGCAAGTCGGCGAGCAGGGCACGGCGCTTTCCGCCGGCCAGGCGCAGCGCGTGGCGCTGGCGCGCGCACTCTATGGCAACCCCTTCCTGATCGTGCTCGACGAGCCCAACTCCAACCTCGACACCGAAGGCGACGAGGCGTTGACCCGCGCCGTCCGCGCCGCCCGCGAGCGCGGCGCCATCGTCGTCGTGGTCGCGCACCGCCCGATCGGCGTCGAGGCGGTCGACCAGGTCCTGGTACTGCGCGACGGCCGCATGCAGGCGTTCGGACCCAAGGAGCAGGTGCTCGCCCAGGTTCTGCAGCCGCGTGTGACGCCGCCGGCCCCGATCAAGATCGTCAGCGAAGGCGGAGTTGCCAAGCCATGAGCACGATGGCCATCGGCGGCCCGAAGCCGGCCGCGAACAAGACCGTACGCGAATCCATCAAGTTTCACCTGATCCTCGGCTTCGTGATCGTGCTGGTCCTTGTCGTCGGTCTCGGCGGCTGGGCCTCGACCGTGCTGATCTCGGGTGCGCTGATCGCGCCGGGCCAGATCGTGGTCGAATCCAACGTCAAGAAGGTGCAGCATCCGACCGGCGGCGTGGTCGGCGAGGTGCGCGCCCGCGACGGCGACCTGGTCAAGGCCGGCGACATCGTGGTGCGGCTCGACGACACCGTCACCAAGGCCAACCTTGCCATCGTCACCAAGAATCTCGACGCCGCGCAGGCACGTGCCGCGCGCTTGCAGGCGGAGCAGCGCGGGGTCGACAGGATCGAATTTCCGCCATCCCTGCTCGAGCGGGCCAGCGATCCCGACGTCAAGCTGCTGCTCTCCGCCGAAACCAAGCTGTTCGACGTCCGTGTCAATGGCCGCACCGGACAGAAGGCCCAGCTTCGCGAGCGGATCACGCAGCTCAACGAGGAGATCGCGGGCCTCAGCGCCCAGGAGAAGGCCAAGGATCAGGAGATCGCGCTGGTGCAGAACGAGCTCACCGGCGTGCGCGAGCTCTACGACAAGCGTCTGGTGCAGATATCGCGCCTGACCCAGCTCGAACGCGACTCGGCCCGTCTCAACGGCGAACGCGCGCAATACATCGCTTCGCGCGCCCAGGCCAAGGGCAAGATCACCGAGACCGAGCTGCAGATCATCCAGGTCGACAAGGACGTTGTGAGCGAGGTCTCCAAGGATCTGCGCGAGACCAACGACAAGATCGGCGAGCTGATCGAGCGCAAGGTCGCCGCCGAAGACCAGCTTCGCCGCATCGACATCCGCGCGCCGCAGGACGGCATGGTGCTGCAATCCACGGTGCACACGGTCGGCGGCGTCATCACCGCCGGCGACGCGCTCATGCTGATCGTGCCGCAAGCCGACGATCTCCAGGTCGAGGCCAAGGTCAATCCGATCGACATCGACAAGCTCCAGATCGGCCAGAAGACGCTGCTGCGCCTCTCCGCCTTCAATCAACGCACCACGCCGGAGCTCAACGGCCTCGTCAGCCGTGTCTCACCCGACGTCACCACCGACCAGCGCACCGGCCAGAGCTACTACACCATCCGCGTCTCGATGCCGGCCGAGGAGATCGCCCGTCTCGGCGAGGTCAAGATGATCCCGGGCATGCCGGTGGAAGCCTTCGTCCAGACCGGCGACCGCACCATGCTGTCCTATCTGATGAAGCCGCTGCACGACCAGCTGATGCGGGCGTTCCGGGAGAAGTGACGCGCGAAAGCGCGTCATCCCGGAGCGCGCTTAGCGCGCATCCGGGATCTCGTGCGGCACACGCGGTCTCGTAGGGTGGGCAAAGGCGCAACGCGCCGTGCCCACCATCTTTCCCACGAACAAGTTGGTGGGCACGCTTCCGCCTTCGCTCTTCGAGCTACGGCGGACAAGTCGCTTTGCCCACCCTACGGCACCGCCTTCTTTGCTATAGTTCGACTCAAAGCCCCAGCAACCCGGCGGTCGAACAATGCAATCCCCATCCTCCATCGCCACCGAATCCTTCTCCGACGCCTCCCTCGCCGTCGCGCGGCTCGAAGAGATCTATGAGCGCAACACCAAGTTCCTGCGCGACCGGTTCGAGGCCTATGTCGGCGGCGAAGCGATCACGACGCGGGTGCGCGCCTATTATCCCTTCGTCCGCCTCACCACCGCGACGCATGCGCGGCTGGATTCGCGTCTCGCCTACGGCTTCGTCGCCGGGCCCGGCGTGCATGAAACCAGCGTGACGCGGCCGGATTTGTTCCGGAGGTACCTTATCGAGCAGATCGGCCTCCTGATCCAGAATCACGGCGTGCCCGTCGAGATCGGCGAGTCCGCCGAGCCGATCCCGATCCACTTCGCCTATCGCCGCGACATCAACATCGAAGCTGCGATCACCACGAGCGAGAATTCCCCTGTCGCGCGATCGCTGCGCGACGCCTTCGACGTGCCCGATCTCGCCACCATGGACGATTCGATTGCCGACGGCACCTTCGAGCTACGGCCCGGCGCGCCCGAGCCGCTGTCGCTGTTCCGTGCTGCCCGCGTCGATTACTCGCTGCGCCGGCTCTATCACTACACCGGCACCGACCCCGAACATTTCCAGAATTTTGTCATTTTCACCAACTACCAGTTCTATGTCGACGCCTTCGCGCAGCTCTGTCAGCAGCGGCTCCAGTCCGGCGAGGCCGGCCTTGAAGCCTTTGTCGCGCCGGGAAATGTCATCACGCGCAGCGGCGGCGCAACCGGTGGCGTTGCGCCCG
Source organism: Bradyrhizobium sp. IAR9 (assembly GCF_013408065.1). Lineage (NCBI taxonomy): Bacteria > Pseudomonadati > Pseudomonadota > Alphaproteobacteria > Hyphomicrobiales > Nitrobacteraceae > Bradyrhizobium > Bradyrhizobium sp. IAR9. The sequence goes on from NZ_JACBZW010000014.1 coordinate 36,867, forward strand.
CGCGCATGCCGCAGATGCCGGCCTTCCACTTGGTCATGCCGGACTACCGCGGCATCACGCTGATCAACATCGGCACTGGTCCGTCCAACGCACGCAACGTCACCGACCATGTAGCGGTGCTGCGCCCGCATGCCTGGCTGATGCTCGGCCATTGCGCGGGCCTGCGCAACACGCAGCGGCTCGGCGATTACGTGCTCGCGCACGGCTATGTGCGCGAGGACCATGTGCTCGATCGCGAGCTGCCATTGTGGGTCCCGATCCCCGCGTTGGCCGAGATGCAGGTCGCGCTGGAAGAGGCGGTTGAGGACGTTACCGGCCTCGAAGGTTTCGAGCTCAAGCGCCTGATGCGCACGGGGACGGTGGCAAGCGTCGACAACCGCAATTGGGAGATCTCCGGGCCCGAGGTGATCCGACGCATGTCGCAGTCGCGCGCGGTCGCGCTCGATATGGAATCGGCCGCGATCGCCGCCAACGGCTATCGCTTCCGCGTTCCCTACGGCACGCTGCTCTGCGTCTCCGACAAGCCGCTGCACGGCGAGATCAAGCTCGCGGGCATGGCCAGCGAATTCTACCGCCGCCGCGTCGGCCAGCATCTCGAGATCGGCCTGAAGGCGCTGGAACGGCTCAAGCAGCAGGAATCGGAGCGGCTGCATTCGCGAAAGCTGCGCAGCTTTGCCGAGGTGGCCTTCCAGTAAAGGACACTGGAACTGTCGTACGCATGCTGACGCCTCCGTGAGCGCAGCGTCCCGGAATATTGCCGCCGAGGCAGGGTTATCAATTGGTCCGGGGCCGCTTGAAACACAGGAGGCAGACATGAGCGCAGCGATGATCAGGCGCGTCGTGTTGGGTACGTTCGCGGCAGCCCTATTGTGCTCGCCGGCATTTGCCGCGGGCGGAGGCGGCGGTGGCGGAGGCGGGGGCGGCGCCAGTTCCACGGATCCGTACGCCGGCGCTTATTCGGATCAGAAGTTGCAGCCGACCTATCCGAAGCGCCCGGGCGCCAAGGCAACCCAGAAAGGCAAGAAGCCGAACAATCAGTCCAGCATCGGCGATCCCGCATTCGCGGCCGGCTACCGCGTGGCCTATGACACGATCTACGAGCGCAACGACTACGCGGCCGCGATCGCGCAATTGAAGTCGCTCGGGCATGACGATCATCCGAATGTCGCCAACCTCATCGGCTACTCCTATCGCAAGCTCGGCGACTACGAGCAATCGCAGGTCTGGTATGAGCGCGCATTGAAGGCCGATCCGAACCACGTGCTGACGTGGCAATATTACGGGCTGTGGCAGCTCGAGCGGGGCAATCGCGAGCAGGCGCTTTATCATTTGAGCCGGATTGCCTCCATCTGCGGGACCGGTTGCGAGGAGTATCGGTCGCTGGCCGCGGCGCTCGACAGGCCGACCGGCACGGCGCTCGTCTACTGAAGCTGGAGAGCAGCCGGTTCGTGGAGCCGCTGCTGATGGGCGTCGGATGACCGCCACGTCCTTCGGCGCGGATAGTGACAAGGCGTCAGATTTTCAGCATTGTCCCGTTCGGGGGCGCGAACGGGACAATTGGATGCCGCTGACGCGCGACAAGATCATCGGCCATGACCTCGAACGGCTGGCCTTTCGCTTTACCATGCTGAGCGGCGACGAGGTCGTGCAGTGCCAGATCAGCGACGCCGCGATGGACGAGCTCGCGGGCATGCAGGGCACCGAAAGCAGCGCGCGGCAGGCGCAGTTCTTGTCGTTGCGCGAGACCATCGAGCGGATCGCGTCAGATCTCTACGACGAAGCACCGCGATTCCAGGGATATGTGGTGCGGATCTTCATGAGGCATTTGGGGCGGTGATGCCACATACTCCGGTGTCATCGCCCGCGCAGGCGGGCGATCCAGTACTCCGAGACAGTTGTGATTAAATCGATGGGCCGCGGCGTACTGGATGCCCCGCTTCCGCGGGGCATGACAGCGGTATCTGCGGCGAGACTATTCTTACTCATTCGAGAAGCAGCTCACCGCTCCAATTTCCTCAACAACAGCCTCAGCGCCGTCGCCGCGAACATTTGCATGTTGCCGAGCCGGTCGTTGTTGCCGGTCTCCAGCGTCATGACCTCCGCCACAGGTCCGCTCACCGCCATGCAGCTATGACCTGCAGCGTCGCCGTAGCGGTTGCCGGTGGGGCCGGCTGCGCCGGTCTCGGACAGGCCCCAGTCGCTGCCAAAGCGCGTTCGCATCTGCTCCGCCAGCAGTTGCGCATAGGGCTCCGACGAGGAGCGAAAGCCCTTCATGCCTTCGTCCGAAATATCCATCAGCACGCGCCGGGCATCGCGGGTGTAGACGACCGCGCCGCCGAGGAAATAGGCGGACGCGCCGGGCACCGCGAGCAGGCTGGCCGCGATCAGGCCGCCGGTCGAAGATTCCGCGACAGCAATGGTCTGTTTGCGCGCGATCAGTTTGGCTGCGACCTGTTCCGCAATGCCGACGAGCTCTTTCATTCCGCAACCCCTCATTCCTTCGCAACCGAGCTCAGCCTTCCTAGCATATGACAGGACGCTTGGCTGAGTTGCGGGCGACGGGCAGGCCTGCTTGAATGGCGGGTACAAGAAGAGACATGCGAGGGAACGTGAGAAGGGAGACGTCATGGCGTCCCTGATCGCCGGCGGGGTGGATTGCGACGTGCATCCGGCCGTGCCGCATCTGACCAGCCTGCTGCCGTACCTGAACGACTATTGGCGCGATCAGGTGACGACGCGCGGCATGGTCGACCTTATCTCGCAATCCTATCCTCAGAGTTCACCGATTACGGCGCGGCCAGACTGGCGCCCCGAAAGCGGAAAACCCGGCGAAAGCCTGGAGGACATGCAGCGCCATGTGCTCGATGCTTTTAAGCTCGAACATGCCATCTGCAATCCGCTCTACGGCGTGCAGATGGTGTTTTCGGAAGATTTGCAGGCCGCCTTCTGCCGCGCGCTGAACGACTGGCTGGTGAAGGAGTGGCTCGATCGCGACAAGAGGCTGCGCGGCTCGATCGTGATCCCGACGCAAAGCGTCGAGAAGGCCGTAGCAGAAATCGAGCGCTGCGCGCAGGACAAGCGCTTCGTCCAGGTGCTGATGCTGGTGATGGGCTACACGCCGCTCGGCAAGCGCGCGCTGTGGCCGATCTATGAAGCCGCGGAACGGCTGGAACTACCCGTCGGCATTCACGCGGGTTCCGCCTATCACAATCCGCCGACCGCCGTGGGATGGGGTTCCTACCACATCGAGGATTATGTGGGGCAGGCCCAGGCGTTCCAGACCCAGCTCACCAGTCTGATCGTCGAGGGCGTGTTCGCCAAATATCCGCGCCTGAAAATGGTGATGCTGGAATCCGGCGTCTCCTGGATCTCTCCCTATCTCTGGCGCCTGCACAAGTTCTGGCGCGGGGTGCGGATGGAGACGCCTTGGGTCGACCGCGCGCCGCTGGATATTGTGCGCAGCAACATCCGTTTCTCCTTACAGCCATTTGATGCGCCGCCAGACGAGGCGACATTAATTCGCCTGTTTGATCATATGCAGTCCGACGAATTGGTCCTATTCTCCACGGACTATCCGCACTGGCAGTTCGACGGCCAGGACGCGCTGCCCGAAGGTCTCACCCCCGATCTCGTGCGCAAGATTATGATCGAAAATCCACATGCGACCTATCCCGGCCTGAAATGAGCCCGCTGCCAAAGGAGGCAAGGCGATGAATATCCAATTCCGCGAGAGCCAAGAAGCCGCTTCCCCACTGACCGTCAAAACCGCGATCGCGGACTGCGACATCCATCCGGCACGCGCCACCCGCACCGAGCTTTATCCCTATCTCGCCAAACGTTGGCAGCATCATCTCGAAGTCTACGGCGTCCATGCCTATCAGGGCATGATGGAAGGCCCGCCCTATCCGAAGGCCCAGCCCAACGCCTCGCGCCGCGATGCCTATCCGCCCGAAGGCGGCCCGCAGGGCTCCTCGCTGTCCTTCATGCAGAAGCAGCTGCTCGATCCCAACAACGTGCAGCTGGGCGTGCTCAATCCGCTCAACACCGGGCAGGGCATCCGCAATCACGAACTCTCGGCCGCTTTGTGTTCGGCGATCAACGACTGGCAGATCGACAAATGGACCAGCAAGGACAAGCGGCTCAAAGCCTCGATCGTCGTCGGCAATGAGGACGGGCTATCGGCCGCCGCCGAAATCCGCGAGCGCGCCGGCGACAAGAACTTCGTGCAGGTGCTGCTGCTCAGCCGCAATGTCGAGCCGCTCGGCCAGCGCCGTTACTGGCCGATCTACCAGGCCGCGGAGGAAGCCGGCCTTCCCGTCGGCGTCCACGCCTTCGGCTTCGGCGGCAATCCGATTACGCCGTCGGGCTGGCCGTCCTATTATATCGAGGAGATGGTGGGTCACTCGCAATGCCAGCAATCGGCGCTGGCCAGTCTTGTTTTGGAAGGCGTGTTCGAGCGCTTCCCGAAACTGAAGATGGTGATGATCGAGGCTGGCTTCGGCTGGGCGCCGTCGCTGGCCTGGCGGCTCGACAAGACCTGGCAGCGCCTGCGCAGCGAGGTGCCGCATGTGAAGCGGCCGCCGTCGGAATATATTCGCGAGCAGGTGTGGTGGACCACGCAGCCGATGGAGGATCCTGAAAGCCGCGAGGATCTGTTCGACGTCATCAACTGGATCGGCTGGGATCGCCTGTTGTTCGCCACTGACTATCCGCATTGGGACTATGACGAGCCCTCCCGCGTCTTGCCTCCAGGCGTCAGCGAGGCCAATCGCGAGGCGTTCTATCTCGGCAATGCGCGCGCACTGTACGGGATTGGTTGATGGCGCGGCATGTGATCGCGCCGGTCGATGAACTGCCGCCGGGGACGCGAAAATTTCTGGAGATCGACGGGCGGCCGATTGCGGTCTTCAACATCAAAGGTGAATATTTCGGCCTGATGAACCGTTGCCCGCATCAGGGCGCGGCGCTGTGCGAGGGCCCGCTGATTGGTCTTGCGCAGTCGAAGGAGCCCGGCGAAATCGAATACACCAGGCTCGGCGAGATCATCCGCTGCCCCTGGCACGGCTGGGAGTTCGACATCCGCACCGGCCAGTCCTATTGCGATCCCCGCCGCTTCCGCGTGAAGGCCTATCCGGCCCATGTCGAGCCGGGCGCGAGCGTGGTGAAGGGGCCATATGTGGCCGAGACGATCCCGGTGAAAGTCGAGAGCGATTACGTGGTGGTGGAGCTGTAGCCCCTTTTCTTTACCCTCCCCTGGAGGGGCAGGGTAAGAGGCGGCGATGATCGAAGCGACCATCAACGCCCCGCCACAGGCTCGGCCACCGCATCATATGTCGGCACCGCCTTGCCGCCGCCGCGGTACACCGTCGAGGCCGCGATGATGCCGAGCAGTGCAGCGAGCATCAGCCAGAAGCCGGGCGAGGCCTTGTCGCCGGTATGCTCGATCAGCAAGGTCGAGGCGAACGGCGTGAAGGTGCCGAACAGGGCGGCGGCGAGCGCGAAGGCGAGCGAGAAGCAGGTGGTGCGCACATGCGCCGGCACGATCTCGACCAGCGCGCCCAGCATGGTGCCGCTGTAGACGCCGAAATAGAACGAGAACATCATCTCGACCGCGAGCAGCTTGCCGAAGCTCGGCGCCGTCACCAGCCAGTGCAGCGCCGGGTAGGCGGTGACGAGCGACATGCAGGCGATCGCGATCAGCACCGGCTTGCGGCCGATCCGGTCGGACAGCGCGCCGCCGACCGGGTTCCAGAAGAAGTTGGTCACGGCGACGAGCAACGTGACCAGCAACGCGTCCTGCGTCGACAGCTTCAGCACGGTCTTGCCGAAGGTCGGCGTGTAGACGGTGACGAAGTAGAACGTCGTCGTGGTCAGGATCGCGATCATCATGCCGAGGATGACGATACGCCAGTTGGCGAGCGCGGAGGCGAACACCTCGCTGGCCGTCGGATGCTTTTTCATGGCGAGGAAGGCAGGCGTCTCCTCCAGCGTCTGCCGCAGGACAAAGATCAGGGGGATGATCAGGCAGCCCACGAAGAAGGGAATGCGCCAGCCCCAGGCGGCGACGGTGTCGGCCGGCATCACCTCCGAAAGGATGTAGCCGAGGATCGAGGCGACGAAGATCGCGACCTGCTGGCTCGACGACTGGAACGAGGTGTAGAAACCTCGATTGCCCGGGGTGGAGATCTCCGAGAGATAGACCGACACGCCGCCGAGCTCGACGCCGGCGGAGAAGCCCTGCAGCAGACGTCCGACCAGCACGATGATGGGCGCGGCGATGCCGATGGTCGCATAGCTCGGGCAGAATGCGATGACGACGGTGCCGAAGGCCATGATGGCGAGCGTGACGATCAGGCCCTGGCGGCGGCCGATGCGGTCGATGTAAGCGCCGAGCACGATCGCGCCGACCGGCCGCATCAACGCGCCGAGCCAGAACACGCCGAAGGTGTTGAGCAGCGATGCGGTCTCATCAGAGGAGGGGAAGAACGCCTTGCCGATCGCGGCGGCATAGAAGCCGAACAGGAAGAAGTCGAACTGCTCGAGAAAATTGCCTGACGTGGCGCGCAGGATGGCGCCGATGCGCGATTTGATCGCGGGTGGATTGGTCGATGCGGCTGGTCCAGCCATGGCGTTGCTCCCTTTGGAAAGGTCTGGCCGGACCGGGAAATCATCCCACGGCAAGGCGACAGAGGCTGCGACAATCTGCCACGCCTCTTCCCGCGCGAGGCTGGGCGAGTCAATCCGTTTTGCGGAGGAAGCTGCTGATTTTTCAGGCTTTATTTTGCGTTGCAGCAATCAGCCATTGGCGGAATGCGGTCAGCTTCGGTGCTTCGCGGCGCCCCTCGGGCGCGACCAGGTAGAAGCCGGCGTCGGCCGGCAGCGCGATCTTGAAGGGCACCACGAGGCGGCCCTTGGCGATGTCGTCCTGGACGTAGGAGGTCCGTCCCATCGCGACGCCAATGCCGTCGATCGCGGCCTGGATGGTCATGAAGATCATGTCGAAGGTGATACCGGGGTGCCTCGCGATGTCGGCCGGCAGGCCTGCCGCGGTCAGCCAAAGCCGCCAATCGTCGCTGTTGGCGCTTGAGGTGTGCAGCAGCGGATGGTTTCCCAGGTCTTCGGGCCGGCGCAGTGGCTTGTCGCCACGCAATAGCGACGGACTGCACACCGGAAACAGCTCATCCGCCATCAGCCAGTCGGCGCGCAGGCCCGGCCATTGGCCGCGGCCGTAGCGGATCGCGGCATCGACATTGTCGCGTTGGAAGTCGACGAAGCTGGTCGAGGTGGTGATACGAACGTCGATGCCGGGATGCTGCTCCTGGAAATCCGTCAGTCGCGGCAACAGCCATTTTGCGGCGAGCGAGGCCAGCGTCGAGACCGTCAGCACCTTGTCGTCGTCCTTGCGCAGCAACCGGTCGGTCGCAAGCCGGAGATCGTTGAAGGCAGCGCGGACGCCGGGGAGGTAGTCGCGCGCCTCCGGGGTCAGGGCCAGCGCACGGTTCTGCCGGATGAACAGGCGGATGCCGAGCTCCTCCTCAAGCCTTCGGATCTGATGGCTGATCGCGGTCTGCGTCACGTTCAGCTCGGCCGCCGCCAGCGTGAAGCTGAGATGGCGCGCGGCGGCCTCAAACGCCCGCAATCCGTTCAGGGACGGCAATCTGGCAGTCATTTGGCAGCAGGATACATGACGTTAATTCATGCGAAAAGGTACAAATTGTCGTTTGTCGCACTGCACCAGGAAGCAGATATTAGCGGTCAACTTAGCTCCAGGAGCTGAAAATGTCTACTTTGACTGACAATTCGATGACAAATCATCATGCGCCCGGCCTGGTCCAGCAGATCGGCGAGACCCTCCACGTCTGGCACGAGCGCTACCGTAACAGGCGCGAACTCACCCAATGGACCGCGCGCGACCTTCAGGACGTCGGGTTGTCCTGGAGTGACATCGCCTACGAGGCCGACAAACCCTTCTGGCGGGCCTGATTGGCCGCCAGGCCGGCGCCGCCTGACTGTGGGGCGCCGGCGGTCACTTTTGTCCCGAGCATGTGTCATGACCGCTCTTCGCCTGGAAGATCTGAAGCAATATTCGGACACGCTGCGCACCCGGCAGGGTGAGGCGCTCAATGTGCGCTTCGTCGAGCCGCGCGATACCGACGAGCTTCAGCACTATTTCCGCTCCCTCTCGACCCGCTCCCGCTACAACCGTTTCTTCGGCGCGATCAGCGAGCTGCCGAACGGACTGCTGCACGACTTCCTTCAGATCGGCGAGCGCGAACGTTTCACCGTGGTCGCGACCATGATGGTCGACGGCTTCGAGACCATCGTCGCCGAGGCGCGCTATGCGCTGCAGGCCGAAACCGCGGCGCTTGAATTCGGCCTGTCGGTCCATGATTGCTGGCAGGGCCATGGCATCGCCACGGCGCTTTTGAAGAATCTCGAATGCCGCGCCGCCGCGCTTGGCGCCGAGCACATCTTTGGCGACACGCTGCGCTCCAACGAGGCCATGGTCTCGCTCGCCCGCAAATCCGGTTTCGCCTTCAACCACCCTGATGATTGGAAGCTGGTGCGCTTCGACAAGGAGATCAGTGTCGCAGCAAAGGATATTCCCTGCGCGAGCTGGCGCCTTGCCGCCCTTTCCCGTCAGGCCGAAAGCCCCTCAGCCTCGGTTTGACATCACTGCAAGCCCGGCCTGGCATAGCCAGAGCCGGGCGTTTTTTTGCTTGCAGATCCGTCATCCTGAGGTGCGAGACGCGCGGCGCAACGCGACGCGCGGGGAGCCTCGAAGGATGAGCGGCCCCTCTGCATCCCCGGTGTCGGACTTCGCGCAGCAACAGTCGGGCCGTCGCCCTTCGAGGGCCGCTGAAGAAGCGGCCACCTCAGGGTGAAGGTCATAGATCTTCGAACGCTGCTACTTTCCCGTGAACACCGCTTTCCGCTTCTCGATGAACGCCTGCACTGCCTCCTTGTGATCGGCGGTCGTGGTCAAGCGGATCAGCCGTTCGGCTTCGTGGTCGCGCGCGGTTTCGAAGTCGAACAGCACGGCTTCGTCGAGATTATCCTTCATGTAGCGCAGCGCGAGGCGCGGGCCTTCGGCGAGCGATTTGGCCAGCGCGAAGGCCTCGGCTTGCAATTTGTCATCGGGCACGACGCGGTTGACGAGGCCGATGGCCTCCGCGCGCGCGGCATCGACACGGTCGCCGGTGAACATCAGCTCGCGCGCCCGTGCGGTGCCGACGAGGCGGGTGAGCAGCCAGGCGATGCCGTAATCACCGCTCAGTGCGATGCGGGCATAGCCGGTGGCGACGAAGGCCGATTGCGCAGCGATGCGGATATCACAGGCCATGGCGATGGCGAGTCCGGCGCCGACCGCGGGGCCGGGCAGGGCGGCGATGGTCGGCTTGCGCACCGACACCAGCGCGCCGGTGAGCAGCCGTTGCCGTTCCTGCAGATCGGCGATGCGATCTTCCAGCGGCATCTCGAGCTTTGCCTTGTCGCGATGGGCGCCCATGCCCTTGACGTTGCCGCCGGCGCAGAACGCTTCGCCCGCGCCGGTGATCAGCAGCGCGCCGACGCCGGGGTTCTCGCCGCAGCCGCGGATCATCGTGCGCAGCGCCGGTGTCAGCGTATCCGACAGCGAATTGCGCGCGTCCGGCCGGTTCAGCGTGATGACAGCGACGCGGTCGCGGATGACGCAGAGGAGCTCGTTGGTGCCGGTGTCGATGGTGGTTTCGCTGCTCATTATTCCTCCCCACTCTCGTAGGGTGGGCAAAGCGAAGCGTGCCCACCATTATTGCTTTTCGCGTCCGAGATGGTGGGCACGGCGCGTTGCGCCTTTGCCCACCCTACGGCAATTCGCCTCAAAACTTCTCCACCCAGGGCCGCAGCTCGAGCTCCCAGCTCCAGGCGCTGCGCGGCTGCTGCAACACGTTCCAATAGCTCTGCGCGATCGCGTCGGGATCGAGCATCGAATCCGGCTTGTCTTCGGCTTCCGTCCGCGCCGCGCTGCGGATGCCGCCGTCGATCACGAAATGCGCGACATGGATGCCTTGCGGCGACAATTCACGCGCCAGGCTCTGTGCGAGGCCGCGCAGCGCAAACTTGCCCATCGCGAACGAGGCCGACTGCGCGTAGCCCTTGACGCTGGCGGAGGCGCCGGTGAACAGGATCGCGCCGTGCTTGTTCGGCAGCATGCGTTTTGCAGCCTGTTGCGCAACCAGAAAACCGCCATAGGCGCTGACCGCGATCGCGTTGGCGACGTCGGCAGGGACGAGGTCGACGAACGGCCCGCGCGTGCGGCCGCTGGCATTGTAGACCACGAGGTCGGGCGTGCCGATCTCGCGCTCGACGAGGCCGAACAGCCGCTCGACCTCCTCCGGATCCGCCGCGTTGCAGGCATAGGCCTTCGCGCCGGTCTCGCTACAGAGCGCGCCCAGCTTCTCGATCTTGCGCGCCGCCAGCGCGACGCGAATGCCTTGCGCAGCCAGCAAGCGCGCCAGCGAAGCGCTCAGGCCTTCGCCGGCACCGACGATGAGGGCGATCTTGTATTTCGGATGTTCCATGGCGTGATTTCTCGCAGACGGGAAGCCGTTGATCTATGCATGGTCCGCACGGACAACCAGCCGGGACGGTCACAATTCCGCAGGGCGAGTTTGCTCCCTCGCGGCGATCATGCCGCCTTGACGATTTGCGGGTTTATCCGCATCCGCCGCTGGAGCATGATCGACATCATTCCAAGCGGCAAGCGCCAAATCAGCGCAAAATGTCCGCACGACGGAAACCAAGAGGACGATCATGCCCAAGCCGGCCCCAGCGCAGCCGAAGAATGTCGTGGCCGCATCATCCGGACTGCTGGCGCCCGACACCACGGGGATGAATTTCTACCGCGCCGATCCCGCGCTGACCGACCTGCTCCGCATCCATCTCCCGGAAAATCTGTTCCGCCATATCGAGCCGCATCTCGATCGTCTCGGCGAACTCGCCGGCGGCCGGCTCGACGACTGCGCGCGGCTCGCCGACCGTCATACACCGGTGCTACACCAGCGCGACAAGTTCGGCCGCGACGTGCAGTGGATCGAATATCACCCGGCCTATCGCGAATTGGAGAACGCGGCGTTCGGCGAGTTCGGCATCCACGCGCTCTCGATCCGCAAGGGCATCATGGGCTGGCCGGGCAAATATCCCGTGGTGGCCAAACATGCCTTTACTTTCCTGTTCAACCAGACCGAATTCGGCATGGGTTGTCCGATCAACGTCACCGACGGCTGCGCAAAGCTGCTGGCGAATTTCGGCAGCGAGGCGCTGAAGGCGAAATATCTGGACGGCCTGACCCAGACCGACATGAGCAAGCTAACGCAAGGCGGCCAGTTCATGACCGAGAAGGAGGGCGGCTCCGACGTCGGCACGCTGACCACGCGCGCGGTGCAGGAGGGCGACCATTGGCGCCTCACTGGCGAGAAATGGTTCTGCTCGAATGCGGACGCCAAGGTGGTGATGCTGCTGGCACGGCCCGAAGGCGCCGGCCCCGGCACGCGCGGCGTCGGCCTGTTCCTGATGCCGCGCTTCCTCGACGACGGCTCGCAGAACCACTACCGGATCGTGCGTCTGAAGGACAAGCTCGGCACACGCTCGATGGCCTCGGGCGAGATCAAGCTCGAAGGTGCGATCGCCTATGCGGTCGGCAAGCTCGACCGCGGCTTCGTGCAGATGGCCGAGATGGTGAATTCGTCGCGGCTCTCCAATGGCGTCAAATCGACCGCACTGATGCGCCGCGCCTATCACGACGCGATGACGGTTGCGACAAATCGGGTCGTGTTCGGAAATCGCATCATCGACCTGCCGCTCGGCCGACGGCAGATGCTGAAGATCATGCTGCCGGTCGAGCAGGCGCTGTCGATGAGCTTCCTCACTGCGGACGCGCTCGACCGCGCCGAGGCCGGCAGCCAGGATGCGGCGGCGCTATTGCGGATACTCACCCCGACGCTGAAATTCCGCGCCACGCGCGATGCGCGCAAGGTCTGCGGCGATGCGCTCGAGATGCGCGGCGGCATCGGCTATATCGAGGAATTCGCGACGCCGCGTCTGCTGCGCGATGCGCATCTCGGCTCGGTCTGGGAAGGCACCGGCAACATCGTCGCGATTGATGCGCTCCGGCGCGCAGTCGGTCGCCATGGCGCGGAATCCGCGCTGTCAGCCGATCTGCATGCGCGGCTCGATGACAGTGCATCCGTGCCGCAGGCCTGGCGCGACAATCTACGTGGCCTCGTCGATCGTGCGGTGGGTTTTGCGCGAGAGGTCGCGGGGAAATCCGAGAACGAAGCGGATGCGCGTCGTGCAACGAGCCTGCTCTATCATGTCGCCAGCGCGGTCGCGCTCGCCTGGGAGGCACATCGTATCCACGAGATGCGCGGAGATGCGCGCCGGTTGCTGTTGTCGCGGCTGGTGATCGATCATCGGGTGGCGCCAAGCGATCCGTTCCGGCTGACGGAAAATGCGACGCGAGCCAGGATCGCTGCGCTGCTGCTCGGCGACAGCTCAGCCGGCATGAGCGAGGTTGGCGAACTGGTTCTGGCAGCGTAGGCTGCACGCCACGATCAAACCAAGAAACGCGACAGGGAGAGCTCGATGAAGGCCGCCGTCCTCTATGAAGTCAACCAGCCGCTCGTCATCGAGGACGTCAGCCTGCCGAAGCCGGGCCCGCGCGAGGTCTTGATCCGCACCACGGTCGCCGGGCTCTGTCACTCCGACCTGCATTTCATGGAAGGGCTCTATCCGCATCCGCTGCCCGCGGTGCTCGGCCACGAGTCCGCTGGCGTCGTCGAGCAGGTCGGCTCCGATGTCACTTACGTCAAGCCGGGTGACCACGTCGTCACTTGCCTGTCGGTGTTCTGCGGCACCTGCGATAACTGCACCACGGGCCGCACCGTCCTCTGCACCGACACCACCGTGAAGTTGCTGCCGGGGGCCTCAAACCGGATGCAGTGGTCCAAGCCTGAGAAGCTGCACCAGTTCCTCAATCTCTCGTCCTTTGCCGAACAGATGCTGGTGCACGAGAACGCCATCGTCAAAATCCGTAAAGAAATGCCGCTCGATCTCGCCGCGCTGATCGGCTGCGGCGTCATCACCGGCTATGGCGCGGTGGTGAATACCGCGAAGGTGACGGCCGGCGAGACCGTGGCGGTGATCGGTTGCGGCGGCGTCGGCATGGCCGCAATCAATGGTGCGCAGATCGCCGGGGCCGGCCGCATCATCGCCATCGACACCAATCCGGCCAAGCTTCAGCTCGCGACCAAGCTGGGTGCGACCGACATCATCAACCCCGCCGACGGCGACGTCGTGAAGCAGGTGCGCGATCTCACCAATGGCGGCGTGCATCATTCCTTCGAGGTGCTGGGCCGCAAGGAGACCGCCGAGCAGGCGTTCGGCATGCTCGCCTCCGGCGGCACCGCCACCATCGTCGGCATGATCCCGTTCGGCCAGAAGATCGAGCTGCACGGTTTCGATTTCCTGCGCGAGCGCCGGATCCAGGGCTCCTCGATGGGCTCGAACCATTTTCGCGTCGACATGCCGCGCCTGGTTGACTTCTACCTGCGCGGACGGCTGCATCTGGAGGACTGGATCTCGGCGAAATTGAAGCTGTCCGAGATCAACGAGGGTTTTGCCAACATGAAAGCCGGCAAGACGCTGCGCAGCGTGATCGTGTTCGACAGCTAGCGCCACGGACGCCGTCGTCGCTCGAAAATCAAGTCAATGCGACGCGGTCGGACCGTCGGCCGAGGCGCAACGTGTCTCCTTCACGAGCAGCAGCGTCATGGCCGTGGCGAGACCCGCGACGAGCATATACGCGAGGGATACGTTCAAGCCGGGACCCGCGAACAGCAGATAGGAGAACAATCCCGCGGTCGACGCGGTGAAGCCAAGCCAGGCAAACCTCGGAAGGCGAAATCCACGTTCGCCGTGGCGGAGATCGAGCACGAGGTAGAACACGAGAAGGGTGTTGCAGAGCGCCGCCGGCAACAGGCCCATGACGATCTCGCTCTCGAATGCGAGGTAGGATAGCACGCCATCGACTTGGGCAATCACCGCGAACGGCAGATAGCGCAGATTGAGGCAGGCCAGGGCGATCGCCGCAAGCTCGAACCCGTAGAAATAGCGCTCGTGCATCTTCGGAAGCAAATACGGCATGAGGATGAGCGATACGCACGCGACGAGCAGAATGAACTCCGGCCCCGTGCGCCTGGACTGTGCGATGAAGATCGATAGGGCAAGCCCGCTCGCCGCCGCGAGCACGAGGCCGGCGGCGACCCCGATTGCGTACGGCGTTCCTCCCGCGAACACCCAGATATTCGCTGCATTCATGGTCAGGTGATGAAATGTGTTGGCCTGGCCGAGATAGATCCCGAGTACGGAGACCAGGGACCTGCCGGCGACGAGAACCGGAATGGCGAGGATCGCATACGCTCCCGGAATAGCGGCAAGCCATGCCAGGTGGATCCTGCGGCGCAGGATCATGCCCAACACGAACGGCCCCAGGAAGACGCCTTGGGCTTTCACCGAGCAGGCCACTGCGAACGGCACAACGCCGTTTCGGTCCCGCATGAACATCGCCACGGAAATCAGCGCGAAGAAGGTCCAGATCGAATCGGCCTGTCCCCACATTGCGCCATTGAAGAGCACTGTCGGCGCAAGCCACACCGCGCAGAAGGCCAGGGAGGCGCGCAACGGCACACTTGTCACGCGCCAGACCATCCGGGCCACGACGATCGCGCAGCCGAACTCGAATATGGCCGAGATCATCTTCACGAGAGAAAGCGGCTGGCCTAGCCAATCGAACTGCGTGGCGATCAGCAGCAGGTAGCTGTAAAACGGCGTGTAGTTGGTGAAAGCCTCGGCCAGCCCGCCAATGCCGTGATCTCGCGCAAAGCTATACCAGGTGATGTACTCGGCGGCGTCAGCGGTCGCGTGTTCCCGCGCGAGGTAACGGAGCACAAGGCCCACGAGCCCGCACCCGATCGCTATGGCGATCGGAATCCGCCATCTCTCGGGCAGCGTCTCGTCTGGATTGACGCGATGATAGGGGTCGCGGAGCGCGCCTATCTCGATTGTATCGTTTGTCACGCAATCACTCTCGCCGGATTCGTAGCGTGTCCTCCCGACATGCTCGAGATCGATGCCCTGAGGGGACCTCTCGTCGCCTGCAATTTTGACGGGCGAACGATTGCCAGCCGGATAAATCTCAGATGTGCGGTTTGCCCATTGCTCGGGAAAAGATTGTTTGGTTAGCGATTTCTTTATGGCAGTCGTCGAATGACCCGCGGCCTGAGGGGGAACGGCAGCGTTCCCTCCTCACCGCGACACGTGTGCCGACACCGCGAGCCACTTGCCATTTTGCTTCGCCCAGCAATCGGTGTAGCGCCCCGTCGCCTGCTGGCCATCCGCCGTGGTGTAGCTCGTCGCGGCGTGGATGATGGCGAAGTCGCCCATGATGCGGATGATGACGTCGCGCTCTTTCAAGTTCCGGATAGCGATCGGCCGCGCCGTCTGCTCCAGGAAGGCGGCACGGTCGACCAGCGTCTTGTCGGGATTGGAGCAATAAAACTCCGCCGCCAGGATTTCGTCGAAACGCTTGACGTCGCAGTTCTGCACGGAGGCAACGTAGTCACGGTTGAGGGCGGTCAGTTGGTCGAGGTCCTGGCTCATGGTGCTTCCTTTCCGTCAATCCGGGGCGCCCGACGCGCGAGCCCAAAATCGCGACGTTGTCGTCCTCCGTCATCGCGAGGAGCCCGCGACAAAATTGCGAAGCAATTTTGCGCTGGCGACGGAGCAATCCGGACTGTCGCCTCGGAAAAATTCTGAATTGCTTCGCTTCGCTCGCAATGACGGGAAGAACTAGTCATTGAATAATGGCGGCGGCTGGAACCCGCCGAACTCACACTCAATCAGTTCAGCGAGCCTGAGCGGCGTGCGGTCTTCGAGGAAGGGGCCGATGATCTGGACGCCGACCGGCAGACCATCCTTCGACAGGCCGAGCGGAACGGCCGTGGCCGGCAAGCCCGTCAGCGTGGCGATGCCGGGCCAGGCAAGCTGGTCCGGATAAACATGGTCCTTGCCGTCGATATTGATCCGACGCTTCTCCTGCTCCGGCGAATGATCATGCGGATAGGCGGGGGTCGGCATGATCGGGCAGATCACCGCATCGAATGACCTGAACAATTGCCGCCACTGCGCGCGCAGCCCGGCGCGCGCGCCCTCGTCGAACACCCAGGCCTGATGGCTCGAGGTCATGCCGCGCAGCCGCTCGGCCGCAAGGCTCTTGTCGTCGGGCGAGAGTTGCGCCGCGCCGGCCCGCGCGCCGGCGAGAATGTCCGGCGGAAGGAAGGCGCCGAGGAAGCTCATCAGCATGCGCATATAGAGGCGCGAGGCTTCGCGGAAGTCCGGAAACAGCGGGCTTTCGCGCGCGACGTTCGCGCCGGCGCCCGTCAATCGCCCGGCCAGCGTCTCGATCGCGCTGCGAATGTCGGAATTCGCAGGCAGCAACGGATGGCTGTCGATCACAAGCAGGCGGAAATCCTTCAGCCTGTCGTGGCGTGCGTCCGGCAGCGCCAGCTTGTATCCGATGCCGAGGTCGACCGGATCGGGACCGGCCATCACGTCCAGCAGCAGCGTCAGGTCGGCTGCACTACGGGCCATCGGGCCGATCACCGCCATATCGCGTTCCATCGGGACCGCCGGAAATGGCGGCGGCGTATGGCCGCGCGTGGGACAGAGATTGTATGTCGGCTTGTGCGCATAGACGCCGCAATGGAATGCCGGCACGCGCAGCGAGCCGCCGATGTCGGATCCGAGCGAGAGCGGTCCGTAGCCGGCCGCAAGCGCCGCCGACGAGCCGCCCGACGAGCCGCCGGGCGTGCGGCCGAGATCGTATGGATTGTTCGTCGTGCCGTAGATGTCGTTGTAGCTCTGCCAGTCTCCCAGGCCCACGGGAACGTTGGTCTTGCCGAGAATGACGCCGCCTGCGTTCTTCACCCGGGAGATCGACAGCGCGTCCTCCGTTGGCTTGAAATCCTTTTGCGGCATCCAGCCCCAAGTTGTGGGCAGGCCCGCGATGTTGAAGGATTCTTTCGCCGTCACCGGAATTCCGAGCAGCGGTTTTCTTTCGCCGCGCGCCAGCGCCACATCGGCCTCGCGTGCCGCACTGCGGGCGCGATCAAAATCCCGCACGCAGATCGCATTGACCTTGCCGTCGTGACGCTCGATGCGGTCGATGGCATCCTGTGTAAGCTCGACCGCGGAGACCTTCTTTGCGGTCAATGCGGCCGACAGCTCGACCGCGCTCTTGAAACTCCATTCCGATCTGGCCACGGCGCTTCTCCTGCTCTTGTTGTCGGAGGATGATGCGCAGTTTGCCCGAATGCTGCAACCGCCGTTTGATCGCGATTGATGTCCCGGCGAGACGGAACGGAAGGAGTTCAGAATTCGTCGTCATCGCCCGCGAAGGCGGGCGATGACACCGCGGGCGGGTCGCTACGCCGCCCCGATCAATACGCCGACCGCGAGCACGATCGCGCCGCCGAGCACGATCTGGAACACGGCCTGGAGGAACGGCGTGTCCATATAGCGCGAGCGAATGAAGGCGATCGCCCACAATTCGAAGAACACGACGACGCAGGCGACGGCGGTTGCGATCCAGAACGCATTGGCCCAATGATCCGGCACCAGATAGGGCGCGGTATGGCCGAGCCCGCCGAGCGTCGTCATCGCGCCGCAGGTGATGCCGCGCAGCCAGGGCGAGCCGCGCCCCGTGAGCGATCCGTCGTCGGACAGCGCCTCGGCAAAGCCCATGCTGATGCCGGCGCCGATCGATGCGGCGAGGCCCACAAGAAACGTTTGCCAGTTCTGGTGGGTGGCGAAGGCCGCCGCGAACAGCGGCGCCAGCGTCGAGACCGATCCGTCCATCAATCCGGCGAGGCCCGGCTGCACATATTGCAGCACGAACATGCGGCGGTTGGTGCGATCCTCCTCGGCGCGGACGTCGGAATTCAGGATCTCGCCCGTCAGCTTTGCGGCGGTCTCCTCGTGACCTTTCTCGGCTTCGGCGAGATCGCCGAGCAGGCGGCGCACGCCGACGTCCTGGGCCTGTTCGGCGGCCTTCACGTAGAAGCGCTCCGCCTGCATCTCCATGGTCTCGACTTCCCTGCGGATGGCGTCGAGCGACAGGTTCTTGGTGAGCCAGACTGGGCGGCGGCGCAGGAATCCCTTGACGTCCTCGCGCCGGATCGGCGGCAGATGCTTGCCGAAGCGCTGCTCGTACAATTCCAGCAGCATGTGCCGGTGGCCGCGCTCTTCCTCGGCCATCTCCTCGAAGATTTTTGCCGTGTCCGGGTAACGCTCGCGGAGGTCCTCGGCGAAGGTCATGTAGATGCGGCTGTCCTCTTCCTCGGAGGAGATCGCGACCGCAAGCACCTCGCGCTCGGTCAGATCGGCAAAATTCTTCACGGTGGCCCTGTATCGATAGTTTAGAACTATTCTAAACTATATAAGGGGCCGGGGTTCCCGGGTCAAATCACGCGGTGCGGGTTCTGGCGAGGAAGTCCAGCAGCAGCCGGTTCACCTCGGCGGGCTGCTCCTGCTGCACCCAATGGCCGGCGCCGTCGACGAGATGGCAGCCGAGCATCCTTGTGCAGCCGCGCCCCTGCATCGCCTCGAACACGCCCGGACGCTGATAAGTGCCCCAATCCTGCTTGCCCGAGATGAAGCATGAGGGCACGTGGATGCTGCGTCCTGAAAACAGCTGCATCTCGCTGTTGAGCATGCCCGACGTGCCGTAGCGATACCATTGCAGCCCGCCCTGGAATCCGGTGCGGCCATATTCGGCGCTGTAATAGGCGAGGTCGCTGTCCGGCAGCCATTGGTTGGCGGCGATCGCGGCGGGTGAGGGCATTTCCTTCGCCACCGTCTCGGCCATGGTCTGGTTCAGGTCCATCACATAGTAGGTCGGCAGCTTTGCCAACTCGTTCGCCGACCACGATGACAGCGGATACGGCTTGTTGTCGGTCCAGTCCGCGCTCTTGTGATGATAATAGGCGCGCAGGAAATCATGGACGCCCTGCGGCGCGTGCTGCATGTCGGCGT
Source organism: Bradyrhizobium sp. IAR9 (assembly GCF_013408065.1). Classification (NCBI taxonomy): domain Bacteria; kingdom Pseudomonadati; phylum Pseudomonadota; class Alphaproteobacteria; order Hyphomicrobiales; family Nitrobacteraceae; genus Bradyrhizobium; species Bradyrhizobium sp. IAR9. The sequence continues at coordinate 55,995 of NZ_JACBZW010000014.1, forward strand.
TCGCCTCGCGTGTCGAATAGTACCATTGATAGTGCTTGCGCGGCCGCGGCAGCGCGGCGAGCTCGCGATGCACGGGGTCTTCGGCGGGCGGCTTTGCCGGTGTGTCGACCGTATTGAAGGGCAGGGGCGGCGGCCCGCCGAACGGCGCGCTCATCATCGTCACCGAACGAAACACATCAGGCCTTATCAGCGCGCACCAGGATGCGACCGGGCTGCCGAAATCGTGCCCGACCACATCGACCTGCTTGTAACCGAACGCCGACACCAGAGCGAGCGCATCGCGCACCAGGTTGAAGAGCGAGAAGGGCGCGAGATCGCCGTCGTATTCCGCGCGCCATCCCGTGGTGCGGCCATAGCCGCGCTGGTCCGGCGCGATCACGTGATAGCCGGCCGCAGCCAGCGTCGGCATCACCTTGCGCCAGGAGAAGGCGAGCTCGGGAAAACCGTGCAGCAAGAGGACGCATGGCCGTCCCCTGGTCTCGAACCCGGCCTCCAGCACATGCATGCGCAAGCCGTTGATGCCGTCGACATAACGCGAGCGGATTCCGGCGGGCAGGGGGATGTCGGGGAGTGCAGTCATCGTGTCTCTCCACTCGGGTGGAATCGTAGGGTGGGCAAAGCGGAGCGTGCCCACCATAAAGAGTGGTGGGCACGGCGCGCGAAGCGCGCGCCTTTGCCCACCCTACGGCATCTCGCTAAACAGCCGCGCACACGAATGCACTGCCCTTGCGCCGGATCTTCCCCACCGAGGGCGAGGGGAAATGCGCGGTACAGCACAGCGTGTCGGTGTCGCAATAGCGTTCCAGGAAGCTGCGGCGCGTTTTCGCTGCCGCGACCGGATCGACGTCGAACTTGATCGACAGCTCCGGATGAAGCGTCTGCAGCGGCGAGTGCATGAGATCGCCGGAGAACACGGCATCGTCCTTGCCGCGGCCCATCGTGATGGCGATATGACCCGGCGTATGGCCCGGCGTCGGCAGGATGCGGACGTGATCGCCGATCTCATGATCGTTGCCGACGAGCTCGTGCCTGTTGGCCTCGACCACCGGCAGCACGCTGTCGGCGAAGGGAGCTACTTCCGCCTTCGCATTCTGCTCGGTCCAGTGGTCGAATTCCTGCCTGGCGAAGACGTAGCGTGCCTTGGGGAAGGTCGGCACCCAGCGGCCGTTCTCCAGCCGCGTGTTCCAGCCGACGTGATCGACGTGCAGATGCGTGCACATCACGAAGTCGATGTCCTCGACCGCAAATCCGGCGGCGCCCAGCCCGCGCAGATAGGTGTCGTCGGTCTTCATGTTCCATTTCGGCCGAGGCCGCGGCTTGTCGTTGCCGATGCAGCTGTCGACCAGGATGGTGTGATGGGGCGTCTTCACCACATAGGACTGAAAGCACAGGAGCAGCACGTCTTGGTCATCCAGCGCCTTGTTCTCGCGCATCCATGCCCGGTTCTCGGCCAGCACCTCCGCCGTCAATCCCGGCAGCATCTCCAGCGCCGGGACGAACGAGGTTTCCTGCTCAATGACGCGATGGATGGTGAGATCGCCGACCGAGAACTTCAGGCTCATGAGAACTCCGGTTGTACAGCATGATTCCGGAAAAGTGTGCAGCGGTTTTCCGACAGGATCATGCCCAGACAATCAAGCTAAAGCGCGATGACGATCATCGCGCTTTAGCTGGCCGGCGGCACCGAGATCTTCACGGAGGGCCGCTCCAACATCTTCTGGTGGAAGGCGTCGAGCTTCGGATAGGCCTTGCGCCAGCCGCAATCGGCGAAGCGGAAATCGGCATAGCCGAGCACGCAAACGAGGCCGATCTGCGAGATGTCGAAGGGACCATTGAGGACTTCGGGCATGTTCTCGAAGCGCGCCATGCCGGTCCAGGCGCGGTTCCAATGGTCGTCCGACCACGCCTGCCATTGCAGGCCCTGCGGCCGCACCATCTTCTCGTAGCGGCACAGCAGCATGGAATCGAGCATGCCGTTGATCAGCGAGTGATTGGTCTTGGCCTTCCAGCGCCGCGGGCCATAATCCGGGATCAGGCTGCCGCCGGCTATCTCGTTGAGATATTCGACGATGACGTAGGAATCCAGGATGACGTCGCCATCATTGGTGATCAGCACCGGCAGCTTCTTCAGCGGCGTGATCTTCGAATAGTCCTCATTGGCCGTGCCCGGTGCGACGCTTGCGGGCACGAGCTCGATCTTGTCGATCAGCCCGAGCTCGATCGCAGCGATGCGCACCTTGCGGGCGAAGGGCGAGGCGGGGGAGAAGGTGAGCTTCATTGGAAATAACCTCTATCCAGGCACACAGTCCTCACCCTGAGGAGCGCGCCTCTTGGCGCGCGTCTCGAAGGTGGACAACGAGGGACGCTCTCTCGTTGCCCGGCGCGCGAACGCCGGGCAACCGTGCTTGTGGCGCATCCTTCGAGACGCGCGCGTTGCGCGCTCCTCAGGATGAGGGCGGCGGCTTACGCCGCGATAATCTCCTGCCTCTGCTCGCCGAGACCCTCGATGCCGAGGCTGACGACGTCGCCGACATTGAGGAAGGTCGGCGGCTTCATGCCGAGGCCGACGCCGGGCGGGGTGCCGGTCGTGATGACGTCGCCGGGCAGCAGCGTCATGAACTGCGAGACATAGGAGATGCACTTGGCCATGGAGAAGATCATGGTCTTGGTCGAGCCGGTCTGGCGGCGCTGGCCGTTGACATCCAGCCACATCGACAGGTTCTGAACGTCCTTGATCTCGTCCTTGGTTGCGAGCCACGGACCCAGCGGGCCGAACGTGTCGTGCGACTTGCCCTTGGTCCACTGTCCGAGGCGCTCGATCTGGAAGGCGCGCTCGGAGACGTCGTTGCAGACGCAGTAGCCGGCGACGTGGTTCAGCGCGTCGGCTTCCGAGACATATTTCGCACGGGTGCCGATGATCGCGGCGATCTCGACCTCCCAGTCGAGCTTGGTCGAGCCGCGCGGCTTTTCGACCGCATCGTTCGGGCCGGACAGCGATGTGTTTGCCTTCATGAAGATGATCGGCTCGCTCGGGATATCGGCGCCGGTCTCCTTGGCATGGTCGGAGTAGTTGAGGCCGATCGCGACGAATTTCGAGATGCCGGTGACGGGCGCGCCGAACCGCGGCTTGCCGGAGACCGCCGGGAGCGAGGCGGGGTCGAGGCCTGCCAGCTTCTTCAGGCTCTCGGGCGAATAGGCCTCGCCGGTGAGGTCCTTCAGATGCGCCGACAAGTCGCGCAACTGGCCGGATTTGTCGATCAGGCCGGGCTTTTCCGCACCCTTTTCGCCATAACGAACAAGCTTCATTCTCGTTTCTCCCTAGGAATGGACCGATCGGTTAAACAGCTTCATGGAACAGGGCGGCGGGAAATTCAACCGCCCAGAGCGGGGCGCATTGCAGCCCTTCCCTCGTGGCGTAGGCGGAGGATCGTAGGGTGGGTTAGCCGAAGGCGTAACCCACCACGTCTGCCTCCGCGGGGACAGAAGAGGTGGATTACGCCGAGCAGATGCGCTTCGCGCATCTGCAGGGCTAATCCACCCTACGAATTCTACGATTGCAGCGCCACAAACCTGAATGCCTCTCCATCCCGCCTGATATGCCCGGCCGAGAAATGGCCGCCGATCACCAGCGTCGGCGTGTCGGCAAAGCGGCCGAACAATTCGCGTCGTGTTTCGGCCGACTGCGTCTGGTCGGAATCGGCGGTCGAGGACCAGTCGAGATGTGCCATCTGGCAAGGGTGATGGGCGACGTCACCCGTGAGCAGACCCTGTTCGCCATCCGATCGGATGAGAATGCTCATATGGCCGGGACTGTGGCCGGGGGTCGGGATCATGCTGATCTCCTCGCACAGCTGGTGATCGCTCGGGATCAGATCGGCCCGGCCGGCATCGACGATCGGCTTCACGGAATCCTCGAACACGGCCCGCTTGTCCGGCTCGGTCGAATGTTCCAGCCAATGCTCGTATTCGGTCTTGCCGAAGACGTAGCGTGCCTTGGCAAATGTCGGCACCCATCGGCCGTCGACCAGGCGCGTATTCCAGCCGACATGATCGACATGAAGATGCGTGCATAGCACCGTGTCGATGCTGTCGGGCGCAAAGCCCGCCGCCATCATCGTCGCCAGGAACGGCGTGGTGCGGTTGTTCCAGGTCGGAACATTGCGGCCCTGCTTGTCGTTGCCGAGGCCCGTATCGACAACGATGCGGCGCGAAGGCGTCTCCACCACCAGCGAATGGATCGACATTTTCAGCCGGCCCTCTTCGGTGGCAAAATGCGGGATCAGCCAGGGAAGCTTCTGAACCTCTGCGTTGCTCGCGAGCGGCAGGATGAAGCGGGTCGAGCCGACCGTCTCCAGCTCCACAATCTTGGTGATTTTGACTTGGCCGACCTTCCACTGCATCCGGCGCCTTCCCATGTTCTTGCCTTGATGCCGAAAGATGCGCCGTTTCCGCCATCAAGCGCAATGGATCATCTGACGCGGTGCGGCGTTATCGCGGGAACCCCAGGAAAAAGCCGAAGAGGAAGCCATGCCAGAGCTTGCGATTTCCGCGGAGAAGGTCGCCTTCATCATCGAGAAGGCACGTGAATTCGACGTCAAGGAAGGCGATTCCGATCCGGATTCCGGCTCGAACGCGAGCGATGACGACGCGCTCGATGTTCTCGAGGATGACGGCTCCGATCCTGTCGTCCAAGAACTCGGAAGCTTCATGATCGCCCTGAACGAGGACGAGCAGCTCGATCTCGTCGCGCTGACATGGCTCGGTCGCGGTGACGGCACGATCGACGAGTGGGACGATTTGCGCGCCCGCGCGGTGGAGGCGCGCACCGAATATCGCAGCCCGCGCCGCGAAACCGTGCATTATCTGCTTGGCGAGCCGATGCTGGGCGATCTGCTCGCCGATGGTCTCGACGAATTCGGCATCGACTGGACCGACGAGCGCACGACGGCCGACTCGTCTGGTCCGAGCCAGCAGGACGAAGACGAGCCGACGAAGCAGCGGTGATGATCGGGCTCTGACGCCTCCACATCGTCATGGCCGGGCTTGACCCGGCCATCCACGTCTTACTTTGCCGAACAAAGAACGTGGATGCCCGGGACAAGCCCGGGCATGACGATCTTTCGTGGAATGCGCCGTTGCGGATGCGATGATGGGTTACAACGTCCCCGGAAACGCGCCGCCATCCAGGAGGATGTTCTGCCCCGTAATGAAGCCGGCCTTGGCGCCGCACAGGAAGGCGCAGGCATAGCCGAATTCGTCGGGCTGGCCGAAGCGGCCGGCGGGGTTGAGCTTGGCGCGCTCGGTCAGGATCTGCTCGGCCGAGACGCCGCGCTTGTCGGCCTCGGCCTTTGCGGTGCCGGTCAGGCGATCCGTCTCGAACGGGCCGGGCAGCAGGCCGTTGATGGTGACGTTGTTGATCACGGTCTTGCGCGACAGGCCGGCGATGAAGCCGGTGAGGCCGGCGCGCGCGCCGTTGGAGAGGCCGAGGATGTCGATCGGCGCCTTCACCGCGGCCGAGGTGATGTTGACGATGCGGCCGAACTTGCGCGCCATCATGCCGTCCACGGTCGCCTTGATCAGCTCGATCGGCGTCAGCATGTTGGCGTCGATCGCCTTGATCCAGTCGTCGCGGGTCCAGTTGCGGAAATCACCGGGCGGTGGGCCGCCGGCATTGTTGATCAGGATGTCGGGCTCGGGGCAGGCCTTCAGCACGGCTTCGCGCCCAGCCGGCGTCGTGATGTCGCCGACGATCTCGGTGACCTTCACATCAGGATAGGCTTTTCGGATCTCGTCCGCCGTTTTCTTCAAAGCTTCCGCGCCGCGCGCGGTCAGCGTGACGTCAACGCCGGCATCAGCCAGCGAGATGGCGCAGGCGCGCCCGAGACCCTTGCTGGATGCGCAGACGATGGCGCGGCGACCTTTGATCCCAAGATCCACTGTTTCACTCCCGTAATGTCAGGCAGGTTTTGGATGGCGCTATTCTAGCCAACATCGGTGCCGCTGATAAGGCATGGGCTCGCATCAAAATGCATGGCGCGTCCGCGCGGCGATGCAAATGCGCAGGCATGATCCGGAAAAGTGCGTATCGATTTTCCGAAAAGATCATACCCAAACAACAAAGGCGCGATCTTCTCGCGCGTCAGATGCGCCGCTCCTGCTTGAGGCGGTCGATCGCGGAGCTCGCTTCCGGGGGCAGCGATTTGAAGCCCATCTGACCCGCCGTCGAGAACAGCGGCCGCAGATGCGAGCCGGCGAGAAACGGCGGCTGTTTGTTGGCCGGCACGATCTGGTCGAACACCAGGACCAGCGTGGTGGCGACGAGACCGACCCTGACGGCGCCGAGCGCGGCGCCGCCGAGCCGGTCGCCGATACCGGCGTCGCGGATGGTGTCGTTCAGCACCAGGCGGCCGATATAGCCGAACAGCATGCCGACCACCACAAAGATGCCGAACAGCCAGATCCAGTTCTGCAGCAGAGGCGCATTCGGATTGCCGGCGATTTGCGGCGCGATCAGCGGCATCAGCGCGACCGCGATCGGCGCAGCGAGGAGATAGGCGAGGATGGTCATGGCGCTGCGGAGCAGGCCGGTCCTGAAGCCGAAGCCGGCCGCGATGGCGAGCGCGGCATAGACGGCGAGATCGAAATTGTTCATGAGCAAACCTGCCTCAATGGAACGAATGAACGCCGGACCGATCATTCCGGTTTCAAATCGCTAAAATCGTCTGTATTGATGGCTCCAAAAGCTCGAGGGTTACGCCAATGTCAGGCCTATTCGACGTCAGTAAAGAAACCATCCTCGTCACGGGCGCGAGCCAGGGGCTGGGGCGGCAATTTGCCCGGGTGCTCGCCGCTCACGGGGCGGCCATCGCGCTCGCGGCGCGTCAGGCCGACAAGCTGAAGAGCCTGGAGGAGGAAATCCGCGGCAAGGGCGGCCGCGCCGCCGCGGTCGCGCTCGACGTCACCGACACCGCCTCGATCGCGCGGGCCGTCGATGCGGCAGAGGCTGCGCTCGGTCCCGTCACGGTGCTGATCAACAATGCCGGCATCGCCATCGAGAAGCTCGCCACCGAGCAGACCGAAGCGGATTGGGACGCGGTGATCGGTGCAAATCTCAAGGGCGCCTATTTCCTCGCGACGGAAGTCGCGCGGCGCATGATCGCGCGCAAGCAGTCAGGCAACATCGTCAACATCGCCTCCGTGCTCGGCACCGGCGTCCTGAAGGCGGTGTCGCCTTACGCGATCTCCAAGGCCGGCATCATCCAGGCCACCAAGGCGATGGCGCTGGAGCTCGCCGGCCAGAACATCCGCATCAACGCGCTCGCGCCCGGCTATATCGACACCGAGATGAACCACGCCTTCTGGTCGACCCCCGCAGGCGAGCGCCTGGCCAAGCGCATCCCGCAGCGCCGTGTCGGCGCCGAGTCCGATCTCGACGGCGCGATTCTGCTGCTGGCGTCACAGGCGTCGCGGTACATGACGGGGAGTGTGATTACCGTCGACGGTGGTTTCCTGTTGAACTAAGTCCCACCGTCGTCCCGGACAAGCGCGTCTCAAGCGCGCGCAGATCGGGATACATAACCGCAGCTGCCGACTAACCCGTTCGGATCATATCCGCCGCCTTCTCCCCGATCATGATGGTCGGCGCGTTGGTGTTGCCGCCGATCAGCGTCGGCATGATCGAGGCGTCGACGACGCGCAAGGCCTCGACGCCGTGCACCTTCAGTGCCGGATCGACCACGGCCATCGCATCCGTCCCCATCTTGCAGGTGCCGACGGGGTGATAGACGGTATCGACGCGATTGCGCAAAATGTTGCGGATGTCGTCGTCGGTTCGCACGTCGGACGTGAACATGTCCTTCTTCTGCAGCGCGCGCAGCGCCGGCGTCTCCATCAGCCGCCGCGTGGTCTTGAAGCCCGCGACCATCGTCTCGAGATCCTCCGCTTCGCCCAAAAAATTCGGATCGATCATGGGCGCTGCGAGCGGATCGGCGCTCTTCAGCGACACGCTGCCGCGGCTCTTCGGCCGCAGCAGGCAGACATGGCACGAGAAGCCCGCCTCCTTGTGCTTCTTGCGGCCGTGGTCGTCGAGCATCGCGATGACGAAGTGGAGTTGGATGTCCGGTACGTCGAGGTCAGGCCGGGTTTTCAAAAAGCCGCCGCACTCGGCGAAATTGGTGGTCATCAGGCCGCGACGTTCGCGGCGATAGCGCTGGATGGCACGGAGCAGGGACGGCAACCGGCCGAGCGAGGCATGAACGAAGTGCGGATAGTCGGAGGCGTAGACGAACACGAAATCCGGGTGGTCCTGCAGATTGCGTCCGACGCCGGGCAGATGATGGAGCACGCCAATACCGTGCGTTCGAAGCGCATCGCCATCGCCGATGCCCGACAGCATCAGCAATTGCGGTGACTGGAAGGCGCCGCCGGCAAGGATCACCTCGCGGCGCGCGCGCAGCTGCTTCGTCTGCTTGCCCTGCACATATTCGATGCCGACTGCGCGCCCTCCTTCGAACAGGATTTTCGTGGCGTGTGCCCCCGTCTCGACGCGCAGATTTGTGCGCTTGTCGATGTGGGGGTGCACATAGGCGCGCGCCGCGCTCCAGCGTTCGCCATTGTGCTGCGTCACCTGATAGCTGCCGAGCCCTTCGTGATCCTCACCATTGAAGTCCTCGCGAATGCGGAACTGCGCCTCGCGTGCGGCCTGATGGAAGACATCATGGATCGGATTGTCCGCGCGGAGCCGGTTGACATGCAGTGGGCCGCCCTTGCCGTGATACTCGCCGTCGAAATCGGAATTGTTCTCCGAGCGCTTGAAATAGGGCAGCACGTCCGCATACGACCAGCCGGCATTGCCGAGCGAAGCCCAGTGGTCGTAGTCCCATTTGTGGCCGCGAATGTAGACCATGGCGTTGATCGCCGAGGAGCCGCCAAGACCCTTGCCGCGCGGCTGATAGCCGATGCGGCCGTTCAGTCCCTTCTGCGGCACCGTGTCGAAGGCCCAGTTGGCCGTTTTGTAGGGCAGGGCGAGCCCAAACGGTGTGGTGATGCGCCAATTGTCGTTCGTCCCGCCCGCATCGAGCAACGCCACGGACGTCGCCGCATCCTCCGACAGCCGCCCCGCAATTGTGCAGCCGCCGGAGCCCGCGCCCACGACGACGAAATCGAATGTATCGGTCACTTTTTCCCCCACGAAAGTTCTTTGTTGTTTTCGTCATTGCGAGCGTAGCGAAGCAATCCAGGCTGTCTCCGCGGAGGGATTCTGGATTGCTTCGCTGCGCTCGCAATGACGGTGTTTGCGGCCCCTACGACATGAACCGCATCAACTTCTCCAACCGCGCGATCTTGCCGCCATAGGGCGGATAGAGATCGGCGAGGCGGTTGAACTTGGAGCGATAGAATACCGGCTTCAACTTGCTGAACGTGCGAAAGCCCCATTCGCCGTGATAGGCGCCGGTGCCGGATGCGCCGACGCCGCCCATCGGCTGGTTGATTTGCGTGAAGTGAAACAGGCAGTCGTTGATGGTGGCGCCGCCGGAGATGGTGCGGGCCAGCACCTCGTCGCGCGCGGTGCCGTCCTTGCCGAACCAGTACAGCGCCAGCGGCCGGTCGCGATGGTTGATGAAGGCGATGGCGTCAGTGGGATCGCGATAGCCGAGAATCGGGAGCACCGGCCCAAAAATCTCCTCCTGCATCGCCGCCATCGCGTCGGTCGCCCCGACGATCAGCGTCGGTGGGAATTTGCGGTGCGCCTTCCAGTTCGGATCGTCCGCTTTCGCCGGCTGCAGGATTTTGGCGCCGCGCTCCGCCGCGTCCGCGACGAGGCCTTCGAGCCGGGTGTAATGCCGGTCCGAGATGATCGAGGTGTAGTCCTTGTTCGCCGGATCGGTGCCGAACATCCGCCGCATCTGGGCGCGCACGTTCTCGGCGAAAGCCTGCAACGAGCGCTCCGGCACCAGCACATAGTCCGGCGCGATGCAGGTCTGCCCTGCATTGAGCAACTTGCCGTAGGCGATGCGCTCGGCCGCTTCATCGAGGTCGGCCGAGGCGTCGATGATCGCAGGCGACTTGCCGCCGAGCTCGAGGGTAACCGGCGTCAGGTTACGCCCCGCGGCCTCCGCGACCAGCCGCCCGACCCGGGTCGAGCCGGTGAACACGAGGTGATCGAACGGCAGGCGCGCAAACGCCTCTGCGATCTCGCCCTCGATGCCGGTGACGAGCAGCTCGGTCGCATCGAATCGCGCGGCGACCGTCTCCTTCAGCAGGCCTGCGAAGTGCGGCGTGAGCTCGCTCGGCTTGATCAGGACGCGGTTGCCGGCGGCTAGCGCGCCGATCGCGGGCGCGAGCGTGAGCTGGAGCGGATAATTCCAGGGCGCGATGATGCCGACGACGCCGAGCGGCTGCGGCATCAGCCGGTTGCGCGCCGGCAGGAATTGCAGCGCGGTCGCGACCCGCTGCGGCGCCATCCAGCTCTTGAGGTACTTTGTGGCGTGCCGGATCTCGGAGAACAGCAGCATCGTCTCGGCGATGGTGGTCTCGACCGCCGAGCGGTGGCCGAAATCGGCCGAGATCGCCTGCCGGAAACGCTCCTCATTGTCGGCGACCACGCTGCGCAGCCGCGCCAGCCGGTCAAGCCGCTCGGCAAGGCCGGCCGGCGGCTGGTCCCGCGACGGCACGACCATGGCGTGGAAGGCCTCCTCCAGCGCTCCGACCGGGACGCTCGTCAGGGATTTGTCCACGGCGATCCTCCCTCACCGGCGTTTCAGCCTTAATCTTGTTGCCGCAAGCTGGCCCTTTGTGGAACTTCTGGCAAGAGCACAGGGAACGCAGCCGAAATCGGTCGCTTCCCCTGTCATAAAGTCGAAAAAAACGTTCCCGCAGCCCTTTCCAAAGGCAGCTCGCCTTGATACATACGCCCCGCACCCGACGGGCTTTGCCCCGGGTTGCCTTCCAAGGAAGCCTTTGGGACGGACGAGAAAAGCCACGCGAACAGCGCAGGCCTCAACCGACCGTCCCCGGGATCCAACTGAAGGCAAAGCAAGTGTTTAACGCGGGGTGGAGCAGCCCGGTAGCTCGTCAGGCTCATAACCTGAAGGTCATAGGTTCAAATCCTATCCCCGCAACCAAATTCGGAATGCCGGTTCCGATGAGAAAATGGCCCGCTGGATGCGGGCCATTTTTTTTGGGGGGAAGAGCCTCAATGCCGACTCTCTCGAGCCGCGCTGTGCCCCCCTGGCAGAGCGTGCGAGCCGCGCGACTTGGCGACAAGCGCGCCAATATGATCTTCGAGAGTGGTCCTCCCGCGTTCGAAGGGCGCCGACATCGCAAAGCCGCTATCGACGCTGACCGCGGTCATTCGCGCATAGGACTCGGCCGCTGCGGCAGAGAAGCCCAGCTTTCGATAAGCCGCAATCCATTGATCGCGCGGTAGGACCTCGACCTTCACCGGATTGCCGAGCGCCGCCGCGAAGACATCCGCTACGTCCTGCGGCGAATAGCGCTCGGGTCCTTCGACATAATGTACATCATGATCGCAGGGCCGCTCCAGTAGATGGCGCGCGGCCGCTTTGCCGAGATCGGCGGGCGCGACCATCGGGATCTTCATGTCCCCCGGAATCATTGTCGGCAACACGCCTCGCTTCGCGGCACCGAGCATTTCGTCCCAGTTGCTCATGTAGTAAGCGCCTCGCTGTATAGTCGCCGGTGTCGATCGCGCGGCAAGCGCCTGCTCGAAATCGTAGAGGATATTGAGATCCCCGCAGCGCTCGCCCGGCTGGGCGCCATAAGTGGACGCCGCGACGACTTTCTCGAGACCAGATCCGTCGACTGCCGCGACGATGCTCCGAACAGTAGCATGTTCCTCACGATCGGTGTCGGTCGAGACATCGGCGTTCGGGTTTAGCAGGAAAGCGCGAGTGCCCGTCCTGAACACCGCACGCAGGGCTTCGGTGTTGCGCAAATCGACGACCGCGGTCTGTGCGCCGCGTTTGCGCCAATCGGCATCGTTGACGCTGCTGTGAAGCACGGCCGTGACTGGCCGACCTGCACTCAGCAACGTCGACGCCACCGCTGAGCCGACACGGCCGTTTGCTCCGATCACGATGAACATTTCTGCTCTCCATAAGGCTGAATCGGATAAATATTCCGAGTCGCCCATGGTTCCGTAATCGACCCAGTAGGATAGGAAGGGCGCAAATCACAGTTGCCGGCGGCGCCTCGTTCCGACACCTTCTCTCAATTATTCGGAGAGCGTTCGCGAAAGTCGTGCGGCCGCCTCGGTATCGGTGGGTGCGTATCCCTGCAACCAAGTTCGGATTTTACTGGATCCGAGACGAAAATGGCCCGCATGGCGCGGGCCATCTTTGTTTTGGGTTTTGTGACCTTATAGAGGCCATCGTCTGCCACGCGACCTTTGCAGATCGGATTGCGCGGCACGCGCGGTCAATGACAGCAGAAAGCGCTCAGTAAGCGAGCTTTGGATACCAGTCGGTGCCGCGCCCGTCTGGCGTGGTGTCGAGGATGGTCCAGAGCGGATCGATGTCGGGCGCGCCGCGCGGATCCTGTTGGGGGTCGGCCATCGTGGCGCCCATCTCGCCGGACCAGAAATGCCGGATCGTGCCGTCGCGCTGCGTGAACACGCTGTAGCCGGGCACATCGGCATCCTCGGCGCTGACGTAGTCGCGCGTGTAATCGCCGGAGATGTCAGAGAAGACCTTGTGTCGTGTCCAGCCACGCGCTTTCTTTGCCTCGATCAATCGCGCGATCGGCGATCGCGCGATGAAGACGAACGCAATACGCTGCTCGATGTCAGGCAATTTGTGCTCCCACGTGCTCATGAATGAGGTGCACATCGGGCACGGCGTCTGCCGCTGCGGGCCGAACATGTAGCTGTAGATCGCAAGCGTCTGCTTGCCGTCGAACAAATCGACGAAATTCGCTTTGCCATTCTCGCCTTCGAACACGTAGTTTTTCTTCACCTCGCCGCCGGGCGGCAGGGCCCGGCGCAGTTCAGCGACACGCTCGATATGACGACGCAGCTCGATCTCCTCGGCCAGGAGGCTTTGCCGAGCGCGGCGGTAGTCGGCGCTTTCGTTGGGAAAATGAGCTTTGTTCGTGCGAGCGAGCTCGGAAGCAGGCTTGATGGAACTATCCATGGCGTGACCTCTGGTTGGGGCCGATATCTCTGAAGACGTCCGGTGGCGCCTCGTTCCGACACTTCCGCTCACTTATTCGGAAAGCCTTCGCGTAAGTGAGTGCGCCGCAAATCCATCGCAACGTCGCTCGAACGACACGATATCGCGGCGGAACCCAACCTGCATCCGGGCGTCATATGAGACTGCGGGATAGAACTTGCTGCTTGATTCGCCGTCGTTCGGAAGGGCTGGTCCAATGAAGTTCGAGGATTTCGAGGCCGCCGATGTTCAGGCGGAGGAAGCGCGGATTTTCATCCGTCGGGCCGGTTCGGGACCGGCGATTCTCCTGCTGCACGGATTTCCCCAGACGCATCTGATGTGGCGAGACGTTGCGCCGTTGCTCGCGCAAGACTTCACGGTCGTTTGCGCCGATCTTCGCGGATATGGTCGCAGCGCTTGTCCGCCCTCCAGCCCGGACCACGCGCCATATTCGAAACGGGCGATGGCAAAGGACATGGTGTCCGTCATGGCAAGGCTTGGCTTCGACCGCTTTTCGGTTGCGGGCCATGATCGCGGTGGCCGTGTCGCTTACCGGCTCGCGCTCGACCATGGCAACCGCGTGGAGCGGCTCGCCGTCCTCGACGTCGTTCCGATCGCCGATGCCTGGGAGCGTGCCGACAAGGAACTGGCGGTCGGCTATTGGCCCTGGTCGTTGCTCGCGCAGCCTGAACCTCTCCCTGAGCGGCTATTGTCCGCAGCTCCCGATGCCGTCATCGACAATGCGCTCCATGGCTGGGGGTCGCGAGCAGACAGTTTCAGTCAGGCCGTCCGGACGTCCTATGTCGAGGCGTTGCGCGATGAGGCGCATGTTCACGCGATCTGCGAGGAATATCGAGCGGCGGCGACGATCGATCATGAGCACGATCTGGCGGATCGCAATTCCGGCCGCCGGATTGATTGCCCTGTCCTGATCCTCTGGAGCCGCCGCGGCCCGTTGAATTCCTGGTATGCGAGCGAGGGCGGCCCCTTGGGGCTATGGCGGACCTGGGCCGATGACGTGCAAGGAAAGCCGCTCGATGGAGGACATTTCTTTCCGGAGGATATTCCGCAGCAGACGGCCCTTGAGCTGAATCGGTTCTTCGGGAGCGATAGCTAGTTGCGCGTCCGCAACCTGCGAAGATGGCTCGCTCGCATCCGGCGCGATGCCCACCACGATCTTGGTGCTGTCGGCATCCGACGGCCCCTCCGGCCAGAACTGGCCGACCTTGATGGTGCCTTCGACCTCCAAGAGTCCAACGGGCATCGGCCGCTCCTCTCAAACCGGCGCGGTCGCTCCCTTGAGGCGGCGCCCCCCGCGTGGGGACGGGCGCGACGCGCGCGCGACCCTGGCAAACAAAACGCCCGCGCATCTCAAGTGCGCGGGCGACGATCGAAGCCGGTTGCGTCTGCAGATCAAGATCTGTGCGGACAGACCATCGTCAGATTCAGCAGCGTCGGCTTGTCCGATCCCTTCTTGTATTCCCACTCCAACCGGATCTCGTGCCGATGGGCATAGGCATCGCTTGCCGCGTGGCTGATGATCTTCGTCTTCATCGGGATCGGCGGCTCCGAGTTGAAGCATTTCCGCACGCAGGCATCGAGCAGGTCACATCGTGTCAGCGGGATGACGCCGGGCTCGTCCTTGGAGAGCGGGACCGTGTTCGGCTGGGTGCTGAGGTCGACGCGGGCGCGGCCCTTCTCCTTGTGCCAGTACTTGGCGCTGCCCTGCGGCCATATCGACGGCGGGTTCAAGATCAAATGGTACTGGCCGTATTCCAGGGTTGGCAGGTCGATGTCATCGGATGCCTTGAGCTTGGCGACGCTCTTTTTCATGTTCGCGAGGGGATAGTAATTGGCGTTCATCAAGTCTCGAAATGCCTTGCCGCTATATACCAGTCCGGCCATCGCGTCTTTCCTCGATATGTCTGATTGTCAAAAACCGTAGCGTCTGGCCGCAAATACGCGTCACGCGGCGGCCGATCACACAATTTGTTGTGTGCAGGCACGCTACCATCCACGACTGTACTTCGTCCAGCGAGCTACCATCCGGTAAGGTCGCGTATCCCGCAAGCCTAATTGCCATGTAGTCCTCTATTGGTAATGTAAGCTGAAGGTCTCGCGGGCGCGGGTAGCGAAGACTGCTGAGGCAGTCGTTTGAAGGCGCTGGAATGCATTGCTTCGCGTGTCAGTCGGCGATCGGTCCGGGCGATAGCTGGTGCTCCAAATGCGGAGCGGCGGTCCGCGAGCGCGCTGAGCCCGACAGCGAACGGCGGTTCGTGACCATTTTGCGCGCCGACGTCGTCGATTCCACTGGACTTGTTGCCGAGCTGGAGCCGGAGGCGGCGGTGTCGCGCCTTGAACCGGCTCTCGCGGCGATGAGAGGCGCGGTGCGCCAGTTTGGCGGCATCGTCAGCAAGGAGCTCGGGGACGGGCTGGCCGCGGTGTTCGGTGCCCCGATCGCCGACGACAACCACGCGCCGCTCGCCTGCCACGCGGCCATCGAGCTCGTTCGGCGTGTTGGCAGCCTGGGCGATCCCGGCCTTCAGGTCCGGGTCGGGCTCCACTCGGGCCATGTGGTTGCCTACATGGTCGCCAGCGAATTTTCCAAGGTTTATGAGATCGGCGGGGCCGCCCAGCATCTGGCCGCGCGGCTGGAAGCGGCGGCCGAGGCGAACCAGGTCTACGTCTCTGAGGCCTGTCAGAAGCTGGCGGACGGGCATGTCCGCTTCGAATTCCTGGGTCGCAAGACGCTCCGCGGTTTCGGCGAGCCGATGCCCGTGTACCGGGTCATGGGCGCGAGCGATCTTTCGAGCTGGCGGGTCCGGCGTGCGCGCAGTGTTTCCCGATTTGTCGACCGCACGACGGAGCGGGCCTTGCTGTGGCGTGCGGCCGAAAGGGTCAGCGCCAGCCGCCAGACCGTTCTGCTCATGGGTGACGCCGGCATCGGAAAGTCGCGGCTTGCGCACGAGTTCGCGCAGGATCTTCGCGCCAGCGGCTGGCGGCTGATCGATGCCGAGTGCAGCCCGAATCTCCAGGGCGCGCCGTACAGCGCCCTCAAGCGATTGTTGCTGTCGATCTTCGACTTGGCCGCAAGGGAGCAGGTCAGGGCGGATGATCCCAGAGGGGCGTTGCCCGCCGTGCAGCAGCGAGCCATCGACGCGGTCCTGGACCTGCCGATCTCCGATCCGCAATGGGACGAACTGGAGCCGCACGCGCGCGGTCGCGCGATTTCAGATGCGAGCTGCGCGATCGTCGAGAGCATCGCCCGTCGTCAGCGCACGATCCTTCTGATCGAAGACCTGCATTGGATCGATCGGGCCAGCGATACGGTCATGGCCACTCTCTCCGCGCTGCAATGTCCCGATTTGCTCGTGCTGCTGACCACGCGGCCCAACGGGATGCCGGTGTGGATTGCGCGCTGTCACGCAGAGATCGTGGCCATGCGGCCCCTCGACGACGATTCGGGCCTGGCCATGCTCGCGGAAATGCTCGGCCCCGCCACCACCAACGCGGACCTGAAGAACCGGATCATCTCCCACACCGCAAACGTCCCGCTGTTCATCGAGGAAGTCTGCCGCAGTCTGAAGGATAGCGGCTTGCTCCTCGGTCAGTGGGGCGACCTGTCTCTTGCGCGTCCCGTGGAAGAGCTCGGCATTCCCACCAGCATTCAAGGTGTGATCGCGGCGCGGCTCGATCGCGTGTCACGACAGGAACGCTCGCTCCTGCAGATCGCCGCGGCATTTGGTCCCCGGACAAACCAGGCCCTGCTTCGGAAGATCGCGGCCTTGCCGGAAGGCGTGCTGCAGGATTGCCTCACCGCGCTCGACCGGGCCGAACTGCTCGTCAGGATCGATAGCGAGTTGGAGGACTCGCTCGAATTTCGGCACGAGATGGTCCGGCAGGTGACCTACGATTCCATGGTCGAAAAGGTGCGCGAAAGCATCCACGCCAGCATCCTCGCAGCGCTCGAGGACGACGAGGCATCGAACGACGGACCGGACGCGCTCTGCTATCACGCGACGAGGGCGAAGGATTGGCAGAAGGCGTTTCACCATGGCAGAAGCGCTGCTCGAAAATGTCTGGTGCGCTCAGCCTATGCCGACGCGGTCGACTATTTCGAGATCGCGATGGGGTCTCTCGACAAGACCCCGCTGACGCAAGCGCGAGAAGCAGACGCCATCGATCTCCGGATGGAGGCGCGCTTGGCCTTTGCCGGATCGGGGCGCGTCGCCGAAGCCCTGGATCTGGGACGCGAAGCCGAACGGCGCGCCGATGCAATCGACGACATCGGGCGCAAGATCGCGGCCATGACCGTGAGAGCAGGCGCGCAGAACTTCTACGGAACGCCGGTCGAAGCTGTCGCGATCGGGGAAGAGGTCGTGCGTCTGGCGGAAAGCTCAGGCAATCCCGGCTGGCGTAATCTCGCACAATATGGTCTTGGGCAGGCCTATTTTCTCTGCGGCCGCTATCATAGCGCCGAGAAGATGCTGGCCGCGGCACGTGCCGGTCTCGTGGGCTCGGCATCGAGTGCCCCGATTGGCACGACTCCACGATCCTTGCTCCTCCTCTGCTGCATGATGAACGGCATCACCCACACCGTCATGGGCGAGCTCGACACCGCCGAGCAGCTTCAGCAACAGGCGGCTGCGATCGCGGAGGAGACCGGACGTCCCTACGACCGCGTCGCCGCCGCCTATAGCGGCGGCTGCCTGATGCTCGGCCGGGGCGACCCGGCGGCGGCCGCCGCCATTCTCGAAGACGGGTTTGTGCTGGCGCAGAAGCACGGCATCCGCCTGTTCGTGCCGGTGCTCGCCTGCCACCTCGGCATGGCCTATCTGGAGCAGGGGCTGTTCGACCGGGCGCGCGGCCTGCTGACCGAGGCGCGCGAGGAGGCCAAGGCGGTCGGCTACACCTCGGCGGTGCTGCGCAGCTCGATCTACCTTGCGCTCGCGACCTGCCGCCTCGGCGATGTCAGGGCCTCGCAGAACATGCTGCGCGAGGCGCGCAACACCGCCCGCCAGCAGGGGTTTTCGGGCCTCGAGGCCGAGGCCCTGTTCGGCGAAGCCGTTGTGACGCCCGCCTCGAGTACCGAGAGCAGGGCGGCCATCCTTACCGCGCTGCGTGCCGCCATCGCGATCGCCTCCGAAAGCGGCGCGGGGCCGCTCCAGCGCAAGGCCGAGGCGATGCTGACCGAGGTGCTCGCCCAGGGCAGTGAGCTGATCTGACGCCGCGCCCGGCAAGGTCTGCGCCTCACCAAACCGCCGGCCCAAAATGCCGAACGAATCTCGTAGGCAGCACAAAGGGTTAGCTACTGTGCATGGGGTTGTTTTCGACATAATTGGTCGGGCGCCGCCTCCAGACGGCTGCGAGAGGCAGCCCCGCTCACCGCAGTGACGAGCCCCTTGCACCAACGCCAAGGTGGGCTACCGTTGGTGACTAGCCGCAGGGCCAGGTGACTTTTGATCTCGATTTTTTAGCATCGCATTTTGCCGGCGCCGCCATGGCGCGACGCCTACCGGATGAGGCGGGGCCATGATCACACGGGACCAGTCAGCTTTGTTGGCGCCGGTCGAGCGCGACCTCAGGCTCGATCTCTTCCGCGGCATCGGCTTGTGGATGATCTTCCTCGATCACATCCCGCACGACGTCGTGGCCTGGCTGACGCTGCGCAATTACGGCTTCAGCGATGCGGCCGAATTCTTCGTCTTCATCTCCGGCTATCTGGTCGGCTGGATCTACGGCCCGATCGTCGCCGGCGGCTGGTTTCTCGCCGCGATGAAGCGGCTGTGGCGGCGTGCGGCCGAGCTGTATGTCGCGCACATCATGCTGTTCCTGCTGTTCACCGCGCAGATCGCCCGCACCGCGCGCCGCTTCGACAATCCGATGTACCAGCATGAGTTCAACGTGTTCAACTTCCTGGCGCATCCGGACGAGCTGATCGGGCAGGCGATCGTGCTGAAATACAAGCCGGTCAATCTCGACGTGCTGCCGCTCTACATCACGCTGGTGCTCGCCTCACCTTTCATCGTCTGGTGCCTGGTGCGCCGGCCGAACCTGACGCTCGCCGCCTCGGTTGTGCTCTACGTGCTGGCGCGCTGGTTCAACTGGAACATCGCTTCCTACCCGCCCGGCACGACCTGGTACTTCAATCCGTTCTGCTGGCAGTTGATGTTCGTGTTCGCGGCCTGGTGCGGCGTCGGCCAGATCGACAAGATCGCCAGATGGGTGTGGTCGAGGGCGGCGATGGGTCTGGCCGCGGCCTGGCTGGTGTTCGCGCTGCTGATCGTGATGACCTGGCACGTCCCCGCGCTCGAGGCGCTGATCCCGAAATGGATGATCAAGGCGATCTACCCGATCGACAAGACCGACCTCGACATGCTGCGCTTCACGCATTTCCTGGCATTGGCAATCTGGGTCACCCACTTCCTCTCGCGCAAATGGCGGGCGCTGCATGGGGTCTGGCTGCGCCCCGTGATCCTCTGCGGCCAGCACTCGCTGCCGATCTTCTGTCTCGGTGTGTTCCTGTCGTTCTCGGCGCACTGGATCCTGACGCAATACACCAAGGGCGTCTGGGAGCAGTTCGCCGTCTCCATCGTCGGCATCGTCATCATGGTCGGCGCGGCCTGGCTGCTCAACCGCGCCGAGCGCGTGCCGAACCTGTTCGTGAAGGTGACGGAGGTCGAGGAGCCGGAGATGGTCGAGAGCGCGCAGGCCGCGACCGCCGGCGCGGCCCCCGCGAGCCGCTGAAGCATCGTCCGCATTTCCGGGAGAGCCCAATGTCCAAACGTTTGTTGACGATCGCCGGCACTCTCCTGTTTCTCGCCTGCGGTGCATCGGCACAGGCGCCGTCGCCGGAGGCGATGAGCGCGGCACGCAAGCTCGTCGTCACCTTGAAGATCGCCGATCAGTACCGCGCATTGCTGCCGCAGCTCCTGCTCAAGCTTCGGCCCGTGGTTGCGCAGGACAGGCCGGAGATCGAGCGCGACTACGATGCGGTGACGGCACCCGGCTCAGAGATCTATGCTCCGTTCGTAGCGTCCATGGTCGAGCAGATCGCGGCGTTCTATGCCCAGAGCTTCACGGTGGACGAGCTGCGCCAGATCGAGGCGTTCTATGCCCAGCCGGCCGGGAAGAAGTTTTTGGAGAAGTCGGATGCGCTGGCGCAGGCGAGTGCGCAAATCGGCCAGGACGTCAGCCAGAAGGCCGCCGACGAACTGAAGCAGCGCCTGATCGAGGCGCTGCGCCAGAAGGGGCACAAGCTGTAGAGCCGCGCGCTAAGCCAGGAATGCGCGGAACCGCCGCAGCGCGATCAGGAAGAAGATGCCGCCGATCACGGCGAGCGCGACCAGCTGCGGCCACACCGCCTCCAGGCCCGCGCCGCGGAACAGGATCGCCTGGGCGAGCATCACGAAATGCGTGTTGGGCGCCGCCAGCATGATGTCCTGGACGAATTGCGGCATGCTCTCCCGCGGCGTCATGCTGCCCGACAGGGTCTGCAGCGGCAGCAGGATCATGATCAGCAGCAGCCCGAACTGCGGCATCGAGCCGGCGACGGTGGCGAGGAAGATGCCCATGCTGGTGGTGGCAAACAGCTGCAGCGCGGCGCCGACGAGGAACAGCGCCAGCGAGCCGTCGATCGTCACCTCCAGCCATCCCTTGACGACGAAGGCGATCGACAGCCCAGAGGCGACCAGCACCACGGCCCCCATCGACCAGACCTTGCTCACCATGATCTCCAGCGGCGTGACCGGCATCACCAGGAGGTGCTCGATGGTGCCGTGCTCGCGCTCGCGGATCAGCGCCGCACCCGTCAGGATGATCGAGAGCATCGTGATCGACGTGATCACGTGGTCGATGGCGCCGAACCAGGATTTCTTCAGCTCCGGATTGAACCGCGCCCGCAGCGCCAGCTCGATCGGCGCGGCCTGGGCATCGCGCGTATGCGCCAAAAACTCTGCGACTTCCGCGCTGACGATCTGCTCGACATAGCCGCCGCCGTTGAACGCCTGCGAGATGCGTGTCGCATCGACGTTGAGCTGGATCGTGGGCGATTTGCGCGCCAGCAGGTCGCGTTGGAAGTCGGGCGGGATGTCGAGTGCGAAAGTGTCGAGGCCGGCGTCCATCCTCCGGTCCATCTCATATTGCGAGATCAGGCGCGGCGCGGAGAAATAGGGCGCGGTGAACGCCATCTCGATGCGGGTCGAGATCGGCGAATGGTCCTCGTCGACGACCGCGATCGCGGCGCGGTTCAACGTTTCCGGCAGCGCCTTTGCGCCGGCATAAACCGCCAGCGTGAAGGAATAGACGATGAGCACGAGCAGAGTGGGGTCACGCACCAGGCCGCGCAATTCCTTGATGCCGAGCTGGAATACGTTGTCGAAGCGCATGGTCAGCGGGCCTGTTTCTTCAGCAGCATCGCGCCGGCGATCACCAGGACAGGCACCATGACTGCGAGCGCCAGGAGATCGTTGTGGAGGGTGTCGAACGCCAGGCCCTTGGAGAAGGTGCCGCGCGAGATCGTGACGAAATAGGTGGCGGGATAGAGCCGTCCAATCAGCGCGCCGGCCCCCTGCAGCGACGACACCGGGTCGATCAGCCCGGAATACTGGATGGCCGGAATCAGCGTGATCAGCACCGTGCCGAACAGGGCCGCGATCTGGCTGTTCATGAAGGCCGAGATCACCAGCCCCATGCCGGTCGTCGCCGTGACGTAAAGCAGCGCGGCGAGCGCGTAGGTCGGAAAGCTCCCAGTGAAGGGCACGCGGAAGACGACGAGGGCAAAGCCAACCAGGAGGAGGAAGTTTCCGAACGCCAGCACGACATAGGGCAGCTGCGTGCCGAGCAGGAATTCCAGCCGCGTCACCGGCGTCACGTAGAAATTGACGATCGAGCCGAGCTCCTTCTCGCGCACGACCGCGAGCGCCGCGAGCACCGCCGGGATCATCACCAGCAGCAGCGGAATAATGCCCGGCGCCATGGCGACGACGCTGATGACATCGGGATTGTAGCGATAGCGCAGCTGGAGCTGATAGGAGCCGGCGATTGCCGCCTCGCCATAGAGCTCACGACCCTTCTGCGCGAGCCAGGTGGCGTGGATCGCCTGGGCATAGGAGCGCAGCGTTTCGGCCCTGGTCGGATTGGCGCCGTCGACCCAGGCGCCGATCTCGACATGGCGGCCGCGGCTGACGTCGCGGCCGAAGCCCGCCGGCAGCTCGATGGCGAGCCCGATCTCGCCGGCGCGCATGCGGCGGTCGAGATCGGCGTAATCGGTGATAGGGGATTTTTCGGTAAAATAGCGCGAGCCCGCGATCTGGAGGCTGTAGTCGCGGCTGATCGCGCTGTCGTCGCGGTCGAGCACGGCGAAGGTCAGGTTCTCGACGTCCATGCTGATGCCATAGCCCAGCACGAACAGCAGCAGCACGCTGCCGAGGATTGCGAGCGTGGCGCGGATCGGGTCGCGCCGCAGTTCGAGTGCCTCGCGCCGGGAATAGGCGAGCATGCGCGTCGGATTGAACGTCGCACCGCGCTTGCGCGGCGGTTCCGCTGTCGCGGCCGGTAGGGGCGATGCGATCGCAGGCTGGCCGGCCGGCTCCGCCGTATCCGCGATCGCCTCCTCCAGGCAGGCGATGAAGGCCTGCTCCAGCGTCGCGGTGCCGCGCGCGGTCACGATCGCGGCGGGGGTGTCCGACGTCAGCACCTTGCCCGCATGCATCAGCGAGACCCGGTCGCAGCGCTCGGCCTCGTTCATGAAATGGGTCGAGACGAAGATGGTGACGTTGTCCTTGCGGGAGAGCTCGGCGAGGATCTGCCAGAAGCGGTCGCGGGCGACCGGATCGACGCCGGAGGTCGGCTCGTCGAGGATGAGGATGTCGGGCGCATGGATCATGGCCACCGCCAGCGACAATCGCTGCCGCAGCCCGAGCGGCAACGCATCGGGCAGGGTGTCGGCGACGTCGGCGAGGTCGAACCGGCCGATCATCTCTTTGATGCGCGCGGCGACGGTGTCCGCCGGCAGCTCGAACAGCCGCGCATGCAGGTCGAGATTTTGCGCGACCGTGAGCTCCGAATAGAGCGAGAAGCCCTGCGACATGTAGCCGATGCGCCGCCGCACCGACATGTCGCCGGCATCGATGGTCTTGCCGAACAGCCGCGCGGTGCCTTCGCTTACGGGCAGGAGACCGGTGAGCATCTTCATGGTCGTGGTCTTGCCGCACCCGTTCGAGCCGAGGAAGCCGAAGATCTCGCCCTTCCTGATGCGGAAGCTGACGTCGTCGACGGCGACGAAGCCGTTGAACCGTCGGGTCAGGTGGTCGGCCTCGATCGCGATCTCGTCCTGGTCCTCGGCGCGCGGCGGGATGACGACATTGGTGTAGTTGCTGCGATCCGCCTCAGGCAAAAGACGAATGAAGGCGTCATCGAGCGTATCCGCTCCGGTCTGCCGCTTAAGCTCGGCAGGCGTTCCGGTCGCCAGCACGCGGCCGGCATTCATCGCGATCAGGACATCGAACTGCGCGGCCTCTTCCATGTAGGCGGTCGATACGATCACGCTCATGCCGGGCCGGCTGTCGCGGATCGAGCTGATCAATTCCCAAAACTGGCGGCGCGACAGCGGATCGACGCCGGTGGTCGGCTCGTCCAGGATCAAGAGCTCGGGATCGTGGATCAGGGCGCAGCACAGGCCGACCTTCTGCTTCATGCCGCCGGAGAGTTTTGCTGCGGGCCGGTCAGCGAAAGCCGTGAGCCCGGTGTCGCGCAGCAGGCCGGCGATCCGCCTGTGCCGCTCGGCCTTGTCGTGTCCGAACAGGCGACCGAAGAAATCGATATTCTCGAACACCGACAGCGTCGGATACAGGTTCTTACCGAGGCCCTGCGGCATGTAGGCGATGTCGGGGCACACGTTGCGGCGATGGCGCGAACTCGCCATATCGCCGCCGAGGACGTTGATACGCCCCTGCTGGATCGCGCGGGCCCCGGCGATCAGCGAGAGCAGGCTCGATTTGCCGACGCCGTCGGGGCCGATCAGTCCGACCATGCAGCCGGACGGCAGGTCGAGCGTGATGGCATCTAGCGCCCGGGCCTTGCCGTAGCTCAAGCCCACGCCTTCCAGATGCACCACGCTGCCGCGCCCGGCAGGCAGCTCGGCTGCGGCCGTCGTGCTCATCTCGTCAGCTTGATGTTGAGATTGTCAGGCCATTGCGCGGCCGGATCGAGCTGCACATACGCCATGCCGGGCAGGCCGGTCTTCACATGCTCGATGTGCTGGCGCAGCAGCTCCGGCGCGATATGCGCCTTGATGCGGAACATCAGCTTCTGGCGTTCCTCCTCGGTCTCGACGGTCTTGGGCGTGAACTGTGCGACGTCGGCGACGAAGGTGGCCTTGGCAGGGATCACGTATTGCGGGATGGCGTCGAGCACGAGGCGAACCTCGGCGCCCATCGCGACGCGCCCGGCATCGGCCGTCGGCAGGAAGAACGTCATGTAGACGTCGCCGAGATCGACCATGTTGAGGACGCGGCCGCCGGCGGCGAGCACCTCGCCGGGCTGCGACACGCGATACTGTACGCGGCCGTCGCGCGGCGCCTTCAGCACGCTGTCGTTGAGGTCGGCATTGATGCTCTCGATCGCGGCCTTCGCGGCGTCGACCGAGGCGCCGGCATCGATCACCATGGCACGGGCGGAGCTGATCGCGGCCTCGGATGCGGCGACCTGAGCGTGGGACGCGGCGAGCGCCGCCTTGGCCGTGGCGTTGGCGGAACGGTCGTCGTCCAGGACTTGCTGCGATACCGCACTGGTTCTGATCAGTTGCTCGGAACGATCGAGCTTGCGGCTCGTGGTGTCGAGCTGAGCGATGCGCTGGTCGACCACGGCCTCGGCGGCCTTGCGTTCGGCTTCACGCTGGTTCACCAGGCTCTTCGCGGTCTCGACATTGATCGTCGCGCGCTTGAGCTGCGCGTCGGCCTGGCGGCGCTGGGCCTGCAATTGCTCGGTGTCCATGCGCGCCAGAACCTGACCCGCGCGCACGAAGTCACCTTCGTTGACCAGGATCTCGCGAATCCGGCCCGGCGTCTTGGTCGCGATGTCGATCTCGACCGCCTCGATGCGGCCGTTGCCGCGGGCGAAGCCTGCCGGCAGTGTGTTGGTATCGCGGTGCTGCCAATAGTAATAGCCGCCGCCAGCAACGAGCACGGCGATCGCGGCGATGACGCGACCCGGGGTGAAGTTCATCTGTTCAAAACGCCGTGAGGCGGCGCCCACTGTTGAGACACGAACGCCCGGCCGCCGAAGGCGCGGAAGGGCGAGCCCAACATTGCAGCGAATTTTGCATCGCAACTTGATGCAGATCAGACGGCGGCGCGCTGCACCCGTGCCTCATGTTTGGGCGGCGCGCCATCGTCGCCGCTCGTCCGCACAGATTGCCCAAGCGGACGAGCGAGGCTTGCTGAACAGATGACCATCCGCGATCCAGGCCGCTTCACTTCACCAGCGGGCAACCGCCATCCTTCAGGGGCCGAAACGCCTGATCGGCGGGCACCTCGGCGAGCAGCTTGTAGTAATCCCACGGCCCCTTCGATTCCTCCGGCTTCTTCACCTGGAACAGATACATGCTGTGCACCATGCGGCCGTCCTCGCGCAGCACGCCGTTGTCGGTGAAGGCGTCCTTCACCGGCAGCTCGCGCATCTTCGCCATCACCGTCTTGGTGTCCCTGGTGCCGGCGGCCTGCACCGCCTTGAGGTAATGCAGCGTCGCGCTGTAGGTCGCCGCCTGGTTCATCGTCGGCATGCGCTTGACGCGCTCGAGGAAGCGCTTGCCGAAGGCACGGGTCTTGTCGTTGAGATCCCAGTAATAGGCCTCGGTGATGATCAGGCCTTGCGCGAGCTTCAAGCCCAGGCTGTGCACGTCGGAGATGAACATCACGATCGCCGCCAGGTTCTGGCCGCCGGCGACGATGCCGAACTCGCCGGCCTGCTTGATCGCGTTGATGGTGTCGCCGCCGCCATTGGCGAGGCCGATGATCTTGGCCTTGGAAGCCTGGGCCTGGAGCAGGAACGAGGAGAAATCGGCGGTGTTGAGCGGATGCTTGACGCTACCCAGCACCTTGCCGCCCGCGGCCTTCACGACATCGCCGGTGTCGCGCTCGACCGAATGGCCGAATACGTAGTCGGCGGTGAGGAAGAACCAGGTGTCGCCGCCGTTCTTGACGATGGCGCTGCCGACGGTGTGCGCGTTGGCATAGGTGTCGTAGGTCCAGTGCGCGGTGTAGGGCGAGCAGGATTTTCCCGTGATGTCGGAGCTGGCCGCATCCGTCACGATCATGATCTTCTCGTACTGCTTCGACAGCTCCATCACCGCGAGCGCGGTCGCCGAGGTCGGCAGGTCGATGATCATGTCGACGCCTTCGGTCTCCCACCATTTGCGGGCGATGGTGGAGGCGACGTCGGGCTTGTTGAGCACGTCGGCCGAGACCATGTCGATCGGCTTGCCGAACATCTGACCGCCGAAATCCTCGATCGCCATTTTGGTCGCCTCGACATTCCCCATGCCGCCGATGTCGGAATAGACGGAGGAGAAGTCGGAGAGCACGCCGATCTTGAGCGGCGCCTGCTGGGCCGAGGCAGGGGTGATCAGGGCAGCCGACAGCAAGCCGGCCGCAGACACGAGTGCTGCGATGGGTCTCATGGATACGTTTCCTCTTGAGCGGGGCTATTCTGTCCCTTTGTCCGACAAAGGTAGATCCGGGTTCCGGCGGAGTCAATTTCCTCCGCGGATGTTATGAATGATGTAGTTTGACGCACCTGACGTCAGTGCCTATAGTTTGTCGGACAATCGCCATTGGAGGCCGGTTTGCCCATCGCGCCGCTGTTTCGACCGATCGATGTCGCGCCGGCCTATCAGAAGGTCGCCGACGCCATCGAACGCGAGATCGTCAATGGCCGCATCAAGCCCGGCGATCCCATCGGCACCGAGCACGACCTGGTCCGCCAGTTCGGCGTCAATCGCTCGACCATTCGCGAAGGCATTCGTGTGCTGGAGGAGGGCGGGCTGATCCGGCGCGATTCCTCGCGCCGCCTGCACGCTTGCCTGCCGCGCTACAGCAAGCTCGCAAGCCGTCTCAGCCGCGCGCTGGTGCTGCATGAGGTCACCTTCCGCGAGCTCTATGAGGCCTCGATGACGCTGGAGGTCGCCAGCATCGAGGGCGCCGTGGAGCGCGCGACGGACGAGAACCTCGCCGAGCTCGACGCCAATCTGCTGCGCAGCGAGGCCGTGGTCGGCGATCCCGCGATGCTGGCCGAATGCGATGCCGAATTCCACGTGCTGGTCGCAAAAGCCTCGCAGAACCGCGTGCTCCAGCTCGCGCGCGAGCCCGCGGCGCAATTGTTCTATCCGACCACCGAGATGATCGTGACCGGTGTCGCCGAAGGCGGTCCGCGTCTCGTCGCGGCGCACCGCCATCTCATCGACGCGATCCGCGACCGCGACCGCGAGGCCGGCGTGCTTTGGACGCGCCGGCATTTGCAGGACTGGCGCCGCGGCTTCGAGAAGATTGCTTCGCTCGATCGCTCGGTCGAGCACATGTACATGGAGCACGCGCAGGCGGCCCGGCGAAGATAGCGCCGCATGATCCGGAAAAGTGTGAAGCGGTTTTCCGGCAAGATCATGCGCAAAAGAGAAGACGCAAGATCTCAAACAAGAAATCCAACAAACAAAGACATCACCCGGAGGGACACATGACCGAGACCGCAGCCACCATCGCGAAGGCCCGCGAACATTCCATCGGCGATCTCCTGCGCCGCTCGGCAGGGCGCGAACCGAACAAGCTCGCGGTGAGTTGCGGGGATGTGAGCTGGACCTTTGCCGAGATGGACGCGATCTGCAACCGGCTCGGCCGCGGTCTGCTCGGGCTCGGCGTGAAGAAGGGCGACCGCCTCGCGGTGCTGTCGCGCAATTCGCACGCCTTCGCCGCGCTGCGCTTCGCAGTGGCGCGGATTGGCGCGGTTCTGGTGCCGATCAACTTCATGCTCAATCCGGACGAGATCAATTTCATCCTGAAGAGCTCCGGCGCAAAGTTGCTCGCGACCGGTCCCGATTTCGTCGAGCCGGCGAAGGCCGCCAGCGCGAAAGACTGTGCGGTCGAAAAAATGATCTGGCTGCCGGGCGAGGATCCCGCGTCGGCGCCGGCGGGCCTCACCACCTTAGACGATCTGCTTCATTCCGAAGGCTCATTCCTGGAAGCCTCGGTCGATAGCCGCGATCTCGCGCAGATCGTCTACACCTCAGGCACCGAATCGCTGCCCAAGGGCGCGATGCTGACCCATGAAGCCGTGATGTGGCAGTATGTCAGCTGCATCATCGATGGCGGCATGAGCGTGGACGACAAGTTCCTGCACGCGCTGCCGCTCTATCACTGCGCCCAGCTCGACGTCTTCCTGGGGCCGCAAGTCTATCTCGGTGCCTCCGGCGTCATCACGGGCAAGCCGACCGCCGACAACATCCTGGCGCTGATCCAGGCCCACAAGATCACCTCCTTCTTCGCGCCGCCAACGATCTGGATCGCGATGCTGCGCTCGCCGAATTTCGACAAGTCGGACCTGTCGTCCCTGGAGAAGGGCTATTACGGCGCCTCGATCATGCCGGTGGAAGTTTTGCTCGAGCTTCAGCGCCGCCTGCCCGCCGTAAAATTCTGGAACTTCTACGGCCAGACCGAGATCGCGCCGCTCGCGACCGTGCTGCGGCCGGAGGACCAGCTGCGCAAGGCAGGCTCGGCGGGCAAGCCGGTGCTCAATGTCGAGACGCGCGTCGTCAACACGTCGATGGAAGACGTTGAGGTCGGCGAGGTCGGCGAGATCGTGCACCGTTCGCCGCATCTGTTGTCCGGCTATTACAACGATCCCGTGAAGACTGCGGCAGCGTTTGCCGGCGGCTGGTTTCACTCCGGCGACCTCGCCACCGTCGACGAAGAGGGCCACATCACCGTGGTCGACCGCGTCAAGGACATGATCAAGACCGGCGGCGAGAATGTCGCCAGCCGCGAGGTCGAGGAGATGGTGTATCGTATCCCGGCGGTTTCCGAGGTCGCCGTGGTCGGCCTGCCCGATCCGCGCTGGATCGAGGCGGTCACCGCCATCGTCGTGGTCAAGAGCGGCGAAAAGCTGGACGAGGACACCGTCATCAAGCACTGCGCCGGCCAGATGGCGCATTTCAAGGTGCCCAAGCGCGTTATCTTCGTGGATGCCTTGCCGAAGAATCCGAGCGGCAAGCTGCTCAAGCGCGAGCTGCGCCAGCGCTTCGTCGGTGGCGAGACGCTCGACAAGGCGATCCAGAAGAATTTTGGCGCGTAAGGCCGGGCGGCTATTGGCTGCGTCGTGATCGAGTTCGCTAGCCGGCGTCGCCGGCCAACTTTCTGACGTCGTCGGGCGTCTGTCCGAAGCGGCGGCGGAATGCGCGATGGAAGTAGGATACGTCGTGGAAGCCCGCGAGATGCGCGATCTCGATGATCTTGCGCATGCGCATGGCGGGATTTCGCAGCAGGCGTTCGGCGCGCAGCAAACGCTGCTCCAGCACGAAGCCGCTATAGGTGATGCCGGCCTGCTCGAACAGCAGCTGGATCGTGCGCGGGCTGACCCGGTGCGCGGCTGAAAGCAGGGTGAGCGACAGTGCAGGGCTGTCGAGCTGCGCCAGGATGTCGGACTTGAGGGTTTCGAGACGCGCTGCCGCCAGGCCGCGCATGCGAGCCTGCTCGGCGACATCGCCGCGCGCTCCGATCATCAGCACCGAAAGATCGAACAGGTGCTGCGAGACCGCGTCCAGCTCGGCGGGGCCGAGCTTGTCGGCATACTCATGCGCGAGATCATAATAGCGCAGGAACATCGAGGTGATCGGATTGGCGCCGGGGATTGAGCTTGCAATCAAATCCTCGGCATTCGGGCACGCGCGCAGCAGCGCCTTGCGGGGCAGCAGTGCGGTCTGGAAATTGCCGTGCTCGATCTGGGTGATGCATGCGCCCTTGATCGAGGGGTCGCCGATGGTGACGTCGCCCGCGGCGATCTCCAGCGGGCGCCTTCCCATGGCCCCGGACAGCGCCGAATTGGGCGACATCGTAATGATCAATTCGTCGTTCGTGCCCAATGACACGAAAGACATTGGCGTGCCGAAAGAGGCCGAGAGCCTGACACGAGGAAGAATTGCCGGCGCTATGGTCCGGTGGACACGCCCGTCGCCGACCGGCACGAAATCGACGTTGGCCACCTGACGGCAAAACTGCTCGCGCCATCTTTCATAGGCCGGGCCATTCGGGTCGCCATCGAATGAGAGTTGTGGCTGGATCATCGATCGGAAGGGCAGGTTTGTTGGCGGTTTACGGCAGGTTGTATCGTCAGGCCGGTGCGCCGCAACGGCAAAAGCGGCCGATTGCGTGATAAGCCACTCGCAATGGCGCGCAGAGACCGCGACCAGGTGCCGCAGTCCCCGTGTGCGTGGAGTGCAAAAGCACTTTGCGCCGTGGCGTTCGGGTGGCGGTGAGCTTCAGTACTTCTTCACTGCCGCCCCGAACGCCAGCCACAGCACCATTGAGGCGAGGCCGAAGCCGCCGAGCAGCAGGAAGGTCGGCCCGTAGCCGATCCATTGCGCGATCCAGCCGCCGAGCGCCGGACTGAGGCTGGCGCCGATGCCCTGCACGGTAATCACGGCGCCCTGGCCGAGATTGATGCGACCGCTGCCGTTCAGCGCGCGCGCGACCATGCCGGGGACGGCAACCGTCTGCAGGCCGGTGCCGATACCGTCGAGCACCTGCATCGGTATGACGCCCCACCATCCCGTCACGAAGAAGGCCAGCACGCCGCGGATGGGCAAGAACATGAAGGAGACCAGGATCACCGGCCAGTAGTTGCGCTTGCTCGCGGCCTTCATCGCGATCAGCGACGTCACGATCATGACGCCTTGCGCGATCACCACGGTGGTCGCGACGAAGCTCGGGCCGTTGGCCTGTCCCTCGGCCACCGCCGCAAGTCCGTAGAGCGGAACGATGGCGGCATTGCCGAGATGGAAAAGGGCGAGCGCAAGTGCCAACACGAGCAGCGGCTTGTGCTTGAGCAGCATCGTCATCGCATCCGGCGGAGCCTTGGAGTCGTCTTCCTTGCTGCCGCGTGCGGCACGGTCGTCGATCGCCTTGGCGGGGATCATCATCACACAGGCGATCGCGATGGCGCCGAACACGGCCGCCAGCACGAACACGGCGACATAGCCGAACCTGTAGCCGAGATAGCCAGACAATGCCGCGCCGACCATGTTGCCGGCGTGGTTGAACGCCTGGTTGCGGCCGTTCAGCGCGTTGAATCCCTTCTGCTTGGCGATGCCGAGCGTAATGCCTGTTACCGCCGGTACGATGGCGGCGCTGGCCAGCGATTGCGCGACTTGCGAGAACGTCACCGCCCAGAAGTTTTGCGAGATCAGGATGATGGCGGAGGCGAGAACGACGCAGATGCCGGGAATGACGACCCATAGCCGTTTGTTGCGGCTGGAATCGATGAAGCCGCCGATCGGAGTCGTGACCAGCATGCCCGCGACATTGCCGATCGTCATCGCGGTGCCGATCAGCCCGGTCGCCCAGCCGCGCTCCTGGAGGAAGACCCCGACGAACGGCCCAATGCCCGACTGCATGTCGGCCATGAAGAAGTTGAGCGCGAACAGAGGCCAGATACGGGACGAGGAGGGAGGCCGCGATGTCATCGATACCCAAACATGCTCTTCGTGTGTCGCGATCCTCTTGACCAAGCCTTCCGGCGTGGACCTGAACGTAACGGGCGCTCGCCGCGTTGGTTCCAGTCTGTCCTTGCGCTCATCGATCTTGCCGAAAGCGCGGTCGCAATGTCATCCTGCGATCTTCCCACGGAGCTCTGGTCATGCCTCTCTGGACCTGCGAAACCTGCGGTGCGCAATTCCCGAACGGCGGAAATCCGCCCGCCTCCTGCGTGATCTGCGAGGACGAGCGGCAGTTCGTGAACTGGAAAGGGCAGACCTTTCTCACGCGCGAGGAGCTCGCACGGGGGCACCGACTGGTGGGACGCGACGATCTTGGCCTCACCGGGATCGCCCTGGAGCCGAGCTTCGCCATCGGACAGCGCGCGCTGCTGGTGCCTCAGGGCGACGGCTGCGTGATGTGGGATTGCATTCCGCTTGCAACCGATGAGGCCATCGAATACGTCGCAGCGCTCGGCGGACTGAAGGCGATCGCGATCTCGCATCCGCATTACTACGGCGCGGTCGCCGACTGGAGCGATACCTTTGGCGGCGTGCCGGTCTATCTGCATGCCGACGATCGCGCTTTCGTCACGCGGCCGCATCCCTCGATCGTGCACTGGACCGGCGAGAGCCACCGCATCTCAGACGATGTGCTGCTGCTACGCACCGGCGGTCATTTCGCCGGCGCCACCATGCTGCATTGGCAACGCGGTGCCGAGGGCAGGGGCGCGCTGCTCACCGGCGACATCGCCCAGGTGACGATGGACCGCCGCTTCGTCAGCTTCATGTATTCCTACCCCAACTACATGCCGCTCAACGCCGCCGCGGTGCGGCGGATCGCGGCCGCTGTCGAGCCGCTTGCCTTCGATCGCATCTATGGCGCCTGGTGGGGCCGCAACATCGCTGGCGGCGCCAAGGCCGCCTTCGCGGCGTCGGTGGAGCGCTACATCGCGGCCATCGGCTGAGCCGGCGAGCGGATCTGATTTATCTTGCCGGCCTCGAATAACTGTACTATAAGTACAGTTATAAAATCTGCTGCCATGACGCAGCTGCGAGCCCGGCATGATCGATGCATCGTGGAAGCTGCGGCGCTGTGCGGCCGCGTAAACGGAGTTCGGTTCATGACGGCGCACTACGAGATCTTCGAGGCTGGCGACGTTGTCCTCCAGTCCGGGACCGTTTTTCCTTCGCTGAAGCTTGCCTACAAGACCTATGGCACGCTGAGCGCTGCAAAGGACAACGTCATCCTCTATCCGACCTCGTTCAGCGCGCAGCATTTTGACACCGAGTGGCTGATCGGGCCCGACGGCGTGCTCGATCCCACGCGCTACTTCATCATCATCCCGAACCTCTTCGGCAACGGCCTGTCGTCCTCGCCGTCGAATAGCGCAGCGCCGTTCCCCGCGGTGACCTATCACGATGCGATTGCGGTCCAGCATCGGCTGCTCGCCGAGCGCTTCGGCATTTCAAAGCTGGCCCTCGTCTATGGGTGGTCGATGGGCGGCATGCAGGCCTATCACTGGGCGGCGCTGCAGCCTGATATGGTCGAGCGTGCAGCCGTCGTCTGCGGCAGTGCCCGCTGCGCGCCCTATAATTACGTTTTCCTGGAAAGCGTGACGGCCGCGCTCACCGCAGATCCCGCCTTCCGTGACGGCCGCTTCGCCGAGAAACCCGTCGCCGGCTATCGCGCCATGGGGCGGGTCTATGCCGGCTGGGCGATGTCGCACGGCTTCTATCGTGACGAGCTCTGGCGCGAGGCCGGCTTCACCTCGCTGGAAGATTATCTCGTCCGCGTCTGGGACGCGACGTTCGCCCGGCGCGACGCCAATGATCTCTTGGCGCAGGTCGGCATCTGGCAGCGGGGCGACATCAGCCGCTGTGAGGCATTCGGCGGCGATCTCAATCGCGCACTGGCGGCGATCAAGGCGCACATGCTGCTGATGCCGGGCGCGACCGACCGCTATTTCGATGTCCGCGACAACGAGGATGAGCTCGGCCGGCTGGTCAACGCGAAATCGGCCGTGCTGCATCCAATCCCGTCGCTGCATGGCCATCGCGCCGGCAATCCCGTCGGTAATCCGCGCGACCAGGCTTTTCTCAAGGCCGAGGTCGCGGCGCTTCTCGGCAAGTAGGGCAGGCATTTTGATCATGACCGATGCGACCGTTTCAGAGTCCGGCCACCGCCTGAAGCCGCTGACGCCGGCCCTGCTGCGCGAATTGTCGGTCCGCTCCAATCTCAGAGGCGCGGCGCAGAGCCTTGGCCATTACGGCGTGATCATGCTGGTGGGTGCGCTGATCTGGAAGATCTCGTCGACGTGGGGCGTGCTCTGGGCGCTGCCGCTGATGGCGGTGCAGGGCTACGTTGTCGCCTTCCTGTTCATGGCGGTGCACGAGACCGCGCACAAGACCGCGTTCAAAAGCCGCAGCCTCAACCTCGTCGTCGGTTATCTCTCGGCCTTCCTCATCGGATTGCCTTACGAATATTACTGCCTGTTTCACTGGGACCATCACCGCTACACCCAGGATCCGGACAAGGATCCCGAGCTGATCGTCGGCGTGAAACCGACATCCGACACGCAGCTCGCGCTCGCCTATAGCGGCCTGCTCCAGGTCGCCGGTCGTCTCCGGCTGATGCTTGGCCATGCGGTCACCGGAAAGGTCACCGTGCCCTGGATCCCCGAAAACAAGCGTGCCGTCATCGTGAGAGAGGCGCGTGCCTATGTCGCGGTCTATGTCCTGCTGCTCGCGCACTCGCTGTGGTTCTCGTCAGCGCTGCTGCTCTGGGTCTGGCTCGTCCCGCTCGTCATCGGGCAGTTGTTCCTGCGGCCCTATCTCTATGCCGAGCACACCGGCTGCGAGCGCACGCGCAGCGCTTTTCAGAACAGCCGCACCACCTATACCGCCGCGGTGGTCAAATGGTTCGCGTGGAACATGCCCTACCATGTCGAGCACCACGCCTATCCCTCGATACCGTTTCACGCGCTGCCGAAGCTGAACGAGATCGTCGACGGCGACATCGTTCATCGCGGCCGCGGCTACATCCAGACGACGCGCGAAACCTGGGCCTGGTTTCGCCGGCAGCGGCAGGCCGGCTAACTCAACGCAAAAGCTCCGGTCGCGGCGCGACCGGAGCTTTGTCCAAGGCGGGATATCAATAGATCCCGTAGGCACAGACATTCACGATGCGGACGCGCATGCCGTGACGGGTCTGAACGAGGCGCTCCTGGTAGCAGTTGCTGACGCCGGTGTTGACGTAGACGCCGCCGAAGCCCCAGCCCGGACCCCAGCCATGACCCCAATGGTGATGGTGGAAACCGCCAGCCGAGGCGGCGGTGGGCGCGAGAGCGGCAACGCCGAGCGAACCGGCGGCGATCAGACCGAGAGCAAGCTTACGAAACATCTTCATTCTCCAGTGTGGCGCTAAGGCCGTTGTTGTGTCCCTGCATCTCGGTCGGGCCGAGACGCGAATGCGTTCACCCGGGAGGAGGAGAATCGTGTTTCAGGAGTGTTTCGTGGGCTGCGGCGAAATATGCCGGCATTATGTTTTCCGCGCCGCGCGATAGCGCGCGGCCATCGCCTGCGTCAACTCCGCCATCTTGTCGCGGAGGTCGGCGGGCTCCAGCACCTCGGCCTCGGGGCCGAGCCGCAACAATTCGGCCGCGGCGTGCCAGGACGTCTTGCCGACAGGCACGCGCGCAATGCGCCAGCCGTCTGCATCGCTGGTCTCTTCAATCTCCGTACGCGCCTTGATGTAGGGCTGGCTCAGCGCATCGAGCAGCTTGACGCCGAACGGCGACAACCGGACGATCGCGACATTGGGATGCATCTCGGCCTCGAGACGCAGCGTCGCGGCCTGCCAATAGGCGGCGAGATCGAAATCGGCCGGCCGATCGAAGCCGTCGTCGAGCGCTGTGCAGTCGAGCACGCGCGCGACGCGATAGGTGCGCACGCTGGCGTCGACCTGGCCGGCGAAATACCAGCTCCCGCCCTTCAGCACGAGACCTAGCGGCGCGAGGCGACGCTGCTTTTCCGCGCGCCAGCTCTGGTAGCGGATCTTGATCAGTGTCCCGCGCAGCACGGCGCCGGCAATCGTGCGCAGATGCTTCGGCTCTTCGGCCTCGCCGAACCAGCCCGGCGCGTCCAGATGAAAGCGTTCCTGCATCCGGCTGGCGTCCTGGCGCAGATGGACGGGCAGCGCCGCCATCAGCTTGTTCTGCGCGGCGATCATTGCCGCATCCAGCCCCAGCGCCGCCGCCGGGCCCGGCAAGCCCGCCAGGAACAGCGTCTCGGCCTCGCTCTGCGACAGGCCGTTCAGCCGCACGCGATAGCCGTCGAGCAGCCGATAGCCGCCCTCCGCGCCACGGTCGGCGTAAACGGGAACGCCTGATGCCGCGAGCGCGTCGATGTCGCGATAGATCGTGCGGACCGAGACCTCGCAGGCCTCCGCGAGCTCGGGCGCGGTGACTTGCCCCCTGGCCTGGAGGGTGGTGAGGATCGACAACATTCGGCTCGCGCGCATGATTGCTTAAACCATACCTGACACAGGATGTCAGGTATGGCCCGCTACAAGCTGCGCCACCGCCCGCTGGCCCGATGGAGACCTGCCATGACCGATCCGAACCGCATCACGCTGTATTACTCGCCGCAAAGCCGCGCCACCGGCACGCGGGTGCTGCTGGAGGAGCTGGGTGCCCCCTACGATCTGCACGTGCTCAACATGAAGGCCGGCGAGCAGCGTCAACCCGCCTATCTCGCCATCAACCCGCTCGGCAAGGTCCCGGCGATCCGCCACGGCGATGCCCTGGTGACCGAGCAGGTCGCGATCACCATCCATCTCGCCGATCTCTTCCCGCAGGCCGGTTTGACGCCCGCGCTGAACGATCCGCTGCGCGGTCCTTATCTGCGCTGGATCGCCTATTACGGCTCATCTTTCGAGCCGGCGCTGATCGACAAGTTCATGCAGCGCGAGCCGGCGCCGATCACGCAGTCGCCCTATGCCGACTACGACACCATGTTAGGTGCGCTCGAAGCGCAGCTGTCGAAGGGGCCCTATTTGCTTGGCGAGCGGATGACGGCTGCCGACGTGTTGTGGGGCGTGGCGTTCAGCTGGACCATGATGTTCGGCATCGTGCCGAAGAAGGACGTCTTCGTCCGCTATGCCGAGCGCATGACCGCGCGGCCTGCGTTCCAGCGCATCAATGCGGCGGACGACGAGATGGCGGCGCTGCATGCGAAGGCGGTTGGAGGCTGAGCAAGCGCCTCAATCTCCACTGTCGTCCCGGGGCGCGCGTAGCGCGAACCCGGGACCCATAACCACAGGGAGATATTTTGCGAAGACCCGGAGTGATCAGCTTTGCTCCATAACCACTCCCTGTGGTTATGGCTCCCGGATCTGCGCTTCGCTTGTCCGGGACGACAGTTGCGCTTGCCGCGCGCTCGTACTCCCTGACCAATCCCCTCAAAACCTCGGCGCTCGCTTCTCCGCGAACGCCTTGATGCCTTCCTTGATCTCGTCGCCGCGCATGCTGTCGCGGTGGCGCTGGTCGGCGGCGCGGTCATCGAGCTCGCCGCGGGCGAATTCGTTGATCGCACGCTTCATGCCGCGCATCGCCTGCGGCGCGTTGCCGGCGAGGATTCCGGCGAGCTTGTCGACCTCCTCGTCGAGGAATTCCACCGGTACCATCGCGGTGAGATAGCCGATGCGCAGCATCTCCGGCGCGCTGATCTTCTGCGCCGTCAGGAACAGCTTCTTCGCGTTGTCGACGCCAAGCCGGGTGACGTAGCGTTTGATGCCGCTCCTGTAATAATGCAGCCCGAGCCGCGCTGCCGGCATGAACATCTCGGCGGTGTCGACGCCGATGCGGAAATCGCAGGCGAGCGCGAGGTCGGTCGAGCCGCCATAGACGCCGCCGTTGAGCCGGCAGATCGTCGGCACGCCCAGATCCTCCAGCCGGTTGACGACCAGCTCAAATGCAGAGCCCGCGCTCTGCTGCTCGTTGGCGCTGACGGCGCGCTCGGCGACCGAATTGAGGTCATAGCCTGCCGAGAAGGCGCGTCCGGTGCCGGTCAGCACCAGCACACGGATGGCTGGATCGGCTTCGACCAGATCGAACAGTCTGACGAGCTCGTCGAGGTCCTCGGCCTGGAGCCGGTTGAGATGCTTCGGCCGATTGAGGCGGATGGTGGCGCGGGCGCCGTCGCGTTCGAGCACGGGGCCGGTGGCTGCGTCGGTGATGTCCGACATCTTGTCTCCTTTTATCTGTTTTCGAGTGCGCGCCGTTTCGCCTCGGCGTCAATGGTCTCGGCGAGATCTGGATGTCGTGCCATCAGCACGCGGAAGTCGACGAGGTCGAGCACCAGAAGCCGCGACACTTTCGTGGTCGAGACGTTGGCGCCGCGCATGTTGTTGCCGAGCAGCGCCATCTCGCCGAAGAAGGCGCCTTCGCCGAGCTGCACCTTCTTGCCGGGCAGCTCGACCTCGACCTCGCCGGCGGCGATGAAATACATGCAGTCACCCTGCGCGCCCTTGCGGATGATCATGGTGCGCGCCGGCAGCTCCATGGTCCGCAGCATGTGGGTGACGTCGGCAATCGCGGCGGGGCCGAGCGCCGCGAAGAACGGTACCTTGCTGACGGATTCCCAGGTCTTGAGGAAATTGTCGCGCCGCGTCTCGGCGGCAAATCCGGTCGCCAAAATACCGGTCCAGAGGCCGAACACGCCGAGGCCGGAGATCATCACCGCGGCCGCCACGATGCGCCCGAGCGGCGTAACCGGTACGACGTCGCCGTAGCCGGTGGTCGTGAGTGTGACGACGGCCCACCACAGCGCGGCGGGGACGCTGCCAAAAGTCTGCGGCTGCACGTCCCGCTCCAGGAAATATTCGGCGACGGAGGCAAGGAAGACCACCATCAGGAAGATCACGAGCACGCTGAGCAGCGGGCCCGATTCCAGCACCAGCACGCGGCGAAGCTGCCGAAGACCGGGGATGCCGGGGACCACCTTCAACACCCAGAGCACGCTGAGCAGCCAGGCCGTCTTCGGCTCGGCACCGAGGAGAAGCGCGACCGGCACCGCCAGCGCCCCGATCGCGTCGACCAGCCCGGCGGAGGAGGACATGTACAGCGAGAGCCGCCCCTGCTGCGTCATGTGGCGCAGCCGCACCAGCCATTCGAACACGAAATAGGCGAGGCAGGTCCAGAGCAGGGTGTTGATCCAGCCATGCGCCTCCTGGGCGCGCTTGTCCGACAGCAGGACCATGCTGAGCACGCCGACGGTCACAGCCACATAGGCCGCCTTGGTCATGTTGCGGCCGGCCGTGGCGGCCGCGAACTGGGCCAGAGCGGAAATCAGCGGCTTGGACATGCGGGCAGGCGGCTCGGTCTTGAGACAAGTCCTCGGGTCCCGGCGGGACGCCGGCGTCAAAGTGCCCGCCTGGGCGGGGGCCGTCAACGACAGGCAGGCGGCGTGATCGGCGCTGCTGCGCCGGGCGGCCGGTCCGTGCCGCCATCGTTGGCGGAATGCCTTACCTGAAATGCGGCGGCTCGTCGTAGCCACGGCGGCTGCTGAAGAACAGCAGCACCATCAACCCGACGCCGACAATGACGGAAAACCCTGCGCCCAGTGCCAGCGCCACATAGCCTTCCGTCGGGATCGGCTCACCTTCGACCGCCATTGCGGAATAGGCAAAGTAGCCGGCCGCCGCCAGCATTCCCAGAAGGAGGATGATGAGGAGTG
This sequence comes from Bradyrhizobium sp. IAR9, assembly GCF_013408065.1. Classification (NCBI taxonomy): domain Bacteria; kingdom Pseudomonadati; phylum Pseudomonadota; class Alphaproteobacteria; order Hyphomicrobiales; family Nitrobacteraceae; genus Bradyrhizobium; species Bradyrhizobium sp. IAR9. Next base: position 95,634 of record NZ_JACBZW010000014.1, read on the forward strand.
CACGCATGCTGCGGTCTCCGGTTGTAGTCGCGAACCAACGGTTGCAGGTGGGCTGGGTTCCAGACGGCCGGCCGTCACGATCTCCCTCTTGTGCCCCGCAGCGCAGCACCGAGTGATGCGCTGCAGAGCCGGGGCCCATCCAGCAGCGCAAGCTGCGGTTCCTGGGTCCCGGCTCGGCGCCGCAACGCCTTCGGCATTGCGGCTTGTCCGGGACAAGAGATTGATGGGCGGCCCAATCGGGCGGCCGTCAGGCACTCTGGGCGGTCTTCACCACCACGACATTGCTGTCGTCGTGCTGGGCAGGGCCGCCGTCCTGCACCGTCTTCTCGGTTTCGCCGGCATGGCGTTTCAGATAGTCGCGACGCATGCCGATCTCGTCGCGGACGAATTCGTAGCCGAGCTTGAAGGTGTCGAGGCCGTCGGTGCTGATCGTGCCGTCTCTGAGCCCGATGACCGCCCCGCGTAAAATGCCCTCCAGTTCGTCCTGGAGACATTCGAGCTGATCCAGAGAGTGGGCGTGCTCGATCCGCTCGCCGATGTCGAGGATGGCGGTGGAGAGCTCGCTGGCCTTCTCCGGCGCAATCCGGGTGATCTTGGCGTAGATCGCCGCGAAGATCGAGCCGATGACGCTGAGCGCGGCGGCGCCCAGATACATCAAGTCGCTGTACTTATCCATGAACGACTTGGTGTCGTCATTGATGTAATCGGCCGCCCCTTGGTGCGCCATCACAAAGGCGTCCTTCTCAACGGAGGCCGGCTCGATCCTGCTGGCAAAGCCGTTGTCGAGCCCGAGCGCGGACTTGTTCTCGTAGATGGTGCGCGCCAGCTCGCCCGCCGTGGATGGCGACATCCTGGATTGCGCGACCAGCAGCCATTCGAGCCCGACCGTGTCGAGATCGTCATCGGGAATTTGCGGCGACGTCGACAGCGTGCCCGCCGTCAGCGTCTCGCTGGAAATGCCCGGGAGCTTGCGCGACAGCGCCTTGGCCTCGTCGATCGCGTTGAGCGTGAAGCCGCCGCGCTTCGCGACCTGCTCATAGGCCTTGTCGCGCACTGCCCTGGAGGCATGAACGATGGCGATCACCGCGCCAAAGCCGTTTGACGGCGCGAACAGCTTGTCGAGCGTCGTGCCCTGCGGCGCCATCTGGATCTTGGCCGCGTCCGGACCGTCGGGGATATCGAGGATGCTGCGGACGAAGGCGAGGGAGGATTCGTTCTCGGCGAGAACGGCGACCTTCTTTTTCCTCAGCTCGGCGATCGACTTGATCTTCTTGTTGCCGGGACCGAGCAGAAGCACGAGATCGTGCTCGAGGATCGCGAGCGTGCGCGCCCGCAGTGGCACCTTGGCGTCGGTGCGCAGCACGACCAGATCGGCCTGCTTGCGGTCGAACTGCGCGAGCGCCTTGGCATTGTCTGCGTTGTTGACGATCTTGATCCGGAAGCGCGAGGCGTTGGTCTTCAGAACGGCAGCAAGCTTGGCCGCGAACAGCGCCTCGTCGCTGTTGGGAGCGCCGACGGCAAAGGTCAGCGTCTCCGAATTGTGCAGCATGGCACGGCCGCCCCAGACGGTGGCGAGCGACAGCAGCAGGGTCAGCACGACGTAGAGGAAGACCTGTTGCTGATTGGTCTTGATCACCTTCGGGCGCCGCGGCGGCGGCTCGATCGGGGATGTGGTGGGGCCTTCAGTACTCATGGCAGCACTCTGGCCTTATTCCCGGGTCATGGGCGGCTCGCGGACGTGATCGCGGCGGGCGCCCTGCAATTCCTAAACATCTGAAAAAAGAACGATATTCTGAACGGACAATGATAACGCGCCGGGACCGGAAAGCAAATTTCGAGCCGAGGGTAACCTTACTCGACGTGGCCGCGGCGAAAGGTCATCCTATCACCAGTTAGCCACACTTGGCGATTTTCCGGTTCCCCCCGGCTGCATTCCGCCGCGGGAGATGTCATAAATCGAAGGTCCCGGCGATTTGACCGGTCCAAGAAGAAGTTGCGCTGAACGCTCCAATTTTTCTTGTCACCTCAATGAGGGCGTCGGCTTTGTCGTTTCCACCCATGTCATCGGCGGTTCCGGTCGAAGCGCTCATTGGCTGGATGCTGCTGCTCACCTTCAAGCACATCATCGCCGATTTCGTTCTTCAGACCGCCTGGATGGCGCACGGCAAGGACCAGAAGCACGGCTGGGCCCTGCCGCTGCTGGTGCATTGCCTGATTCACCTTGCGGTTGCGCTACCGTTGATAATGATCGTCGCGCCGAAATTCTGGTTCGTCGCCTTCATCGACTTCGTGATCCACATCACCATCGACCGCGCCAAGGGGTTCGTCTCGGCCAATTTCGGCGTCGACCTTGCACATCCCTGGTTCTGGACCCTGATCGGCGTCGACCAGGCGCTGCACCATCTCACCGGCTTCGGCCTGTCCATCTTCATGGCGGCGAACTGAGGGCTGGAGGCCCTCTGAGTGGGCAAGCCTTCATCGGCACTAAAGGTCGTCATGCCCCGGCTTGTCCCGGGCATCCACGTTCTTCCTGCGTCTTGGCCGTTCGTGGATGGCTGGGACAAGCCCGGCCATGACGCCGTGGAGGCGCTGCCGCCCGTTCTCCAGCCAGCGCGGTAATTCCCGGTCCCACCGCCACCTTCCGATTCGCCGCGAGCGCGCAAGCACCCCGGGTGACTACCGGGCAGCGTGGTTAACCTTTCATTAGAGAATTGCGCTGCATCTTCCGCACACGAGGGAGAACTGCAATGTTTTCAAGCCGCGATACTTTTGAAAGCGATTTCTGCCCGGTTCGCGACGAGCTCCTTGGCGAGATGTATCGCGCCAGCGAGAGTGGCCTGCCGAGGCTGGTTGAGAGTGTTTCCCCTGACGCGCGCGCCAGGCTGGCGCTGTTCTGCTATCGCCGCAGCCATCTGCACTCGCTGGCGGTCGCGATCGCAGCGAGCTGCAACGAGCGCGACCTGATCGAAAACGGCGGCCGCGTGGGCTCGACGCTCTATGCGCTGTCGCGCGAAGGCACGGCGAAATCCTCGCCGTCGCTGTCGGGCGGGCGCAAGCCGATCACGCTCTCGACCAAGCCGCTCTCGGTGCTCGCACCGCTGGACGACGAGATCGACGACGAAATCGGCGAAGCCGTTCCGGCCTAACTAGCTTCGATAGCCGGAAGCCCGAACTTCCGCCGCGCCATCGCGCATTCGGCGTCGCCCGGCATGCAGGTACGACACACCTCCGGCCGTACCGCATAGATGCCGCACGCGGTCGCTCTTCCAATATCCCCCTGCAAGGCTGAGCAGCGGTCGCCCTGGCAACGCATGCCGGATTGGCGGTCGTTGACCAGTGCCTCCGGAATCGCGGCAAGCTCTTCGTCGCTCTCGATCGAGAAGCGCGGCCAGTTGGCCGAATAGCCGCAGCAGGCGCCGCAACTCTGGCAACAGCTCGACAGATCGACGGGGGAACTCTCTTCCATCGTCCTCAAATGTCCTTGTCAGGTGTCTTTGGGCGGGCCCCAGACCAGGCTCTGCCGCCATCTCGCGCGCAGCACGTCGCGCCGCTCCGGATATCTCTCGTCGAGATAGTTGGCATCGACCACGCGGTCGGTGCGGAAGCTGCGGAAGTCGCCGCGTAGCTCGCACCAGGCTGCCAGCAGGCGCACGGCTTCGAGATAGCCGACCGAGATCGGCCAGATCATGCGCTCGCTGGCGCGGCCCTGCTCGTCGCGATAGCGCAGCATGATCTTCTTGCCTTCATGGATCTGGGTGCGCGTGCGCACCATGTCCAGGCGGTCCGGCTCCCTGTTCCAGCTCGGCCGTGCCCGGCTCGCGGGCTCCAGCACGAACGGACGCAGCCGCTCGGGCACGGTGTCCGCGATCTTGGCCATCAGATCCTCGGCCGCGCGCGCCAGTGCCGAATCGGCATGGCCGGCGACCCATTGTGCGCCCAGCACCGCCGCCTCGATCTCGTCGGGCGTCAGCATCAGCGGCGGAAGGTCAAATCCCTTTTCCAGGATGTAGCCCATGCCGGCTTCACCGCGGATCGGCACGCGCTGGCCGATCAGCGTCGCGATGTCGCGATAGATCGTGCGCTTCGAGGTCTCGAGCTCGGCCGCGATGGCGTCCGCCGTCAGCGGCTTACGCGTGCGCCTCAGCACCTGGATGATTTGAAACAGCCGGTCGGCGCGTCTCATGACGGGTCTCTTGTTGTGGTCTTTTCAGAAAGCGGCGCGCGGCTGCTGACAGGATGTTGGCAGCAGGGGAGTTCTATACCGGGACAACACATCGACTGAAGAGGATTTGTCCATGATCATTCCGACCCATTTCGGCCCGGCTATTCCGATGTTGCGGGCGCAGGCGTGGTCCGCGTCGGCGTTCGGCCGCCTCGTTTCGCTCGATCTCATGGCCGTCGACCTCCGGTTTGCCCTCGCAAGCGTGGTGGCACGCCCGCTGATCCAGGCCGCGGACGCACTGGTCCGCCACGTGATGGGCCGTGCCTGGCGGGGGGCCCGTTTCGCAGAAGATATCACGGCTGCTGCCACCATGGTGGCAGCAGCCCGGCACTAGGTTCCGTCAACTTTTTCGGTGGTTCAGGAGAAGCTTTCATGATCACGCTCTACGGATTTGGCACCGGCTTCGGCCTGCCGGAAATCAGCCCCTTCGTCACCAAGACGGAAGTGCAGCTCAAGATGGCGGGACTGCCCTACCGGAAGGAGCGGGCGATGCCGCCGGCCTCGCCCAAGGGGCAGTTGCCCTTCATCGACGACGGCGGCGAGGCGGTGGCCGATTCCACCTTCATTCGCGCCCATATCGAGCGCCGCTACGGCTTCGATTTCGATGCCGGGCTGTCGCTCACCGAGCGCGCGCAGGCCTGGGCGTTCGAGCGCATGATCGAGCATCACATCTACTGGGGGCTGGTCGGGGCGCGCTGGGTCGATCCGGTGAATTTCGCCAAGGGTCCCGCGCATTTCTTCGACGGCGCGCCGGAGCACAACCGCGAGAAACTGCGCGAGGATGCGCAATTCCGCGTCGCCGAGAACTATCTGCTCTCTGGGCTCGGCCGCCATGGGCCGGATGACGATGTCGAGCTCGCCGTGCGCTCGCTGTTCGCGCTCTCGGTGCAGCTCGGCGACAAGTCCTATCTGATGGGCAACAAGCCCTGCGGCGTCGACGCCACCGCCTTCGGTATGCTCGCCGGCATCCTCTCGCCGTTCTTCGAATCGGCCCTGCGCGAGCGCGCCGAGGGTTTTCCGAACCTCACCGCCTATGTCGATCGCATGATGGACAGTTACTATCCGGAGTTCGCCTGGACCCCGCTGCGGCAGGCGGCTTAGGGCCGCGGCGTATCCGCGGGCTCGGTGCAACCTCTCCCGCTTGCGGGGGAGGTCGGCGCGAAGCGCCGGGTGGGGGCTCTCTCCTCTGGGGGATTTCCTCGGAAATTCGGAGACAGTCCCAACGCGGAGGCACCCCCACCCCAACCCTCCCCCGCAAGCGGGAGAGGGAGCGCAGCGACACCGTGGAACAGTTCGTTTCTACAGGCCAAAACAAAAAGAGCCGGCCCATTGGGCCGGCTCTCGTCGTCTCTCAACTTTCGCCGCGTCTATTTCACCAGCGAGTACTTGCCGTTCTTCACCGTCAGCAGGATGCGCGAGCGGTCGTCGAGGCCGTAGCGGTCCTTTTCGGTGAAGTTGTAGACGCCCTGGCTCGCCGCCAGCTCCTTCTCCGACAGCAGCGCCTGGCGGATCGCTTCGCGAAATTCCGGCGTGCCGGGTTTTGCGGCTTTCAGCGCCGCGGGAATGATGCGCTTGAGGATCTCGAACGCGTCGTAGGAATGGCCGGCGAACTGGCTGCGGCTGTTCGGGCCGTATTTGGCTTCATAGGCCGAATTGAGCGCCAGGCCCGGCTTCTTGGTGAGCGCGCTGTCCGGCTGGTCCTCGGGATCCATGACGGGACCGGAGGCCATCAGCACGCCCTCCGCCGCCTTGCCGGCGATGCGGATGAAATCCATGCTGGCCGCGCCGTGGGTCTGGTAGATCAGGCCCTGATAGCCGCGTTCGCGCAGCTCGGTCTGCGGCAGCGCGGCCGCGGTGCCTGACGCGCCGACCAGGATCGCGTCGGGATTGGCGGCAACGAGCTTCAGGACCTGTCCGGTCACCGACGTATCGGGACGGGCGAAGCGCTCCTCGTCGACGATGGTCATGCCCATCGGCACGGCCTGTGCTTTCAAATCGTTGAACCAGAGGTCGCCATAGGAGTCGGAATAGCCGATATAGCCGAGCGTCTTCACGCCCTTGCTCTTCATGTGCTCGTACAGCACCTTGCCCACGATCGGGATCGGCTGCGGCATCGCCACCGACCACTTCATGCGCTCGGGCGTGATCGGGAACGGTGCCAGGCCGAAATGCGGAATGCCGGCTTCATTGGCGACGTTGGAGACCGCGATCGTCGGCGGCGTCAGCGCCGAGCCCATGATGATGTCGGCCTTGGATTCGGTCACGAAGCGGCGGGCGTTGGTGGTTGCGGTGGTGGGATCGCCGCCGTCGTCGAGCACGATCACCTTCAGCGGCACGCCGCCGATTTCCTTCGGCACGAATTCCAGCGCGTTGCGCTCGGGAATGCCCAGCGCGGCGCCGGGGCCGGTCGTGGTGGTGGTGATGCCGATGGTGATTTCGCTGGTCTGGGCCAGCGCGGGCAGCGCCGGCAAGGCAAGCGTCGCCGCGGTGATGGCGGCGGTCAGGTAAAAGCGTTTCATCTATTCCTCCCTTTACGTGTTTCTTTGAAAGCAGAAATCGGGGGGTAATTCAGCCCCCTCTTTTGGCGATGCGGCGATTAGCTCCGGACTTAACTCCCCGTGAATCTGGCTACCATTTCCGCCGGGAACGGTGCCGATTTCAGCTTGTCGGGGTTAACGGGATCGCGACCGACGAGGACGCGGGTCTCAAAACCCTCGATCGCCAGCGCGTCACCCTTGTAGACGTTGTGCTTCACCTCGAAGCTCGATCGCCTGATGCTCTCGATCTTCGTTTCGATGGTGATCCAGTCGCCATAGGTCGAGGGGATGTAGAACTTGGACCGCGTGTCGACCATGGGGATGCCCACCAGGCCGTATTTGCGGACCAGATCCTGCTTGGAGAACCCGGCGACCTCGAACAGGGTCGAGGTCGAATCGTCGAACATCGCGAAATAGCGCGGGTAGTAGACGATGTTGGCGGGGTCGCAATCGCCCCACTGGATCTGTACGTCGCGCCGGTTCACGAACATGTGTCGCGCGCCCTATTTCGGCGCCATGCGCAGCGAGCCGTCGAGGCGCACCACTTCGCCGTTCAGGTAGGAGTTCTCGACCATATGCAGCGCGAGCGCGGCGAATTCGTCGGCGTGGCCGAGCCGGCGCGGGAAGGGGATCGCGGCCGCGAGCGAGTCCTGGGCTTCCTGCGGCAGGTTCGCGAGCAGCGGGGTCAGGAACAGGCCGGGCGCGATGGTCAGCACGCGGATGCCGAACTGCGCCAGCTCGCGCGCGATCGGCAGCGTCATGCCGACGATGCCGCCCTTGGAAGCCGAATAGGCTGATTGCCCGATCTGGCCGTCATAAGCGGCAACGGAGGCGGTGTTGATGATGACGCCGCGCTCGCCGGTCGCCTGCGGCTCCAGCTTGGACATCTCGGTCGCGGCCAGGCGCAGCATGTTGAAGGTGCCGATCAGATTGACCTTGATCACCTTGTCGAAATCGGCGAGCGCCATCGGGCCGTCGCGGCCGACGACGCGCTTGGCAACGCCGATGCCGGCGCAATTGACCAGCACGCGCGGCGCGCCAAGAGCCTTGGTCGCCTGCGCGATCGCAGCCTCAGCGGAAGCGGCATCGGAGACGTCGCAGATGATTGCCACGCCCTTGATCTCGGCGGCAACCGTCTCCGCGAGCTTGGCGTTGAGATCGCACACCGCGACCTTGGCGCCCTGCGCCGCCAGTTTTCGCGCGGTTGCAGCGCCCAGCCCCGATGCGCCGCCCGTGACGATGGCTGCCTGATCTTTCAACAACATGGCGTTCTCCTGTAGCTTATGTCCGGGTTAGCCGACCGATATCACACGGTCCGACGGATTGGCAGCGTAGAGCTCCTCGATCAATTCGGTGCGATGCTCGAGCACGGCGCGCTGGTTGATCGAGCCCTTGTCGGTGACTTCGCCCTTGTCGATCGAGAGCGGCGCGTCCATCAGGATCGCGCGCGTGATCCGGGTCGAGGAACCCGTGGCTTGGCTGAGGAAACCGGCCAGGCGCTCGCGAAACGCCTCGCGCACCAGCCGGTCGCGTGTCGCGACGACGAGATCGTCGGTCGGCAGCGTCGGATTGATCAGCCGGCAACCGTCGAGGTCGAGCACAACCAGCGCCGAGACCTCGTCGCGGTTGATGCCGGCAATGACGACGTCGCGCACCAGCGGGGCGCAGGCCGCAGTGAGGCGCGCGCGCAGCGGGCCGACGCTGACCCAGGTGCCACTGGCGAGCTTGAAGTCTTCACCGACACGGCCGTCGAAATCGAAGCCGGCGTTGAGATCATCGGGATCGGCGGGCTTGAGCGCATCCCCCATCTTGTAAAATCCCTCCTCGTCGAAGGATTTCGCGCTGATGTCGGGCTGACGCCAGTAGCCGGGCATCACGTTCGGTCCCTTGGCACGCACTTCCAGCTTGCCGTTGTTCGGCACCAGCTTGGCGTCGTTGCCTGACACGGGCAGACCGACATGGCCGGAGCGGCTGGTGCGCGGATTGACCGACATGAAGAACGGCGCGGTCTCGGTCGCTCCCAAGCCGGTCAGCATCGGCACGCGATAGCCTTTTTCCTTCACCGCGAGCTCGTCGAGGCTGTCCCAGATGAAGGGCGACAGCGCGGCGCCGGAGAAGAACATCGCATGCAGTCGGTCGAAGAATTTTGCGCGCAGGCCCTGATCGTCACGCAAATAGGGCAGCAGCGATTCATAGCCCTTCGGAACGTTGAAATAGACCGTCGGCGAGATCTCCTGGAGATTGCGCACGGTCTCCTCGATGCCGCCGGGCATCGGCTTGCCGGCGTCCAGATACATCGAGCCGCCATTGTACAGCGTCAGCCCGATATTGTGGTTGCCGCCGAAGGTGTGATTCCAGGGCAGCCAGTCGATGATGACCGGCGGCTCGTCTTTCAGAAAGGCGAGCGTCTCGCGCAACATCACCTGATTGGCGCAGATCATGCGCTGGGTGTTGATGACGGCCTTGGGATTGCCGGTCGAGCCCGAGGTCAGCAGGAATTTGGCGATCGTGTCGGGGCCGATCTTGCCGTGGACCTCGTCGAGATCGCTGCGGATCGGCGTCGCCATGAGGTCGGCGAGTGTGGTGACGTCGCGGCCCGGCACCTGGCCGTAGGACGCGGCGATCTCGGTGCCGAGCGAGACGTTGGCGGCAAGCGCATCGGCGAACTTGTCGGCGTCCTCGGCGAAGACGAGGCCGGGCGTCAGCAGCTTCATCAGATAGGACAGCTTACCGTAATCTTTCGACACCAGCGAATAGGCCGGCGACACCGGGCAGAACGGAATGCCGGCATAGAACGCGCCGAACGCCAGCAAGGCGTGGTCGATCGAATTTCCGGAGAGGATGACAACCGGCCGCTCCGCCGACAGGCCGCGCGCGATCAGGCCCGATGCGATGTGCCGGCTCGCGACGAGCAGCTCGGCGTAAGTGATCTTGCGCCAGCCGCGGCCGCCTTCGCGCTCCGCCATGAAGACGCGGTCCGGCGTCGTCGCCGCCCAATGATGCAGGCGATCGGTGAGGCGGACGGGATAGTCGCCGAGCGGTTGCTTCGGCCTGAGGTAGATCGTGCCGTCGTCGCGGCGTTCGATGTCGACGACGGGATCGCCGAACGAAATGGGCCGCAGCGGGAAAGTGCTCGCGCCGCGCTCCATGCTGGAAGAGGACGGCTGCGCGCTCATGACTTGGGCTTTACCTTTGCGGTCTTGTGTTCGAGGAATTCGCGGATCCGGCGCTTTGCCTCTTTGTCGCTCTGCGCGACGGTCGCCATCAGCGATTCCATCAGCAGGCCGGTCTGCGGATTGGCCTCCGCGATCATCGGCAGCGCCTGGAGCACGGCGAAATTCGTCAGCGGAGCGTTGGAGGCGACCTTGGTCGCAAGCTCCATCGCCTTGCCAAGCCCGTTGCCGGCCTCCGTGACATATTGCGCGAAGCCGTAGGAGGCGCCTTCGGTCGCGCTGTAGACGCGGCCCGTCAGCATCATGTCCATCATCCGGGCGACGCCGATCAACCGCGGCAGACGCACCGAGCCGCCGCCGCCGACGAAGATGCCGCGCTGGCCCTCCGGAAGCGCGAAATAGGTCGAGGGCTCGGCGACGCGGATATGCGCCGAGCAGGCAAGCTCCAGCCCGCCGCCGATCACGGCGCCCTTCAGCGCCGCGATCACGGGGACGCGGCTGTACTGGATGCGGTCGAACACCCGGTGCCACATCTGGGAATGGAGCAGGCCGCCGGTCGCGTCATGCTCGGTCAGCTCGGAGAGGTCGAGGCCGCTGGAGAAATGATCGCCAATGCCGTGAATGACGACCGCGCCGATATCCTCGGGCAGGGACGCAAAACACTCGCCGATTTCCAGGATGATGCCATCGTTGAGCGCATTGCGCTTGGCCGGCCGGTTCAGACCCACGGTCAGAACCCGGTCCGCCCTCTCGATCCGGAGTAGCCCGGAGGCACCCGCGTCAGCGGTCTCGGCGTTTCCCTGTGTCATTTGCGTCCTTGTCAGAATAGTTATGTTGTATAACGAATTTTGGGGGAGTCAAGGAGGGGCGGCACAATGCTGCTCCGCACACTATGTCGTCCCTGCGAACGCAGGGACCCATACCCCAGGGAGAAATTTGGCGAAGACTTGCCGTTCGGTACTCCCACCGCCCGCAATCGATAGATTCCGCAGTATGGGTCCCTGCGTTCGCAGGGACGACAGCAGAGCGTATGGTCACATCACCTGATGCACGTCGATCACGACGCGGTCGGCGTGGCGCGCGGCTGAGCCGACGAAAATGTGCTCCATCAGCCAGCGATACCTGTCGTGCCCGGTCTCAAACCGCGGCACGGTGCGGAAATAGATCAGCTTGGGATCGACCGGCTCGCCGCGCTTGAGCTTCTGCAGCAGCTCGACCGGTCCGAAACGCATGCCCTTGTTCTCGACATAGACAATGGCGCCGTCGTCGGTCTCGAAGGCGTATTTCGCCTCCAGGTCGATCAGCTCGTTGGGTCGGATGGTCTGGAAGTCGGCGCCGAACGGCAGCACCTTGCCTGATATCGCGCCCGTGACCTCACCGCCGATGATCGGGATGATGCGGCGGACACCGATGCCGGTCTCGCCGGCGATGACGACGTCGCCGATGCGCGCGGTGATGGTGAAGACGTATTTCGTCTCGAGCGTCGGTGTCGTCATGCTTCACCCTGTCAATGCGCCATCATCCGCGTCGGCAGCCAGGTCGCGAGCAGCGGGAAGGCGATCAGGATCACGAGGCGGATCAGGTCCGTGACCACGAACGGAATCACGCCCTTGAAGATCGTGGAGAAGGAGACGTCCTTCACCACGCTCTTGATGACGAAGACGTTCATCCCGACCGGCGGGTGGATCAGGCCGAGCTCGACGGTCATGACGATGATGACGCCGAACCAGATCGGGTCGAAGCCGAGATGCGTGATCACGGGGAAGATGATCGGCACGGTGAGGATGATCATCGCCATGGCGTCCATCAGACAGCCGAGCACGAGGTACATCACCATGATCAGCGCCAGCACGCCATAGCTGCCGAGACCGAGGCCGGTGAGGAATTCGGTCACTTTCTGCGGCGTCTGCGTCACCGTAAGGAAATAGCCGAAGATCAGCGCGCCGATTAGCACCGTGAACACCGCCGCGGCGGTGCGCGTCGCCTGCAGCAGCGAGGCCAGGATCTTCTCGCGGTCGAGCCGGCCCGTCAGCACGCCGATGATGAACGCACCGGCGGCGCCGACGCCGCCGGCTTCCGTCGGCGTGAAGCGCGGCAAATAGGGCAGGCCGTAGAGGCCGCCGATCACGAACACGAACAGCAGCACCGGCGCCCAGATCTCCTTCAGGCCCGCAAAGCGCTCGCGCCACGGTGTCACCTTGCCCTTGGGCAGGAAGTCGGGGCGGAAATAGCCGATCAGGAAGATCGTGATCATGTACATGCTCATCGCCAGCAGGCCCGGGATGATGCCGGCGATGAAGAGCTTTCCGATGTCCTGCTCGGTGATGATGCCGTAGACCGCGAGCACCGTGGAGGGCGGCAGCATCGCGCCTAGCGTGCCGCCGGCGGCGATCACGCCGGTGGCGAACGATTGCGGATAGCCGAAACGGCGCATCTCCGGGTAAGCGACGGCGGAGAACGTCGCGGCGGTCGCGACCGAGGAGCCGCAGATCGCGGCAAAGCCGCCGCAGGCCCCGACGGTGGCGATGCCGAGGCCGCCGCGCAAATGTCCGACGAACCCGTTGGCGGCGCGGAACAGCTCGCGGCTCATGCCGGAATTGGACACGAACGAGCCCATCAGCAGGAACATCGGGATGACGCCGAAGGTGTAGTCGGTTACCGTGCGCATCGAGGTCTGGCCGACCAGCTTCAGGGCCGCCGTCCCGTTGACGAGATAGGCGAAGCCGGAGACGCCGACGAGGCCCATGGCCATGCCGACGGGCACGCGCAGCAGCATCAGGACAAACAGGGAGACGAAGCCGATTACGGCGACGGCATCGGTGCTCATGATTACTCCGTCGCCTTCAATTTGGGATCGTGCATGTCTTCGGGGTGGAAGATCAGGCGGTAGGTGCGGATCGCGATCAGCAGCACGGCGCAGACGTCACCGACCCAGGCGATCGCGAAGAACGGCCATGTCGGCATGTGCATGTCGAAGGTCAGGACATTGTCGTTGTAGGTGCCGCGCACCTTGTCGAACAGCGTCCAGGTCTGCACCGTCACGACGAACAGCAGCACGAGGGTTGCGAACACGTCGATCCAGCGCTGATGGCGCGGTCCGACATTGCCCCAGACGAGGTCCACGGTGATATGGGTGCCGCGATAGGAGGTCGCGGCGATGCCCCAGAAGATGAGGATGCCGAGCAACATGCGGCCGATGTCGAACGAATCGGGGATCGAATAATTCAGCGTGTTGCGCAGCAGCACCGACAGGAAGATGTCGAGCGCGACGATGCCGACGAAGCCGGCCGCGATCCATTCGATCGTGTCGATGATGCGGTCCATCCAGGAGCGCTTCATGGGGTGGTCCTGTTCAAGATGAGTGCGTTGCATCCACGACGGTGCTGGGCTCCCTCTCCCGCTTGCGGGGGAGGGGTGGGGGTGCCTCCACAGAGAGACTCCCCAAGGGGAGAGAGCCCTCACCCGGCGCGCGGGACGATGCTTCGCATCGCCCGGACGCGCCGACCTCTCCCGCAAGCGGGAGAGGTCGAGCGAGTGTGGGCCTCACTCCGCTAGCGCGTTGTACTTCTTCAGCGAGGCCTTGAGATCCGCGAGTGCGGCGTCCGGATCGGCTCCGGCCTTCTTGGCGCCCTCGGACCAGGTCTTCACCAGCGGCTCGGCGGCCTTTTTCCAGGCAGCGGTCTGCTCGGATGTCAGCTTGTAGACCTCGTGACCGGATTCCGCCTTCACCTTGTCGATGCCGGCATCCTCGAACTTGCCCCAGTGCTCGCCGACCATGCCCGCCATTTCGACCGAGCAGTTCTTGTCGATCGCGGCCTTCTGCTTGTCGGACATCGCGTTGTACTTGTCCTTGTTGATCACGAACACGAAGGTCGTGGTGTAGAGCGGCGCCTCCATGTCGTACTTTGTCACCTTGTCGATGCCGAACAGCACCAGGGAGCCCCAGGGGAAGGTGACGCCGTCGGCGACGCCGCGCTCGATGATGTCGCGGACCTCAGGCGCCGAGGACTGCACATTGGTGCCGCCGAGCGACGTCACGAAGTTCGCCATGGTGGCGTGCGCCGGGCGGATCTTCATGCCCTTGACGTCCTCGGGCAGCACGATCTTCTTGGACTTGGAATGGAAGGAGGAGGGCGAGTGGACGAAGGCGAGGCAGTATTTGACGTCCTTCATCTCCTTCTCGGCATATTTGCGATACCAGGCGTCCAGCCCCATCGAGCCGCCCTTGGCGTCCGAGATCAGGAACGGCAGCTCGCCGGCGCCGACGATCGGGAAGCGGCCGGGTTGGTAGCCGGGATTGACATAGGTGACGTCGGCGATGCCGTCGCGCGCCATGTCGTAGTGGTCGAATGCTTTGCCGAGCTGCTGGGCCGGAAACACCTTGCCCTTGATGGTGCCGCCGGAATCCTTCTCGACGGCGGCAGCCCAGTCTTCCAGCGACTTCTGCAGCGGATGCGAAGCCGGCACCCAGTGCGAGATCTTCAAATCGAAGGTCTTGTCCTGCGCAAACGCAGGCGTCACGCTTGCGGCCAGCAGCAACGCCAGACAGGCTTTCCTCATCACACGTCTCTCCCTGTTTTCGACGGCGGGCTTCGATGGCCCGGTCTCGTTAATTAACATGTTATCTAATCGGCCGGCGCGTTCAAGCCGGAACTGGCGCGCACCTCGCCGCGCCGTCTGCGTCAGCCATGCTGCATGGATTTGTCGCTGCCCGGCGACGGCCCTCCCCTTTTGCCCAACCGTTATATGATATAATTATCGTGCGCGGAGCAACGCGACAAGCGAGCCGCGCGCAAAGCCTACAGGATCGGAAGGAGCAAGTATTGCGGACAAAAGTCGCAATCATCGGGGCCGGACCGGCCGGATTGTTGCTTGGGCAACTGCTGCACGCTTACGGCATCGACAATGTCATTCTGGAGCGCCAGAGCCCGGATTACGTGCTCGGTCGCATCCGCGCCGGTCTGCTCGAGGAGGGAACCGTCGCGCTGCTCGACCAGATCGGCGCCGGTGCGCGGGCGCATGCCGAGGGCCTGGTGCATGAAGGCATCGAGCTGGCCTTTTCCGGCCGCCGTCACCGCATCGACATGAAGGCGGCGACCGGCAAGACGGTCATGATCTACGGCCAGACTGAGGTCACGCTCGATCTGATGAACGCGCGCAAAGCCGCCGGTCTGATCTCGGTTTATGAGGCCAAGGACGTGCAGCCGCATGATTTCGACGGCAGTCACCCGCGCGTAACCTGGGTCAAGGACGGCGTCACCCACGAGATCGATTGCGATTTCATCGCCGGCTGCGACGGCTTTCACGGCGTCAGCCGCGCCAGCGTCCCGGCCGGGGCGATCGAGGAGTTCGAGCGGGTCTATCCGTTCGGCTGGCTTGGCATCCTGTCGGAGACGCCGCCGGTCAGCCATGAGCTGATCTACTCCAACCACGCCCGCGGCTTTGCGCTTTGCACCATGCGCTCGACCAAACGCAGCCGCTACTATGTGCAGTGTTCGCTCGACGACCTTGTCGACCAATGGCCGGACGACCGCTTCTGGGACGAATTGAAGCGCCGGCTCGACCAGGAGGCGGCCGATAGCCTCGTCACCGGCCCCTCGATCGAGAAAAGCATCGCGCCCCTGCGCAGCTTCGTCGCCGAGCCGATGCGCTTCGGCCGGCTGTTCCTGTGCGGCGACGCCGCCCATATCGTGCCGCCGACCGGCGCCAAGGGACTGAACCTCGCCGCCAGCGATGCGCACTACCTGTCTAGCGCGCTGCGCGAATTCTACGACGAGAAATCCAGCGCCGGGATCGACGCCTATTCCACCACGGCGCTGGCGCGGGTCTGGAAGGCGGTGCGCTTCTCCTGGTGGATGACCTCGATGCTGCACAAATTCCCCGACACCGGCACCATCGGCGCGCGCATTCAGCTCGCCGAGCTCGACTACGTCACGCAGTCGCAGGCCGCGATGACGTCACTGTCGGAGAATTATGTCGGGCTGCCGTTTTAGGACGGTGCCGACGGTGCCGTAGGGTGGGCAAAGGCGCCTTTGCGCCGTGCCACCATCTTCCCATAATTGTGAAAGCGCGTGGCCACGCTTCGCTTTGCCCACCCTACGGCTCGGTCATTGTGGCGCCACCCGTGTTTCAAACACGCGAGCAAATCCCGTTTAAAACTTTGTAATTGATGCAACCGTCATCGCGATCGCGTTCAATGCTGACGACACGGCAACGCGAGACAACCATGACCGCCACCGACATTCCCGCCGGCTTCGAGCCGCTCTTTCGCAAGAGCCCTCTCACCGAACCCTGGGAGCCGCTTTACTCCAAGAACACCGACAAGGCCGTCATCATCGGCCTCCGGCTGGCCAGGCCCCACACCAACGGCCGCGGGCTGATCCATGGCGGCCTCATCGCGGCGCTAGCCGACAATGCCATGGGCTATAGTTGTGCGCTGGTGACCAACTGGACCACGTCGTTCGTGACGGTCTCGCTTTCGGTCGATTTTGCCGGCTCCGCCGAGATCGGCCAGTGGTGTTCGATCGAGAGCGACGTGATCAAGACCGGCAAGACGATCTGCTTTGCGCAGTGCCTTGTCAAAGCCGACGACACCGTGATCGCGCGGGCGAGCGGCACGTTCCGGGTGGTGCCGAAGAAGGGGTGATCTCTCCGTGTCCCGGACGCGCTGCAGCGTGCAACGCTGCTGCGCAGAGCCGGGACCCATGTCTCGACATGGCACCCTGCCGCCTTCCGGGTCCCGGCTCTGCGCAGCAACGCTAAACGCGTTGCAGCCCGTCCGGGACGCAGACGCCTTCACCCAAATCTCCACTCCGCCGTCTCCACCACGAGATCGACGAACGCGCGCACCTTGGCCGAGAGCAGGCGCGAAGTCGGGTAAATGACGTGGATCGGCAGCGCCGGCTGCTCATACTTCGCCAGCACGATTTTCAGCCGTCCGCGCTTCAGCCCCTCGGCGGCCTGATAGGCCAGCACGCGCGTCACCCCGCCGCCGGCTTCCGCGTATTGCAGGGCGGCGTCGGCGCTGTTGCTGATGAAGCGGGGCGATGGTGTGACCTCGATGTCGCGGCCATCCTGCACGAAGTGCCAGCTGGCGGAGGCGCCGAACTGGATGGTCTGGTGTTCGAGCAACGCGTCCGGCGTCTTCGGCTCGCCGTGGCGCTTCAGATAGCCCGGCGTCGCCACCACGATCCGTCGCATCTCGCCGACCTGGCGCGCCACCAGCGAGGAATCGGCGAGATGACCGATCCGCACCGCGACATCGACGGCGTCCTCCACGAGATTGACGAGGTGATCCGACAAGCGCAATTCCCCGCCCACCTCGGGATAGCGCTTGAGATAGTCGGTCATGACCGGCCCGACATGCAGCCGGCCGAAGCCGACCGGCGCCGATACCACCAACCGTCCGCTCGGCCGGTTGCGCTCCTCCCGCGCGGAGCCGTCGGCCTCCTCGACATCGGCGAGGATACGCCGCGCGCGCTCCAGATAGCGCGTGCCGACGTCGGTCAATCTCACCTGCCGGGTGGTCCGCTGCAACAGCCGGGCGCCGAGATGCTCCTCCAGCGCCGCGATCAGCCGCGTTACCGCCGAGGGCGACAGGCGCAGCTTGCGCGCCGCCGGCGCGAAGCCGCTGAGATCGGCGACGGTGACGAAGGCGTGCATGGCTTCGAGGCGGTCCATGTCATTATTGCATATATCGCAATGATGAAGTGTCAAGCGGGTAGATTGTTTTAGCCGCCGTGAGGTCCACTTTAGTCGTCGAAAGACGCAGCAATGCGCCGGAATCTTCAGGAGATGTTCCGATGACTGCAGTTCACACCTATGCCAGCGATGTCGCGTTCTCGCCGGCGGTGAAGACGATCCAGGCCCGCAAGGGCTCGCGCGAGGGTTATGCCCACGCCGAGCAGCGTGGATGGCGCACTGAGGTGGACGAGAACCTCGCCGCATTCCTGGCTGACGCCAGCAGCTTCTACTTTGCGACCGCCTCGGCCGATGGCCAGCCCTACATCCAACACCGCGGCGGCCCGAAGGGCTTCTTGAAGGTGCTGGACAAGCAGACGCTGGCTTTCACCGATTATGCCGGCAACCGGCAGTACATCACCCAGGGTAACCTGTCGGAGAATCCCAAGGCCTACATTTTCGTGATGGACTACGCCCATCGCCGCCGCGTGAAGATCTGGGGCGAGGCGCGCGTGGTCGAGGACGACGAGGCCTTGACGACGTCGCTGATGCCGAAGGGCTACCGCGCCCGGCCGGAGCAGGTGATTATGTTCAAGATCGCAGCCTGGGACACCAACTGCCCACAGCACATTCCGCAGAAATTCGATGCGGGTGATGTGGCGGCCGCGCTGGCGGCGAGGGATGCGAGGATCGCGGAGCTGGAGGCGGAGGTCGCGGCGTTGAAGGAGAAGGCGAGTTGATTTCAGACACGACACGCTCGGTGCACCCTCTCCCCTTGTGGGAGAGGGTGGCTTCGATGCGAAGCATCGAAGCCGGGTGAGGGGTTTCTCTCCTCACGGAAGTTTTGCGAGTCGAGAGAACCCCTCATCCGGCGCTTCGCGCCACCTTCTCCCACAAGGGGAGAAGGGAAGAGGGGCTCACTGCAAAATCAGATCGCGGCTCTCGCCTTCATGCTGGAAGCCGAGATAGCTCGCCGCGACACGCTCGTTCGCGGCGATGTCGCTGGCCTTGCCCGAGAGCACGAACTCGCCGAGCTCCATCACATAGGCCTGGTCCGCGATCTTCAGCGCGGCCTGGGCGTTCTGCTCGACCAGCAGCACAGAGACGCCGCTGGCGCGGAGTTCGGTGACGATGCGGAAGATGTCGGCGACGATGATCGGCGCGAGGCCGAGGCTCGGCTCGTCCAGCATGAGGAGCTTCGGCTCGCCCATCAGCGCGCGGCCCATCGCGAGCATCTGCTGCTCGCCGCCGGAGAGCGTGCCGGCGAACTGCTTGCGCCGCTCCTTCAGCCGCGGAAACAGCGTGTAGACGCGCTCCATCGAGGCCTTCGCCTTGCTCCTCTCGATGCGGAAGGCGCCTAGCTCGAGATTGTCCTCGACATTCATGGTCACGAACAATTCGCGGTGCTCCGGCACGAGGCCAAGCCCCATCGCGACACGATCCTCGATATCGAGCCGGGCGAGATCCTGGCCGGCAAAGGTGACGCGGCCTTTCAGCGGCAGGATGCCCATGATGGCGGACAGCAGCGTGGTCTTGCCGGCGCCGTTGGCGCCGACGATGGTGACGATCTCATTCGCGCCGACCTCGAGCGAGACCGAGCGCACCGCCTCGACCTTGCCATAGGCGACATGGGCGTCGGTGACGGACAACAGCGCGCTCATGCCGCCACTCCGAGATAGGCCTTGATCACTTCGGGATTGGTCTTGATCGTGGCGGGCGTGCCCTCGGCGATCTTGGTGCCGAAATCGAGCACCACGATGCGGTCGGCGAGGTTCATGACGAAGCCCATGTCGTGCTCGACCAGGAGGACGCTCATGCCGCCGTCGCGCAAGTCACGCAGCAGCTTGGCGAGCTGCTGCTTCTCCATGTGGCGCAGGCCGGCGGCCGGTTCGTCGAGCAGCAGCAGCATCGGGTCGACGCAGAGCGCGCGGGCGATCTCGACGATGCGCTGCTGGCCGAGCGAAAGGCTGCCCGCGAGCTGATGCATCTGGTCGGCAAGGCCGACACGCTCGATCTGGCGGGCGGCCTCGGCGAGCAATTTGGCCTCGTCGGCGCGGTCGAGCCGCAGCATCGAGGCGATCGGGCCGGAATGGCCGCGCAGATGCGCGCCGATCGCGACGTTCTCCAGCACGGTCATGTCAGGGACCAGCTTCACATGCTGAAAGGTCCTGCTGATGCCGAGCTTGACGATCTCCTGCGGCGGCGCCTTGTCGACCTTCTTGCCGAGCACCGAGACCGAGCCTGACGTGGCCGACAGCACGCCGGTGATCAGGTTGAAGGTCGTGCTCTTGCCGGCGCCGTTCGGGCCGATCAGCGCGACGATCTCACGGGCCTGCACGTCGAAGGAGACGTTGTTGACCGCGACCACGCCGCCGAACTGTTTTCGCGCCTTGTCGACCTGGAGCAGGATGCTGGAGTGGCCGGGCGCGCGGGGACGCTGCTCGAGCTTCAAGGAAGTGTCGGGCTTCTTGCCACCGGTGCGCTCGGGCAAGAAGGACATCAGCCAGGGCCAGAGGCCGCCGGGCGCGAGCTGCAACAGCGCCACCAGCATGATGCCGAACACGATGGTCTCGACCTGTCCGGAGCCGGGCAGGATCAGCGGCAGATAGCTCTGCAGCACCTCTTTCAGCACCACGACGATCGCCGCGCCGAGCACGCCGCCCCAGACATAGCCGGCGCCGCCGACCACCGCGATGAAGAGATATTCGATGCCGGCCTGCGCGCCGAACGGCGTCGGGTTCACTGCGCGCTGGAGATGGGCGTAGAGCCACCCCGAGAGGCCCGCGAGCACTGCGGCATGGATGAACACCAGCAATTTGGCGCGCGGCGTGTGCACGCCGAACGCCTCGGCGGCGACGTGGCCGCGCCGGAGCGCACGGATGGCGCGGCCGGTGCGGGAATCCAGCAGGTTCATGGTGAGCAGGGCCGAGAGGATCACGGCGACCCAGATCGCGTAATAAATCGAGCCGGGCGAGAGCATCTTGAACGTGCCGATCGACAGCGGCGGGATGGCCGAGATGCCGTCATTACGGCCGAGGAACTCCAGCTTGCTGAAGAGATAGAACAGCCCCAGCCCCCAGGCGAGCGTGCCGAGCGGCAGATAATGGCCGGAGAGGCGGACGGTGATCAGCCCGAGCAGCACTGCCAGCGATCCGCTGACCAATAGCGACAGCGGCAGCGTCAGCCAGGGCGACAGGCCGTAGGCCGTCGACAGCACTGCGGTGGTATAGGCGCCGAAGCCGACGAAGGCTGCCTGTCCGAACGAGGTCAGGCCGCCGACGCCGGTCAGCAGCACGAGGCCCATCGCGACGAGGGCGGCCAGGCCGATATTGTCGAGCAGCACGATCCAGAACGGAGGCATGCCGGGGACAAACGGGATCACGGCCATGACGGCTGCGAAGACGATGATGGGAAGGCGGCTCTGCATCTTAGCCTCAGTCCTTCTCTTCTTCGACAGCGGGCGCGGCGAGCGAGCGCAGCAGCAGCACGGGGATCAGCAGCATGAAAACGATCACCTCCTTGTAGTTGGAGGCATAGAAGGACGAGAACGCCTCGACGAGGCCGACGACCAAAGCCGCTGCGGCGGTGAGGGGGTAGCTGACGAGGCCGCCGATGATCGCGGCGACGAAGCCCTTCAGGCCGATCAGGAAGCCGCTGTCATAGTAGAGCGTCGTGATCGGCACGATCATGATGCCCGACAGCGCGCCGATGACGGATGCCAGCAAAAAGGCGATCTGCCCCGACAGCGTGGTGCGGATGCCGACGAGCCGCGCCCCTATCCGGTTCACGGCGGTCGCGCGCAGCGCCTTGCCGTAGAGGGTCAGGCCGAAGAACAGCCAGAGGGCGACGATGAAGGCGATGGTGATGCCGTAGACGGTGAGGCTCTGGCCGGTGAAGCGCAGCGAGCCCGCGGTGAACGCGCCGGACAGCACGGCAGGTCCGCGCTGGCCTTCGGCGCCGAAGAACAGCAGGCCGAGGCCCTGCAGTGCCAGATGGACGCCCACGGATGCGATCAGCAGCACCAGCACGGAGGTGTGTGCCAGCGGCTGAAATGCGACGCGGTAGAGATAGAGGCCGATCATCGCCACGATCACCAGCGACAGCGCGATCGAGACCGCGACCGGCGGCTTCTGCGCGGCGAAGTACACCGTCAGCGCCAGCACGATGGCCGGCAGCACGATATTGGTGAGGGCGCTGCGCACGATCAGGCGGCCGTGCAGCGCCTTGCGCGCGACGAACAGGTCGAAGGCGAAGGCGCCAATGCCGAGCGCCAGCGCGAGCTTGGCCGTGCCCGGCATCTGGCCCGCGGCCAGCGAGGCATAGGTCAACGCGCCGTAGGTGACGAATTCGCCCTGGGGAATGAGAATGACGCGGGTGACGGCGAACACCAGCACCAGCGCCAGGCCGAGCAGCGCATAGATCGCGCCATTGGTGATGCCGTCCTGCACCAGGAACAGCATGATGGTGGTATTCAAGACCGGACGCTCCCCCTTAAGATTACGGACCGGTCCCCTCGATCTCGGTGGACGGTCCGCTCACAGCCATTGAAAAACGCATGCGATATTTGATATGGTCCATAACAATTATCAAATATAACATCAAGGGCGGGAACGATCCCTCCCGAATTTAGCGGGATTACGAGCAACGAGGCGATGACCGTTTCCAAAGCCGCTGAAAAGTCCGCCGAAAAGCCTGCCGACACGGCCAAGGGCCGCAAGGACGCGGCCGAGGTGCAAGGTCACGGGGCTGGCGAAGCGCTCCAGCTCGGCGAGCTCTCGGAACAGCTCGGCTATGTGCTGAAGCGGGCGCAGCTCAAGGTGTTCGAGAACTTCCTGCGCTGCATGGCCTCGCTCCAGCTCACGCCGGCGCAGTTTTCCGTGCTGCTGCTGGTCGAGAAGAATCCGGGCCGTAACCAGACCGAGATCGCCTCCACCCTCGGCATCCTCAGG
The DNA here is from genome assembly GCF_013408065.1 of Bradyrhizobium sp. IAR9. NCBI lineage: Bacteria > Pseudomonadati > Pseudomonadota > Alphaproteobacteria > Hyphomicrobiales > Nitrobacteraceae > Bradyrhizobium > Bradyrhizobium sp. IAR9. The sequence goes on from NZ_JACBZW010000014.1 coordinate 118,195, forward strand.
CCGAACTTCGTCGCCATGCTCGACAATCTCGAGAGCCGCGATCTCTGCGCCCGGATCCGCTCCACCAACGACCGCCGCTCGCACATCCTGGTGCTGACCGACAAGGGCAAGGCGGTGCTGGCCCGCGCCAAGAAGCTGGTCGCCACCAAGCACGAGGCCCGGCTGAACGAGCTGCTCGGGCAGGCCAATCGCGAAGCCCTGATCGCGATGCTCGCGAAGGTCGCGAGCGAGTTCTGAACTCGGCTGTCATCGCCCGGCTTGACCGGGCGATCCAGTATTCCAGAGACGGCACGGCTGGAATCGAGAAGCCGCGGCGTACTGGATTCCCCGCTTTCGCGGGGAATGACACCGTTGCTGGGGCAGGCGCCTCAATCCACCAAAATCACCCTGATGTCGTTCACGTTGGTCAGCGTCGGGCCCGGCAGCAGCAGGTCGCCGGTTGCCTCGAAGAACGTCGTGGCGTCGTTGTTGTCCAGGTACGCTTGCGGCTGAAGCCCCTGCGCCTTCATCTTTGCGAACGTCGTCGCGTCGATCAGCGCGCCGGCGGGGTCGGTGGGGTTGCCGGCGCCGCCGTCCGCGCCGTCGGTATCGCCGGCCAGCGCCGAGATGTCAGGCGTGTCCTTGAGCAGGGCGGCGAGCGCCAGCGCGTATTCCTGGTTCGGCCCGCCGCGCCCATTGCCGCGCACGGTCACCGTGAGCTCGCCGCCGGAGAGAATCGCGAGGCGCTTGCCTTGCGCGCGCGCTTGCAGCGCCAGCCTGGCGTGAGCGGCCGCGACCTCGCGTGCCTCGCCTTCGAGATCGGCGCCGAGGTCGATGGTCTCGTAACCGGATTCGCGCGCGAGCTTCACCGCGGCGTCGAGCGACTGCTTGGGCCGCGCGATCAATTCGAAATGCGCGCGCGCGAAGGCGGCATCGCCGGGCTTGCAGCTTTCATTGGCGGGATCGTCGAGCGCGCGGCGCACGGCATCGTCGATGTCGAGCTTGTATTTCGCGACGATGGCGCGCGCATCGGCCAGCGTGGTCGGATCAGGCACGGTCGGACCGGAGGCGATCGCGGAAGGATCGTCATGCGGCACGTCCGAGATCGCGAGCGTCACGATCTCGGCGGCATTCTTGCCGGCGCGTGCGAGACGGCCGCCCTTGATCCGCGACAGGTGTTTGCGCACGACGTTCATCTCGCCGATCGGCGCGCCCGAGCGCAGCAGCGCCTTGTTGACCGCCTGCTTCTGCGCAAAGCTGATACCGTTGCTGGGCGCGATCCAGTTCGCCGAGCCGCCGCCGGTGAGCAGCACCAGCAGCAGATCGTCCGGCCCGGCCTCGCCTGCGAGCGTGTGCGTGTCGGCCGCGCCCTTGAGGCCAGCCTCATCCGGCACGGGATGCCCGGCCTCGACCACGCGGATGCGGCGCGTCGGCGCGCCGTAGCCGTGGCGCGTCGTGGCGATGCCGACGAGCCGCTCCGGCGCCAGCTTGAGCGTGTCGAGATAATGCCGTTCGGCCGCTGCGGCCATGGCGCCGGCGCCCTTGCCGGCGGCGAGGCAGATCACGCGTCCTTTCGGCGCGGGCCCCAGGTGCGGCGCCAGCACCACATTGGGATGGGCGGCGGCAACGGCGGCGTCGTAGAGCGCGCGGAGCAGGGGACGGCGGTCGGTCATGACGATGGCCTTCGGCAGACGGAACAAACTGGCGGCAAACGCCGCCGTTCCCCCTGCCTAGCGCATCGGCGGCCAAAGCGTAAGCCGGCTGTGTCATCATTCGAATATGCAATCGCGTGATCATAATCGCCGCGTAGCAAAAAGCCCTCCGCGATGATTTCGCGGAGGGCCCTTTTGAACATTGCGATCCGGCTGGAGGCTAGCCGCCGGCGTCAGCGCTGATGACGTCGCCGAACAGATCCCACTTCTCGCCCTTGAACTTCATGAGCTGAAGCGAGCTGATCGGTGCGAAGTCGTTCGCGCCGGTGTTGATCTTGATGCCGGGCAGCAGCACCTCGGTGCGGAAGTCCTTCAGGCTCGCCGCCTGCTTCATGACGTTCTCGCGCGTGAGATTGTCGCCGCACTTCTTCAGCACTTCCACCAGCGTCTGCGCCACGCCGTAACCGACGATGGTGCCGCCGTCGAGCTTGTCACCTTCAGGGAAGTATTTCGTCATGAACTCCAGGAAAGCCTTCATGCCGGCGTCGTCCTTCCACTGAGGATCCGACACGTCCTTCAGGTAGGCGGCCGAAATGATGTCCTGCGAATTCTCGAAGCCGGCGGGCTTGATCACGCTGCCGACCGAGGCCGAGACGTTGTTGAGGAAGTGGGTCGGCTTCCAGCCGATTTCGGAGATCTTCTTGATCGCCTGTGCCGCGAACTTCGGTGTGGTGATGTTGATGAAGACGTCGGCGCCGGTCGCCTTCATCTTCACGATGTGATTGTCGATCGTCGGCTCGGAGGTCTCGTAGCTTTCCTCCAGCACGATCATGGTCGCGGCCTTGGCGCCGAGCCCGTCTTTCAGGCCCTTCAGGTAGTCCTTGCCGTAATCGTCGTTCTGGTAGAGCACGCCGATCTTGGCATTCGGCATCTCCTTCAGGATGTATTTCGCGTAGATCTGCGTCTCGCTCTGGTAATTTGGCTGCCAGCCCATGGTCCAGGGGAAGTTCTGCGGATCGTTCCATTTGGTGGCGCCGGTCGCGACGAACAGCTGCGGCACCTTCTTCGAGTTCATGTATTTCTGAATGGCCGAGTTCGGCGGCGTGCCGAGTGAATTGAAGATCAGCAGAACCTCGTCGCTCTCGACCAGCTTGCGTGCCTGCTCCACCGTCTTCGGCGGCGAATAGGCGTCGTCGTAGGAGACGAAATTGATCTTGCGGCCGTTGACGCCGCCCTCTTCGTTGATCTTCTTGAAATAGGCGGCTTCGGTCCGCCCGATGATGCCGTAGGCGGAGGCCGGTCCGCTGTAGGGCATGATGTTGCCGATCTTGATCTCGGTGTCGGTCGCGCCGGTATCGTATTTCTTCTGGGCCGATGCAGTGGAGGCCGAGGCCGCAATGAGCGCAAGCGCTAGTGATGCGGCTGCAAGCTTGCCGGTGACAGCGGGCATTCCTATCTCCCTATTTTCTTGATGTGTGTGCGCCCCTTTTCTTGTCTCGATTTTTTTGGCGACGCTGCCGCAATTCAATACGATTTGGCTGGTGCCTTCAACAGAAAGCCCCAGCGACGGCGTCTCAGGGGCTGCGTCTTTAGTAGTCAGGGACCGCCGGCCCTCGTGTGCGACTGCGAGAAGGTCCGGCTGTCTTGGGTTGTTTAACCAATCAGGGAACGATTTTGGGTTGCGCCGCTTCAGTGGCCCATCTCGCTGGAGATGATGTCGCCGAACAGCTCCCATTTCCGGCCCTTGAAGCGCATCATCTGCAGCTGCTCGATCGGGGCGAAATTGTCCGGTGCGGTGTTGATCCTGATGCCGGGCAGCAGCGTGTCGGGCTCGAAATCCTTCAAGGAGGCTGCCTGCCTCATCACGTTCTCGCGGGTGAGGTCGTCGCCGCACATCTGCAGCACTTTCACCATGGTCTGCGCGGCGGCATAGCCGAATACGACGCCGGCATCGAGCTTGTTGGCCTTGGGATCATATTGCGCGAGGAAGTTATAGAATTTCTTCATGCCATCGTCGGCACTCCACTGCGGGTCCGAGCCGTCCTTGGTGTAGCTCGCCGACAGCAGGCCTTGCGAGATCTCCAGGCCCGCCGGCTCGATCACGCCGCCGACGGAGGCCGAGACATTGGAGACGATGTGGACCGGATGCCAGTTGATCTCCGCCGCCTTCTTGATCGCCTGCGCGGCGAATTTCGGCGTGGTGATGCTGATGAACACGTCGGCGCCCGAAGCCTTCAGCTTCACGACGTGCTCGTCGATGGCGGGCTCCGACGTGTCGTAGGCCTCTTCCAGCACGATCATCGAGGCCTTGGGCCCGAGGCCATCTTTTAGCCCCTTCAGATAGTCCTTGCCGAAATCGTCGTTCTGGTAGAGCACGCCGATCTTTCCGTCCGGCTTCTCTTTCATGATGTATTTGGCGTAGATGCGCGCCTCGCTCGCGTAGCTCGGCTGCCAGCCCATGGTCCAGGGATATTGCCTGGGATCGTTCCACTTCGAGGCGCCGCTCGCCACGAACAATTGCGGCACCTTCTTCTCGTTCATGTATTTGCGGATGGCGCCGTTGGTGGACGTGCCGAGCGATCCGAAGATCAGCAGCACCCCGTCGCTCTCGACCAGCTTGCGCGCCTGCTCCACCGTCTTCGGCGGTGAATAGGCGTCATCATAGGAGATGAACTTGATCTTGCGCCCATTGATGCCGCCCTCGGCATTGACCTTGCGGAAATAGGCTTCTTCGGCCTTGCCGATCACGGCGTAGGCCGAGGCCGGGCCGCTATAGGGCATGATGTTGCCTATTCTGATCTCGGTATCGGATGCGCCGCTGTCGTACTTCTTCTGCGCCAGTGCCGGGCTGCTCATCGCAGTGCACAAAGCGAGCGCGGTCCAGAGGGCCGCAACCTGAAAACGAACGGCGGACATTGTTCTCCTGCCCCGAGTTGGATCGGCGCCGCATTGAACAAGATTGGCGCCTGCCGTCAACAAAAAGCCCCCGCGATCGCTCGCGGGGGCTTCTCGAGGGTCGGACTATTGCGTCAGCGTGTCACTCAGAGGCGACGTCGCCGCTGATGATCTCGCCGAACAGTTCCCACTTCTCACCCTTGAAGCGCTGCATCTGCAGCTGCGCAATGGGGGCGAAGTCGGTAGCGCCGGTGTTGATCTTGACGCCGGGCAGGAGCGTATCCGGCGCAAAATCCTTCAGCGAAGCCGCCTGCTTCATGAGATTGGCGCGGGTGAGATCGTCACCGCACATCTCCAGGACCTTGGCCAGGGTCGAGGCCGCGCCGTAGCCATAGACCATGCTGGTGTCGGACTTGTCGGCACCCGGCATGTACTTGTCGACGAACTCGTTCCACTTCTTCATGCCGGGGTCGTTGGCCCACTGCGGATCGGTGGAGTCCTTGGCATAAGCCGCCGACAGCACGCCCTGTGCATTCTCGAAGCCGGCGGGCTTCATCACGCTACCGACCGAGATCGAGACGTTGGTGAGGATCTGGAGCGGCTTCCAGCTGAGCTCGGCCGTCTTCTTGATGGTCTGGGCCGCGAATTTGGGCGTCGCATAGATCAGCAGCACGTCGGGATTGGCGGCCTTGATCTTGACGATATGGCCGTCGATCGACGGCTCGGACACCTCATAGCTCTCTTCCATGATGATCATGGACGCGCCCTTGGCGCCGAGACCGTCCTTGGTGCCCTTGAGGTAGTCTTTGCCGAAATCGTCGTTCTGATAGAGGATCGCGACCTTGGCGTCGGGCTTCTCCTTCATCAGCCATTTCGCGTAGATCTGGGCTTCGCTCTGGTAGGACGGCTGCCAGCCGATGGTCCAGGGGAAGTTCTTCGGATCGTTCCACTTGGTGGCGCCGGTGGCGACGAACAGCTGCGGGATCTTTTTGGCGTTGAGGTACTTCTGGATCGCGCTGTTCGAGGGCGTGCCGAGCGGATTGAACACGGCCAGCACCTCGTCGCTCTCGACCAGCTTGCGGACCTGCTCGACTGCCTTCGGCGGTGAATAGCCGTCGTCATAGGTGACGAAGTTGATCTTGCGGCCGTTGATGCCGCCCTTGTCGTTGATCATCTTGAAATAGGCTTCTTCGGTCTTGCCGATGATGCCATAGGCCGACGCCGGACCGCTGTACGGCATGATGTTGCCGATCTTGATCTCGGTATCGGACGCGCCGGTGTCGTATTTCTTTTGGGCCAGTGCAGCGCCGGAGGTGAGGGCAATGGCCGCCGTTGCCGTGACCAGCGCGGCGGCTCGCAGTGTTCTTCCAAAATACAATTCGATCTCCTTCTTTAGTCCAACAGTCTTCAGTTTTTCTTGAGTTTGCCGGCGAATTGCTGGCCCAGGATCGCGATCTGCCTGGCGCCGTGCGGCACGAGGTAGATGACGAGGAACAGGAGCACGCCGAACACGGCGCCGGAGAGGCCTTTTGAGATGCTCTCCGCCATGTTCGGCACGAAGATGATGAAGGCCGCGCCGACGAACGAGCCGGGCAGCCAGCCGACGCCGCCGACGACCATGCCGAGGAACAGCGAGATCGCGAGCGTGATGGTGTAGCTGTCGGGCGCGACGAACTGCACGGCGATGGCGCCGAGCGAGCCGGCAACGCCGGTGATGCCGGCCGACACCCCGAACGCCAGCGTCTTGTACAGCGCGACGTTGACGCCCATCGAGGAGGCCGCGATCTCGTTGTCGCGGATCGCCATGAAGGCGCGGCCGGAGCGGGAGCGCAACAGGTTCACCGAGAAGATGTAGATCGCGATCGTGACGATGAGCGTGAAGTAGTACAGCCACGTGTCCTGCGACATCGGCAGGCCGAACGGCGCGTCCGGCTTGGTGACGACGAGGCCCTGCACACCGCCGGTCCAGTGTTCCAGGAAGTTCAGCTTCAGCAGCTGTGGCATCGCGGTCGCGAGTGCGAAGGTCGCGAGCGCGAGATAGACGCCCGAGAGCCGCAGCGCCGGTTTGCCGAACAAGTACCCGAAGCCGAAGCAGACCACGGCGGAGATCGGAATGGTCAGCGCGTAGTTGATGTTGGCGTGCTCCATCAGCACCGCCGACGTATAGGCGCCGACGGCGTAGAAGGCGCTCTGGCCGAGCGAGAACTGGCCGGAGCCGCCGGTCAGGATGTTCAGCGCCAGCACGGCGAGCCCGTAGATCAGGAGCATCGTCATCTGGAAGATGACGAAGTTCTTGACGAACATCGGCACGATCAAAAGCGCCGCGAGCACCACCAGCGAGGTGCCGGTGCCCAAGGTCATGGCCCGCTTCGGAACCGCCTCGACCGCCTGGTGGCCTTCTGCAACGACTTCTTCTGCAGCGCTCATGATCAAACTCGCTTGACGATGTGCCGGCCGAACAGGCCAGCGGGTTTGACGACCAGGACGGAGATGATCAGCGCAAGCGCGATCGGGAGTTTCAGCTCGTTGCCGACGCCGGGGATGTAGGTGCCGGCGAGGTTCTCGAAGACGCCGACCAGGAAGCCGCCGACCACGGCGCCGAACGGGCTGGAGAGGCCGCCGAGCACCGCCGCGGCAAAGCCGTAGATCAGCACGCCGCCCATCATGTTCGGCTCGAGGAACACGACCGGTGCGATCAGCATGCCGGCGATCGAGCCGATCGCGGTCGCCATGCCCCAGCCGAGCGCAATCATCCAGCTGGTGTTGATGCCGACGAGGCGGGCCGATTCAGGCACGGAGGCGGCCGCGCGCATGGCAAGACCGATCCGCGTGTACTGGAAGAAGAAATAGAGGCCGAGCAGCAGCAGCACGGTGACGCCGATCATGCCGGCCTGGTGGGTCGAGATCAGCTGGCTGCCGAGGAACGGCGCGGAGCCGAACGGGGTCGGGTATTGCTTGATGGTGAAGTCCCAGATCAGGCCGGCCGAGGAGTTGATGATCGCGAACAGCGCGATGAAGCCGGCGACGTTGGTCAGAACCGGCGCCTTTGTCAGCGGCTTGAACAGGATCCGCTCGATCGCGATGCCGGCGACGAAGGAGAAGGCCAGCGTGATCACGAAGGCGGCCCAATAAGGCACGCCCCACTGCATCAGCTGCCACGAGATGAAGGTCGAGAACATCGCCATCTCGCCCTGCGCGAAGTTGAGATGGTCGATGGCCTGGTAGATCATGACCACGGCGAGCGCCATGCAGGCGTAAATCGCGCCCGTGGCAATGCCGGCCAGGACCTGGTTGGTGAACAGCTCCATTGTCCCGGCTCCCTCAGTAACCCAGATAGGATTTGCGGATTTCTTCGTTGTTCGCGATGTCCTTGGCGTTGCCCGACATCACGATGCGGCCGGTCTCGATCACATAGGCTTGGTCGGCGAGCTCCAGCGCGAGCTGGGCGTTCTGCTCGACCACCAGGATCGACACCTTGTCCTCGCGGTTGATCTTGCCAAGGATGCCGAACAGGTCGCGCACCACCAGCGGCGCGAGGCCGAAGGAGGGCTCGTCCAGCAGCATCAGCCGCGGCCGCAGCATCAGGGCGCGGGCGACCGCGAGCATCTGCTGCTCGCCGCCGGAGAGTGTGCCGGCCTGCTGGGTGTGGCGCTGTTTCAGCACCGGGAAATGCGCATACATGCGCTCGATGTCGGAGACGATGCCGGCGCTGTCCTTGCGGGTGATGGCCCCGAGCTGGAGATTCTCCTCCACCGTCATGGTGGTGAAGGTGCCGCGGCCCTGCGGCACATGGGCGATGCCGAACCGCACGATGCTCTCGGTGGAGCGGTTGTTCAACGGCTTGCCGTCGAACTCGATGCCGCCGGTGGAGCGCACCATGTTGCAGATGGCGCGCAGCGTGGTGGTCTTGCCGGCGCCGTTGGCCCCGAGCAGCGTCACCAGCGAGCCCTCGTTGAGCGAGAAGGACAGGCCATGGAGCGCCTGGACCTGGCCGTAATAGGCGCGCAGGTCCTTGACGTTGAGCAATGTCGTCATTGGTCCTTGCTCCCGAGATAGGCCTTGATGACGTCGGGGTCCGCCTGCACCTGGGCCGGCGTGCCTTCCGCGAGCTTCTTGCCGAAATTCAGCGCGACGACGTGGTCGGCGATCGACATCACGAGTCCCATGTGATGCTCGACCAGCAGCACGGTCATGTGGCGCTCGTCGCGGATCTTGCGGATGAGATCGCCGAGCACGTAGACCTCTTCGTGGTTGAGGCCACCGGCGGGCTCGTCGAGCAGCAGGATCTTGGGATCGGCAGCCAGTGCCCGGGCCAGCTCGACGCGCTTCTGCGTGCCGAAGGGCAGGCCGGAGACCACGGTGTGGGCGACGTCCTCGAGGTCGAGATAGGCGAGGATCTCGTGCACCTTCTTGTTGACGCTGGTTTCGCTGCGGCGAACCCATGCAAGCTTCAGGGAGTCGCTGATGATGTCGCTGGAGGTCCTCGAATGCGCGCCGACGCGGACGTTGTCCATCACCGAGAGGTTCGGAAACAGCGCCACGTTCTGGAAGGTGCGGCCGATGCCGATCTCGGCGATCCGGTGCGGCGGCCGCGTCAGGATGCTCGCACCCTCCATCAGGATGTCGCCGGATGACGGCTGGTAGAGCCGGGACAGGCAGTTGAAGAGCGTGGTCTTGCCGGCGCCGTTGGGGCCGATCAAGCCGAGGATCTGGCCCTTGTGCATGTCGAAGGACACGCCGTTGAGCGCGATGATGCCGCCGAACACGACGCTGACGTCGCGAACCGCGAGCAGGGGCGATGTCCCCTGCGCGAGCTGTGCCTGCGTCATCTCGTCTCGCTCACGGCATTCAGTGAGCGAAGGAGCGATGTGAACCGCTCCCGATGATGACAAAGGCTATCTGAATCCCTCGGCCACACGCGCAACTTTTCCTCCTGATTTCAGCTTTTTGCTGACGTCTTTTTTGGAATGCGGCATTAGACCCCCGAGCGCCGCTTCGATGTTCCTTACCATCGCTAAGAGACGCGGTCCAATGTCGTTGATCAAACGCTCTTCCGTGAAGCGGAATGCGGGCGCGCCGCAATTGAATGCGTAGGGACCGGTTCCGTCGTTGAGCCTGAGTGCGACGCCGGCGGCGCCGATGTCGTCGTGCCAGTCGCCCACGGAGATCGCAAAACCATATTTCGCGACGGTTTCGCCGGAGCGTTCCAGCCCGTCGCGCATCTTGGGCCAGCGGCTGCCGTAATGTTCGCGCAAGAGGCGGGACAGGTCTGCGCGGTCCGCGTCGTCGAGCGCCCAGAAATAGGCGCGGCCCATCGCGCTGGTTGCAATCGGCACGCGAGAGCCGACGTCAAGTTGAACCCCGACGGTCTCGCTGCCGCGACTTTGCCCGAAATAGATCATGCTGTGACGGTCGCGGCCGCCGACCGCAACGGCACCGCCCGTCGCGCGCATCACTTCCTCGCGGAACGGCTCGGACAAATGCCGAACGCCGAGATTGGCGAGCGCGGCGTAGCCGAGCGACATCGCCGCGGGTGTGAGCTGATACTTCTCGAAGCGGGGAACCGGCGCAAGATAGCCCAGCTTGGTCAAGGTGTAGGTCAGCCGCGACACCGTCGGCTTCGGCAGATTGGTGCGAGCCGCAATCTCCTGATTGCCGAGAAGGCCGTCATTGGGGTGGAATGCGCGCAATACGTCCAGTCCGCGGGAAAGCGCGACGACGAAATTCCGATCGGTCGCAGTCTTCTTTCCTGTACGCTTCATCCCTGATCTGCTTCTTGCGCGGAGTCGTTGACAAGCCACGTGCTTCAAAATAACCCTGCCGTCAAGATGCGGAATTAAATTCCGCACCGCGAAATCGAACAAAAGTAAATCCCCACCAAGGAGGGAACACCGTGAGCGAAGTGGTCAAGCTTGAGCGTCATGACGAAGTCGGGATCGTCACGGTCGACAGCCCTCCGGTCAACGCGCTGAGTGCCGCGGTCCGCGGCGGCATCCTGGAGTGCATCAAGGCTGCGATTGCCGATCCCGCCATCAAGGGCATCGTGCTGACCTGCGCCGGCCGCACTTTCATCGCCGGTGCCGACATCACCGAATTCGGCAAGCCGCCGAAGGCGCCCGCCCTCAACGACGTGCTGTCCGAGATCGAGAATTCGCCCAAGCCCGTGGTTGCCGCGATCCACGGTACCGCGCTCGGCGGCGGTCTCGAGGTCGCGCTCGCCTGTCATTTCCGCGTCGCGGTGAAAGAGGCCAGGCTCGGCCTGCCCGAGGTGAAGCTCGGTCTTCTGCCGGGCGCCGGCGGCACCCAGCGCCTGCCGCGCGCGGTCGGTCCCGAGCTCGCCGTCAAGATGATCGTCGGCGGTGATCCCATTGGTGCGGCGGAAGCGCTCAAGAACGGTCTGATCGAGGAAATCATCGAGGGGCCGGCATCGGGCGGCGAAGCCTTCGTGCGAAAGCTGCTGGCCGAGAAGCGTCCGCTGCGGCGCCTGCGCGACGACGATTCCAAGATCGCGGCGGCCAAGGCGGACCGCTCGATCTTCACCAATGCGGTCGCCGCCATGACCAAGAAGTCGCGCGGCCTGGAGGCGCCGTTCGCCGCCGCCGACGCCGTGGGCTACGCCATTGACCTACCCTTCGACGAAGGCCTGAAGAAGGAACGCGAGGGTTTTCTGAAGCTCGTCGCCAGCGATCAGTCCAAGGCGCAGCGTTATGCGTTCTTCGCCGAGCGCGAAGCCGCCAAGATCGCGGGCGTTCCTGACGGCACCAAATCGCGTCCCGTGAACCGTGTCGCCATCCTCGGCGCCGGCACCATGGGCGGCGGCATCGCGATGTCCTTTGCCAATGCCGGCGTTCCCGTCACCCTGATCGAGACCGGCGAGGAGCAGCTCAAGCGCGGCATGGGCATCATGCAGAAGAACTGGGAAGCGACCGCGGCGCGCGGCGGCATCCCGGCCGACGCGCCCGCCAAGCGCATGGCGCTGATCAACGGCGTCGTCGGTATCGAGAATGTCGGCGATGCCGATCTCGTCATCGAAGCCGTGTTCGAGACCATGGCGGTGAAGAAGGAAGTGTTCGGCAAGCTCGACCAATACGCCAAGCCCGGCGCCGTGCTCGCCTCCAACACCTCGTATCTCAACATCGACGAGATCGCGAAGTCGACCAAGCGTCCGCAGGACGTGCTCGGCATGCACTTCTTCTCGCCGGCCAACGTCATGAAGCTGTGCGAGATCGTGCGCGCCGACAAGACCGCGCCGGACGCGCTGGTGACTGCGGTGACTATCGCGCGAAAAATCGCGAAGGTGCCGGCCGTGGTCGGCGTCTGCGACGGCTTCGTCGGCAACCGCATGCTCGCCCAGCGCGGCAAGCAGTCCGAGAAGCTGCTGTTCGAAGGCGCGCTGCCGCAGCAGGTCGACGCCGTGGTGACGAAGTTCGGCATGCCGATGGGGCCGTTTGCGATGGGCGACCTCGCCGGCCTCGACATTGGCTGGCGCTCGCGGAAAGACCGCGGCATCAAGTCGGAGATCGCGGACGCACTGTGCGAGGCCGGCCGCTTCGGCCAGAAGACCGGCAAGGGCTACTACAAGTACGAAGCCGGCAGCCGCTCGGCGCTGCCCGATCCGGAGGTCGAGAAGCTGATCGACGAGACGCTCGCCCGTCTCGGCCGCAAGAAGCGCGTCGTCAGCGACGACGAGATCCTCGAGCGCATGATGTATCCGATGATCAACGAGGGCGCGAAGATCCTCGAAGAGGGCATCGCGGCGCGTCCCTCCGACATCGATGTGGTCTGGCTCTATGGCTATGGCTGGCCGATCTATCGCGGCGGCCCGATGTTCTGGGCCGACAGCGTCGGTCTCAAGCACATCGCCGATCGCCTGGCCTTCTACGCCAAGGAGACCAACGACCCGAGCCTCGAGCCGGCACCGCTGCTGAAGAAGCTCGCGGCCGAAGGCAAGACGTTTGCGTCGCTGGCGGCGGCGTCGAAGGCGGCGTGATCGGATTGGGTGCTGCTGCGATGTCGCGCTCCGGGCAAAGCTCTCTCCGTTCCCTCCCCCCTTGTGGGGGAGGGGCAGGGAGGGGGATGGCCCCGGGCGAGATCGGAATTTGTGGCTACCCCCTTTCCCAACCCTTCCCCACAAGGGGGAAGGGAGCCCGTCCGCCGGTGCCCACCTCACACGACCCGGCGACTACCGTTTTGCAGAGTATCGATCGCCAATGACCCATCCCGGCGAACAGTTCTATCCCGAGGGCGTGCGGTGGGACGACACCATCGTCCAGGGCACGCTGCCTGACTTGCTGTCGAAAGCTGCCGCCGATTACGGTCCGCGCACCGCTCTGGAATTTCGAGATCGCCCGATCACATACACGGAGCTCGCAGCTCAGGCCGAGCGTGCGGCGGCGGCGTTTCTGCGCGCCGGCTACGGCAAGGGAACGTCCATCGCGCTGTTCCTCGGCAACTCGCCGGACCATCCCGTCAATTTCTTCGGCGCGCTGAAGGCAGGCGCCCGCCTCGCGCATCTGTCGCCGCTCGACGGCGAGATCGCGCTGACGCACAAAATCTCGGACTCCGGCTCGCGCCTGCTGGTCACCTCGAACCTTGCGGCGCTGCTGCCGACCGCGCTGAAGTTTTTGGAGAAGGGGTTGATCGACCGTCTCGTCGTCTGCGAGGACGATCATTGGGGCAAGATCGGCACGCCGCAGGCGGCGATCCCGGATGATCCCCGCATCGTCACCTTCAAGGCCTTCACCGAGGGCGCGACCGCGCCGGCCCAATGGCCTGTCGTAACGGCCGACGACGTCGCGCTGCTGCAATATACCGGCGGCACCACCGGTCTGCCCAAGGGCGCGATGCTCACCCACGGCAATCTCACCTCGGCGGTGTCGATCTACGACGTCTGGGGCAAGCCGGCGCGCGCCGCGCGCGGCGAGACGATCGAGCGCGTCATCTGCGTGCTGCCGCTGTTCCACATCTACGCGCTGACCGTGGTGCTGCTGTCCTCGCTCAGCCGCGGCAATCTGGTCTCGCTGCATCAGCGCTTCGACGTCGAAGCCGTGATGCGCGACATCGAGGCCAAGCGCGCGACGTATTTTCCGGGCGTGCCGACGATGTGGATCGCGATCGCCGCGCTGCCGGATCTGGACAAGCGCGACTTCTCCTCGCTCGCCACCATCGGCTCCGGCGGCGCGCCGCTGCCGGTGGAGGTCGCGAGCTTCTTCGAGCGCAAGGTCGGCAAGAAGCTGCGCAGCGGCTGGGGCATGACCGAGACCTGCTCGCCCGGCACCGGCCATCCGCCAACGGGGCCGGACAAGCCCGGCTCGATCGGCCTGATGCTGCCCGGCATCGAGCTCGACGTCGTCGCGCTCGATGATCCCAAGCGCGTGCTTGCGCCGGGCGAAGTCGGGGAAATCCGCATCAAGGGCCCGAACGTCACCAGGGGCTACTGGAACAAGCCGGAGGGATCCACGGACGCCTTCGTCGACGGCCGCTTTCTCACCGGCGACATCGGCTATGTCGACACCGACGGCTATTTCTTCCTGGTCGATCGCAAGAAGGACATGATCATCTCCGGCGGCTTCAACGTCTATCCGCAGATGATCGAGCAGGCGATCTACACCATTCCTGGCGTGCACGAGGTGATCGTGCTCGGCATCCCAGACCAGTATCGCGGCGAGGCCGCGAAGGCCTTCATCAAGCTGAAGCCGGACGCAAAGCCGTTCTCGCTCGACGAGCTGCGCGCGCAGCTCGCCGGCAAGCTCGGCAAGCACGAATTGCCGGCCGTGGTCGAGTTCGTCGACGATCTGCCGCGTACGCCGGTCGGAAAATTGTCGCGCCACGAATTGCGCCAACAGCAGAAACCGTCACAATCCACTAAAACCGCATCAGGAGCTCGTTCTTGACCGACGCCGTCATCGTTTCCACCGCCCGCACCCCGATCGGCAAGGCCTATCGCGGCGCGCTCAATGCCACCGAGGGCGCAACCCTGCTCGGCCACGCCATCGGCGAAGCCGTCGCGCGTGCCAAGGTCGATCCGAAGGAGATCGAGGACGTCGTGATGGGCGCGGCGCTGCAGCAGGGCGCGACCGGCGGCAACATCGCGCGCAAGGCGCTGCTGCGCGCCGGCCTTCCCGTCACCGTCGCCGGCACCACGATCGACCGGCAATGCGCCTCCGGCCTGCAGGCGATCGCGCTCGCCGCGCGCTCGGTGATCTTCGACGGCGTCGAGATCGCGGTCGGCGGCGGCGGCGAGTCGATCAGCCTCGTGCAGAACGACAAGATGAACGGCTTCCACGCCCAGGACCCTGCGCTACTCAAGATCAAGGGCGAGGTCTACATGCCCATGATCGACACGGCGGAAGTCGTCGCCAAGCGCTACGGCATCTCGCGCGAGAAGCAGGACGAGTATTCGCTGGAGAGCCAGCGCCGCACTGCGGCCGCCCAGCAGGGCGGCAAGTTCAAGGAGGAGATCGCGCCGATCACGACGCAGACGGCGGTCACCGACAAGGCGACCGGCGCCGTGTCGATGAAGGACGTCACGCTGTCGCAGGACGAAGGTCCGCGCCCCGAGACCACGATCGAAGGCCTCGCCGGCCTCAAGCCCGTGCGCGGTGAGGGCTTTTCGATCACCGCCGGCAATGCCAGTCAGCTCTCCGACGGCGCCAGCGCCTCCGTCATCATGAGCGACAAGGAAGCCTCGAAGCGCGGCCTCAAGCCGCTCGGCATCTTCCGCGGCTTCGTCTCCGCCGGCTGCGAGCCGGACGAGATGGGCATCGGCCCGGTCTTCGCCGTGCCGCGCCTGCTCAAGCGTCACGGCCTCACCGTCGACGACATCGGCCTGTGGGAGCTGAACGAAGCTTTCGCGGTGCAGGTGCTGTATTGCCGCGACAAGCTCGGCATCGATCCCGACAAGATCAACGTCGACGGCGGCGCGATCGCGGTCGGCCATCCCTACGGCATGTCCGGCGCGCGCCTCACCGGCCACGCTTTGATCGAAGGCCGCCGCCGCAAGGCGAAATATGCGGTGGTCACCATGTGCGTCGGCGGCGGCATGGGCGCGGCCGGCTTGTTCGAGGTTTTGCAGTAATTCACAGGAGGATCCGATGGATCTCGCATTCACGAAAGAAGAGCAGGCGTTTCGCGAGGAAGTGCGGCAGTTCTTCCGCGACAACGTGCCGCCGGATACACGGCGCAAGATGGTCGAGGGGCGTCATCTCAGCAAGGACGAGATGGTGACGTGGTGGCGCATCCTCAACAAGAAGGGCTGGGGCGTCAGCCACTGGCCCAAGCAATATGGCGGCACCGGCTGGACCAGCGTGCAGCACTACATCTTCAATGAGGAGCTGCAGTCCTATCCGGCGCCGCAGCCGCTCGCCTTCGGCGTCAGCATGGTCGGCCCCGTCATCTACACCTTCGGCAACGAGGAGCAGAAGAAGCAATATCTGCCGCGCATCGCCAATGTCGATGATTGGTGGTGCCAGGGCTTCTCCGAGCCGGGTTCGGGCTCCGACCTTGCCTCGCTCAAGACCAAGGCTGAGCGCAAGGGCGACAAGTGGATCATCAACGGCCAGAAGACCTGGACCACGCTCGCCCAGCACGCCGACATGATCTTCTGCCTGTGCCGCACAGATCCCGGCGCCAAGAAGCAGATGGGCATCTCCTTCATCGTGTTCTCGATGAAGTCGAAAGGCGTCACGGTGCGCCCGATCCAGACCATCGACGGCGGCGTCGAGGTCAACGAGGTGTTCTTCGACGACGTCGAGGTTCCCTACGAGAATCTGATCGGCGAGGAGAACAAGGGCTGGGACTACGCAAAATTCCTGCTCGGCAACGAGCGCACCGGCATCGCCCGCGTCGGCGTCTCCAAGGAGCGGCTGCGCCGCATCCGCGATCTCGCCGGCAAGGTCGAATCCGGCGGCAAGCCGATCATCCAGGACGCCGCTTTCCGCGAGAAGCTCGCGGCTTGCGAGATCGAGCTGAAGGCGCTGGAACTCACTCAGCTCCGCGTCGTCGCCGACGAAGGCAAGCACGGCAAGGGCAAGCCCAATCCGGCTTCCTCGGTGCTGAAGATCAAGGGCTCCGAGATCCAGCAGACCACCACCGAGCTGCTGATGGAAGTGATCGGCCCCTTCGCCGCGCCCTACGACGTGCATGGCGACGACGGCTCGAACGAAGCCATGGACTGGACCGCCCAGATCGCGCCGAGCTACTTCAACAACCGCAAGGTCTCGATCTACGGCGGCTCCAACGAGATCCAGCGCAACATCATCGCCAAGGCGGTGCTGGGGCTCTAATGTCATTCCGGGGCGCGCGTTAGCGCGAACCCGGAATCTCGCGCCACAATCTCTGGATTCCGGGTCCCCGCGCTATCGCGCGTGTCCCGGAATGACGAAGCAAAATTCCGGGTACGAGGAACCAAACAACATGGATTTTGATCTGAACGAGGAGCAGCGGCTTCTCAAGGAAAGCATCGACGGCCTGCTGACCGATTCCTACGATTTCGAGCAGCGCAAGAAGTACATGAAGGAGAAGGGCGGCTGGAGCAAAACCGTCTGGCTCAAGCTTGCCGAGCAGGGCCTGCTCGGCCTGCCCTTCAGCGAGGCCGATGGCGGCTTCGGCGGCGGCGGCGTCGAGACCATGATCGTGATGGAGGCGCTCGGCAAGGCGCTGGTGCTCGAGCCGTATCTGGCAACGGTCGTGATCGGCGGCGGCTTCCTGCGCCATGCCGGCACCGACGCGCAGAAGGCCGCGCACGTGCCCGGGATCATCGACGGCAGCAAGACGCTGGCGTTCGCCCAGCTCGAGAAGAACTCGCGCTACGATCTCTTCGACGTCTCGACCACGGCGAAGAAGAAGGGCGACGGCTGGGTCATCGACGGCGAAAAATTCGTCGTGCTCAACGGCGAGAATGCCGACACCTTGATCGTCACCGCGCGCACCAAGGGCGAGCGCCGCGACAGAAACGGCATCGGCGTGTTCCTGGTGCCGGCGAATGCCAAGGGCGTGACCAGGAAGTCCTACCCGACCCAGGACGGCCTGCACGCCGCCGACATCACGCTCACCGGTGTCGACATCGGCCCCGATGCCGTGCTCGGCAATCCCGAGGATTCGCTGGCGCTGATCGAGCGCGTCGTCGATGAAGCCCGCGTCGCGCTCTGCGCCGAGGCGGTCGGCCTGATGGACGAATCGCTCAAGACCACGGTCGAGTACATCAAGACCCGAAAGCAGTTCGGCGTCGCGATCGGCTCGTTCCAGTCGCTGCAGCACCGGGCGTCCGACATGTTCGTGGCGGCCGAGCAGGCGCGCTCGATGTCGATGTTCGCGACCATGGCGAACGATTTCGAGAACGCCAAGGAGCGCTCCAACGCCATCGCCGCGGCCAAGGTGCAGATCGGCAAGTCGCTGAAATTTGTCGGCCAGCAGGCCATCCAGCTCCACGGCGGCATCGGCATGACCATGGAGGCGAAGATCGGCCACTACTTCAAGCGCCTCACCATGATCGAGAACTCGTTCGGCGACACCGATTACCACCAGCGCCGCGTCGCCGATGGTGGCGGGTTGATCTGAGGCCAAGCAACGACTGTCATCCCCCGCGAAAGCGGGGGATCCAGTACGCCGCGGCTTCTCGATTCAAGCCGCGCCGCCTCTGGAATACTGGATCGCCCGGCCAAGCCGGACGATGACACCGAGCAAGTTCAATCAACGGAGGCAACAACAATGAAAAACACCCCGTTCGATCTCACCGGCAAGGTCGCCGTGGTCACCGGCTCCAGCCGCGGCATCGGCCGCTCTTCCGCCGAACTGCTGGCGAAACTCGGCGCCAAGGTCGTGGTCTCCTCGCGCAAGGCTGACGCCTGCAAGGAAGTCGTCGACGGCATCATTGCGGCTGGCGGCGATGCCACCGTCATCCCCTGCAACATCGCGCGCAAGGCCGAGGTCGAGGCGCTGATCGCGGGCGCCACCAGGCATTACGGCAAGATCGACATCCTCGTCTGCAACGCCGCGGTGAATCCCTATTACGGCCCGCTGCTCGACATCACCGACGAGGCCTTCGACAAAATCATGGGGAGCAACGTCAAGAGCAACATCTGGCTCTCCGCGCTCGCGATTCCGCAAATGGCCGAGCGTGGCAACGGCTCCGTCGTCATCATCTCCTCGATCGGGGGCTTGCGTGGTTCCACCGTGATCGGCGCCTACGGTATCTCGAAAGCGGCCGATTTCGCGCTTTGCCGCTCGCTCGCCGGCGAGTGGGGCCCGAAAGGCGTCCGCGTCAACTGCATCGCGCCCGGCCTCGTCAAGACCGATTTCGCCCGCGCGCTGTGGGAAGACGAAGCCATGCTGAAGCGCCGCACCGCCACCACGCCGCTGCGCCGCATCGGTGAACCCGACGAGATCGCCGGCGCAGTGGCGTATCTGGCTTCCGATGCCTCGAGTTTCATGACCGGCCAGACCATCGTCATCGACGGCGGCGTGACCACGGCTGCGGTGTAGCCGGTCCACCACTTGCAATTGTAACGCGGGCGCGTTTCCCTTACCCTCCCCTGGAGGGGTCCGGGACGAGCGTAGCTCGCCCGTGGTCGCTCGCGCAAACGCGCGAGCGGGGTGGGGTGAAGCCACGCAAATGGTCTCAACATCGATCCGACGCGCCGCCGCGAAGAAGTTGAGAGCGAACAGCACGCCGCACGAACGGATCCTGTGGCGCGCCCTCAAGGAGCTTCCGATGGACGGCTCGCACTTCCGCCGGCAAGCGCCAATTGGTCCGTACGTGGTCGATTTCTTCTGCCCGGCCAAGCGGCTCATCATCGAGCTCGATGGCGGGCATCACAATGAAGACGATACGGCTGCCCGCGATCTCGCGCGTCAAGGTTGGCTCGAGAACGAAGGCTATCGAGTCATCCGATTCTGGAATTCTGAGATCGGGAGCGACCCGACGGCAGTGCTCGAGCGCATCTATGTCGAGCTGTATGGATCGCGCGAGGCGGAAGCCGCCCCCTTGAAGCACCGCAGAACCTAGCTTGCAGTTCGCTGTCGTCTTACCCTCCCCTGGAGGGGGAGGGTCGCTACGCATGCAGCGAAGCGGAATGCGTAGCGGGGTGGGGTGACAGACTGTCCGCGAATTCGGTGCTTGCGGATGGGGGCGAGAGCTCTTTCTAGAAGGAAGGAGAGACCGCCTTCGTGGCTTCACCCCACCCCGCCCGCGCGCTGCGCGGTCGACCCTCCCCCTCCAGGGGAGGGTAAGGGAGACCCGCCTTGACCTCTTGCCGGCAATCCCGTTTTCTTTGGCGCGACGCAATGATCCCCTCCGGGATAACGCCAGGGTAAGCCGCCATGTCTTTCGTCCTCGCCATCGACCAGGGCACCACCTCCTCGCGCGCCATCGTGTTTCGCGGCGACATATCCATCGCGGCGAAGGCGCAGCAGGAGTTTCCGCAGCATTTTCCGGCCTCGGGCTGGGTCGAGCACGAGCCTGAGGACATCTGGACCTCGACGGTGATGGTCTGCCGCGAGGCGATCGAGCAGGCCGGCATCACCGCGAAGGACATCGCGGCGATCGGCATCACCAATCAACGCGAGACCACCGTGGTGTGGGACCGCGCCACCGGGCAGGCCGTGCATCGCGCCATCGTCTGGCAGGACCGCCGCACCGCCGACATCTGTGCCAAACTCAAGACCGACGGCCGCGAGCCCGTGATCTCGCAGAAGACCGGGCTGATCATCGATCCCTATTTCTCCGGCACCAAGGTCGCCTGGATCCTCGACCACGTCCCCGGCGCCCGGGCGCGCGCCGCGCGCGGCGAACTGATGTTCGGCACGGTCGATTGCTATCTGCTCTGGCGCCTCACCGGCGGCAAGGTGCACGCCACCGACGCCACCAACGCCTCACGCACGCTGCTGTTCAACATCCACACCGGCCAATGGGACGACGAACTGCTGGAGATCATCGGCGTGCCGCGCTCGATGCTGCCCGAGGTGAAGGATTCCTCCGCCCGTTTCGGCGAAAGCACGCCCGATCTGTTCGGCGGCGCGATTGCGATCTCAGGCATCGCCGGCGACCAGCAGGCCGCCACCATCGGCCAGGCCTGCTTCCGCCCGGGCATGATGAAGTCGACCTACGGCACCGGCTGCTTTGCGCTGCTCAACACCGGCACCACGCCTGTTGTCTCGAAGAACAAGCTGCTCACCACCGTCGCCTATCAGCTCGATGGCAAACGCACTTACGCGCTCGAAGGCTCGATCTTCGTCGCCGGCTCAGCCGTGCAATGGCTGCGCGACGGCCTCGGCATCATCAAGCACGCCGCCGAGACCGGCCCGCTCGCGGATCAGTCCGACTCCATGCAGAGCGTCTATCTCGTTCCGGCTTTCGTCGGCATGGGCGCGCCCTATTGGAATCCGCGCGTTCGCGGCGCCCTGTTCGGCCTCACCCGCAACACCGGCCCCGCCGAGCTTGCCCATGCCGCGCTCGAAAGCGTCTGCTACCAGACTTTTGACCTCTGGGCCGCGATGCGCGCCGACTGGCCAAGCTCGGAAACCGCCAGCGTCGTGCTCCGCGTCGACGGCGGCATGACCGCCTCCGACTGGACCATGCAGCGCCTCGCGGATTTGCTGGACGCGCCGGTCGATCGCCCCGTGATCCAGGAGACGACAGCGCTGGGCGCCGCCTACCTCGCCGGCCTCCAGGCCGGCGTCTATCCCGAGCCGACCAAATTCGCCGACAACTGGCGCCTCGAGCACCGCTTCAAGCCGAACATGAGCCAGGCGACGCGTGAGCGGAAGCTCGCGGGCTGGGCGAGGGCGGTGAAGGGCGTGCTGGCGAGCGATGAGGGGGAGGGCTGATACGCCACCATCCAAATCGTCGTCCCTGCCTAGTGCGCAATTGCGCACGGGCGCAGGGACCCATACCGCGAGGTCTGTCGATGGCAGGCGGAGCCAATCCCGAACGATCGATCGTCGCCAAACCACTTCCTGTGGTTATCGCGACGAGCGCAAGCGCTCGCGCGGACGTCCCGGATCCAGCGCGCACTTAAGGCGCGCTTGTCCCGGAACGACGATGAAGTGTTCAGCGTAAGCTCTGCAGTCTCGCGCTTTGAAGCCAGGTAACAAAGCATGATCCTCCCCGACGGCTATTCCGATGTGCCTGCTGGCAAGATCGCCGCCGTCGTCACCCATCTGGAGATGACCGCGCCGCCCGCGCGCCGCGACGATCCCACCGGCGTCTGGACCCTGCGCAAGGTCGACGCCCCCACGCTTCCTTGGTATCGCGATCTCTTCCGCCGCGTCGGCGAGGACTGGCTGTGGTTCTCGCGCGCCCGCATGACCGACACCGAGCTCGCCGCAACCATCCACGCGCCTGATATCGAGGTCTACGCACTGGTGGTGGACGGCCGCGATGAAGGCCTGCTCGAGCTCGACTTCCGCGAGCCCGGCCAGTGCGAGCTGGTCTATTTCGGCGTCACCGCATCCCTGATCGGCACTGGCGCCGCGCGCTTCCTGATGAACCGCGCGCTGGAGCGCGCCTGGTCGCGGGACGTCCGCCGCGTCTGGGTGCACACCTGCACGCCCGATCATCCATCCGCCGTCGCGTTTTACCAGCGCTCCGGCTTCCGCCCATTCCGGCGCCAGATCGAGATCGCCGACGATCCACGCCTTGACGGCACGGCGCCGCGGACGGCGGCGAAGCATGTGCCGGTCATTGAATGATGCGCGAGCGAGCGTAACCCAGACGAGCGGCTGGCCCGCCGCCGGTCGGAGGCGAACGCAATCAGGGGAGCGTCGCCGCATCTCGCTTTGCTCATGTCGGCTAAGATCGTCCGCTGCCACACGCTTCGTCGTCATCCTGAGGTGCGCGCTCTTGCGCGCCTCGAAGGATGGGCCGCAAGCGCCCGTGGCCCATCCTTCGAGGCTCCCCTCGCGCTGCTCGCGCATCGCAAGGCTCGCGCCTCAGGATGACGGCTGAACTTGTGGCAGCACTTGTAGCCCGGATGGAGCGCAGCGCAATCCGGGACGGCGTCCCCGTATTCCGCTGCACTCCATGCAGCTACTCCTCAAAACAACCTCTGTTCTGCCCGCGCCAGCGAAAACCCCCGCTGCATCTCGTTGAAACACGTCAAGCCCGTCTGCTCCGACCGGCACGTGAATCCTTCGCGCTGCCACACCTCGCCATAGGCCAACACCGGCAGCGAGGCGTCCATCACGGTGTCACCGGCGCAGATGCGCCCTGCGGCTCCCTTCGCGCTCATCTCGAAGGCGTGGCCATAGTCGAGCTCGCAATCGGCGGGACGGTGCGGGCGGCTCTCGATGTTCATGAGGTCGCAGCGGAGCACGCCCTGACCATTGTCGGTGAAGAATTGGCAGGCGATGTTCTTCGACGGCGTCAAGAAGCCGATCGGGCGGTCCTGCGCGTAGGCGACACCGGCCATCGGCAGCAGGATCGATATCAGGATCAGTGCACGCGGCCTTGTCATGTCATTCCCGCTCAACTGTCGAAATTCACCGCATTGGTGTTGGCGCCGCAGACCAGAACCGCGACGCGTTCACCGGTCGCGGGACGATAGCGGCCGGAGAGCACCGCGGCAAATGCCGCTGCGCCGCCCGGCTCGGCGACGAGACGCAAGCATGACCACAGGGCGGCCTGGGCCTGCCGGATCGCAGCGTCGCTGACGAGGACGACGCGCTCCACATGAGCGCGGGCGATCGGAAACATCAGTTCGCCGACGCGCCGCGGCGCAAGGCTGTCGGCGGCGAGACCGCCGGCGGGCGCATCGACCGGAGCACCCGCTTCAAACGCCGTGTGCAGGGTAGGCGATTGCTCCGGCTCGACCGCGACGATACGTGTCCTGCCGGCGAACCATGCCGCAATGCCGCCGATCAGGCCGCCGCCGCCGACCGCCACGAGCAGTGTGTCGATGCCGGGCGCGTCCTGCTCCAGCTCCAGTCCGACGCTGCCCTGGCCGAGCAGGGTTTCGGCCTGGTCGTAGGCATGGACGGCAAGCGCGCCGGTCTGCGCGACATGCGCCTCGCTCGCAGCGAGCGCATCGGCGTAGCGGTTGCCCGCGATCACGAGCTTGGCGCCATAACCCCTGATCCGCTCGGCCTTCGCCGGTGAGGTGATGTCGGGCACGAAGATCGTGGCGGGGATGCCGAGCCGCTGCGCCGCATAGGCGACGGCCGCGCCGTGATTGCCGCCGGATGCGGCGACGACACCGACCTCCGGCACCTGCCGCAGCAACAGATTGGCGAAGGCGCCGCGCGCCTTGAACGATCCGGAATGCTGCAGCATCTCGAGCTTGAACGCGAGGGGCGCCGCCGGCAGGCCGAAATCGGCGAGATCGGCCCGAAGAAGGGGCGTGCGCCTGATATGCGGACGGATGACCGCTTCGGTCGCCGCAATCCGCTCCCGTGTGATGTCCATTGTCGCTGTCATGATGCCGTCCAGAATAGCGCATCGGAGAGTTGACATCAATTAGGTAATTAGCAAAATGGCTAAATGAAATTTGCCGTCGCCCTGCGCGCGCTCGCCAACGAACGTCGCCTGCAGATCCTGGAATGGCTGCGGGATCCGCGGAAGCATTTTCGCGAGCAGGCCGATGGCGACCTGGTCGAGGACGGCGTCTGCGGATTGCTGATCGCCGAAAAGCTCGGCGTCAGCGCGCCGACGGTGAGCGAGCACATGCGGGTGCTGACCGCCGCCAAGCTCGTGCGCGCCAAGCGCATCAAGCAGTGGACGATGTACAAGCGCAACGAGACCGCGATTGCCGCGATCAAGCGCTCGATCCAGGACGGCCTCTGAGCGCGCAGCGCCATCGCGGGCGACGTTGCAGCCGGTGCAATGCTCCATTTCCGAGATATTTCTTGCGCCGCGCCGATCAGGTCGTGGAGACTGGACGGCCCCGCCGTGTCCAACCGCTTGGAAGAGCAAGAACCATGTTCCTGATCGGCCAATATGATTCCCCCTTCGTCCGCCGCGTCGCGATTGCGCTGCGGCTTTATGGGCTCGCCTTCGACCACAAGCCGTGGTCGACCTTCGGCGATGCCGACCAGATCGCGCCCTATAATCCGCTGCGGCGGGTGCCGACCCTGGTGCTCGACGACGGCGAGGCGCTGATCGAGAGCACGGTCATTTTGGATTATCTCGACGAACTTGTCGGGCCAGGGAAGGCGATGCTGCCGCGCAGCGGCACTGAGCGGCGGAAGCATTTGCGCATCTGCGCGCTCGCTTCCGGTCTCGGCGACAAGGCGGTGAGCCTGCTCTATGAGCGCGTGCTGCGGAAGGAGCAGCTCGCGCTGTGGGTCGAGCGTTGCCAGGCGCAGATTGGCGACGTGCTGAAAGTGCTGGAGGCCGAGCGGGCCAAGGTGACGACGCCGTACTGGCTGGGCGGCCGCATCGGCCACGCCGACATCGCGGTGGCCTGCGTCGTCCGCTTCACCCGCGAGGCGCATCCGCAGCTGTTCGACGCGTCGCGTTACCCGGCGCTGGCTGCGCATGCCGAGCGCTGCGAAGCTCTCGCGCCGTTCAGGGAGATCGTGCAGCCGCTGTCCCCGCCGAAGGGATGATGCGCACTTACCCTCCCCTGGAGGGGGAGGGTCGATCGCGCGAAGCGCGAGCGGGGTGGGGTGATCTCTCAACACGGGCGCTGTTGAATGCGGAGGGACCGTCACCCCACCTCGGTCCGCATTCCGCTACGCTGCGTGCGCACCGATCCTCTCCCTCCAGGGGAGGATGGGGATCGCGGCTGGGGCTTGGGTTTCCTAGACCATGAGCCGGAAAAGTGCGAAGCGGTCTTTCGAAAAGATCACACTTAAGCAGCAAGCCAAAGTGAGATGACGATTCATCGCGCTTTAGTCCGTCATCCAGAGTTCGCGCTTTGGCGCCCCCCGGAATGACGGGGGCGACTACTTCCTCCGCGTCACGCCGTTCGTCCGCAGATACTCGTCCAGTTCAAACCCCAAATCCTCGGCACGATGGAAGTACGCCTCCGCGGCATCCGGGTCCTTCGCCATCCCTTCGCCGCGCGTCGCCATCACGCCGAGCGCTGCGGCGGCGCGGCCGACGCCGAGATCGGCGGCGCGCTTGTACCAGCGGATGGACTCGCCGAGATCCTTCTCGATGCCGGGCAATTGCCCGGTGGCATGGAGCGCGCCGAGATTGGCGAAGGCGCGCGGCTGGTCGCGTTGTCCGGCCTGCTTCAGGTAGAACACTGCCTTGTCGCGGTCCCCGATGCCTTGCATCGCATAGACGAACAGCTCGAAATAGGCATCGGCGTTGCCGCGCTTCGCCGCTTCGAGATGCAATGCAAGGCTCTTGGCCACGTCCTTCGGTTGGCCGCGACCGTTGTAGGCCATCAGCCCCAGCAGGTAGCGCACGGCGCCATCGGGGTCGTCGCCTGCAAGCGCTTTCTGCGCGTAAGCATAGGCGTCGTCATATTTCCTGAACGTCCAATAGAGATTATAGGCGGTGAGATAGGCGCCGTAATCCGAGCCGAGTTCGGCCGCGCGTTTGTAGGCAGCGATCGCCGCGTCGCGATCGCGCGGCACGCCCCAGCCGTTCCAGAGGCAGCGGCCATAGTCGATCCAAGCGTTGGCGTGCCCGCCGAGCGCGACCTCATGCAGCGCCCTTGCCAGCGTGTCGCGACTCTCGACCGGCGCCTTGCCTGCCTCGATCGCCTTGAACAGGGCTACCGCGGCCAAATAGAGCTGGTCATCGCGCGACGGCGAGCGGGGTTGGGCGAGGAGCTTTGTGACGGTTTGCATGGTTCCGCTGGCATCATTTGACTTGGACGGTTGCTGCGCAACCTCGGCCACCGCCGCATCGAGCGGGACGGCATGATGCAAGACGAAGATCCCGCCAATCATCACGAGGCAGGAGCCCAGGATTTTCAGATGATTACGAATGCCGCCCTCCCGCGCGCCGGCCGGATGTTTGTCGTATCCCATCCGGTACACGAGATCGGAGCATGTGGCATCTGACGGAGTGCTGACGCGGCGGGCGATGATGGAATATTACAGGTGTTTTGCCCGACGCTGCAAATGCGGCCTCGGGGGCCCGAAATCGCTCAATCTTTTCAACCCCATCGCTACTGTGCATGGGGTTGTTTTTCAGATTTTTGGTTTTGTAGCCAGAGCGGGGCCTATCCCGCGCCCGCGCGCTTCTTCTGCCAGACCAGATGCACCGCGCAGGTGCAGCCCGGCGGATGCGAGGCGAGATCCTTCGACGTCTCGTCGTTCGCCGCCGTTGCCGCAAAGGCCTTGTCACTGTCCTCTCGCGACGGGATGTAGTTCAGCACCGGCGCGAGCCAGCGCTCGGCTTCCGCGACGCTCATGCCCTTGCGCGCGGCGTAGTCCTCGACCTGGTCGCGCTCGATCTTGCCGACGCCGAAATAATAGCTCTCGGGGCTGGCGAAATAGAGCCCGGACACGCTGGAGCCCGGCCACATCGCAAAGCTCTCGGTCAGCTTCACGCCGCAGGTCGCTTCCGCATCGAGCAGCTCGAACAGCGTCGCCTTCTCGGTGTGGTCGGGCTGCGCGGGATAGCCCGGCGCGGGGCGGATGCCCTGATACTTCTCGAGGATCAGCTCGTCGTTGGAGAGCGCCTCGTCCGGCGCGTAGGCCCAGAACTCGCGGCGCACGCGCGCATGCATGCGCTCGGCAAAGGCTTCCGCGAGCCGATCGGCCAGCGCCTTGCACAGGATCGAGGAGTAATCGTCGTTGGCCATCTTGAAGCGATCGGCGACCGCGTCCTCGCCGATGCCGGCCGTGACGACGAAGCCGCCGACATAGTCGGGCACGCCCGCAGGCGCGACGAAGTCGGCGAGCGCCGCGTTGAAGCGGCCCTCGCGCTTCTCGAGCTGCTGACGCAGCGTGTGCAGCGTCGCGATCTTCTTCGTGCGGCTCTCATCGGCATAGACCGCGATGTCGTCGCCTTCGGCGTTCGCCGGCCAGAAGCCGATCGTCGCGCGCGCCCGGAACCATTTTTCCTTGACGATGGTGTCGAGCATCTTGCGCGCGTCGTCATAGAGCGAGCGCGCGACCTCGCCGACCTTGGCGTCGTCGAGGATCGCGGGGAAGCGCCCCGCGAGCTCCCAGGTCTGGAAGAACGGCGTCCAGTCGATGCAGTCGACCAGCTCGGCGAGATCGTAGTCGTCAAAGCTACGGATGCCGAGGAAGGTCGGCTTCACCGGCTTGTTCTTGGCAAAGTCCACCGGCACGCGATTGGCGCGGGCGGCTTCCAGCTTCAGCCGCTTCTTGTCGGCCTGCGCGCGCAGATGCGCGTCCGAGATCTTGGCGTATTCGGCACGTACCTCGGCGGCATAGGCGTCGCGCTTCTCGGGTGAGAGCAGCGAGGACGCAACGCCGACGGCGCGGCTGGCGTCGTTGACATGCACGACGGGGCCGGCGCGATAGCTCGGGTCGATCTTGACGGCGGTATGCACGCGGCTCGTGGTGGCGCCGCCGATCAGCAGCGGCAGCTTGAGGCCCTCGCGCTGCAATTCGCCGGCGAAGAACGCCATCTCATCGAGCGAGGGCGTGATCAGGCCGGAGAGACCGACGATGTCGGCCTTCTCCGCCTTCACCGTCTCGACGATCTTCGCCGCCGGCACCATCACGCCGAGGTCTATGACCTCGAAATTGTTGCACTGGAGCACGATGCCGACGATGTTCTTGCCGATGTCGTGGACGTCGCCCTTCACGGTCGCGAGCACGATCTTGCCCGCGGAGGAGGAGCCTTCCGTGCCGACGCCGTTGGCGAGGTTGCGCGCCTTCTCTTCTTCCATGAACGGCATCAGCCAGGCCACCGCCTGCTTCATCACGCGGGCGGATTTCACCACCTGTGGCAGGAACATCTTGCCGTCGCCGAAGAGGTCGCCGACCACGTTCATGCCGGCCATCAGCGGGCCCTCGATCACGTCGAGCGGACGCGAGGACTGCTTGCGCGCCTCTTCGGTGTCCTGCTCGATGAACTCGGTGATTCCATGCACCAGCGAATGCGACAGCCGCTTCTCCACCGGCCATTCGCGCCAGGCGAGATCGGCCTCCTTGGTCTGGGTCTTGTTGCCGCGGAATTTCTCGGCCAGCGCCAGCAGCCGTTCGGACGCGCCCGGATCGCGGTTGAGGACGACGTCCTCGCACACCTGCCGCAGCTCAGGATCGATGTCGTCATAGACGATCATCTGGCCGGCATTGACGATGCCCATGTCCATGCCCGCCTTGATGGCGTGATACAGGAACACCGAGTGCATGGCCTCGCGCACCGGCTCGTTGCCGCGGAACGAGAACGACAGATTGGAGACGCCGCCCGAGATGTGCGCGCCAGGCAGGTTCCGGCGGATCCAGCGCGTCGCCTCGATGAAGTCGACGCCGTAATTGTTGTGCTCCTCGATGCCGGTCGCGATCGCGAAGACGTTGGGATCGAAGATGATGTCTTCAGGCGGGAAGCCGACCTTGTTCACCAGGATGTCGTAGGCGCGCTTGCAGATCTCGGTCTTGCGCGCGAACGTATCGGCCTGGCCGACCTCGTCGAACGCCATCACGACGACAGCCGCGCCATGACGGCGGGCGATCTTGGCCTCGTGAATGAACTTTTCCTCGCCTTCCTTCATCGAGATCGAGTTGACGACCGGCTTGCCCTGCACGCATTTCAGGCCGGCTTCGATCACGGAGAATTTCGAGGAATCGACCATCACGGGGACGCGGGCGATGTCGGGCTCGGCGGCGACGAGGTTGAGGAACGTCACCATCGCGGCTTCAGAGTCGAGCAGGCCCTCGTCCATGTTGACGTCGATAACTACCGCGCCGTTCTCGACTTGGTCGCGCGCGACCTGCAGCGCCGCCGTGTAGTCGCCAGCGGTGATCAGCTTGCGGAAACGGGCGGAGCCCGTGACGTTGGTGCGCTCGCCGACGTTCACGAACGGGATTGCGTCGGTCAGGATGAAGGGCTCGAGGCCGGAGAGCCGCAGGCGCGATGCGATCTCCGGCACGATGCGCGGCTTGTGCGGGGCGACCGCAGCGGCGATCGCCGCGATATGGTCCGGCGTGGTGCCGCAGCAGCCGCCGACGATGTTGACGAGGCCGTCGCGCGCGAACTCGCCGACCAGGCGCGCCATGTATTCCGGCGTCTCGTCATACTGGCCGAACTCGTTGGGCAGGCCGGCGTTTGGATAGGCACACACCAGCGTGTCGGCGACACGACCGATATCGGCGATATGCGCGCGCAGATCTTCTGCGCCGAGCGCGCAGTTGAAGCCGATGGTGACGGGCTTTGCGTGCCGCACCGAATGCCAGAACGCTTCCGGCATCTGGCCGGAGAGCAGGCGGCCGGATTTGTCCGTGATGGTGCCCGACACCATCACGGGCATGTCGATGCCGCGTTCTTCGGTGATCTCGGCGATCGCATAGAGCGCCGCCTTGGCGTTCAGCGTGTCGAAGATGGTCTCGACCAGCAGCAGGTCGACGCCGCCGTCGAGCATGCCACGGATCTGCTCGCCATAGGATTTGCGCAAATCGTCGAAGGTGACGGCGCGGTAGCCGGGGTTGGACACGTCGGGGGAGATCGAGGCGGTGCGGTTGGTCGGACCGATGGCGCCCGCGACGAAACGCGGCTTGCCGTCCTCCGCCTCGACGCGCCGCGCGGCATTGCCGGCGAGGCGGGCGCCTTCGCGCGCCATCTCATAGACGATGTCGGTGAGGTCGTAGTCGGCCTGCGCGATCGAGGTCGTGGAGAAGGTGTTGGTGGCGACGATGTCGGCTCCCGCGCGCAAATACGCCGCGTGAATGTCCTCGATCGCCCGCGGCTGGGTCAGGATCAACAAATCGTTGTTGCCGCGCAGATCGCGATGGAAGTCCTTGAAGCGCTCGCCGCGGAAGGCGGTCTCGTCGAACTGCAGGTTCTGAATCATCGTGCCCATGGCGCCGTCGAGCACGAGAATTCGCTCGCGCGCGGCGTTGAGCAGGGCAGTTCGCTTGGCGGAAACGGGTACGGTCATTTTCTCTTACGCAGCCTTCTGAGCGCTCTTGGCACGGATGCCGAGCAAATGGCTGATCGCGAACACGAGATCGGCGCGGTTCATGGTGTAGAAATGGAAGGTGTCGACGCCGTGCTTGGCGAGCTTCTGGACCTGGCCGGCCGCGACGGTTGCGGCCACCAGCTTGCGGGTCTCGGCGTCGTCATCGAGGCCTTCGAATTTCGCGGCGAACCAGTCCGGCACGGTGGTGCCGGCGCGGGTGACGAAGGCTCTCGCCTGCTTGAAATTGTGCATGGGCATGATGCCCGGCACGATCGGGATGTCGATGCCGCGCGCCCGCACGCGGTCGAGATAGCGGAAGTAGAGGTCGTTGTCGAAGAACACCTGGGTGATCGCACGCGTCGCGCCGGCGTCGACCTTGGCCTTCAGCGTGTCGATGTCGTCATCGAAGTCGCGCGCTTCAGGATGCTTCTCGGGATAGGCCGAGACCGACACTTCGATGTCGCCGTGCCGCTTCTTGATGCCGGCGATGAGCTCGGGGGAGCTCTGATAGCCGTCGGGATGACTGGCATAGGGCGTGCCGATGCCGCCGGCGGGATCACCGCGCAAGGCGACGATGTGGCGGACACCGACCTCGTGATAGCGATCGACGATCTCGTCGATCTCGCCGCGCGAGGCGCCGACGCAGGTCAGATGCGCCGCCGGCAGCAGCGTGGTCTCCTTCAGGATGCGGGCGATGGTCGAATGGGTGCGCTCGCGGGTCGAGCCGCCGGCGCCATAGGTCACCGAGACGAATTTCGGGTCGAGCGGGGCGAGCCGGTTGATGGTCTCCCAGAGATTGCGCTCCATATCTTCCGTCTTGGGCGGAAAGAACTCGAAGGAGATCGCTGGCCGCTTCAGGTGCCCGTCTTGCCCGTCGGCTCGGGCAGGAATCGTCAGATCGGTCATGGCACCACTCGCTCCAGATGTGCCGCCAGATCCTGGCGGCCGACGGTCAGGTCTAGCTTGGGAAAGCCTATGATAGGGCAAAGGCGGTTTGATCGACAGCCCATCAATGATGGGAAATGGCCCACTTCTGCCAGCAATGGCGGAATTATTGAATGTTTGCGAGTTTGAGTGGGATGCCGGTATCCTCATAATAGTTTGCTTATTTCAAATGGTTATAGGAGTTTTGATAGTTGTCTGAGGCAGGCAGCGTAGGTGGGCAGAATGGAATCAATGTTGCTAGGGTTGCCTTTAGCCCACCATCTCGGTTCGGTCCGGTGCGCGGGCTCGCGGCCTGCACACGTCAGATCTGCGCAGCCGCCCCATTGTCGCCGCGCGGCCCTCCACTAGGTTAGCGCGCCATGATCCCGCTCTCCGTCCTCGATCTCTCCGTCGTCACCACAGGCACCAAGCCCGCCGCGGCGCTGCGCAACAGCATCGACCTGGCGCGCCATGTCGATGGCCTCGGCTATGTCCGGTACTGGCTCGCCGAGCACCACAACCTCGCCTCGGTCGCGAGCCCAGCCCCCGACGTCATGATCGGCCAGATCGCGGCGATGACGAAGCATATCCGCGTCGGCTCCGGCGGGGTGATGCTGCCCAATCACGCGCCGCTGGTGGTGGCCGAGCGCTTCAAGATGCTGGAGGCGCTGTTTCCCGGCCGCATCGACCTCGGCCTTGGCCGGGCGCCCGGCACCGACGGAGCGACCGCTTATGCGCTCCGCAGCCGACTTGATCGCCGCGAGGGCGACGATTTCCTGGAGCGGCTGCACGAACTGATTCTGTGGGAGACCCGCGAATTTCCCGCAGGGCATCCCTACAACAACGTCGTCGCCATGCCCGACGACACCAAACTGCCGCCGGTCTGGCTGCTCGGCTCCAGCGATTATTCCTCGGAGCTCGCCGCACAGGTCGGCATGGGCTTCGCCTTCGCGCATCATTTTGCGTCCCACGATGCGGTCGATGCGATGGTGCATTATCGCAACCGCTTCCAGCCCTCGGCCTGGCGTGCGACGCCCCACGCGATCCTCGCGATCGCCGTCATCGCCGCCGATACCGACGAGGAGGCCGAACGGCTCGCCAGCTCGTTCGACCTCAACCGGCTGCGCCGCGACCGCGGTCAATATCTGCCGCTGCCGAGCGTCGAGGAGGCGGTGGCCTATCCTTACTCCGACTCCGAGCGCACCTCGATCCTGCGCAATCGCTCCCGCCTGTTCGTCGGCAGCCCCGCGACGGTGCAGAAGAAACTGCAGCCGCTGATCGACGCGAGCAAGCCGGACGAGTTGATGGTGATCACGGCGGTGTACGATCACGAGGCGCGGAAGAAGTCGTATTCGCTGCTCGCGGAGGCGTTCGGGTTGGTGAAGCCGGCGGCCGTATAGGAGCTGCCGTGCCCCGGACGCAGCGCAACGCTCTTCAGCGATGCGCTGCAGAGCCGGGGCCCATCGCAGCCCCGGGTCGCGTGGCTGGGTCCCGGCCCGCGCTTTGCGCGTCCGGGACACGAGATCAATCCTGCTGCGCCTCGTTGAACGTGGCGCGGAAGGGGTGGCCGGGATACACACCGACGATGCGGAATTCGCGCGAGAAGAATTTCAGCTCCTCGATCGCGAAGGCGAGGCCCTTGTCATCGGGGTGGCCGTCGACGTCGGCGTAGAACTGCGTGGCGAAGAAATTGCCGTCGACCATGTAGCTCTCGAGCTTGGTCATGTTGACGCCGTTGGTGGCAAAGCCGCCGAGCGCCTTGTAGAGCGCGGCCGGCAAATTGCGCACCCGGAACACAAAAGTCGTGACCAGCGGGCCGGAGCCTTGCGCGGCCCATTTCGGCTCGCGCGCCAGCACCACGAAACGCGTGGTGTTGTGCGCCTCGTCCTCGATGTCCTCGGCGAGGATGTCGAGGCCGTAGATCTTGGCGGCGAGGCGGGAGGCGATCGCGGCGACCGTCTTGTCCTTGCGCTCGGAGATGTCACGAGCACTGCCGGCGGTGTCGGCATGCACGATGGGCTTGATGCCGAGCTTGCGGATGATGCGCCGGCACTGGCCAAGCGCATGCACATGGCTCTCGACGCTCTTGATGTCGTCGAGCTTGGTGCCTTTCACCGCCATCAACTGATGCCGGACGGGCAAAAACCATTCACCGACGATGAAGAGGCCGGAGGCCGGCAAGAGATGATGTATGTCGGCGACGCGGCCGGCGACCGAATTCTCGATCGGGATCATGCCGAGATCGGCCTCGCCGGAGGAGATCGCCGACAGCGCGTCTTCGAAGGTGGCGCAGGGCATCGGCTCGGCGTCGGGATAGGCCTCGACGATGGCGATGTGGGAATTGGCCCCGGGCTCGCCCTGGAATGCGATCTTCATCTTGCTCATGTCTTAAAATGCTCCTGGGTCGGCCTTGTAACAGCGGCTCAGGATTTGGAAAGGATGCTGCGGGCGGTTTCCAGGTCCGCAGGCGTGTCGACCCCGCGGGGTACGGTGTCGACGATGGTGAAGTCGATGCGCATTCCCGCCTCGAGCGCCCGGAGCTGTTCGAGCTTCTCCTGCAATTCCAGCGGCGAG
The DNA here is from genome assembly GCF_013408065.1 of Bradyrhizobium sp. IAR9. Lineage (NCBI taxonomy): Bacteria > Pseudomonadati > Pseudomonadota > Alphaproteobacteria > Hyphomicrobiales > Nitrobacteraceae > Bradyrhizobium > Bradyrhizobium sp. IAR9. The sequence goes on from NZ_JACBZW010000014.1 coordinate 152,207, forward strand.
GGTGGCAGCGAAACGTAACGCTCCAGCGCCGCGCGGCGATAGGCGTAGAGGCCGATATGGTGGTAACGCGGTCCGTCGCCGGTCGGCGCGGTCGCGCGAGTGAAATAAAGTGCACGCATGCGCCTGCCGCCGAGCGAGGTTCCGATCGCCTTCACGACGCTCGGGGCGAGGTCCTCCTCCTCGGTGTGGATCTGCGAGGCCAGTGTCGCGATGTCCACGGCCGGGTCTTGCAGGGGCGGCAGCACCTCGCGGATGTTGCCGATCGTGATCGTCGGGAAATCCCCCTGCAGATTGACCACGATCTCCGCCTTGCCGTCCGGATCGAGCTTCTGCATGGCCTCGTGGATACGGTCGGAGCCGGAGGGGTGTGTCGGGCTGGTCATCACGGCCTCGCCGCCATGGGCCGTCACGACCGCAGCGATCTCGGGCGTGTCGGTCGCGACCGCGACCCGGCCTATACTTGCGGCCTCGGCGCGGCGCAGCACATGCACGATCATCGGCAATCCCGCGATGTCGGCGAGTGGCTTGCCGGGCAGGCGGGTGGCGGCCATGCGGGCCGGGATCAGCACCAGGATGCGAGGATCGATCATTGGGTCTAGAGATCTGAGGTCAAGAGCCTGAAAACGGGGCGTTTTCCGCGCCGAGAAATGGAGCGGGGACGGCCGAAAGCCGGGTCGCTTATACGGGTTGCCAGACCCCGGGCAAACCGATATCTCAATGGCAAAACTCGGGGAAACGATAAGGAACGTTTGATTCTCCCGAGGCTCGTCCTGGCGGCCGCCCGGCCGCTCGATCCTTCTTGCGGTGTGGGGCCTGGCCGGAAATGGACTCTTTCGAACTCAATAAAATCATGGGTGCCGTGCTTGGTACCTGTCTCTTTCTCTTGGTGACCAGCTTTACCGCCCAGGCTCTTTTCTCGCCCAAGATGCCGGAAAAGCCGGGCTTCGAGATCGCCGTGAAGGAAGACGCCGGCCACGGCAAGGAAGGCGGCGCTGCCGCCGCGGCCTCCGAGCCGATCGAAAAGTTGCTCCAGACCGCCTCCGTCGAAAAGGGCGCGGCGGCCGCCAAGAAGTGCGGTGCCTGCCACACTTTCGAGAAGGGTGGCCCGAATCGCGTCGGTCCGAACCTCTATGGCGTCGTCGGCGAGAAGAGGGGTGAGGGCCGCGGCGGCTTCAATTTCTCCGCTGCCATGAAGGGCAAGGGCGGTACCTGGACATTCGACGACCTGAACAAGTTCATCGCCAATCCGAAGGGCTTCATCCCGGGCACTGCGATGGGCTTCGCCGGTATCGCCAAGGATTCCGAGCGCGCCGACGTCATTGCCTATCTGAATTCGCTGTCAGAGCATCCTCAGCCACTGCCGACCGCGTCGAAGTAAGCCTCAAGAACCCGATCTTGGAACATGCGGCCAGGCTGGAAAGCCTGGCCGTTTCCTTATCCGGGCCTCGCGGTGAGTTTATCGGGGCGTTTGGCCGCATCCGACGGGCCGTCCGGCCTTCCAAGATGAGGAAAAAGCAACATATTCGGTCGAAACCTCGCCTATATTGGGAACTTAAAGGAGTAGCCTCCTTCAAGACAGGAATGTTGATTTGGCCATAACCCGACGTGATCTCCTGCTCACCGGCACTGCGGCCGCAGCGCTCCCCGCCCTCGGTTCCGTAGCGGGCCTTTCCGTCGTCGGCAGTGCCGAGGCGCAATCGGCGAATGAGCTTCCTTGGCGCCATGCCTTGTCGCTGTTCGGAAAGGTCAAGTACCCCGCAGATTTCAAGCGCTTCGACTACGTCAATCCGGAAGCGCCCAAGGGCGGCGTCGCGCGCCAGATCGCCGTCGGCACCTTTGACAACCTCAACATCGTGGTATCGGGTGTGAAGGGCCAGGTCGCCGGCGCCGTCGCTTTCATCTATGAATCGCTCCTCACGCAGTCGCTCGACGAGGTCTCGACCGAGTACGGTGCGCTGGCCGAAGCCGTCAGCCACCCCGACGATTTCTCCTTCGTCACCTACCGCTTGCGGCCCCAGGCCAAATGGCACGACGGCAAGCCGGTCACCGCCGATGACGTGATCTTCTCGCTCGAGTCCTTCAAGAAGCACCATCCGATGTACTCGGCCTATTACAGCCATGTGGTGAAGGCCGAGAAGGTCAGCGAGCGCGAGGTGAAGTTCGTGTTCGACGCGCCGGGAAATCGCGAGCTGCCGCAGATCGTCGGGCAGCTCATCGTCCTGCCGAAGCATTGGTGGGAGGGGACTGACGCGCAGGGGCGCAAGCGGGACGTGTCCGCCACCACGCTCGAGGTGCCGCTCGGCTCCGGTCCCTACAAGATCAAGGATTTCGTCGCCGGACGGTCGATCGCTATGGAGCGCGTCAAGGATTATTGGGGCCGCGATTTGCCAGCCAATGTCGGCCGCAACAATTTCGACGAGCTGCGCTACGAATATTTCCGCGATGCTACCGTCGCGATCGAGGCCTTCAAGGCCGACCAGGTCGACTGGCGTACCGAGAACAGTGCGAAGAACTGGGCGACCGCCTACGACTTCCCGGCCGTGAGTGAGAAGCGCGTGATCCTCGAGGAATTCGCCAATCGCAGCTCAGGTGTGATGCAGGCTTTCGTGCCGAACCTGCGCCGCGGCAAGTTCAGCGATCCCCGCGTGCGGCGTGCACTTAACTACGCGTTCGACTTCGAGGAGATGAACAAGCAGATCTTCTACGGCCAGTACAAGCGCATCAGCAGCTATTTCGACGGCATCGACGAGCTCATGGCAACCGGCTTGCCGCAGGGCAAGGAGCTCGAGATCCTCGAGACCGTCCGCACCCAGGTGCCGCCCGAAGTCTTCACCACGGCCTACACCAATCCGGTCGGCGGCAGTCCGGAAGCCGTGCGCGACAATCTGCGCGAGGCGCTGCGCCTGTTCAAGGAGGCCGGCTACGAGGTGCGCGACCGCAAGCTGACCGACGTCAAGACCGGCGCGCAGTTCACGCTCGAACTGCTGAACTCGGATCCGAGCTTCGAGCGGATCACGCTGTTCTACAAGCCGTCCCTGGAGCGGCTCGGCATTGCCGTCAACGTGCGGACGGTCGACCCGACCCAGTACGAGAACAGGACGCGCGAGTGGGATTTCGACATCGTCACAAACTCGTGGGGCGAGTCGCAGTCGCCAGGCAACGAGCAGCGCGAGTTCTGGTCGACCAAGACGGCTGACATCGCCGGCTCGCGCAACATTGCGGGCATCAAGAATCCCGCAATCGACAAGCTGATCGAGCGGGTCATCTACGCTACCGATCGCGACGATCTCGTCGCGGCCACCAAGGCACTCGACCGCGTGCTGCTGTGGAATCATTACGTCGTGCCGCAATGGACTTATAACAAGGTGCGTACGGCACGCTGGGATCGCTTCGGCCGGCCGACGGAAATGCCCAAATACGGCCAATCCGGCTTCCCGTTCATCTGGTGGTACGACGCAGAGAAGGCGGCGCGGATCGCAAAGAAGTCGTGAAGGACATTCCCCGCATGACGCAGATGTCACGCCGCCACGTGCTGGCCCTCGGGGTCGGCGGCACCCTCGGGATGTCGCTGGGCGCGCAGCCGTGGCGCGGAGCGCATGCATCGGAAGCGGGGATCGAGGCTCACGGTATCTCGGCGTTCGGCGATCTCAAATATCCCGCCGACTTCCACCATTTCGACTACGTCAACGTCGATGCGCCGAAGGGCGGGACGTTCTCGCTCATTCCGTCGGTGCGCGCCTACAACCAATCCTACCAGACCTTCAACTCGCTCAACGCCTTCATCCTGAAGGGCGACGGCGCGCAAGGCATGGACATGACCTTCGCGCCGCTGATGGTGCGTGCGAACGACGAGCCTGATGCGATGTACGGGCTTGCCGCCAAATCCGTGCAGATATCGCCGGACAAGCTGGTCTACCGCTTCACGATGCGGCCGGAGGCGAAATTCCACGACGGCACCAAGCTCACCGCGCATGATGCGGCGTTTTCGCTGATGACGCTGAAGACCAAGGGACATCCCCTGATCCTCGTGCAGCTGCGCGACATGGTCAGCGCGGAGGCGGTCGACGATGCAACGCTCGTCGTCACCTTTGCCAAGGGGCGGGCGCGCGACGTGCCGCTCTATGCCGCCAGCCTGCCGATCTTCTCGAAGGCCTACTACGCATCTCGCCCGTTCGATGAATCGTCGCTGGAGACCCCGCTGGGCTCCGGTCCGTACAAGGTCGGCAAGTTCGAGGTCAATCGCTATATCGAGTATGAGCGGGTGAAGGACTGGTGGGCTGCCGATCTGCCGCCCTGCCGCGGTACCTATAATTTCGATGTCGTGCGCTATGAGTTCTATCGCGACCGCGACGTCGCTTTCGAAGGGTTTACCGGCAAGAACTATCTCTACCGGGAAGAGTTCACCTCACGCATCTGGGCGACGCGATACGACTTCGCGGCCGTGAAGGATGGCCGCGTCAAGCTCGAGATCGTGCCCGACGACACGCCATCCGGCGCGCAGGGCTGGTTCATCAATACCCGGCGCGAGAAATTCAGGGATCCCCGCGTACGTGAGGCCCTGATCGACGCTTTCGACTTCGAATGGACCAACAAGACCATCATGTACGGCGCCTATGCCCGTACGGTGTCACCGTTCCAGAACTCCGATCTCATGGCTAGCAATGGCCCTCCGTCGCCGGAAGAGCTGAAGCTGCTCGAGCCATTCCGCGGTCAGGTTCCCGACGAGGTGTTCGCTGCGTCCTTCGCGCCGCCGGTTTCCGACGGATCGGGGCAGGATCGAGCTCTCTTGCGCAAGTCGCAGCAGCTGCTCAACGAAGCCGGCTTTCCGATCAAGGACGGCAAGCGAATGCTGCCGAGCGGAGAGGTGTTCAAGATTGAATTCCTGGCGGAGGAGCCCTCGCTCCAGCCGCATCACGCGCCGTATATCAAGAACTTGGGGACGCTCGGCATCGAGGCGAGCCTCCGCCTCGTTGATGCCGTGCAATATCGCTCGCGCGTGGAGGATTTCGACTTTGACATGACGATCCAGCGTTTCAGCATGTCGGCGACGCCGGGCGATGCCATGCGCGCGTTCTTCTCCTCGCAGGTCGCGAACACCAAGGGCTCGTACAATCTCGCGGGCGTCGCCAGTCCGGCCATCGACGCCATGATCGAGAAGATCATGGCGGCCGACAGCCGGGAGGAATTAACCATCGCCTGCCGCGCCTTCGACCGCCTGTTCCGCACTGGCCGCTATTGGGTGCCGCAATGGTACAACAAGACGCACCGGCTGGCTTATTGGGATCAGTTCGGTCACCCGCAAAAGCTGCCGCGCTATGCCAATGGCGTCGGCGCGCCCGACATCTGGTGGCATGAACCCGCCAAGGCCGCCAAGCTCGAGCAGGCGAAGTAGCCATGAGTGCCTATATCGCCCGCCGCATCCTCCTGATGATTCCGACGCTGCTCGGAATCCTCTTCGTGTCCTTCGTTGTCGTGCAGTTCGCGCCGGGCGGCCCGGTCGAACGCGTGATCGCGCAGCTCTCCGGGGCTGACACCGGCGGCACTTCGCGGATTTCGGGCGGCAGCGACTTTGCGCAGCGCGCGCCCGGGCAAGTCGGGGCCGGTGGCGACGCCATCAACTCGAAATATCGCGGCGCGCAGGGCCTTGATCCTGACTTCATCAAGAAGCTCGAGGTGCAGTTCGGCTTCGACAAGCCGGCACCGGAACGCTTCGCCCTGATGGTCTGGAATTTCGCCCGCTTCGATTTCGGCAAGAGCTATTTCCGCGACGTCAGCGTTCTGCAACTCATCAAGGAGAAGCTGCCGGTTTCGATCTCGCTCGGGCTGTGGCTGACGCTGATCACCTATCTGATCTCGATCCCGCTCGGCATCCGCAAGGCGGTGAAGGACGGCACGCGCTTCGACACCTGGACATCGACCGTTCTCGTGCTGGGCTATGCCATTCCCGGCTTTCTGTTCGCAATCCTCCTCATCATCCTGTTTGCCGGCGGCTCGTTCTTCAACTGGTTCCCGCTGCGCGGACTGACCTCCGACGGCTGGTCGCAGTTTCCCTGGTACTGGAAGATCATCGATTATTTCTGGCATCTGACGCTGCCGCTGATCGCCATGGGGTTAGGTGCCTTCACCACCATGACGTTCCTGACCAAGAACTCGTTCCTGGACGAGATCCGCAAGCAATACGTCATGACTGCGCGCGCCAAGGGCTGCGGCGAGGGCCGGGTGCTTTACGGCCACGTCTTCCGCAATGCGATGCTGATCGTGATCGCGGGCTTCCCGGGGACGTTCATCCACGCGTTCTTTTCAGGCTCGCTCCTGATCGAGACCATCTTCTCGCTGGACGGGCTTGGGCTGCTCAGCTTCGAGAGCGTGCTCAATCGCGACTATCCCGTGGTGTTCGGCACGCTCTACATCTTTTCGCTGGTCGGCCTCGTGATCAATTTGATCTCCGACCTCACCTATATGTGGATCGACCCACGGATCGATTTCGAGGCGCGGGAGGTCTGATGACGGTTACCGCGCCGACGCCGATCGAGACCACGACCCAGTCTCCGCTGGGCGAGGTCGTTCCGATCACGCGCAAGCCCTTCGCGCCTTCGCCGCTCAACAGGCGGCGGTGGCAGAACTTCAAGGCGAACCGCCGTGGCTACTGGTCCTTCTGGATATTCATCGCCCTGTTCGTGGTCTCGCTGTTCGCGGAGTTGATCGCCAATGATCGGCCTTTCCTGATCAAGTTCGACGGCCGGCTCTATTGGCCCGCATTCGTGACCTATTCGGAAACCACCTTCGGCGGCGACTTCGAAACCGCTGCCGACTATCGCGATCCCTATTTGCAGAAGCTGATCAAGGACAAGGGCGGCAGCATCGTCTGGCCCCTGATCCGTTATTCTTACGACACCCACAATCTGGACCTGCCGACGCCTGCGCCGTCACCGCCGACATGGATGCTGACGGAAGCGCAATGCAAGCCGGTGGTGGAGAAGAAGGGGCTGAAGAGTTGCCGCGACCTCGAATATAACTGGCTCGGGACGGACGATCAGGGGCGCGACGTGGTCGCGCGGCTGATCTATGGCTTCCGCATCTCGGTGCTGTTCGGCCTTTGCCTCACGATCGTCTCGTCCGTTATCGGCATCGCGGCGGGTGCGGTGCAGGGATATTTCGGCGGCCGGGTCGATCTCATCTTCCAGCGCTTTATCGAGATCTGGACGGCGATTCCCTCGCTCTATCTTCTGCTGATCCTGTCGTCGGTGCTCGTGCCCGGCTTCTTCGTGCTGCTTGGCATCCTCCTGCTATTCTCCTGGGTCTCGCTGGTGGGTCTGGTGCGGGCCGAGTTCCTGCGCGGGCGCAACTTCGAATACATCCAGGCGGCGCGGGCGCTCGGCGTCTCCAATCCCGTCATCATGTTCCGCCACCTGCTGCCGAACGCGATGGTCGCGACCATGACGTTTCTGCCCTTCATCGTGTCGAGCTCGGTGATGACGCTGACGGCGCTGGACTTCCTTGGCTTCGGCCTGCCGCCAGGATCGCCTTCGCTCGGCGAATTGCTGTCGCAGGCCAAGGCCAATGTGCAGGCCCCCTGGCTCGGCTTCTCCGGCTTCTTCTCGGTCGCGAGCATGCTGTCGCTCCTGATCTTCATCGGCGAAGCGGTGCGCGACGCCTTCGATCCGCGCAAGACGTTCAGGTAAGGCCATGGATGCCATCAACCAGCCCCTGCTCAGCGTGCGCGACCTGTCGGTGGCCTTCCACCAGGGCGGCACCACCACGCTCGCGGTCGACAAGGTCTCGTTCCAGATCAAGCGCGGCGAATGCCTGGCGTTGGTCGGCGAATCCGGCTCCGGCAAGTCCGTCAGCGCGCTCTCGATTCTCAAGCTGTTGCCCTATCCGAACGCCTCGCACCCCTCGGGCAGCATCCGCTTCAAGGGGCAGGAGCTGATCGACCGATCCGAGCAGGAGATGCGGGAGATTCGCGGCAGCGACATCTCCATCATTTTCCAGGAGCCGATGACCTCGCTCAATCCGCTGCACACGATCGAGGCGCAGATCGGCGAGATCATCCAGCTGCACAATCCGACCAGCAATGCGGAGGCGCGCCGGCGGACGCTGGAATTGCTGACGCAGGTCGGTATTCCCGAGCCGGAGACGCGACTGAAGAGCTATCCGCATCAGCTCTCCGGCGGTCAGCGGCAGCGCGTGATGATCGCGATGGCGCTCGCCAATGAGCCCGATCTGTTGATTGCGGACGAGCCGACCACGGCGCTCGACGTCACCGTGCAGGCGCAGATCCTGGCGCTGCTCGCCGAGATCCGCTCGCGGCTCGGCATGAGCCTGCTCTTCATCACCCACGATCTCGGCATCGTGCGCCGCATCGCCGACACCGTCTGTGTCATGAAGAGCGGCGAGATCGTCGAGCAGGGGCCGGTCGAGCAGGTCTTCAAGAGCCCGAAACATCCCTACACGCGCGACCTGCTCGCGGCGGAACCGAAGCCCGATCCGGCGCCGCCGCAGCCGGGTGCCCCGGTGGTGATGTCCGCCAACGAGTTGAAGGTCTGGTTTCCGATCAAGCGCGGCCTGATGCGCAAGACCGTCGGTCACATCAAGGCGGTCGACGGCGTCAGCATCGCCGTGCGCAAGGGCGAGACGCTCGGTGTGGTCGGCGAGTCAGGCTCGGGCAAGACCACGCTGGGGCTGGCCCTGCTGCGCCTGATCTCCTCGAACGGACGCATCGTGTTCCTGGGCAAGGACATCCAGGGCCTGCGCTTCAAGGAGATGCGGCCGTTCCGGCGCGACATGCAGATCGTGTTCCAGGACCCGTTCGGCTCGCTCAGCCCGCGCATGTCGGTCGCCGACATCATCGCCGAAGGTCTCTCCGTGCATCAGCCGGGGCTGTCGCGCGAGGAACGCGAGGCGCGCGTCGTCAAGGCGCTGGAAGACGTCGGGCTGAAGCCCGATACCCGCTACCGCTATCCCCACGAATTCTCCGGCGGCCAGCGCCAGCGCATCAGCATCGCGCGGGCGGTGGTGCTGGAGCCGGACTTCGTCGTGCTCGACGAGCCGACCAGCGCGCTCGACATGCTGTTCCAGGCACAGATGGTCGATCTGTTGCGTGAGCTCCAGCGCAAGCGCGAACTCACCTACATGTTCATCTCGCACGATCTGCGCGTCGTCGCCTCGCTTGCGAGCCACCTGATCGTGATGCGCGGCGGCAAGGTCGTCGAAGAGGGACAGGCCGCCGAGCTATTCAAGAATCCGAAGACCGATTACACACGCGCGCTGTTCGCGGCGGCGTTCCGGCTGGAGACAGCGGGCAACGGATCGGTGGCGACGTAGCCCGTCATCCCAGGCGAGCGACATCGCGGCGCCCGGAGCGTTTCGCCGGAGCAGGCTGCGCGGGCAGCCCGCCTTGATGTTACGCCGCGCGTTCCTTGTCTGACGCTTTCTCGACCCTGGTCGCAGTGTCTTCCAGGTTCTTGTCGTAATTGGCCTCGAGCCTCTCGATACTATCGGCCCACATCCTCAGCATTGAGACCTGGAAGTGCATCATCGGCTTCAAGGCATTCATGCCAATTGCCGTCGCTGCGGCGATGCGCCGTTGAGGGTCGCGCACGAAACGGTTCGCATTGGTGTCGTCTGCCATGCTGCTCGCTCCTTCGCTCTGGTGGTATGACCTAAGCTATCTATCCTGTTGTGAACCGCTTGCTTCCAAACGCTCGGCCAGAAGTTGATCTGCCGCGCGGCGCGCGCATTGGTCGTCATGCAATTCATCCAGCTTTTTCAAGTAGGCGACCGCGGCTATCTGCAAGAGATCGAAATCATCCTCGCAGGTGTCGCGAAGATTGGAGATGTAGCTGTAGAGGGCGGAACGCCTGTCGTCGTTCTCGCTGATGCCGCTATGGAGCAGCAAGTAGTTTCGCCAAGCGAACGCACACGCGCCTTCTCTGGCCTGAGAACTCATGGGCACCTCCCAAAGCCAGAGAAAGACTGACGCCGCGTTTCGTTCCGCAAATCACCTCAGATGTAACGTTGTTCCGTAGCTGCGCCGCAAGGTAAACCATTCTGCCGGTGATAATGCGCCCGTTCCGTCAGCAACCGCGTCCGAAACCTGTTCGGATGCCGAGAAAAAAGATCGAGTACGATCGTCTCGATCCACGGCCCTAGAGCCGCTTGATCGCAACGACCTCGCTGCCGGCCTGCCTGATCCGCGCAATTGCCGGCTCGATCGGTTCGATCACGGTCGCCATGTGATACGCGTTGGCGTGAACCATGGTGCTGCCATCGCGCACGATGGCAACGTGGCCCTTCCAGAAGATCAGATCGCCGCGCAGCAAGCTGCTTCCCTCATGCGGCTCCAGTGCGCGGCCGAGACCGGCCAGTTGCATGTCGCTGTCGCGTGGGCAGCCGATTCCCGCCAATGTCAGCGAGACCTGGACGAGGCCGGAGCAATCGATGCCGAAACTGCTCTTGCCGCCCCAGAGATAGGGCGTGCCGACGAAGCGGTCGGCGACCGCAACGAAGTCCGGCTCGCGATGATCGAGCGGGGCGAGATGCGCCTTCGGCAGGTAACTGCCGTCGCGCGTGACGGCGAAGCTGCCGTCCTCGCGCGCCACAGCCAGCCTGGATCCCATCACGAGCGTGTCGGCCGGCGGCAGCTTGATCGAGGGGCCGGGGAAGGCGAACGTCCGCAGCGCGCTAACCACATGGGTCGGCGTCGCCGAGGGTTTCATGAGCGCTGCATCCGGCAGCCAGCCGACATAGCCGTCGCCATTGAGCTGGCCCCACGCCCAGCCCTCGCTGTTGCGGTCGTAGACCGTGACACGTTCGCCGCGCAATGCCTCCGTCATCAGCATCGCGCCCGAAGACGGCTGCTCGCGCACCGGCGCGACCGGATCAACCACCTCGAATTCTTCGCCGGCGACGAAGCGATCCGCCTCGACCTTGCCTTCGAGATATTTCGCGGCGAGGTCGCCCCGCGCCGGTGTTAGTCGCGGATCATGCATAGCGCTCGCTCAGCAAGGTGTAGATGGCGCGCGCGGCCTGGCACTCGCCGCCTTCGGGACGGGCCGGCTTTGCCGACGGTGTCCAGCCGTAGATGTCGACATGCAGCCAGCTCTTCGCCTGATCGACGAAGCGTTGTAAGAACAGCGCGCAGGTGATCGAGCCGGCAAAGCCGCCGGATGGTGCGTTGGTGATGGTGGCCGTCTTGGAGTCCAGCCACGCATCGTAAGCCGGCCACAGCGGCATGCGCCACAACGGATCGTTCTCCTGCACCGCACAGCGCGCGACATCGGCGGCAAGGCTCTCATCATTGGTGTAAAAGGGCGGTAAATCCGGTCCCAGCGCGACACGCGCGGCGCCGGTCAGCGTGCCCAGATCGATCAGCAGATCGGGCTTTTCCTCATCGGCCAATGCCAGCGCGTCGGCGAGCACCAGCCGGCCTTCGGCGTCGGTATTGCCGATTTCCACCGTGATGCCCTTGCGCGAGGTGAAGATGTCGAGCGGGCGGAAGGCGTTGCCGGCGACCGCATTCTCCACCGCCGGAATCAGCACGCGCAGCCGCACCTTCAGCTTCGCATCCATCACCATGCGCGCCAGCGCCAGCACGTTGGCGGCGCCGCCCATGTCCTTCTTCATGATCAGCATGCCGCTCGACGGCTTCAGGTCGAGCCCGCCGGTGTCGAAGCAGACGCCCTTGCCGACAAGCGTCACCTTGGGATGATCAGGATCGCCCCAGCCGATGTCGATCAGCCGCGGCGCGCGGCTGGAGGCCATGCCGACGGCGTGGATCAGCGGAAAGTTCTTCTCCAGATCGTCGCCGACGGTGCACGCGAAGCTTGCGCCGAACTCCGCGGCGAGGTCTTGCGCGGCGGCGGCCAGCTCCGCCGGCCCCATGTCGTTGGACGGTGTGTTGATGAGGTCGCGCGCGAGCATTGCCGCGTCAGCGATCCGCTCGATCTCGGCCGCATCGACGCCATCAGGCGGCACCAGCCGGACGTCGGGCCTGTCAGCCTTGCGGTAGCGCGCGAACCGGTAGCGCCCCATCGCAAAAGCGAGCGCCGCCAGCCGTGCATCGTGGGGTGCATTGGCAAAGCGATAGATACCCGGCGGCAGCAGGCCGGGCAGGGCGCCGGGCCGGAACAGGTCGCGCGATCTTGCCCCCTCGTCCTCGAGGCCGAACAGCACCTGCGCGATTGCGCCGTCGGGCGCAGGCAGTGCCAGATAGGCGCCCGGCTTGGCGGCAAAGGCGCATGCCGTGGCGAACGCGCGTTGCGGCGACGGCAACGCCTCGGCGACCTGGTCCCAGCTCGATTTGGTGACGAAGGTGATCGGAATGGCGGCGGGAGACGTTTCGAAGACAGAGGGCATTGGTGGGTCCGGATCGTCAGATCGAACGGGTTATGCGAACGGATGAGACTTCGCAGAGTTTCGCCGCCGCTGCAATCGGCTTTGCTGTCGCCGTGCAGCGAGCCGCTACTCGCGGCGAGTGGGCCATGCTAGGTTCCGGCAACGGTCGCCAGAGTTGGAGATCAGGCGATCGACGACAAGGCGTGCCGGGAGGAAATGCAATGGAATTTGTGTGGAGCGTGGTCACGTTCATTGGCGAGGCCATCGAGGCGATTTTCGGCTATGTCGAGCACCACCATTGGATCTTCGCGTTCCTCGCCGGCGGCTACGTCTTCTATCTCCACGACCGCTCGGTCCACGCGCGGTTCGATGCGCTCGACAGGCGCGTCGACGAAATCCGCAAACGGCTTGCCATCGAATATTGATCGGGCGAGACGAAAACCGTCGTCGCACGGATCTCGTATCTCGTGTTGAGAGCTGCCGTTCGCGCGAGCGCCTTCGACCTGCTGCTGCTGGATTCCCAACGCGCAAGCCTGACGACGCTTGCGAGCGGAAATTCGACGAGAGCACGGCCCGGGAGCGGTGTTAACCGGCCGTTAGGGTTAACAGTCTATTGCTGGCGCGTTCGGCTCGATCAATCGGCTCGAGAGTCAAAGCGTCATGCGTCTACGGTTCAGTCTTCCTCGGCTTCTTGCGTCCACCTCGCTGGTCGCGGCGGTGGCCATGGGTCTCGGCGGCTGCACGGGCATGTCGAAGCTCTCCGACGTGACGGGCTCGATCGGCGGACCACGGGCAGAGGCGGCTCCCACCGATCCGGCGCGCGCCGTCGAGGTCTATGGCGAGCGCTACCGCGCCAATCCCAAGGATGCCGATGCCGCGCTCGCCTACGGTCAGGCGTTGCGCGCCAACGGTCAGCGCGCCCAGGCCGCCGCCGTGCTCGAGCAGGCGACCATCGCCAATCCCGGCAACAAGGCGCTGCTCGCCCAATACGGCCGCGCCCTCGCCGACAACGGTAATTTCCAGCAGGCCTACGACGTGCTGTCGAAAGCGCATTCGCCTGACAATCCGGATTGGCGCCTGCTTTCGGTGCAGGGCACCGCGCTGGACCAGATGGGCCGTCACGAGGAAGCGCGCTCCTACTACGCGAGCGCGCTCAAGATCGCACCGGGTGATCCCGGTGTGCTCTCTAATCTCGGCCTGTCCTACATGTTGTCGAGAGACCTTCCGAAGGCCGAAGAGGCGCTACGGCAGGCCTACGCCTCGCCGCGTGCGAGCATCCGGGTGCGGCAGAATCTCGGTCTTGTCGTCGGTCTGCAGGGTCGCTTCGCCGAAGCCGAGACCATCGTGAAGGCGGATCTGCCACCGGATCAGGCTGCGGCCAACGTCGCCTATCTCAAGGAGATGCTCAGCCGCAGCGACGCTCCCCGTGGCGCACCGAAGCGGACGCCGGTCGCCTCGCTCAGCCAGCCCGATTGATCCGAGCTGATCGTCTCTTCTATCGTCTTATGCTGAAAGCGGCCCGCGAGCCGCGTGCGCGGCCCGCGTCTTGCGTCATTGCATCTCGGAGATCTTGATGCCGGTCGGTCCGAGAATGACGACGAACAGCACGGGCAGGAAGAACAGGATCATCGGCACGGTTAGCTTCGGCGGCAGGGCGGCAGCCTTCTTTTCGGCCTCGTTCATGCGCATGTCGCGATTTTCCTGCGCCATGACGCGCAAGGAATGTCCGAGCGGGGTGCCGTAACGCTCCGCCTGCTGAAGCGCGAGACACACCGACTTGACACCCTCGAGTCCGGTGCGTCGCGCCAAATTCTCGTAAGCGACCTTGCGATCCTGCAGATAGGATAACTCGGCCGTGGTCAGCGTGAACTCCTCGGACAGCGCGATCGACTGTCCCACGATCTCGGTGGCGACTTTCCGGAACGCCATCTCGACCGACATGCCGGATTCGATGCAGATCAGAAGCAGGTCGAGCGCATCGGGAAAGGCGCGCTTGATCGAGAGCTGGCGCTTGGAGATCGCATTCCTAAGGAACAGCATCGGCGCCTGGAGGCCCAGATAGGCGGCGCCAATGCAGATGCCGATCTTGATCGGCATGCCCTGCTGAAGATGCGCGATCAGGAAAACGTAGATGACCGAGCCGATAAAGAGCACCATCGGCGTGACCATGCGGGCAAACAGGAATGTGATGTAGGGCGCCTGACCGCGGTAACCCGCCATGATCAGCTTGTCGCGCGCGGCTTCCTGCGCGAGCCATTTGGTGAGGTTGAAGTCCTCGACGACCTTGGAGACGAGCTGCTTCGGCGTCTGGCGCAGCGTGACCTTTTCATTCTTGTGAAGGCGCTCACGCTCCCGCTGCCGGATGCGCTCGCGCTCGCTCGCCACCGCCTTCATGCGTTTGGAGAGGCCTTCGCCGGCGAACAGCGGCATCACCAGCGTATAGACGGTGGCGCTGGCGGCAATGGCCGCCAGCATCATGGTCATGAAGTGGACGTCATGTAGTTTCGCGACGAGAAACTGGACCATACTGCACCGTCAGAAATCGAAATTGATCATCTTCTTCATCACCATGATGCCGACCGCCATCCAGACGACGCAGCCGACCAGCATGAGCTGACCGGTGGGATGGGTCCACAGCACCGAGATGTAATGTGGCGTCGTGAGATAGACGAGGAACATCACGATCGGCGGCAGCGAGCCGATGATGCCGGCCGAGGCCTTGGCTTCCATCGACATCGCCTGGATCTTTTCCCTCATCTTCTTGCGGTCGCGCAGCACCTTGGAAAGGTTGCCGAGCGCTTCGGAGAGGTTGCCGCCGGATTTCTGCTGGATCGAGATGACGATGCCGAAGAAGTTGGCCTCCGGCAACGGCATGCGGTCATAGAGCCGCGAGCAGGCCTCGCCGAGCGGCATGCCGATCGCCTGGGTCTCGATGATCGCCAGAAACTCGCTGCGCAGCGGCTCGGGCGCGTCGGCCGCGACGACCTTGATCGATTCGAACAAGGGCAGGCCCGCCTTGATGCCGCGGACGATCACGTCGACCGCATCGGGCAGTGCCGCCAGGAACTTGGCCTCGCGGCGCTTTTTCAGGAAGCCCAGCGCCCAGCGCGGCAGGCCGAAACCGCCGGCAAAGGCGAGGCCGGCAGCACCGATCAGGCCGCCGCCGGCAAACAGAGCGGCTGCGAAGAACGCGCCCGCCACGACGGCGGAGACGATCCAGAATTTCTGCGGCGTCCAATCGAGCCCCGCCTGCGACAGGCGGACGGGGAGCGGAGCGCTCTTCTCCTGCAGGCGTCGCGCCTCGAGATCCTTCAGCGTGGTCTCGACCTGCTCGCGGCGCGAGCGCTGGGTCTTCTCGGCCTGGCGGGCCGTGGGCGCCTCGGCGCGCGAGATCGAAGCGCGGCGGCTTTCGGCCTTTCGTTCCCCGGACAGCAGCGGATAGAGGAAGACCCAGGCGATGCCGCCGACCGCCGCGGTGGCAAGGAATGCGAGGGCGAGGACCTGCATGTTCATGCTGAACGGCTCACGTCTTCGGCGCGACTTCCGCCGCGTCCAGCGCAGCGGCAAGGCGCTTCTCGTCGCCGTAATAGCGGGCGCGCTCCCAGAATTTCGGACGGCCGATCCCGGTCGAGCGGTGCCGGCCGATGATCTTGCCGTTGGCGTCCTCGCCGACCATGTCGTAGAGGAAGATATCCTGGGTGATGATGGTGTCGCCTTCCATGCCCATCACCTCGGTGATGTGGGTGATCCGGCGCGAGCCGTCGCGCAGGCGCGCAGCCTGGACGATCACGTCGATGGAGGCGCAGATCATCTCGCGGATGGTGCGTGAGGGAAGCGAGAAGCCTCCCATCGTGATCATGGATTCGCAGCGCGACAGGGCTTCGCGCGGGTTGTTGGCGTGCAGCGTGCCCATCGATCCGTCATGGCCGGTGTTCATGGCCTGGAGCAGGTCGAACGCCTCGGGTCCGCGAACCTCGCCGACGATGATGCGCTCGGGGCGCATACGCAGGCAGTTGCGCACCAGCTCGCGCATGGTGATCTGGCCCTCGCCCTCGATGTTGGGCGGTCGGGTTTCCAGCCGCACCACGTGAGGCTGCTGGAGCTGGAGCTCGGCGGCGTCCTCGCAGGTGATGATGCGCTCGTCATGCTCGATATAGTTGGTCAGGCAGTTGAGCAGCGTGGTCTTGCCGGAGCCGGTACCGCCGGAGATCAGCACGTTGCAGCGGACGCGACCGATGATCTGGAGGATTTCAGCGCCTTCCGGCGAGATGGCGCCGAACTTGACCAGCTGATCGAGTGTCAGCTTGTCCTTCTTGAATTTGCGGATGGTGAGCGTGGGGCCGTCGATCGACAACGGCGGCACGATGGCGTTGACGCGGGAGCCGTCGGCGAGGCGCGCGTCGCAGATCGGCGAGGATTCGTCGACGCGCCGGCCGACCTGGCTGACGATGCGCTGGCAGATGTTGAGGAGCTGCTGGTTGTCGCGGAAGCGAATTCCCGTGCGCTGGATCTTGCCGGCGACTTCGATGTAGACGGTGTTGGCGCCGTTGACCATGATGTCGGCGATGTCGTCGCGCGACAGCAGCGGCTCGAGCGGACCGTATCCGAGAACGTCGTTGCAGATGTCGTCGAGCAGTTCCTCCTGCTCGGCGATCGACATCACGATGTTCTTGATCGCGATGATCTCGTTGACGATGTCGCGGATTTCCTCGCGCGCGGACTCCGAATCGAGCTTGGCGAGCTGAGCGAGGTCGATCGCCTCGATCAGCGCGCCGAAGATGGTCGCCTTGACCTCGTAATAATTGTCCGACCGCCGGCTCTCCATGGCCGGAGGCGGCGGCGCCTTGGCAGGCGCAAGCGGCGGCGAGGCGACGGCCGGCGGAGGCGGGGCGCGCGACACCGTCGGCGCCGGAGCCTGGGCTGGCTCGGGCGACACGGCGCCCGGCTTGGGCGCCCGAAGGTCGGTGTCTGTTCCGCTACGCTTACCGAACACTTAACAACTCCATGCGGCGGCTTATTTTCCCCGCAACTTGTCAATCAGGGGTGAAAGCAGGGACGACTTTTGTTTCTTGGTTTCGCTGCGGCCGGTCAGGCGCTGGGCGATCTGAAGAAACATCTCGATCGACTTGTGGTTGGCGGAGATCTCCGCGATCATCTGGCCGTTGTTGGCGGCCGAGCCGAAGATCTGCGGCTCGAACGGGATCGAGACGATCGGCTGGCTCTCGATCGCCTTGGCGAACTCCGCGGCGGCGATTTCGGGGCGCTTCGGCACGCCGACCTGGTTCAGGCAGTAGAGCGGTGGCCGGTCGTTGGGGCGCGCGGCCTTCAACAGATCGAACAAGTTCTTGGTATTGCGCAAATTGGCGAGGTCGGGCGCGGCCACGATCAGGATGTCGTCCGCCCCGATCAGGGCGCGCTTGGTCCAGCCCGACCATTGGTGCGGAATGTCGAGCACGATGCAGGGCATGGTGGAGCGCAGGGTGTCGAACACGGCGTCGAAGGCGTCGGTGCCGAAATCATAGACCCGGTCGAGCGTCGCCGGCGCCGCCAGCAGGCTGAGATGGTCGGTGCATTTCGACAGCAGGCGGTCGATGAAGGCGGTGTCGACGCGATCGGGCGAGAACACGGCGTCGGCAATGCCCTGCGGCGGGTCCTGGTTGTAGTCCAGCCCGGCGGTGCCGAAGGCGAGGTCGAGATCGGCGACGACGGCGTCCATGGCGAGGTCGCGCGCGATCGCCCAGGCGACATTATGGGAGATGGTGGAAGCCCCGACGCCGCCCTTGGCGCCGACCACGGCGATGATGCGGCCGACCGCCTTGGCTTCCGGGGCGGAGAACAGGTTGCAGATCGAGCGCACGACGTCGATCGCGCCGACCGGCGCGAGCACGTAGTCGCTGACACCGCGGCGCACCAGCTCACGGTAGAGTGTGACGTCGTTGATCCGGCCGATCACGACCACGCGGGTGCCGGCGTCGCAGACGGTGGCGAGCTGGTCGAGCCCGCCCAGCAGGTCGTTGCGTCCGTCGCTTTCGAGCACGATGACGTTCGGCGTCGGGGCCGAGCGGTAGGCCTCGGTTGCAGCGGCCATGCCGCCCATCTGGATCTTCAGATGGGCCTTGCCGAGACGGCGGTCTTCGCCGGCCGACTGGACCGCGGCGGCGGTTTCCACGGTCTCGCAGAAGGCCTGGACCGAGACGCGCGGCGCGGGCGCAATATGCTCCTCGACCGGCGGAGGAGCTGCGTCCGGCTGCTCTTCGTGTGTCTGGCGAGCGTAGCTGATCATTTGCCGGTGTCGCTGAGTTTGGCCTTGTCGGCCTCGGGATAGGTGGTCGCCGTCGTGAGACCCTTGCGATATTTCTCGAGAGCGGTGATGCGCCGCGCCGTGTAGGACGGAGTTTCAGGCCGCGGCTGCTCGAGGTCCGACGGATTGTCGACCATCGCTGCGAGGTTGCGCTGATAGGCGCAGCCGTAGTTGTAATAGTCCTTGTTCTCGAACCATCTCTTGTTCTTGATCGAAGGGCCGACGTCCTCCGGCCACA
Organism: Bradyrhizobium sp. IAR9; assembly: GCF_013408065.1. Taxonomy (NCBI): domain Bacteria; kingdom Pseudomonadati; phylum Pseudomonadota; class Alphaproteobacteria; order Hyphomicrobiales; family Nitrobacteraceae; genus Bradyrhizobium; species Bradyrhizobium sp. IAR9. The sequence goes on from NZ_JACBZW010000014.1 coordinate 171,082, forward strand.
GGCCGCAGGGACCCGCGACCGCGGCGATCTTGGAATAAGTGAGCCGGATCGGCGGCAGGAAGCGCCTGTCTTCCGGCTGGTAGGGGCGAACGTTGACGCCGCGCGGCGGAACGCCTGCTCCCGCCAGCATCGCCTGGATTTCACGCATCGTGTCCGCGACCGGACGCGCATTGGGCGTGCCGGACGGCACGTCGATACGAATGGCGCCCGTGCCTTCGTGCAACCATGCCGATGCGACACCCATCACATCCGCGCGCTGGGCGGCGGTCAATCCGCCGCGGGCATGGCCGACGAAGACGACGATCGAACGATTTTGCTCTTCGATCGCGATCGGATGGCGCTGCTTGTAGTCGTCGGGAATGGAGGCCGTGACGGCTTCGTCATGCTGGCATCCGCCGAGCGCGAGCGCCATGCCGACGAGCGCGCCACCGAGACGGATGGCGCGTTTGCGAAGCTGGGGTGGTCTTGTGATCATCGTGAAGTCCCCGTTTCGCCTCAGTCGGTGATGAAGCCGTAGGTGCCGCGGTAGTTCTTGGCCGGTTCGGTCCGGCCGGGCACGCCGTAAAGGCGGTTGATGTTGCCGAGCAGCTGGGCCTGTGGATCCGCAGGCGGGGCGAAGCCGTCATCCGGCCGCGACAGGTCCTTTGGCGCCACCGCGCGAACGACATAAGGCGTCACGATCACGACCAGCTCGGTCGCGTTGTTGACGAAGTCGCGGCTGCGGAACAGCGTGCCGAGGACCGGGAGCTGCATCAGTCCCGGCAATCCGCTGATGGCCTGCTTGGTCTGCTGCTGGATCAGGCCGGCCATCGCCATCGCGCCGCCGGAGGGAATTTCCAGCGAGGTCTCGGCACGGCGGGTCCTGATCGAGGGCACCGTCACCGAGTTCACCGACGTCGAGGTCACGGCCTGCGACAGCGTGATCGCATTCTCGTTCGACAGCTCCGAGACCTCGGTCATCACCCGCAGGCTGATCTTGCCTTCGCTCAGCACCACGGGGGTGAAGTTGAGCGAGATGCCGAACTTCTTGAAGCTGATCTGGGTGGTACAGACATGCGTGGTGGGATCGCAAGCATAGCCCGCCGGCACGGGGAATTCGCCGCCGGCGATGAACGTTGCCGATTCACCGGAGATCGCGGTCAGGTTCGGTTCGGCCAGCGTGCGGATCACGCCAGCGGTTTCCATCGCGCGCAGGGTGGCTTGCACCGACGGCGCCGCGCCGAACTTCGTGGTCAGATTGTTGCCGTCCACGAGGTTGTGGCCGAGAGCGGTGAACGGATTCGAGTTGGAGAAGCTCACCACCGACGTGCCGTAGTTGAGGTTCGCGGTCAGGTCGATGCCGAGCTGCTTGACGATGTTGCGCTGGACTTCCGCCACCGTCACCTTGAGCATGACCTGGTCACGGCCGCGGACCACGATCGAGTTCACGACCTTGTCGGCGCCGCCGGCCAGGCGCGCGGCGAGGTCATTGGCCTGCTGCGCTTCCATCGGGTTCGCCGCCGTGCCGGTCAGGACGATGCCGTCGCCGAGCCCGTCGATCTGGATGTCTGAATTCGGCAGGACCTGCTTCAGCGCCGCCCGCACACCGTTGAGGTCGCGCTTGACCGCGATGTCATAGGCCGCGATCTGCTGGCCTGCAGAATCGAAGAACACGATGTTGGTCTGGCCGAGCGCGGCGCCGATGATGTAGGCGCGCTGCGCCGAGCGGACCACCGCATTGGCGATCTTGGGGTCAGCGACCAGCACGTCCTTGATGTCGCGCGGAAGGTCGATCACCACGGACTTGCCGATGCCGAGCGAAAGGAAGCGGGCGTTCATCTGACCGTCGGCGGCGACCGCCGCGCCCGGGCGATAGTCGGCGGCGACCACGGGGGTCAGCACCGGGTTGAATGCCAGCGCGAAGGCGGCCGAAAACGACAGGGCGCGGACCATGGCGGTTCGCATCGTCGCTGAATCTGCCCTGCATTTCATGTCGCCTGTCCTCATCGTGCTTTCGCCGTCGAGCTCGGGATGCCGTAGCGAATGATCGAGACGCCGTCGCGCTTCTGGGCGGATTCGTCGAGCGTGATCTCGCTCATCTTGACGTCGGCAATGCTGCGCAGCGCCAGCGAGAGCGTTCCGGCCTGACGAGCCGAGGAAAGCGCCTGGGTCTGTGCGGAAGTGAGTTCCAGGGTCACGGTCTTGCCGACCACGGTGTTCTGGCCGTCCTTTTCCTTCGGAGCCTGGTCGATGGCGAGGACGCGCACGTTGACCAGGATGATCTCGGACGTGACGACGTCCTGGCCCCCGGCGGTCTGGTCCGGGTTCTTGAGGCGGCGTGTCAGCAGGACATCGACGCGGTCATTGGGCAGGATGAAGCCGCCTGCGCCGGTCTCCGGCGAGATTTCGGTCGAGATGGCCCGCATGCCGCTGGGCAGGATGGCCGCCATGAATCCGGAGCCCTCGGCCTTGACCAGCTTCTGGTCGCGGATCGGCTCACCCTGAATGAAGGGGGCGCGCGCGATCGAACCGGTCACCTGGGTCACGCCCTCGGGACGCTCGTTGCGGCGAATGAAGGTGGCGCTGGCGGTCGCGGCCGGCCAGGTCTGCCATTGCAGATCTTCCGGCTTCACGGTCTGGCCGAGGCCGATGTCGTTCTTGGCCACGAGGACGTCGACGGTCGGAAGCTGCGCGACCGGGACCGGAGGCGGCGCAGAATTGTCCGAGCCGCTCGCCAGGTACGCGGCGACACCGCCGGCGCAGATGGCGACCGTCAGGACGACAATGCGTGCCCTATTCATACGCTTCACTTTCCAACAAAACGCCGCGACGCTGCCGCCGCCGTAATCGGCAGTTGACCAGCTATTCGTCAAAGCATGGTTAATGAGGCGTATCTAAATCGCCTTAACGCCGGGTTTACCCGGTGCGTTCAGCGCAGCGCGAGGTGCGCGAGATCAATCGCCTTCACCCATTCGGTCTCCGGGTAGACCATCAGCGCACTCAGTGCGAGCGCGATGCCGTAGGGGATGCCGCTCTCCTTGGCATGCAGCCGGGCGAGCCAGGCCTGACCCGCCAGTCCGTAGGGCAGCGGCCATTGCCGGAACTGGAGCAGGAGCAGCGTCAGCGCCCCGCCGAACAGCGAGGCGTAGAGCAGGAAGTTCATCAACTGTGCGAAGCCGAACCAGAGCGCGACGGAGGCCGCCACCTTGGCGTCGCCGCCGCCGACCCAGCCCATCGCAAAGCAGGTGAAGGCGATGACCAAAAGAAGCGCGCCGGCGCCGACATGACTGAGCATCTCGTAAGGTGCCATGCCACCGGCGAGGGCAAGCGCGAAGAAGCCGGCGACCAGCGCCAGCGACACGCGGTTCGAGATCGTCATCGTGAAGAGATCGCTCGCGGCAGCGAACGCCATCAGGGCCGGGAAGAGCAGAAGGCGCGCAAGGTCGAGGATCATGGGCTGCGTCTTGAGGCCTGGGTTTGCCGCGGGAACTGGCGTCGGGCGATGCTAGCCGGCAGTGCTAAACAAACCGACAACGGCAGCAAGCAGCCCACGCGGCTGAAGTCGCGGAACGCGTCGTCACCAGAGGCTGGCAATGCGCGCGGCGAGCACGGCCGTCGCAAGCAGCAGCGCAAGGCAGACCCAATAGACCGGCGAGCCGGCCTGTGCCGCCGCTGTCTCATCCGCCGCGATCGCGGCATCGGTTCTGTACTTACGCAACGCCACTGGAACTCGCCGTCTTCGGAAAAACAAAGGCCCCGGAGATCCGGGGCTTTTGCCGTCGTTCGTCGGTTGCTTACTTCAGCGAGCTGCTGATCGAAGTGAACTTGGCGTTCAACGTGGTGCCGAGGTTGTTGACGACGGTGATGATGGCCAGCGCGATGCCGGCGGCGATCAGACCGTATTCGATGGCGGTGGCGCCGGATTCATCCTTCGCGAAACGTGCAATCAAGTTCTTCATGAACATAACTCCATCTGGGGTGGGGATCGCCTCGTTCGGCGCCGTCATTGACCCGATGACCATGAGAGCCGAGCTCTTTCGGTAGAGTTAATTCGATCGGGCAAACCCGCCTGCGGCGCGATGCTTTGGCCCAGAGTGAATTTCGTCTTAAGGCGGCCCCTGTAATTCGTTCCGGTTCCGGATGTACCGTCGGCGCGGCGCCGGCTTCACGCTCCCTTAAATTTAGCGGCGTAGGCGTAACAGAGCTGGAATTCGCAAGAGAGGCGACGATGTCGAGCCTGCCCATGCAAGTCGCCCTGATGCTCGGCGAGACCATCGTCAAGGTGATCCCCATCACCTTCGCGCTCGCGGCCGTCTTCACCGTGCTCGAACATTTCTGGGCCTGCAATGCCGGCGCGCCGTGGTGGCGCAAGCGCGAGATCGTCACCGACATCTGCTACTGGTTCTTCGTTCCGGTGTTCGCCCGCACCATGCGGATCGGACTTCTGGTCGTCGGCGCGAGCCTCGTCTTCAACATCCACGACGCCGACGAGCTCATCGCCTTCTATGACAATGGCCACGGCCCGCTGTCGTTAATGCCGCTCTGGGTCCAGGCCGGGTTGTTCCTGGTCCTGTCCGACTTCATGCTGTATTGGCTACACCGGCTGTTCCACGGCGGCGGGTTCTGGAAGTACCACGCCATCCATCACTCCTCGGAGGAGATCAGCTGGATTTCGGCGGCCCGCTTCCATCCCGTCAATCTCGTGCTCGGCTCGATCGGCGTCGACGTCGTGCTGCTGATGGCCGGCATTTCCCCGAACGCGATGGTTTGGCTCTCCCCGTTCACGACCTTCCATTCGGCCTTCGTGCACGCCAACCTGAATTGGAGCTTCGGGCCGTTCAAATATTTGCTGGCGACGCCGGTGTTCCACCGCTGGCACCACACCTCGCTCGAGGAGGGCGGCGACACCAATTTTGCCGGCACGTTCCCGATCTGGGATGTTCTGTTCGGCACCTTCCGTATGCCCGAGGGTGAACTGCCGCAGGATTACGGCAAGGACGAAGCGACGATGCCGAAGGAGATCGCGGGTCAGTTCGCCTATCCGTTCCGCCGCTAGCCTCCAAGGCGGTAAAACGCCAGTCTGTTCAAACAATAGTCGGCGAGTTTGCGGAACGTTCACGAATTAAGGGCAGGTTAGCCGGGTCGGGCACTGGCTTCGTTGTATCGAGTCGCTTCCGCTGGTTTGTGACGTCCCGGGGGTAAGAGTATGCGTAAGGAATTGCTGCGCCGTCGGGCGCGCGTCTGTCTTCTGGTTGCGGCTGCGGTGCTGGCATCGCCGGCCGCCGGCCTTGCCGACCCCACCGCCGACACCATCGCCGTCAATGTCGACCAGGCCAAGCTGGTGCGGCTGCCCGGCAAGGTGGCGACCATCGTGGTCGGCAATCCCCTGATCGCCGACGTCACGCTCCAGCCCGGCGGCATGATCGTCGTGACCGGCAAGGGCTATGGTGCCACCAATTTCATCGCACTAGACCGGGCCGGCGAGATTCTGGTCGATCGCCAGATCCAGGTCGAAGGTCCGAGCGACCGGCTCGTCACCGTCTATCGCGGGATCGAGCGCGAGTCCTATAGCTGCGTGCCGCTTTGCCAGCGTCGCGTGACGCTCGGCGACAGCGACACCTATTTCAACAACACGATGAGCCAGGCCGGCTCGCTGAGCGCCAGCGCCAGCGGTGGTGGTGGCGGCGGTCCGCCCAAGTCCAACTAGCAGGACCGATCGGCGGGTTTGCCCGGGCAGGAGCCCGCCAGACCGCTTTGCAGATGCGAAGCAGAGGTCTCGGCGCGCGCCGTGCTTTCCGCGAGCTTGGGATCGCGGCTGGTTAACACGTTCTTAATGGCGCGGTCCGCGGGCTGCGGATCGCCTGAAACACTTAAACAATCAGTTTCCGCTATTGAACGGGACAGTTGATCGCCCGTTGCTGGGGAATTTGACGCGATGCCATCGCCTGCACCTTCGAGATTCACACTCCGGAAAGCGCTGGGCCGGTTTTGCGGCAACCGCCGCGGTTCCGCGGCCGTCGAGTTCGCCCTGGTCGCACCGATGTTCTTCGCGCTGCTGTTCGCCATCATCGAAACGGCGCTCATGTTCCTCGCGAGCCAGGTGCTCGAGACCATCACGCAAAATTCCGCGCGCGCGATTCTGACCGGCCAGGCGCAAGCGCAGGGCGGTTCGGTGGCGGCCTGTCAGACCACGCCCGGCGTGGTCATGGCGTGCGACCAGACGACGTTCAAGGCCTATGTGTGCACGCAGATCCCGGCGCTGTTTGATTGCAGCAAGCTCTACGTCGACGTCGTGAGCACCAGCTCCTTCGGGTCGCTAAGCCTGACGAACTACGGCGATTCCTGCAATTTCAACCCGACCGGCATGCAGTACAGTGCCGGGACCTCCGGCCAGGTGGTCGTGGTGCGGCTGTTCTATCAATGGCCGCTCATCGTCACCGGCCTCGGTTACAATATCGGGTGCAGCAACAAACGGCTGATGGTGGCGACCACGGCCTTCAAGAACGAACCCTTCTGAGACAGATGGATCCGAGCGGACCGATGCAGGTTATTGCGAATATCTGGCGGAATGCACGTAGTTCCGTGCGCGACTTCGTCGCCGACAAGCGCGCGCTCGCGGCGACCGAATTCGCGGTCATCGTCCCGCTGATGCTGGTGATGTTCTTCGGCACCGTCGAATTCTCGTCGGCCGTGGCGATCGATCGCAAGGTTACATTGATCGCGCGGGCGCTGTCCGATTTGACGTCGCAGTCGACGACGCTCGCCGATGCCGACATGAAGGATACGTTCACGGCGAGCATCTCGGTCATCATGCCCTACGACGCCAGTCTGGTGAAGGGCACGGTCTCCCAGATCTATATCGATGCCAACAGCATTGCTACGGTCCAGTGGAGCAAGGCCGGCACCATTGCGAGCGGCGCGACGCAAGCGACGCTGGCGACCTCGGCTCGCAAGGCCGGCGACAAGGTCACCACCATGATTCCCTCGACGCTGTTGATTCCGTCGACCTACCTCATCCTCAGCGAGGCGAGCTACACTTACACGCCGTCCGTAGGCTACGTGTTGAAGTCGAGCCTACCCTTGAGCGATCTGTCCTACACGCGGCCGCGCCAGGTCACCTGCGTTCCCTACAACGGCGTGCCGTCGACGTGCTGATATCCGCGAGCAGGCGCTAAAATGAAAAAGGCCGTGCGTTGCGCACGGCCTTCTTGCTACTTTTTGGCTTGCGCGAGCCGATCGGCCCAACGCCCGGAGGCTCAGCCTTCGGAGCGGAGGTTGTCCGCTGCCGACTTGCCGGAACGACGGTCGGCCACGATCTCGTAGGAGATCTTCTGACCTTCACGCAGCGTGCCGAGGCCCGCACGCTCCACAGCGCTGATGTGGACGAACACGTCCTGGCCGCCATCGTCGGGCTGAATGAAGCCGAAGCCTTTGGTCGCGTTAAACCACTTCACGGTTCCCATGCTCACGGGGGTAGTCCCTTCTCAGATAACACAATGTGAGAGCCCGCTTGCGCAGGCCGGTTAGATCGAATTTTTGGAAGGGTCGTCAGCGTGTCTGAACCGGCTGTACCGGTGGATGCTAATGTCGTCCGGCCGAAAATCGATAAATTCATTTTATCGGAATTGGGGTCTCAAAACAATCCGGACATGCACGATTTTTTGATCCGCCGCGATGGCCGCGGCGGATCCACATAAAGGTCGGAATCTTACTTCCGCGCTCAGGCGCCTAGCGACGGCGGAACTGGCCGCCGCGCTGGCCCGGGCGAGGCGGTCCGCCCACGCCGCTGGGACGCTCGTCCTTGTGGCGGAAAATCAGCCGGCCCTTCTCGAGGTCATAGGGCGACATCTCCACCGTCACGCGGTCGCCTGCCAGCGTCTTGATGCGGTTCTTCTTCATCTTGCCGGCGGTATAGGCGACGATCTCGTGTCCGGCGTCGAGCTGCACGCGGTAGCGTGCGTCGGGGAGGATTTCGGTGACCAGTCCTTCGAACTGGATCAGCTCTTCCTTAGCCATGAATTTCTCCAGGTCGTGGACGGCTAGTGCGAATAGGGTTTGCGGTTCGGTTGGCCGTTCGGCCGACTCTCACGGCGCAAAAAGGCAACGCCTTGTATCCCATCAGGTGCCCCGGCGCTATGCGCGGAACGCTGTTCTGGACGACTGCCTGCAGAAGAATGCGTCTTCCCGCCAGAGTGTGGACGACGAGACCCCTTTGAGGCCTTCGGGCCATTGCCGGGCCGCCCGTCAGCATGTCGCGCTTCGCCGCCATGTCGGCCTTCACCCGGGCGTCCATCGCCGTGCTTGCCGGCGCTATGGTGGCGTCCGTCGGAATGTCGTTCGTCGCTACGACGCCCGTCACCGTGGCGTCCCTCGCCATGCCTTGCACCTTGCGGACGCTGGCCTGGGCGGCCTCCGCGGCCCTGTCGTTGCTGCGGCGCGGGAGGACCCGCATCGCGGCGGCCGGCGTCGGTGCGGAGATCTTCGCGCGGCAGTGCCACCTTGATCAGCCGTTCGATGTCGCGGAGATAGCTGAGTTCCTCGCCGCCTGCGACCAGCGAGATCGCGGTGCCGTCGGCGCCGGCACGCGCGGTGCGGCCGATGCGGTGGACGTAGGTTTCCGGCACGTTGGGAAGGTCGAAATTGATGACGTGGCTGATGCCGTCGACGTCGATGCCGCGGGCGGCGATGTCGGTGGCGACCAGGGTGCGGATCTCGCCCGAGCGGAACTGGGCCAGCGTCCGTTCGCGATGGTTCTGCGACTTGTTGCCGTGGATGGCGCTGGCGGGGATGCCGGCCTTCTCGAGCGACTTCACCACCTTGTCCGCGCCGTGCTTGGTGCGGGTGAAGACCAGGGCGCGGTTGACCGGCTCGTCCTTCAGAAGCTTGGTCAGGAAGGCGGGCTTGGCGGAGAAATCGACCTGGACGATGCGTTGATTGATGCGCTCGGCGGTCGAGGAGACCGGGGTCACCGCGACGCGGGCGGGGTCCCGCAGCATCGCGTTCGCCAGCTCGGCGATGTCCTTGGGCATGGTGGCCGAGAAGAACAGCGTCTGCCGCTTGATCGGCAGCTTGGCGACGATTTTGCGGATGTCGTTGATGAAGCCCATGTCGAGCATGCGGTCGGCTTCATCGAGCACGAGGAATTCGACGCTCGAGAGCTTCAGCCCGTTGCTCTGCACGAGGTCGAGCAGGCGGCCGGGGGTGGCGACCAGCACTTCGACGCCCTGCATCAGCGAGCGGACCTGGCGGCCCATCGGAACGCCGCCGATGGCGAGCGTCGAGGACAGGCGGATGTGGCGGCCATAGGCGTTGAAGCTGTCGAGGATCTGGCCGGACAGCTCGCGGGTCGGCGACAACACCAGGACGCGGGTCGTCTTGGGCTGCGGCTTGATACGGTGCTCGAGCAGGCGGTGCAGGATCGGCAGCGCGAAGGACGCGGTCTTACCGGTACCGGTCTGGGCGATACCGACGACGTCGCGGCCGGTCAGCGCCGTGGGGATGGTCTGGGCCTGGATGGGGGTGGGGGTGACGTAGTTCTCTTCTTGAAGAGCGCGCGCGATGGGTTCGGCGAGGCCGAAGTCCTGAAACGAAGTCAAAAGAGGGGTTCTTTCCATGTCAAAGGCGCAACGCCCGGCGCATTCAGCGCGGCGCACGCAAAAGGGTGTCGAGAAGACACCTGCGTGTTTGGGGTGTCGGATGGCTTGGGAGATATGGGGCAAGCCAGAGGCCCGTAAGGGCTTAAGAACACGCGGCTCGCGACGACCGCTTGATTCGCAAGAGGTCTCGGCCGCTCATATGGAACATCGAGGGGGCGCTTTCAAGGCAGCTCGTCCAAAAAGGCCGGTTGCGGTGCAGAAATAGTTATGCCGGAAATTTAGCCAGAAAGGGCATTTTGCTCAGAAAATGACCAGCCTGCCGCTTTGGCATACATTTGGATTGCTCAAGTTTTGGGCTGGTTCGAGGTCGGGACACTTTGATTTCGGCAAATTTTGTTAGCAAAACCAATTGGTTGGTGGGTGCTCAGTCCATGGCATGGTTCTTGCGAATCCGTTAATCGCAGGCGGCCGTGGGGCCGTTTCGCAGCGTTTTCACGTCTGCGTCAGGGAGATGAGATACTCATGTTTAGCAAATCCACTCACGATATAGCGGCGTCATTTAGCCGCCGCGGCCTGCTCGCCGCGACCGCCGGACTGGTGCTCGGTCTGGCTTCATTGACTGGCGCCAAGGCCGCGGATGACACCATCAAGGTCGGCGTGCTGCACTCCCTTTCCGGCACCATGGCCATCAGCGAAACCACGCTGAAGGACACCATCCTTTTCCTGATCGACGAGCAGAACAAGAAGGGCGGCGTTCTCGGCAAGAAGCTCGAGGCCGTCGTCGTCGACCCCGCGTCGAACTGGCCGCTGTTCGCCGAAAAGGCGCGCGAGCTGATCACCAAGGACAAGGTCTCGGTCGTGTTCGGCTGCTGGACCTCGGTGTCGCGCAAGTCGGTGCTGCCCGTCTTCAAGGAGCTGAACAACATCCTGTTCTACCCCGTGCAGTACGAGGGTGAGGAGAGCGAGCGCAACGTGTTCTACACGGGTGCGGCGCCGAACCAGCAGGCAATCCCCGCCGTCGACTACCTGATGAAGGACGAGAAGGTGAAGCGCTGGGTGCTCGCGGGCACCGACTACGTTTATCCGCGTACCACCAACAAGATCCTGGAAGCCTATCTGAAGTCGAAGGGTGTCGCTCAGGAAGACATCATGATCAACTACACGCCGTTCGGTCACTCCGACTGGCAGACGATCGTGGCCGACATCAAGAAGTTCGGCTCGGCCGGCAAGAAAACCGCCGTGGTCTCGACCATCAACGGCGACGCCAACGTTCCCTTCTACAAGGAGCTCGGCAACCAGGGCATCAAGGCAAAGGACATCCCGGTCGTCGCGTTCTCGGTGGGCGAAGAAGAGCTCGCCGGCATCGACACCAAGCCGCTGGTCGGCCATCTCGCCGCCTGGAACTACTTCCAGTCGATCAAGTCGCCGGAGAACGAGAAGTTCATCAAGGCGTGGCAGGCCTACACCAAGAATCCGAAGCGCGTGACCAACGATCCGATGGAAGCGCACGTGATCGGCTTCGACATGTGGGTCAAGGCGGTCGAGAAGGTGAAGTCGACCGATCCGGACAAGGTGATCGACGCTCTCCCGGGCATCGAAGCCAAGAACCTGACCGGCGGCGTGTCGAAGATGCTGCCGAACCACCACATCACCAAGCCGGTGTTCATCGGCGAGATCAAGGGCAACGGCCAGTTCGACGTGGTCTGGAAGACCCCGGGTCTCGTCGCGGGCGATGCCTGGTCGAAGGAGCTCGACGGCTCCAAGGACCTGGTCGGCGACTGGGTCGGCAAGAAGTGCGGCAACTTCAACACCAAGACCAACAAGTGTCTCGGTTCGGGCTCCTGATCCGGATCTGACACGCCATACACGCCCGGAGAAGGCGGCGATCCCGCCGCCTTCTCCACTCATTTCTGCCGGGGTCATTCACAGTGCCAGCCCATTTGTCCGCGCGCCTCTGCTCGCTTGCGCTCTCGTTGTTCCTGATCGCGTTCGCGTTGCCGGCCTTCGCCGGTCCGTTCGAGGATGCGGTCGCCAAGTTCGCCAACGATGATTATTCCGATACGGACGAGGCGATCGGCGTGGTCGCAAGTAGCGGCAATCCGCTGGCTTTCCCCATCATCAGTGCGCTTCAGGACGGCCGCCTGATGGCCGACCCTGACAGCAAGAAGGTTTACGTCACCGGTACCGACGGTAAGTCGATCGACGCCGCGACCGGCCAGGCGGTGGCGAGCGTTCCCGACAGCGCGAGCGCAGTCCGCCTCAACAACCGCCTGCGCCGCAGCGTCGACGCAGCTCTCGGCAGCCTGACGCTCCAGTCGCCGGACGTCGGAACACGGCTGCAGGCCGCGCAATCCGTCTTCAAGTCGCATGAGGAGACCGCGCTCGAGCCGGTCGATGCCGCGCTCGCCAAGGAAACCAACAGGTCCGTCAAGGCTGCGCTCGGCGACGCCCGCGCGGCCATCCTGCTGTTCAAGTCGGACGCCAGCGAGGTCGAGAAGCTGGAGGCGGTGGCCACCCTCAAGGGGCGCGGCGACCAGGAGGCGCTGGCCCTGCTCACAGGCATGGGCGACCAGCCGGCGTCTGTGACCAAGGCCGCTACGAGCGCGATCGGCTCGATCCAGAATTCGCTCGCGATCTGGTCCATGGTGCAGAATGCCTGGTATGGCCTCTCGCTCGGCTCGGTGCTGCTGCTCGCCGCGATCGGGCTCGCCATCACCTTCGGCGTGATGGGCGTGATCAACATGGCGCATGGCGAGATGGTGATGATCGGGGCCTACACCACCTTCGTGGTGCAGGAGGTGATCCGCACCCGCTATCCCGGCCTGTTCGATTATTCGCTGCTGATCGCGGTGCCGCTGGCCTTTGTCGTCGCCGGCGCGATCGGCGTGCTGATCGAGCGCAGCATCATCCGTTTCCTCTACGGGCGACCGCTGGAGACGCTGCTCGCGACCTGGGGCCTGTCGCTGGTGCTGCAGCAGGCGGTGCGCACCATGTTCGGTCCGACCAACCGCGAGGTCGGCAATCCCTCCTGGATGAGCGGCGCTTTCGAACTCGGCCAGATCACCATCACCTATAACCGGCTCTGGATTCTCGTGTTCACGCTGGCCGTGTTCGCGATCCTGCTCGCGATGCTGCGCTACACCGCGCTCGGCCTCGAGATGCGCGCGGTGACGCAGAACCGCCGCATGGCGGCCTCGATGGGCATCGCCACCTCGCGCGTCGACGCGCTGACCTTCGGGCTCGGCTCGGGCATTGCCGGCATCGCCGGCGTGGCGCTGTCGCAGATCGACAATGTCAGTCCCAATCTCGGCCAGAGCTACATCATCGACAGCTTCATGGTCGTGGTGTTCGGCGGCGTCGGCAATCTCTGGGGCACGCTGGTCGGCGCCTTCACGCTCGGCATCGCCAACAAGTTCCTGGAGCCGGTCGCCGGCGCCGTGCTCGGCAAGATCGCCATCCTGGTTCTCATCATCCTGTTCATTCAAAAGCGCCCGCGCGGACTGTTCGCGCTCAAGGGCCGTGCGGTGGAAGCATGACCCCTCACATGCTGACGCGCTCGCTGGACCGCGGCGCGACGATCTTCCTTGCCGTCGTCGCAGCCTGCGGCATCCTGATCCCGCTCTCCAACCTGCTGCTGCCCGCGGGCTCATTCCTGCAGGTGCCGACCTATCTCGTCGCGCTCTGGGGCAAATATGTTTGCTACGCGATCCTGGCGCTCGCGATTGATCTGATCTGGGGCTATTGCGGTATCCTCTCGCTCGGCCACGGCGCGTTCTTTGCGCTCGGTGGCTACGCGATGGGGATGTACCTGATGCGGCAGATCGGCGCCCGCGGCGTCTACGGCAATCCGATCCTGCCCGACTTCATGGTGTTCCTGAACTGGCAGAAGCTGCCCTGGTACTGGTACGGCTTCGACATGTTCTGGTTCGCAGCGCTGATGGTGCTGGTCGTGCCCGGCCTGCTCGCCTTCTGCTTCGGCTGGCTTGCCTTCCGCTCCCGCGTCACCGGCGTGTATCTGTCGATCATCACGCAGGCGATGACCTATGCGCTGCTGCTCGCCTTCTTCCGCAACGACTTCGGCTTCGGCGGCAATAACGGCCTGACCGACTTCAAGGACATCCTGGGCTTCAACGTCCAGGCGGAAGGCACCCGCGCGGCGTTGTTCGCGCTGAGCTGTCTGGCGCTGATCGCAGGCTTCCTGATCTGCCGCGCCATCGTCTCCTCCAAGCTCGGCAAGGTGTTGATCGCGGTGCGTGATGCGGAATCGCGCACGCGCTTCCTCGGCTACCGCGTCGAATCCTACAAGCTGTTCGTGTTTACGGTCTCGGCCTGCATGGCCGGGGTCGCCGGCGCGCTCTACGTGCCGCAGGTCGGCATCATCAACCCAAGCGAATTCGCGCCCGGCAATTCGATCGAGGCGGTGATCTGGGTCGCGGTCGGCGGCCGCGGCACGCTGGTCGGTGCCGCGCTTGGCGCCGTCGTCGTCAACTACGCCAAGACGTTTTTCACCTCGGGCATGCTCGCGCCGTACTGGCTGTTCATGCTCGGCGCGCTGTTCATCCTGGTGACGTTGCTGCTGCCCAAGGGCATTGTCGGCACCTTCAACGCCTGGTGGGACTCGTCGAAAGATAAACGCAACGCCGCGAGCGCTGCGGCCGAGGACGGCGTCACCGAACCCAAGATGGCGGAGTAGGCGCAAATGAACGTCATGGACAACCGCGCAACCTCCGCAATGCTCTATCTCGACGGCGTGCACGTCTCGTTCGACGGCTTCCACGCCATCAACAATCTGTCGCTGACGCTCGAGCCCGGCGAGATGCGCGCCATCATCGGTCCGAACGGCGCCGGCAAGACCACGATGATGGACATCATCACCGGCAAGACCAAGCCCGACGAGGGTACGGTTCTGTTCGACGGCGTCACGGATCTGACGCGGCTCGACGAGACCCGCATCGCCGAGCTCGGCATCGGTCGCAAATTCCAGAAACCGACCGTGTTCGAGAGCCAGACGGTGCAGGACAACCTCCTGCTCGCGCTCAATGTCGACCACAGCGTCAAGGGCACGCTGTTCTGGCGCGGCAGCAAGGCCGAGTCCGAGCGCATCGACAAGGTGCTGGAGACGATCCGTCTCACCGAGGCCCGTAACCGCCTGGCCGGCAGCCTCAGCCACGGTCAGAAGCAGTGGCTGGAGATCGGCATGCTGCTGGCGCAGGACCCGAAACTGCTCCTCGTCGACGAGCCCGTTGCAGGGATGACCGACGTCGAGACGCATCTCACGGCCGAGCTGCTGAAGGAGATCAACAAGACCCACACCGTGATGGTGGTCGAGCACGACATGACCTTTGTGCGCGAGCTCGGCGTCAAGGTCACCTGTCTGCACGAAGGCACCGTGCTCGCCGAAGGAACCATCGACCAGGTTTCATCCAACGAGCGGGTCATCGAAGTTTATCTGGGACGCTGAGCGATGCTTGAGGTCAAGGATATCAATCTGTTCTACGGCGCGGCGCAGGCGCTGCGCGGCGTCTCGATCTCGGCCGAGCCGGGCAAGGTGACCTGCGTGCTCGGGCGCAACGGCGTCGGCAAGACCTCGCTCTTGCGCGCGATGGTCGGGCAGTACCCGATCTCGTCGGGCGCGATCGTGCTCGACGGCAGCGACATCACCGGCCTCAAGCCCTATGAGCGGGCGCGCAAGGGCATCGGCTTCGTGCCGCAGGGCCGCGAGATCTTCCCGCTGCTGACGGTCGAGGAAAACCTCAAGACCGGCTTCGGTCCGCTCAAGCGCGAGGACAAGCACATTCCCGACGACGTGTTCTCGCTCTTCCCCGTGCTGCAATCCATGCTCGGCCGGCGCGGCGGCGATCTCTCCGGTGGCCAGCAGCAACAGCTCGCGATCGGTCGCGCGCTGGTGATGCGGCCGAAATTGCTGCTGCTCGACGAGCCGACCGAGGGCATCCAGCCCTCGATCATCAAGGACATCGGCCGCGCCATCTCCTATTTGCGCAACCTCGGCAACATCGCCATCGTGCTGGTCGAACAATACCTCGACTTTGCCTGCGAACTCGGCGACAGTTTTGCCGTGATGGATCGCGGCGCGGTGAAATTCACCTGCGATCGCGCCAATTTGGACGCGAGCGAGATCAGCCGCCAGATGGCGCTGTAAGCCGTTCTGCCGCGACCGGCTGGGGAGGCGGATGCGCAGCGACGTTACGGTCACGTCAGGAGTTTTCGAGGCAAACCGTGCCCGCGGCGCGGTGCGCTTCGACGTCCATGCGCGTGACGGCATGACGCGGCGCGGCGTCTTGCATGAATCCGGCTCGCTGCGCGTGCGTTTTCCCTCGCCGGAAGGCGAGGGGCTCTCCGGCGTGTTCGTCAACACGGCCGGCGGCGTCGCCGGCGGGGACAGTTTTGAGATCGACATCGCGGCGGGCCAGGGCTCGCGGCTGACGCTAACGACCGCGGCCGCCGAAAAGGTCTATCGCGCCCCGGGAGCGGCAGCGCGGCTCAATATTTCCTTGAAGGCCGACGCGGGTGCGCATCTGTCCTGGCTGCCCCAGGAGACCATTCTGTTCGATCGCGCCCGCGTCCATCGCCGCTTCGACATGGAGCTTGATGAGGCGGCCTCGCTGCTGCTCTGCGAGATCGTCGTGTTCGGCCGCATTGCCATGGGCGAGCGGATGGAGCAGGGCGAGTTTGTCGACCGCTGGCGGCTGCGTCGTGGTGGCAGGCTGGTGTTCGCCGAGACCATCAGGCTCGACGGCAATATCGGCGCAAAACTTGGGCGATCAGCCGTCGCCAAAGGCGGTGCCGCGATCGGCACGGCGCTGATCGTGCCCGGTGACGAGGCTCTGGTCGAGCGCATTCGCGAGGCCTCGGACTCATTCTCCGGCGAGGTCGGAATCTCCGCGTGGAATGGCTTTGCAATGGCCCGGTTCTGTGCCCAAGATGCGGCGCGCTTGCGAGCCGACATGATGGCCGTGCTGGCGCGCACTGGAACGGCCCTGCCGCGACTCTGGCTGAACTGACCGGCTGAATTGACGTGTTGAACGGAAGAGATTCTTCATGAACCTGTCTCCCCGCGAAAAGGACAAGCTTCTGATCTCGATGGCGGCGATCGTGGCCCGCCGTCGGCTGGACCGCGGCGTCAAGCTCAACCATCCCGAGGCGATCGCCGTCATCTCCGATTTCATCCTCGAAGGCGCACGCGACGGCCGCACCGTCGCCGAGCTGATGCAATCCGGCGCGCAGGTCCTCACCCGCGACCAGGTGATGCCGGGCATTCCCGAGATGATCCACGACATCCAGGTCGAGGCGACGTTTCCGGACGGCACCAAGCTCGTCACCGTGCACGAGCCGATCAGGTAATTCGAATTCGTCATTCCGGGGCCCCCGCAGGGCGAACCCGGAATCCAGAGATTGTTGATCGAGATCCCGGCCTTCTCGCTGCGCGAGCCCCGGAACGACGAGGAGGATAGAATGATCCCCGGCGAACTCTTCATCCAGGACGGCGAGATCGAGCTCAATGCCGGCCGCAAGACCGTGACGCTGACGGTCGCCAACACCGGCGACCGTCCGATCCAGGTCGGCTCGCACTACCATTTCTTCGAGACCAACCCCGCGCTGAAATTCGACCGCAAGAAGGCTCGCGGCATGCGCCTCGACATCGCCGCCGGCACTGCCGTCCGCTTCGAACCCGGCCAGACCCGCGACGTGCAGCTCGTCGCGATGGCGGGGAAGAAGACGATCTACGGCTTCCGCGGCGACGTCATGGGGAAGCTGTGATCTCCACAGGAACGAGCGCGGCGCGGCACGGTTGAGGCGGAAACGGAGGTATTTCCCATGCTCTCACCCATCCGCCTCATCTCTGAAGCCGCCGAACTCGCCGCGCGCCGCCATAACGGCATGGTGCGCAAGGGACGCGACAATGAGCCCTACATCAATCATCTCGCCGAGGTCGCGAACCTGCTCGCGACCGCGACTGACGGCGCCGATGCCGAGCTGGTCGCGGCCGGCTGGCTGCATGATTCGATCGAGGATACCGACACCACGCGCGAGGAGCTGGCGCAGCGACTTTCCGAGGGCGTTGCCTCGCTGGTCGCGGAGTGCACATACGACATGAGCCGGCCGAAGGCCGAGCGGCGGCAGAAGCAGATCGAGGACGCGCCGCACAAATCGCCGGGCGCCAAGCTGATCAAGATCGCCGACAAGATCAGCAACATCGGCGCGCGCATTCATACGGATCCGACCACCGAAGAGCGTGACGACCTCGCCGACTACAGCGATTGGGCCGAGCAGGTGGTGGCCGGCTGCCGCGGCGGCAATGCGTGGCTCGATACGAAATTCGATGATGCCGTGAAAGCAGCGAAGGCCTTGCTGTGAGTCACCAAACAATCAAACGCAAACGGGGCTTGTGATGTCCGTCAAGATGAAACGTTCCGTCTATGCCGACATGTTCGGCCCGACCACCGGCGACAGGGTGCGGCTGGCCGACACCGACCTCATCATCGAGGTCGAGAAGGATTTCACCATTTATGGCGAGGAGGTGAAGTTTGGCGGCGGCAAGGTGATCCGCGACGGCATGGGGCAGTCGCAGGTCACCAACAAGCAGGGCGCGGCCGACACCGTCATCACCAATGCGCTGATCGTCGATCACTGGGGCATCGTCAAGGCCGACGTCGCGATCAAGGACGGCATGATTTCGGCGATCGGCAAGGCCGGCAATCCCGACATCCAGCCGGGCGTCACCATCATCATCGGTCCCGGCACCGACGTGATCGCGGGTGAGGGCAAGATCCTCACCGCCGGCGGCTTCGACAGCCACATCCATTTCATCTGCCCGCAGCAGATCGAGCACGCGCTGATGTCTGGCGTCACCTCGATGCTGGGCGGTGGCACCGGCCCGTCGCATGGCACCTTCGCGACCACCTGTACGCCGGGACCGTGGCACATGGGGCGGATGATCCAGTCGTTCGATGCCTTCCCGGTCAATCTCGGCATCTCCGGCAAGGGCAACGCCTCGCGGCCCGCCGCCCTGGTCGAGATGATCAAGGCCGGCGCCTGCGCGCTGAAGCTGCACGAGGACTGGGGCACGACGCCGGCCGCGATCGACAACTGCCTCTCGGTCGCCGATGCTCACGACATCCAGGTGATGATCCACACCGACACGCTGAACGAATCCGGCTTCGTCGAGGATACGATCAAGGCCTTCAAGGGCCGCACCATCCATGCCTTCCACACCGAGGGCGCCGGCGGTGGTCACGCCCCAGATATCATCAAGGTCGCAGGGCTCAAGAACGTGCTGCCGTCCTCGACCAACCCGACCCGGCCCTTCACGCGCAACACCATCGACGAGCATCTGGACATGCTGATGGTGTGCCACCACCTCGATCCCTCGATCGCGGAGGATCTGGCATTCGCCGAGAGTCGTATCCGCAAGGAGACCATCGCTGCGGAAGACATTTTGCACGATCTCGGCGCGCTCTCGATGATGTCGTCGGACTCGCAGGCGATGGGCCGGCTCGGCGAGGTCATCATCCGGACCTGGCAGACCGCGGACAAGATGAAGAAGCAGCGCGGGTCACTGCCGCAGGACAAGGGCAAGGACAACGACAATTTCCGCGTCAAACGCTACATCGCCAAATACACCATCAACCCCGCGATCGCGCACGGCGTGTCGAAGCTGATCGGGTCGGTCGAGAAGGGCAAGCTTGCCGATCTCGTGCTGTGGTCGCCGGCCTTCTTCGGCGTCAAGCCGGATTGCATCGTCAAGGGCGGCACCATCGTCGCAGCTCCGATGGGCGATCCCAACGCCTCGATCCCGACGCCGCAGCCGGTGCATTACCAGCCGATGTTCGGCGCCTTCGGCAAGGCGCGCACGGCATCGTCCGTGGTGTTCACCTCGAAGGCCGCGATCACCGGCGGTCTCGCGCGAAAGCTCGGCATCGAGAAGAAGCTCTATGCGGTCCAGAATACCCGCGGCAAAATCTCGAAGAAGAGCATGATCCACAACGACGCCACGCCCAATATCGAGGTCGATCCGGAGACCTATGAGGTCCGCGCCGACGGCGAATTGCTCACTTGCGCACCCGCAGAGGTGCTGCCGATGGCGCAGCGATATTTCATGTACTGAAATAGCGCCTCAACGCATGTCCCCGGCAAGCGTCCGGGGGCGGCTTTTACGGTTTTGCGTTCGATCCCGCCTGGTCTAATGTCCCGCCCGGTATCGTAACCCAGAAGAAAAGCCGGGAGGATTTCTCGTGATCTATGTCGTTGCCACCCTGACCATCAAGCCCGAGACGCGCGCCGAATTCATTGCAGCCGCCACCGCCTGCATCAAGGAGACGCGGAAGGAGCCCGGCAATATCGCCTATGATCTGCATGAAAGCGTCACCGATCCTGCCAAGATGGTGTTCGTCGAGCAGTGGGAGAACGCCGAAGCGCTGGTGCCGCATCGTGGCATGGAGCACATGAAGACGTTCGGTCGCGTGGCGGTCAAGTGCTTCACGGCACCGCCGAAGATCGAGGTGATCACGCCCGAGAAGGTCGAGACAAGGTAACGGGGTAAAAGCGCATGATCCGGGCGACGCAGGTCAGGGGACAGCACCGCTTCACGGAAGCGCCGGCGGATACGGTGGTGCTCGATTTCGACGACCGTCACCGCCGCCGCATGGCGATGACAGGAACGCGGGGGCTCGAATTCCTGCTCGACCTGGAACAGGCGGTCGCACTGCGCGGCGGCGATGCGCTGGTGCTGGAGGACGGCCGGCTGGTCGAAGTGGTCGCGGCGCCCGAGCCGCTGCTGGAAATCCGCGGCCGCGATCCGCATCACCTCATCCGCGTCGGCTGGCACCTCGGCAACCGTCATCTGCCGACGCAGATCATGGCCAAGGCCCTGCGCATTCGCCGCGATCACGTCATCGAGGCGATGGTGAAGGGCCTCGGCGCGCGCGTGATCGAGATCGAGGCGCCGTTTGATCCCGAAGGCGGCGCCTATGCGGATGCCGGCCACGCGCATGGCCACGACGATCATGCGCATCATGATCACGGGCATCATCATGACCATGGTCACGATCACCACGGCCATGATCATCACGCTCATGACCACCAACACCATGATCATGCCGCGCATGATCATGGGCACGATCATCACCATCACCACGACGAGCATTGCGACCATCCCGACCATCACCACGGCCACAAGCATGCTCATGACCACAAATGAGCCGGTCAGCGCCGGCGGCCTTGCCGAGGGCGAGGCGGCGGCGCTGTACCGGCTGATGACCTGGCTGTCGCCGGCATTCCCGGTCGGCGGCTTCTCCTATTCCAGCGGCATCGAATGGGCGGTCGAGGCGGGCGACATCGTCGACACGGCCACGCTGGCCGACTGGCTCGACGCAATGCTCGGCGACGGCTCCGGCTTTTGCGACGCGACGTTTCTGGTGCATGCCTATCGTGCTGCTGAGAAGGGCGAAGATGCGACCTTGAGCGATATCGCCGAGCTCGCCGCAGCAATGGTGCCGTCGCGCGAGCGGCAATTGGAGACGAGCTCGCAGGGCCGCGCCTTCATCGACATTGCCCGCGCCGCGTGGGATGCCGATGGGCTGGATGCCATGGTTGCGGCATGCCGCGCGCCACCGGTTTATCCGGTCGCGGTCGGTGTGGTTGCCGCAATGCACGGCGTGCCGCTGGCGCCGACGCTGCACGCCTTCCTGCATGCTGTCGTCTCGAACTGGATTTCCGCGGCCAGCCGCCTCATTCCGCTCGGCCAGACCGACAGCCAGCGCGTGCTGGTGAGGCTGGAAGCCGCGGTGGCCTCGACTGCGAATCGTGCGCTGAGTGCGACATTGGACGATCTCGGCAGCGCGACCTTCCGCGCCGACCTCGCCAGCCTGCGGCACGAGACACAATATACACGGCTGTTCCGCTCGTGAGAGCGGCGCAGCCCTCACCATCGAGAGCGAGCGAATCACATGTCTAAATCTCACGGCCCCTTGCGTGTCGGCGTCGGCGGTCCGGTCGGATCGGGCAAGACCGCGCTGATGGACCTGCTCTGCAAGACCATGCGCGAGCGCTATGACATCGCCGCGATCACCAACGACATCTACACCAAATGGGATGCCGAGTTCCTGGTGCGTTCGGGCTCGCTGACGCCGGACCGCATTGCCGGCGTCGAGACCGGCGGCTGCCCGCACACCGCGATCCGCGAGGATGCCTCGATGAATCTCGCCGCGGTGGCGGACATGCGCGCCAAGTTTCCGGGGCTCGATCTCGTGCTGATCGAGTCCGGCGGCGACAATCTCGCTGCCACTTTTTCCCCGGAGCTGGCCGACCTGACCATCTACGTCATCGACGTGGCCGCCGGCGACAAGATCCCGTCCAAGGGCGGCCCCGGCATCACCCGGTCCGACCTGCTGGTCATCAACAAGATCGACCTCGCCCCCCATGTCGGCGCCTCCCTGGAGAAGATGGACACCGACGCCAGGCGCATGCGCGGCGAGCGTCCCTTCGTCATGACCAATCTGAAGAAGAGCGAGGGCCTTGACCGCATTGTCGGCTTCATCGAGGCCAAAGGCGGCCTGAAACGGACGGGCTGACAGCGCGACGACTTGGCGCATGCTTTTTTCGCCGTTAACCTTGGGGCCGGGCCGCAGCCACGGAACAAATTTCGGACACGGCGATTAATTACCTCCGGTGCCCGGTCAATTCATCCCGGCCAGACCATCGGCCGGGCGGATTAAGCTTTCCAGGCGACCCAAGTTGCGTACCGATGCCTCCTCCTTCATTATCTCTGCCACCGGGGTTCACCCTGTTTCGGCACATGGCCGTTCGAGCGGCGCTCATATGCTCCTTGTTTATTGCCGACCTCCTGCTTTCGCCTGAGTAGTCGCGTGGTCCGGCTGGGTTTCATCATCGGTTTCATCGCTCTGCTCGGAGCCTTGCTCTCCGGGCTTGCGGCTTATCGCGTCCACGACCAGGAGCTGGCGCTGGACCGGATCGCGCTTGCGCGCGCGATCGACGTTCATGCCAGTCTGGTCCAGGACCGGCTTACCGAGCGCGAGCTGCTCGCACGCGTCGCCTCGGGCCTGTTCCGCACACCATCCGTGATCAAGCCGAACATGCTGGAGCCGCTGCGCTCGGCCATCTACGCCTTCAAGACCGATTTCGTGGTGGCCGGCTGGATCGCCCGGCTGAAGCCGAACGAGCTTACGGCGGCGCAGGCCGCCATTGGAGGCGCCGGCTTCCCCAATCCGAAGATCCGCACCTTTGACGACAAGCCGATCAATCCGGCCGAGATCACCCAGCCGATCGATGTGCTGTTGGATCTCGAGCCGCGCAGCGACGAGACCAAGGCTCTGCCTGGCCGTAGTTACGACCAGGATCAGGTTCGCAGCGCTATGTTGACACGGGCCCGGCTCGAGAAGCGGTCGGTGGCTTCGGACCCAATTCCGCTGTTGCGCGGCAACGGGCCGGTCGGGATCATTGTGGCAGCTCCCGTCATTCCCGAGGGTGCGACCGAGCCAGCCGGGTTCGTCACGTTTTCCTACGAACTCGCCTCGCTGATGCTGACCAATGACGATATGTCGTTGTTCTCGGTCGCGCTCAGGGACCCGCGCAAGGAAGGTGGCGAGCTCGTTGCCAACGACCAGGGCATCGTCTCCACGCGCATGACGACGACGGACGGGCCGACGCCATCGGCGACGCGCACGGTGAGCTTCGGCGGCCGTGACTGGCAGCTGGGTTATTACGCCAAGACCAACTCGGCGCGTCGCGCCGAGCAGACCGCGATCATCGTGGCGGCGATCGGCTTTGCGATCACTGCGATGGTGTGCGGCCTGTTCGGCTATGTCGCCTACAACAATCTGCGGCTCAGCCGGGAAATCCAGGTCAGAATCGGCTTCGAGCGCCGGCTGACCGCGGTGATCGACGAGCTCAACCACCGGGTCAAGAATATCCTTGCAGTGATCCAGTCGATCGTGACGCGCACCTTGCGTCACGGCTCGGACATCGACGTCGCCCGCGAGCTTCTGATCGGGCGCATCCATGCCATGTCCAACGTGGTCTCGCTGCTCAGCGAGAGCCAGTGGCAGGGCGTCAAGCTGAAGGGCCTGTTTGAGGCGCGCGCCATCCCCCATGCTGACCGCATCGCCGTCACGGGGCCTGATATCGCGGTCAGCGCGCGCGCGGCGCAGAGCCTCTCGCTGCTGTTCTTCGAACTCGCCTCACATTCCGACGAGGGCCTGTCGCTGGTTGGAAAACATCCGCACATCACCGCCAGTTGGACGGTGACGGGCGAGGGGGCCGATGAGGTCTTCCATTTCCGCTGGGAGGAGCTCAACACCAGCGAGGCGACCCGCCGCCCCGATTCCGATTTCGGCCTGATCCTGCTCGACCGTGTCGCCCCCGAGGCGCTCGGCGGCACCGCCAAGCGCTATTTTACCGATGCCTCCTATGTCTACGAGCTGACCGCGCCGATGGAGACGGTGATCGACATGACCGAGCGCGACCGCACGGACAAGATCTCCGCGCCGGTGAGGCCCGCGCGATAGAAGCCGCCGGCTTAAGCCTCGGCCTAACCCTTGGGGCTTAACCCTTGGGCCGCAACACCAGGTCGACCAGATTGCGGGCGTAGGCGGGCGTGATGGGCGCGATGCCGAAGACGTAGCGATAGAACAGGCTGCCATAGATCGCGTCGTAAAGATCCTCAGCCTGCCCTTCGGCCAGGATGCTGCCGTCGTTCTGGCCTGCCGCGATCATCTCGACCAGCGCGTCACGACGGAATTGCAGATAGCGGGCATAGAACAGCTCGGCCGAGCCGGTTTTGGAAATGCATTCGGAGATCACCGCGAGCTGGACCTTGCCGAACTCACCCTGGAGCGCCTCGGCGTAGGCTGCGGCATGGCGGCGGGCGCGTGCCGCGGGGTTGCCGGAGCCCTCCGGGGGCAGCGGCAGCATCTGCGCGGCATGTTGAAGAAAGGCGTCGATCAGGAGCGCCTCGCGGGACGGCCACCATTTGTAGATCGTCATCTTGGAGACGCTGGAGTGGCGGGCGACCGCGTCGATGGTGGTAGCGGCAAGGCCGGTCGAAGCCATCAGCGCATAGGCGCTTTCGAGAATCGCGTTGCTGGTCTCGATCGACCGAGGCCGGCCGCGCCGGGGCGTGCTCTCGGTCTCCCCACCCCCGCTTTTCACCATCGCCACGCCCGGTCTCCTCACGCAGAGCTTCTCCGCATAGCGCAGCCGCTGCTTTCGGCCTAGCAGAATCGCACGATTCTCTGGCCAGAGTGTTTTCGAGCGAAGTGGATCCCGGCTCGCGTGGAACCTAAAGCGCGATGACGATTCCTCCTCATCGCATCGCGCATTAGGTCTGTTGCCGCAAGACCTTCGGCAGATCCTGCCACTTCGACCAGGCGACGTAGTAGGCCACCGCGGTCATCGCGGCGAAGCCGGCGAGGCTCACCACGATCTGCATCACCACCAGATTGGCGCTGGTGATCAGGATGAGATGGCCGGCAAACGAAAGGAATACCCCGACGCAGAACACGGCGAGCCATTCCTCGCCGCATCTGATGACCGCCTGCAGCGGCTTCAATTGCAGGCCGGGATGATCGGCCGGAATGAGATGGGTCGCCAGAAAGGCGAGTGCGAGGAAGTGAAGCACGCGATAGGGCGCAAGGTTTTCCTTGTCGGTCGGCGCGATGCTGTCGAGGAGGATGTCCGGCAGGTAAGCCGACATTGCCGGCGAATGGCGCAGCAAGGTGATGGCCATCGCGAATACGAGATAGGTGCCGGCGAGAATCCGCAGCCAGGGCATGTCGCGTAGCGCGCGTCCGGGCGCGCCTGTCACGGCGAACCAGCCCCCGAGCACCATCAGCATCTGCCAGCAGAGCGGATTGAAGGTCCATTCCTGGTCCGGATAGACCCGGAAATTCCAGTCGAACCAGCGTGCGGCAAGGTACAGCGCGACCGATGCCGCCAGGGTCAGGTTCGGCCACCGCAACAGGCCCCACAGCGCGAACGGAAAGAAGGCCATCAGCGGGATCATCAGCTGCAGGAGGTCGAGGTTCAGCGGCTCCTCCTGGAGCACGAGGCCGCGGACCAGGATCCTCAGCGGGTGCTCGAGGATGCCCGAGATGTTGTATTCGTGGATGATCTCCGGCGCCATCGATTGCGAGGCGACGTAGGCGATGGTGTCGATATAGATCACGAACAGCACGACATAGGCGGCGTAGAGTCGCCAGACGCGGCGGAAGATGCGCGTCGCCGCCACGAGGTAACCCCGTTCAAGCTCCATCCGGCCGTGGATGATGGCGACGCCATAGCCCACGACGAACACGAACAGGTCAGCGGCGCCGCTGAAGCCGAAATTGCGCAGCGTCAGCAGGTTGACGACGTTGTTCGGGATATGGTCGACGAAAACCGACCAGTTGGCGATACCGAGCGTCAGATACAGCCTGGCGTCGTGATGGAATGCGGCGAGGTTCGCCTTAACGGACGGTTTCATTGATTAAAATAGCTTTGGGAATCAGGGTGATACTTTTAACGGCAACTGCCTGCCCATCCGAGTAGCGTTTGCGTGATGGCTGGGGGCATCCGCCGTTATGGCGCGAAATTGCGCGGTGTCTTATGGACGTTCTGATTGATGCGCTCGGAGGACTTACAACGAAATTTTCTAACCTGTTCTTACCGCTATTCGGCGGGCTCGGCCGACGCCTCGTCAGGAACGCCGGCGCGACTCGCCATGATGCCGAGGGCGACGCCTCCGATCGCCAGGATCGGCAGCAGTCGCTTGACCCCGATGGCACGAACGATCTGCAGCCCGGTGGCGAGCAGCATGGGGTCCGCGAGCATGCTCTGCGCTGCCGACTTGGCGGCGCGCTCGGCCGCGATCCGGGCACGCTTCTGCACCTCGCGCTTGTAGCCCCAATAAGAACCTGCCGCTGCCAGCGTCAGCAGGAAGAAGATGCCGGCGCCGGCCAGACAGGCCTGCACCGGGCCATATTTCTCGAGCACCGAGATGAAGGCGGCGGCGCAAAGGAAGCACGTCGTCACGAACAGCGCGAAGGCCGCGCCCGCGGCAAGCGAGGTCAGCCGCACCGTCGTGCCGGTGGATGCACTGATCCCGTCGATGATGCGCTGAAACATGGCCCTCGCTCCTCAGTTCCCCGCAAGCCAAACCGTCACGGGCCGACACCGGCAATGCGCCGGTGCCGACGCCTCAACACGCGTCCCGCAAATCTTACCGGCGCCAGGCGGCACCGATCAGAAAGCCGATGCCGAGCGCGAGTCCGACGGTCGCAAGCGGCCGCTGTGTGATCGCGTCTTCGAGCGTCTCCTCGATCGAGCCGTAGGCTTCCTGGGCCGCGCCCATCATTGCACTGCCGCGCTCTGACACGTCGTCGAGCGCGGTATCCATGTTCTCGCGCGCCTGACGATAGCCGCGGCGGGCCTGCTTGCTGGTGGAATTGGCAAATGTGTTGAGCGCGTCGGTGATCTGGTCGGTGAGGGCGGCGATATCGCTTTTCACGGCTGCTACATCCTTCTCGAGGCGTTCTCTGGTGGCTTTGTCGGTCCAGTCTTTCATCCCGGCTTCGGCATCGGTCGTGGACATCGGGAGCTCCAAACTGTTGACGGCTGAGATAGCCGGAAAACGTTTCGTCGTCGGGGAAGTTCCGTTCGCGGAAACCGGTCAGTCCTGCGGAAGCTGCGGCCCATCCGCCGGTAACAGATGCTCCTTCAGGATCAGCGCGACGATCAGGAGCGGCGACGACAGGAATGCGCCCATTGGGCCCCACATCCAGGTCCAGAAGGCCAACGCGAGCAGGACTGCTAGTGCATTCAGCGCCAGCCGCCTGCCAATGATCGTGGGGGTGATGAAGTGTCCTTCCAGAAAGGTAAGACCGCCGAAAGCGAGTGCCGCCATCAGACCGCCGCTGATGGTCGGAAAGGCGACCAACCCGACCACAACCAGCACCGCGAACATCGCGACCGGCCCGATGATGGGGATGAAGTTGAGCGTTGCCGCGAGCGCGCCGAGCCCGGCCGGATTGGGCATTTTAGTGAGCGCGCAGATGAGACCGGTGCCGACACCGACGCCGACATTGATGAGGGTCACCGTCAGGAGATAGTTGCCGAGATGTACCTCGATCTCGTTGAGAATCCGGAGCGTGCGGAGCCGCGCGTCACGATCGCTGAAGGTCATGATCATGGCCCGCCGCAGGTCGCGCCAGCTGGCGATGAACAGGATGAGGGTGACGAAGAATAGCAGGAATTCGGTAAAGGTCGGTGACAGGAATTCGAGGGTCGGCTGCACCCACTCGACTTTCGGCATCTGGAAGTTCGGCAGCCCTTCCGATCCGCCGACCATGGTCTGCAGCTCGCGCCACAGCGCCAGCGGCCGGTCGAACACGTGCAACTTGTCCTTCAGTTGCGCGCCGAGCTCCGGCAGGCGCGTGCTCCACTCCATCACCGGAGAGGCGATCAGCGCCACCACGAAGGCGACCACGGCGGTCCCCGCGACCACAATCAGAACGGCACCTACGCTGCGCGGCACCTTGTACCGCTCCAGAAAGCCCGCCGCCGGCGACAGCATGGTGCCGGTGACGAAGGCCATCACGACCGGCAGGAAGAAAGCTCTTCCAACGTAGAGCACGGTAACGACCGCAATCAGTAACAAGCCGGCAAGCGCGAAGGCGACGAATTCTGTGCGGCGGATGACTGGCGGCAGCTCGATATGGCTGTCGGGAAGCGGGCTGCCTTCGCTGTTGCCGGAAATCAGACTTTCACTGGGAAGGACGCGCACAATCTTTCTCCCGCACGGAAGCCTCGCACCGCGCGCCCATTGATTTGCCGATAATGCGCGAGCCGAGCGGCGGTTCCATCGCGGCTTCGTGAACGCGCGCTCGCTTGACTGTGACAAGGATGCCGCGCGAAGGGCCGGAACCTGTATCGCTCCCGCGGCGTTTGTTCGCAAGCGCATCACCCTGATGCACGCATCCAACGGGGCAGCACATGACAAAGTTCTCTGCAGTCCGTCGCAGCTTCTCGCCGCGCGCCGTCACCGCCTTCGCCTTCGCAACCGCTCTGCTGACGGTGCCTTTCGATGGCGCGAGCGCGCAGACATTCGGCTATGCTCCGATGCAGCCGCAGGCATATCCGCAGGAGCAGGGTTATGCGCAGGGCTACGTGAATGAAGCGCCGCAGCCGCAGGCGGCGGACGAGGATGCCCAGCTGCCCGATCGTCTGCGCAAGCAGATCGTCGGCTTCGACCGCAGCGAGCCGGCCGGCACCATCGTCATCGATACCAACAACACCTATCTCTACTACGTGCTCGGCAATGGTCGTGCGATCCGTTACGGCGTCGGCGTCGGCCGCGAAGGCTTCACCTGGTCCGGCGTGCAGAGTGTCAGCCGCAAGGCGGAATGGCCGGACTGGCATCCGCCGGCCGAGATGATTGCGCGCCAGCCCTATCTGCCGCGCTTCGTCGCCGGCGGTCCCGGCAACCCGCTCGGCGCGCGTGCGATGTATCTCGGCTCCAGCGAATACCGCATCCACGGCACCAACGATCCCTCTACGATCGGCAAGTTCGTCTCCTCCGGTTGCATCCGCATGACCAACGAGGACGTCACCGACCTGTTCAGCCGCGTCAATGTCGGCGCCAAGGTCGTGGTGCTGCCGAAGAACGCGCCGCTGATGGCCAAAGGCAGCGACCCCGCGCGTAAGCGTCCAGCCGTGACGGCGATGCCGTCGGGCCGGCAGGCGCTGAACATCGCGACGTCGGCCGTGAACTAGGAGTAAGAGTGAGCCAAATGAGCAGACGCCTGATTGGCAAAGTGGCTGGCGGTACGGCGATCATGGTCGTCGTCTCCGCCGGTCTTGCATTCGCACCGTCGGCGCACGCGGAGGATTTCTTCTCGGCGCTGTTCGGTGCGTTCGGAGGGCGGCCTCCACAGATCCGGACGCCGTTCCCTGGTGATGACATGCCGCGCTACGATGTCCCCCGGCAACGCGCCGCCTATGGCGGCGGCACGGCCTATTGCGTGCGCGGCTGCGACGGCCGCTACTTCCCGGCGCAGGGCAATGATGCCGAGAGCAAGGCGCAATCCTGCAAGAGCTTCTGCCCGGCGTCGGAGACCTCGCTCGTCTATGGCGGCAACATCGACGACGCCGCGACCGACAAGGGAAAATCTTATTCCGAATTGCCCAATGCGTACCGCTATCGCAATGAGATTGTCGCGGGCTGCACCTGCAACGGCAAGGATCCGGTCGGGCTTGCGCAGGTCAAGGTCGAGGACGATCCTACCCTGCGCAAGGGCGATATCGTCGCCGGCGCCGATGGCCTGGTGGTCGCCAGCCGCAATGCCAACGACCGCCGCGGCGTCGCGATGAATTTTTCGCCGCTGCCGGAATCGGTGCGCGCCAAATTCCGCCAGGTGCCGGTGGTGGCGAAGGAGTAGGGCGGCGGCTTCACGTGGGGCCCAGCGCTCCCGCCTCAATCTCCGCTGTCATCCCGGACAAGCGAAGCGCAGATCCGGGATCCATAACCACAGGGAGGAGTTACGGCACGAGCCGGCAACCACGAGCCTTCGCCAAACTACTCCCTGTGATTATGGATCCCCGCGTTCGCGGGGATGACACCGGAGGTGTAGGGGCAGCTTCTATCTAACCAATGTTACGCCGCGCGGATCTTGCCGAGGAAGTCGCTGACCTGATGGCCGAGCTGGCGGCTCTGGCTCTCCAGCATCTCGGAGGCCTGCTTTACATTGTCGGCGGCTGCGGCGGCAGCGTCCGCATCGGCTTTGACGCCGGTGATGTTGTCCGAGACGTTCTTGGTGCCCTGCGCCGCGAATTGCGTGCTGCGTGTGATCTCCTGCGTCGCCGCGCCCTGCTCCTGCACGGCGGCGGCAATGGCGGTCGCCACTTCGTTCACTTCGCCGATGATGCCGCCGATGGTCTGGATCGCGTTGATGGCGTCGCCGGCGACCTTCTGGATGTCGGCGATCTGCTCGGAGATCTCCTCGGTCGCCTTGGCGGTCTGGCTTGCCAGCGACTTCACTTCGGAGGCGACCACGGCAAATCCGCGGCCGGCTTCGCCGGCGCGCGCCGCTTCGATGGTGGCGTTGAGCGCGAGCAAATTGGTCTGCGCCGCGATGGTGTTGATGAGGCCGACCACCTCGCCGATGCGCCCCGCCGATTGCGCCAGCCCCTGAACGGTGCTGTCGGTCTCGCGCGCCTGCGTGACGGCGCGGCTGGCGATGCCTGCGGCATGGGCGGCCTGCTGGCTGATGTCGTTGATTGAGGCCGAGAGCTCCTCGGCGGCGGCGGCGACGCTGTCGACGCTCATGGAGGCGTCGTTGGAGGCCTTGCCGGCGACCTGCACGCGGTCGTTGGTCTGGCGCGACACGGCAGAGAGGTCGCCCGAGGTCTTGCGCATCTCGCCGGAGGCTTCGCTCAATTCGCCCAGCGTCTTGCGCACCGCGCCCTCGAACTCGCCGACATAGGCCTCGACGGCGCGCTGGCGTGCGGCAGCGCCCGTATTGCGCTCGCGTTCCTGCTCTTCGATCTTGAGCTTGTCGGTGGCCTGCTGCTTGAAGGTCTCCAGCGCGCCAGCCAGTGAGCCGATCTCGTCCTGGCGATCGAGATAGCCGCTGTCGACGGCAAGGTCGCCGCCGGCGACCTTCAACATGGCGTCGCGGATGGTGTTCAGGGGATGGATCACGCGGCGGCTCACGAGCATGACAGCGCCGACGGCGAGGCCGATGGCGAGCGCCAGCAATCCGAGCTGCACGATCAGCGCGCGCTGCGCAGCGCCGCGCTGCTCCAGCGTATGGACCCTGGCGGCGTCGAGGGCGGCTTCCGCCACGGTGACAGCGCTGGAAAGGCGGCCGACCGTGAGCGGGCTCCATTGGTTGGCGGTCATCTCGGCCTTCTCGCCCTTGACCAGCGTGTCAGCGAGGCGGTCCCGCAAGGTCAGGTATTGCGGCTCGAAATAGGCAGTCTTGGCCGCGGCCATGGCGGAGACGAGCGCGGGCGGCAACTGCATGCCCGAGGCTGACAATTCCAGCGCCTTCCACGTCGCCGACGTGCCGCCGACATGCTGGGTGTAGTTGTTGCGGGCTTCCGGTGTGATCTTGCCGGCGGCAAGACCCGTCGAGACGACCAGCGAAGCTTCGCCCGCGGTGTTGCGGAGCAGCCAGGCGTTCTGCTTGATCGACAGCAATTGGTCGATCACGGGGTCCTGGTGATTGACGGTGGAGGCCAGGACGTTCGACAGCTTGTCGAGCGTTTCGAGCAGGCCGCCGGTCGTCTCCATATATTCCTTCGGCAGACCGGCACGACGCTGATCCCTGGGCTTGGCCATATCCGCCCAGAACTGTTTCTGCTCTTCGGTCAGCAGCTTGTGGAGGCGCGCGAGCTCCGGCACCAGCGTGGCCGATTGCGGGAAGTCCATGACCGGCAGCAGCTCCAGCGCGCGTGCCATTGCGGGCATCTCGGTGTCCCGGATCGCGCGCAGATATTTCTCGATCTCGGCATCCATCGGTTCGGCCGAGCTGAGGAGCCGTGTCGTGGTCGAGCGGTCGGTGCGCAGGCTGTGCATCGCCTTGAACAGATCGGCGGATGCGTCGGCGGTCTTCGAGATGCGGTTGGCGGTCTTGAGGCGATCCCAGGATTCATAGGCAGTGAGCGAGAGCGCGAGCACCACGCAGGCCGACGTGATCGCGATCACCGCCTTCAGCAGCGCGGATACGGTCAGACGATTCAGCATCGAAGTCCCCCAATTCCCATTGCAAAACTCAAAAAGACGCCCGGCAACATCGACAAACGGGGGCGCGGCAGATCGGCAATCGCATGCCGTTTGCGGCTCAGAGCGCAAACGGTCCTCCGATCTGAATGCAAAAGGGTAAAATTTTAGGCAGGCCGTCCGATCGTAGAAGTACGTATTTACTAGAAGTTGCAGTGGGTTGCCGCGATGGAACCGGTGCGGGAGACAGGCGTTAGGATGGTGGTCGCAATTTGCCTGAAGGGGGTCTCGCGATGCTGGTGGGCGTGCTCGTCACTTTTCTCGTCGTTATTCTCGTCCTTTATCTCATCAACATGCTGCCGATGGACGGCCGCGCCAAGCAGATCGCGCGCGTGGTCGTCATCATCATCGGCATCGTCTCGCTGCTGAAATATCTCGCGGTGTTCTAGCAAGGGATCATAGCCCGGATGAGCGAAGCGACATCCGGGCTGCCGCTCCTAGACAAAAAGCCCCGGCTTTCGCCGGGGCTTCGTTCGTGCCGCTTTAGTGCAGCGACTTCAGCCAGTCGTCGACATCCTGACGAACCTGGTCCTTGGCCTTGCCGTAACGTTCCTGAAGCCGGCCTTCGAGTTGCTCGCGGCGTCCCTCGATCAATTGGAGGTCGTCGTCGGTGAGCTTGCCCCATTTCTCCTTGGCCGATCCCTTGAACTGCTTCCAGTTTCCTTCGATCCGATTCCAGTCCATGACCATCTCCCAATGGTTGATGGCACGACAACGCGAGCGCCGCGCAGCCTGTTCCGCGCCGCGCCGCGACGTTTCGCCCAACAAAAAAGCCCCGGTTCGGCCCGGGCTTTTGACGTTTCTGTGACTTTCGCTCAGCCGTTCGCCTTGGCCTCGCGGCGGCGCGCGGTGAGGATGTATTCGGTGTAGCCGTTCGGCTGCTCGCGGCCTTTGAAGATGAGGTCGCAGGCGGCCTTGAAGGCGACGCCGTCGAAGGCGGGCGCCATCGGCTTGTAGATGGCGTCGCCGGCGTTCTGCTTGTCGACCACGACCGCCATGCGCTTGAGCGATTCCATCACCTGCGCCTCGGTGATCACGCCTTGGTGCAGCCAGTTGGCGAGATGCTGGCTGGAGATGCGCAAGGTGGCGCGGTCTTCCATCAGGCCGACGTCGTGGATGTCGGGCACCTTGGAACAGCCGACGCCCTGGTCGATCCAGCGCACGACATAGCCGAGGATGCCCTGGCAGTTGTTGTCGATCTCCTGCTTGACGTCGTCGGGCGCCCAGTTCGACTTCGACACCGGAATGGTGAGGATGTCCGAAAGCTTTGCGCGCGGTCCGCCTTTGGTGAGCTCTTCCTGGCGAGCGATCACGTTGACCTGGTGGTAGTGCAGCGCGTGCAGCGTCGCCGCGGTCGGCGAGGGCACCCAGGCGGTGGTGGCGCCGGCCTGCGGATGGCCAAGCTTCTGTTGAAGCATGTCCGCCATCTTGTCGGGGGCGGCCCACATGCCCTTGCCGATCTGGGCATGGCCGGGCAGGCCACAGGTCAGGCCCATGTCGACGTTCCAGTCCTCATAGGCCTTGATCCAGGCCTGCGCCTTCATCTCGTTCTTGCGGATCATCGGGCCCGCTTCCATCGAGGTGTGGATCTCGTCGCCGGTGCGGTCGAGGAAGCCGGTGTTGATGAACATGATGCGCTTGGAGGCGCGCTGGATGCAGGCCTTGAGATTGATGGTGGTGCGGCGCTCCTCGTCCATGATGCCGACCTTGAGCGTGTTCTCGGGCAGCGACAGCATCTTCTCGACGCGATCGAAGATCTCGCAGGTCAGCGACACCTCGTCCGGGCCGTGCATCTTCGGCTTGACGATATAGGCAGATCCGGTGCGGCTGTTCTTGACCTTCGAATTGCCCTTGAGGTCGTGGATGGCGAGCAGGCCGGAGACGGCGGCGTCCAGAAGGCCTTCCGGAATCTCCTCGCCCTTCTCGTCCAGCACCGCGTCGGTGAACATGTGGTGACCGCAATTGCGCATCAACAGCAGGCTGCGGCCGTGCAGCTTCACTTCGCCCTTGCCGTCCGGCGTCTTGTAGACGCGGTCTGCGTTGAGCGAACGCGTCAACGTCTTGCCGCCCTTCTCGAAATCGGCCGACAGCGTGCCGTTCATCAGGCCGAGCGTGTTGCGGTAGACCAGCACCTTGTCCTCGGCATCGACGGCTGCGACCGAGTCCTCCATGTCGAGGATGGTGGAAACCGCGGATTCCATGATCATGTCGGCGACGCCGGCCGGATCGTCCTTGCCGATCGCGCTGTTGCGGTCGATCTTGACCTCGACATGCAGGCCGTTGTTGGCGAGCAGCACGGCCGAGGGCGCAGCCGCATCGCCCTGGAAGCCCGCGAACTGCGCCGCGTTCTTCAGTGCGGTGGCGTTGCCGCTCTTCAGCTTCACTGCGAGCTGGCCCGCGACGACGCTGTAGGCGGTGACGTCGGTGTGGCTGCCGGTTGCGAGCGGCACGGCGGCATCGAGGAACGCCTTGGCCTTGGCGATCACCTTGTCGCCGCGCGCCTTGTTGTAG
Organism: Bradyrhizobium sp. IAR9; assembly: GCF_013408065.1. NCBI lineage: Bacteria > Pseudomonadati > Pseudomonadota > Alphaproteobacteria > Hyphomicrobiales > Nitrobacteraceae > Bradyrhizobium > Bradyrhizobium sp. IAR9. The sequence goes on from NZ_JACBZW010000014.1 coordinate 205,963, forward strand.
CCTTTGCCGCTCTCGGCAGCGTCATGCGGGATCGCGTCGGTGCCGTAGAAGGCGTCATAAAGCGAGCCCCAGCGTGCGTTCGCCGCGTTGAGTGCATAGCGCGCATTGGTGAGGGGCACGACGAGCTGCGGGCCGCAGATCTTGCCGATTTCCTCGTCGACATTGGCGGTCTCGACCTTCTGCGTCGCCGGCTCCGGAACGAGGTAGCCGATCTCCTTCAGGAAGGCGGTATAGGCGTTGAGGTCGAACGCCTTGCCCTTGTTGGCACGGTGCCAGTCGTCGATCTTGGCCTGCAACGTGTCACGCACCGCCAGCAGCGCACGGTTCTTCGGCCCCAGATCCCTGATGATGGCGGCAAGCCCGGCCCAGAACGCATCCGGCGCGATCCCCGTTTTCGGGGCCGCTTCCTTGGCGATGAAATCAAACAGGACGGGAGCGATCTTCAATCCGTGGGCGTCGACGCGTTTCATGATGGGCTTTCTTGTTGGAAATGGCTGTTTTTGGCTGCTTTTGACCCGACAGCAGCAAAATGCGCCCATAGGGGGGCGGCTTTCGGGGCCCTATTAGCCCCAAAACCAGGGCGGTGAGAAGACCCCCAAGGGTTTGTCAAAATGTCAAGAGGAGGTGGGGAGGCGCTCATCACTGTCATTCCCCGCGAAAGCGGGGAATCCAGTACGCCGCGGCTTCTCCGCATCCATCGCTGTCTCTGGAATACTGGGTCGCCCGGCCAAGCCGGGCGACGACAGCGGGGGCTAGGATAGCCTCAAATATTCGCGGCGAGGTCCACGGCCTCGTCGAACAGCACGCCCGTTGTCTTCAGCATCTGCTCGATCTCGTCTGCCGCCTCGGCGACTGTTCGGGTCGAGGTGTCGATGACGAGCTCGGCCGCTTGCGGCGTTTCGTAGTCGTTGCCGATGCCGGTGAACGACGCCAGCGCGCCGGCGCGGGCCTTCTTGTAGTGCCCCTTGGGATCGCGATCCTCGCAGACCTCCGCCGGCGTCGCGACATGGATCTCGCGGAACGCGGTGTCGGCGATGCGGCGCGCCGCGGCGCGGTCCTCGCGCGCGGGCGAGACCGCGGCGACGATGGCGATATGGCCGTTACGGGCGAGATGCGTTGCGACTTCGGCAAGGCGGCGGATGTTCTCGCTGCGATCAGCAGTGGAGAAGCCGAGATCGCTGTTGAGCCCGGCGCGCAGCGTGTCGCCGTCGAGCAGGATCGGCGAGCCGCCATTGGTGAACAGCCGCCGTTCCAGCGCCTTGGCGAGCGTCGACTTGCCCGAGGCCGGCAGGCCGGTGAGCCAGACCACGGCGCCATTGTGCTGATAGCGTGCGGAGCGCTCGTCGGGACGAAGTGCGGATTCCACCGGCACGATGTCGACGGGCAAGGCACGCTGGCCGGCATCGACCGACAGCACCAGACCACCACCGGCGATGCGTCCGGAGACTTCGATCACGAGACGGCCGGTGCGCGGATTCTCGGTGTAGGGATCGGTGGCGATCGGATTCGACAGCGAGATGTCGATCTCCCCGACATGGTTGCGTCCGATCGCCTTGTTCTCGCTGCTCGAGAGCTCGCCGGGATCGACCGCTTTCTCGATCGCCACGACGGTGGCGCGGCTTTCCTTCGGCCCGCAGCGAACCAGCAGCTGGTCGCCCTTGGCGAGCGGCTTGTCGTGCAGCCAGAAGATACGCGCACGCAGCCGGCGCGTCTCGCGCGGGGCGCTGCCGGCATGCGCGACGATGTCGCCGCGCTCGATGAACAATTCGCGGTCGAGCGTGATGCCGACCGAGCGGCCCGCGCCCTGCCGTCCCGCAACCGGCGTCGCCGGCCAGCTCTCGACCGTCTTGATCTTCGCGATCTTGCCGGCCGGCATGATCACGATCTCGTCGCCGGCAATGAGGCTGCCGGACTCGATACGGCCCGCCACGATGCGGCGGTCGTCGAACTTGTAGATCGCCTGCACCGGCAGCCGCAGTGCCAGCGCTTCCAGCGGCCGCGCCGGTTCGAGGGCGTCGAGCGCCTCGACAACCGTCGGTCCCTTGTACCAGGAGATACGGTCGGTGCGCATCGCAACACCGTCGCCGTCGCGTGCCGAGATCGGGATCACGGCCGTGGGCTTCACGCCGAGGCCGTTCAGATGTGCGGAGATCTCGTCGCTGATCTCCTTGAAACGCTCTGCGGAGAAGTCGACGCGGTCCATCTTGTTGACGACGATCGCGACCTGCTTCACGCCGAGCAGATGCAGGAGATAGCCGTGCCGCCGTGTCTGGTCGCGCACGCCTTCGAGCGCGTCGATGATCAGCACCGCGCCGTCGGCCTGGGAGGCGCCGGTGATCATGTTGCGCAGGAATTCGGCGTGGCCGGGCGCGTCGATCAGAACGATGTCACGCGAATTGGTGCGGAAGCGGATCTGCGTGGTGTCGATGGTGATGCCCTGGTCGCGCTCGGTCTGCAGCGCATCGAGCAGGAACGACCATTCGAACGGCATGCCGCGCCGCGCGCTGACGGCTTTGAGCATTTCGAGCTTGCCGTCGGGCAGGCTGCCGGTCTCGTGCAGGAGGCGGCCAACCAGCGTCGATTTGCCGTGGTCGACGTGGCCGACAATGACGATGCGGACCTGCGGACGGGTGGTGCCGTTCGGGGTGGCGGGCGAAGCCGGGGTGACGATCATGTTCATATCGCGCTCGCGTCCTGAGATCAGAGATAGCCGGCGACGCGCAGGCGCTCGAAGGCGTCCTCGGTCTCGTGGTCGAGTGCGCGGCCGGCGCGCTCCGGCACTTTGGTCTGCTCGAGCTCGATCAGGATCTCGTCGATGTTGGACGCGGTCGATGCGACCGGATTGGTGATGTCCTGATCCCCCAGCGAGCGATAGCGCTTGCCGTCCTTGGCGAGATACAGCGGGATGATCGGGATGTTCTCGCGCTTGGTGTAGGCCCAGATATCGGCCTCGGTCCAATGCAGGATCGGATGGATGCGCAGATGCGCGCCTTGCGGCGGCGATGCGTTGAAATGGTCCCAGAACTCCGGCGGCTGGTCGCGCACGTCCCAATTGCCTTCGAGCCCGCGCGGCGAGAACACACGCTCCTTGGCGCGCGTTGCCTCCTCGTCGCGGCGGATGCCGGCGATCAGGCCGTCAAAGCCGAATTTGCCGAGCGCCATCTTGAGGCCTTCGGTCTTGCGTGCCGCGGAGCGGGCGGCCGGCGGCAGCGTTGGATCGACGGCATCGATGGGCGGGCAGGGCTCGACGCGCAGATCGAGATCCCACTCTTTGCCGTAGTGATCTCGAAAGCGGTACATCTCCGGAAACTTCTTGCCGGTGTCGACATGCAGCGCCGGGAACGGCACGCGGCCGAAGAACGCCTTCCGCGCCAGCCAGATCATGACGTTGGAGTCCTTCCCGAGCGACCACAGCAGCGCGATCTTCTTCAGCCGGGCGAACGCCTCGCGGAAGATGTAGATGCTCTGTGCCTCGAGCTGGTCGAGATGGTCCATGCTGGGGGCAAGGTCAGCAGAAAATTCTTGCGTGCGTGCGCGCTCGGCCGGGGCCGCGCTGCTCAGTCCGCTCGCTGCGGAATCGTCCTTGAGAAGATGCATCTCTGCCACTTTGCGTTTGGAGGCGAAAATTCTATAGTTGCGGTGCGGAAGAGAAGAAAAAATTTTCTCTTTGCGCGCTCGAAACGACACATATATAGAAAATAATTCCAGTCAACCCCGGATGTGGGGGAAGCGAGTATCGCATGCGGTTCTTGCCGGTGTTTCTCGATCTCAAGGCCGGTCCGATGATCCTCATCGGCGCGGGTGAGCTTTTGCGTGCCAAGCTGCGCGTGCTCTCTGCCGCCGGTGCGCGCATCCGCGTGCATGCGATCGACGGCAATCATGAGCTGGGCCTGAACTCCGGGGATGCGGCGCGTATCGAGATCGCGTCGGGCGATCCGCTCACTGCCGATCTCTCGGGAGTCATCGCCGTCGTCTGCGCTGGTGCGGGTGATGTCGGCGTGGCGATGTCGGTTCGCGCCAAGGCGCTCGGCCTGCCCGTCAACGTCATGGACGATCTCGAACATTCCAGCTTCATCTTTCCGGCGATCGTCGATCGCGGCGATGTCGTGGTCGCGGTCGGTACCGGCGGCACTTCGCCCGTCGTGGCACGGCGCGTGCGGGAGAAGATCGAGGCGCTGCTACCGGCGCGCATCGGCGAGCTCGCCGAGTTCATCGGCGGCTTCCGCAAGTCCATCAACGAGCGCATCACCGAGTTTTCGCTGCGCCGCCGGTTCTGGGAGCGCGTCATCGACGGCCCGATCGGCGCCGCCGTGCTCGGCGGCCGTAGGAGCGAGGCGGATGCCGCGCTCAAGGCAATTGCCGATCCCTCCGAATTCGCGCGCGCCGACAAGCCGGAAGGCTCGGTCGCGCTGGTCGGCGCCGGTCCCGGCGATCCCGATCTTCTCACCATCAAGGCGCTGCGCGCATTGCAGGACGCGGACATCGTCTTCCATGACGAGCTGGTCTCGGGCGAAATTCTCGACCGCATCCGCCGCGACACCACGCGCGTTCCGGTCGGCCGCCGCGTCGGCAAGCCCGGCATCGGCCAGGACGCCATCAACAAGCGCATGATCGAAGCGGCGCAAGCCGGCCAGCGGGTGGTGCGGCTGAAGGGCGGCGATCCCTTCGTGTTCGGCCGCGGCGGCGAAGAGGTTGAAGCGCTGCGCGCGGCAGGTGTCGCCTATTCGATCATCCCGGGCATCACCGCGGGGCTCGGCGGCGCCGCCGATTTCGAGGTGCCGCTCACTTATCGTCATGAAGCGACCCGCATCACCTTCCTCACCGCGCACAAGGCGCGCGATGCGGAAGTCGTGGACTGGTCGACGCTGACCGACACCAAAATGACCGTCGTGGTCTACATGGGCATGACCGCCGCGCCCGCAGTGCGCGCCGGCCTGTTCGCCGCCGGCCGTTCGCCGGAGACGCCGGTCGGCGTGTTCGCGCGCGTGAGCCGTCCCGATGCGCAGGGCGCGATCGGCACGCTGCGCGATCTCCCCGAACTGGTGCGGCGGGTCAGCGGCGGTCCCGCCATTCTCATCATCGGCGAGGTGGTCCGGCATGCCGGTTCCCTTCGTCGCGAAACCCCAAAGCAAATCATCTCTGACCTATTGGATGCAGCCGAATGACCTCGCCGCTTGAACAGAAGAAGATCAAGATCGCCGGCCCCTCGATCGTGACCGCCAACCGGACCTGGGACGGCATCGTGGTTTATCGCACCGCCGCCAAGAGCTGGTCTGCGGACCTGTCGGAAGCTGCGATCGTGCGCAACTCCGACGAGGCCAAGGCGTTGCTTGCGGAGTCCGTCGCCGATGACGTCGGCGCGATCGGTCCCTATATCGCCCCGGTGCAGGTCGGCGCGGATGGCAAGATCGAACCCGGCAATCTGCGCGAACAGATCCGCCGCACCGGTGTGACCATCGGACAGTCGGCCCAGGTTTAAGGCGCTTTCTTATGTATGCTTACGACGAAATCGATCGCACGCTCGTCAACGAGCGCGTCTCGGAGTTCCGCGACCAGGTGAGACGGCGCCTCTCCGGCGAGCTTACCGAGGACGAGTTCAAGATTCTGCGCCTGCAGAACGGCGTCTATCTGCAACTGCACGCCTATATGTTCCGCGTCGCGATCCCCTATGGCACGCTGGCGACGAACCAGCTGCGGGCGCTCGCCCATGTCGCGCGCAAATATGACCGCGGCTATGGCCATTTCACCACGCGGCAGAACATCCAGTTCAACTGGATCAAGCTCGCCGAATTGCCGGACGCGCTGGAAGATCTCGCCAAGGTCGGCATCCATGCGATGCAGACCTCCGGCAACAACATGCGCAACGTCACCTCGGACCAGTGGGCCGGCGTCGCGCCGGGTGAGATCGAGGATCCCCGCATCTGGTCGGAGCTGATCCGCCAGCACACCACGCTGCATCCCGAATTCTCGTTCCTGCCGCGCAAGTTCAAGATCGCGATCACCGCGTCGGACCACGACCGCGCCGCGATCAAGATCCACGACATCGGCCTCCGCCTGATCAAGAACGAGAAGGGCGAGACCGGCTTCGAGGTGCTGGTCGGCGGCGGTCTCGGCCGCACGCCGTTCATCGCCAAGACCATCAAGCACTTCGTGCACGGCCGCGATATCCTGAGCTATATCGAGGCGATCCTGCGCGTCTACAATCAGTATGGCCGCCGCGACAACATCTACAAGGCGCGCATCAAGATCCTGGTCCATGAGCTCGGCATCGAGAAGTTCTCCCGCGAGGTCGAGGAGGAGTGGCAGCACATCCGCAACTCCTCGCTCCAGATCGACGACGAGGTGATCGAGGACATCCGTTCGCGCTTCTCCTATCCTCCTTACGAAAAGCTGCCGCACATGCCGGACGAGCTGCGGCAGGCGGCGGCCGATCCCGACTTCGAAGCGTGGCGCAAGAACTCGGTCTCTCCTCACAAGAACCAGGGCTATGCCATCGTCACGATTTCGCTGAAGCCGATCGGCGCGCCTCCGGGCGATGCCACGGCGGAGCAGATGGATGCGCTGGCCGATCTCGCCGACAGATATTCCTTCGGCGAAATCCGCGTCGGCCACGAGCAGAACCTGGCGCTGCCGCACGTCGCCAAGCGTGACCTGCCGGCGCTGTGGAAGGCGCTCGACAAGCTTGGCCTCGCGACGCCGAACGTCAACCTGATCACCGACATCATCGCCTGCCCGGGTCTCGACTATTGCTCGCTGGCGAATGCGCGCTCGATCCCGATCGCGCAGGAGCTGACGCGGCGCTTCGCCAACCACGAGCTCGCCAACCTGATCGGCCGGCTCCACATCAACATCTCCGGCTGCATCAACGCCTGCGGCCATCACCATGTCGGCCATATCGGCATTCTCGGCGTCGAGAAGAACGGCGAGGAGGTCTACCAGATCACCATTGGCGGCCGTGCCGACGAAAATGCTGCGCTCGGGAACCTGATCGGACCGGGCGTCAAGTTCGACGAGGTCGCCGACGTCGTCGAGGACATCGTGGAAGCCTATCTGGCGCTGCGCGAGCGGCCCGAAGAGCTGTTCATGGACACCGTGAAACGCCTCGGCGTCGAACCCTTCAAGGAGCGCGTTTATGCCACTCGTTAACGGCGGAAAGATCACGGGCGACAGTTTCGTCAAGCTGGCCGTCGACACGCCGCTGCCCGAGGGCGGCGACATCCTGGTGCCGGCCGAGCGCTTCATCGGCGAGGCCGACGCGCTGCTCAAGCGCGCCGGCAAGGTCGGCGTGATCTGGCCGAACAACCGCGACATCGCCGAACTGGTCCCCTATCTCGGCAAGATCGCCGTCGTCGCGCTGGTGTTCCCGACCTTCCGCGACGGCCGCGCCTACAGCCAGGCCCGCCTGCTGCGCGAGCGTTACAATTACCGCGGCGAATTGCGCGCCACCGGCCAGGTGCTGCGCGACCAGTTCGTGTTCATGCTGCGTGCCGGCTTCGATTCCTTCGACGTCAAGAAGCAGGCCGACGCGGAAGCCTTCATGCAGACCGCCAAGCGCTATTCGGTGTTCTACCAGCCGACCGGCGATGGCCGCATCACGGCCTTGCACCGGCGCATGCAGCTGCGCCATTCCGAGGGCGTCGGCACGTGAACGCGATCGCGCCTCAGGTTTCGCCGACGTCCGCCTCTGCGCTGCCGTCTGCGGACGAACTCGATCGCGCGTTGCGCGATGCCTCGCCCGCGGAGATCGTCGCCGCGGCGCTGAAGACGGTCGGGCGCGAAAAGCTTGCGCTGGTGTCGTCGTTCGGCACGGAATCGGCGACGCTGCTGAAGGTCATGGCGGACGTCGACCCCGCGATCCCCGTGGTCTTCCTCGATACCGGCTGGCTGTTCGAGGAGACGCTGGCCTATCGCGACACGTTGATCGCGACGCTTGGCCTGAAGGACGTCCGCTCGATCAAGCCGGCCGAAGAAACATTGTCGCGTGACGATCCCGATCGCGATCTCTGGTTCTCCGATCCCGACGCCTGCTGCCGCATTCGTAAAGTCGAGCCGCTGGCGCGGGCATTGAAGCCGTTCTCGGCCTGGCTCAACGGCCGCAAGCGCTTCCAGGGCAATGCGCGCGCCGATATTCCGGTGGTTGAAGACGATGGCGTGCGGTTGAAGTTCAACCCCTTCGCCAACGTCTCGCGCGAGGAACTGGAGGCCATCTTCGTCCGCGCCAAATTGCCGCGTCATCCACTCGCCGCCTCCGGTTTCCTGTCGGTTGGGTGTATGCCTTGCACGAGCAGAACGGCCGAGGGTGAGGATGAACGTGCCGGTCGCTGGCGCGGCCGGGCCAAGACAGAATGCGGCATCCACACGATGAAGACTTCGTAGCACAGCCACGCTGCCACGCTGCGAACAAGAAAATCCGGTTTCGTTGACTTAAGCGCGTTTCGCCGCGAGTTTCGCCTGCCTTCGCTGACACCGATGTCGTCGAAGTGAATGGAGATGGACATGATGCGCCGTATCGTTCCGCTCGCTGCAGGACTTCTCGCGACGGTTTTTGTGGCAAGCGCGGCTCTCGCTGCCGACATCAATCTGCTCAACGTGTCGTATGATCCGACGCGCGAGCTTTATGCCGAATTCAACAAGGCGTTCGTGAACGCCTATCAGAAGGAAACCGGCAAGAGCGTCGAGGTCAAGCAGTCGCATGGTGGTAGCGGTTCGCAGGCGCGCGCGGTGATCGACGGATTGCAGGCCGATGTGGTGACGCTCGCGCTCGCCTACGACATCGACGCGATCGCCGGCAAGGGCCTCACGGCGACGGACTGGCAGAAGCGGTTGCCGCAGAATGCGTCACCCTACACCTCCACCATCGTGTTCCTGGTGCGCAAGGGTAATCCCAAGGCGATCAAGGATTGGGACGATCTGATCAAGCCGGGCGTTGCCGTGATCACGCCGAACCCGAAGACGTCGGGCGGCGCGCGCTGGAATTATCTGGCGGCCTGGGGCTTTGCGCAGAAGAAATACGGCTCCGCCGACAAGGCCAAGGACTTCATCGGAAAGCTCTACCAGCAGGTGCCGGTGCTCGATACCGGCGCGCGCGGCGCCACCGTGACCTTCGTCGAGCGCGGCGTCGGCGACGTGCTGCTGGCCTGGGAGAATGAGGCGTTTCTCGCCCTGAAGGAATTCGGCCGCGAGAAATTCGAGATCGTGGCGCCGCCGCAATCCATCCTCGCCGAGCCGCCGGTCGCGATCGTCGACAAGGTTGCCGATAAAAAAGGCACCCGCAATGCCGCCGATGCCTACCTCCAGTACTGGTACACCAAGGAGGGGCAGGAGATCGCCGCGCGCAACTTCTACCGCCCGCGCGATGCCGACATTGCCAAAAAATACGAAAATGCCTTCGCAAAGGTCGAACTATTCACGATCGACGACGTTTTCGGTGGTTGGACCAAGGCGCAGAAGGAACATTTTGCCGACGGCGGCATCTTTGACCAGATCTATAAGAACTGATCTGGCGCTGTCTTAATGGGCTTTAGCAGGGGGCCTGGTGAGCGCACTCGCAGCACGACGCCGGACATTGCCGGGCTTCGGTCTCACCATGGGACTGACGCTTTCCTGGCTGTCGATCATCATCCTGATTCCGCTCGCCGGGCTGTTCCTGAAATCGCTCGAGCTCAGCCCCGAGCAATTCTGGAACATCCTCTCCAGCCGCCGCACCCTGAATGCCCTCAGGGTTTCCTTCGGCCTTGCGTTCGCGGCGGCCTGCGTCAACCTCGTCATGGGCAGCATCATCGTCTGGGCGCTGGTGCGCTACCGCTTCCCCGGCCGGCGGCTGTTCGACGCCATCGTCGACGTGCCCTTCGCGCTGCCGACGGCGGTCGCCGGCGTCGCGCTGACCGCGCTGTTCGCCGAGAAGGGCTGGCTCGGGGCACCGCTCGCGGCGCTCGGCATCAAGGTGGCCTTCACGCCGGTCGGCATCTTCGTCGCCATGATCTTCATCGGCATTCCCTTCGTGGTGCGCACGGTGCAGCCGGTGCTGCAGGATCTCGACCCCGAGATCGAGGAAGCCGCGGGAAGCCTGGGCGCCAGCCGCTGGCAGACCATCATCCGCGTGATCCTGCCTTCGCTGGCGCCGGCGCTGCTCACCGGACTCGCGCTCGCCTTTGCCCGCGCGGTCGGTGAATACGGCTCGGTGATCTTCATCGCCGGCAATCTGCCGAATGTCTCCGAGATCGCGCCGCTCTTGATCGTGATCCGGCTGTCCGAGTTCCGCTACGCCGACGCGACCGCCATCGCGGTGGTCATGCTCGTCGTCTCCTTCGTCATCATTTTCGCCGTCAACCGGCTCCAGCGCTGGGCGCGGAGCCGGATTCCGGCGCGCTGAGGAGGATCCGATGACGATGCAGATCGCAGACTCCGTGTCGCTCTCGGCTCCCGACGCCAAGGCACGTGCGAGGGCCCGGGCACATGCGGCGGCGGCGCAAGACAATCTCCGCACCGAGCCGCGCGCGGTGCGCATCATCATCATCGCGCTGGCGATCATCTTTCTTTCCGTCTTCGTCGTGCTGCCGCTGGTGGTGGTGTTCGCGCAGGCGTTCTCGAAGGGAATCCTCGCCTATCTCTCCGCGCTCGCCGAGCCGGAGGCGCTGGCTGCGATCAAGCTGACGTTGATCGTCGCAGCGATCTCGGTCGGCCTCAACCTTGTCTTCGGTCTCGTCGCCGCCTGGGCGATTGCAAAATTCGATTTCCCGGGCAAGACCTTCCTGGTCACGCTGATCGACCTGCCGTTTTCGGTGAGCCCGGTGATCTCCGGCCTTGTCTTCGTGCTGCTGTTCGGCGCACAGGGCTATTTCGGCAGCTGGCTTAGGGACCACGACATCCAGATCCTGTTCGCCGTGCCCGGCATCGCGCTCGCCACCACCTTCGTGACCTTCCCGTTCGTCGCGCGCGCGCTGATCCCCCTGATGCAGGAGCAGGGCACGCAGGAGGAGGAGGCTGCGGTTTCGCTCGGCGCCTCCGGCTTGCAGACCTTCTTCCGCGTCACGTTGCCCAACATCAAATGGGGCGTGCTCTACGGCGTCCTGCTCTGCAATGCGCGCGCGATGGGTGAGTTCGGCGCGGTCTCCGTCGTCTCCGGCCACATCCGCGGCGAGACCAACACGATGCCGCTGCTGGTCGAGATCCTCTACAACGAATACCAGTTCGTCGCCGCCTTCGCGATCGCCTCGCTGCTGGCGATGCTGGCGCTGATCACGCTGATCGCAAAGACGGTTCTCGAACGTCACCTCGACGAAGGACACGACGCCAGTGACCATTGAAGTCAAAAATCTCGTCAAGAAGTTCGGCAGTTTTGCCGCCCTCGACGGCGTCGACCTCAAGGTCGACAATGGAGAATTGCTGGCGCTGCTCGGTCCGTCAGGCTCCGGCAAGACCACCTTGCTCCGGATCATCGCAGGCCTCGACTGGCCTGATTCCGGCGAGGTCACCTTCAATGGCGAGGACGCGCTGGCGCAGGGCGCGCGCGAGCGGCATGTCGGTTTCGTATTCCAGCACTACGCGCTGTTCCGCCACATGACCGTGTTCGAGAACGTCGCCTTCGGCCTGCGCGTGCAGCCGCGTGCGGTCCGCAAGGACGAGGCCGCGATCCGTGCCCGGGTGAAAGAGCTGCTCGATCTCGTGCAGCTCGACTGGCTCGCCGATCGTTATCCGAGCCAGCTTTCCGGCGGCCAGCGCCAGCGCATTGCGCTCGCCCGCGCGCTCGCGATCGAGCCGCGAATCCTGCTGCTCGACGAGCCCTTCGGCGCGCTCGATGCCAAGGTGCGGAAAGAGCTGCGCCGATGGTTGCGCTCGCTGCATCATGAGATCAACGTCACCTCGATCTTCGTCACCCACGACCAGGAGGAAGCGCTCGAAGTCGCCAACCGCGTCGTCGTCATGGACAAGGGCAGGATCGAGCAGATCGGTTCGCCCGATGACGTCTATGAAAGCCCGGCAAGCGCGTTCGTCCACGGCTTCATCGGTGAATCCATCGAGCTGCCGGTCCAGGTCGAAGCTGGGGTGATCCGGCTCGGCGACCGGCCGCTTCGGCTCGCGGCGGACGGGCTTGCGCCTGGCGCGTCAAAACTGTTCGTGCGGCGACACGACATGCTGGTCGGGCCCCCCGGCAGCGGCGCCTTCGAGGGCGCGGTCCAGCACGTCCGCAATTTCGGTCCGGTGCAGCGCGCCGAGGTCGCATTGTCCGGCGGCGAAACCATCGAGATCGACGCCCCCCGCGACAAGGAACTGCGCGCCGGGGACACCATCGGCCTCGAGCCGCGCCGTTACCGGATATTTGCGGGGTAGAAATTCCCGTCATTCCGGGATGGTCCGAAGGACCAGACCTCAGGTGCGCAATTGCGCACCATAGTTTAGTGCCGCGCACTGCCCCGGAATGACACCGAGCAGATTTTCATCAAAATTCACCTTTCAGCCACGGTTGGTATGCAACAACGGCCCCTCATTCGGGGGCTCCTACATGCGCGCTGCGGCCGCAATTCTCATCACTTTGCTGCTTGCCGGCTGTGCCGGCAACGAGGCACCGGTCCAGCAGCCGTCCATGTACGCCGACATGGCGGTCCCGGGCTCCAAGCTCGATGCGCAGGCGGCCGCGATCATGATCTCGCAATATCGCCAGAACAACGCGCTCGGCACCGTTGTCATCGATCCCGATCTGATGCGGCTCGCCGAATCCCAGTCCCAGGCCATGGCCGCCGCCAACAAGATGGATCACGACGTCCGCGCGCCGCTGGCCAAGCGCCTTGCCACCGGCGGCTATCCCGCCACCGTTGCCGTCGAGAACGTCTCGGCCGGCTATCATACGCTGGCGGAAGCGTTTTCCGGCTGGCGCGACTCGCCACCCCACCGCGCCAACATGCTCAAGGGCGGTGTCACAAAACTGGGCATCGCGGCAAGCTATGCTCCCGGCACCAAATACAAGGTGTTCTGGACCATGATCCTGGCCTCGACCGAGCCCCGATAAGCCAGACTTGATCCCGGGATGCATTGACGCCGCGGCAGAGGGTCGCCACGGTGGCTGGCCTTTTGCTATTGTTCATCCATGACCGATCATAGACCGGAATCCGCCAGCATCCCCGCGAATGCGCAGCGCGTCCTTGTCCTTCAGGGCGGCGGCGCGCTTGGCTCCTATCAGGCCGGCGCCTATCAGGCGCTGTGCGGCCACGGTTTCGAGCCGGAATGGGTCGCCGGCATCTCGATCGGTGCGGTCAACGCCGCCATCATCGCCGGCAACGAGGGCCCGACGCGCGTCAAGCGGCTCAAGGAATTCTGGGAGATGGTCTCCGCGCCGGTGCCGTGGAAACCGATCGGCAAGAGCGACCACAGCCGCGAGTTGTTCAATTCGACCAGTGCCGCGCTGATCGCGACCTTTGGCGTGCCGGGTTTCTTCACGCCGCGGATTCCACCGGCGCCGCTCTGGCCGCCCGGCAGCCCGCAGGCCGAGAGCTATTACGACACCGCGCCGCTGAAGAAGACGCTGGAGCGTCTGGTCGATTTCGACCGCATCAACGATTTGAAGACGCGCCTGTCGGTCGGCGCGGTCGGCGTCACCTCGGGCAACTTCAAATATTTCGACAATTACCAGTTCAGGAAGCTCGGCAAGACCATCGGCCCCGAGCACATCATGGCCTCCGGTGCGCTGCCGCCCGGCTTTCCCTCCGTGATGATCGAGGGCGAGCATTATTGGGACGGCGGCATCGCCTCCAACACGCCGCTCGACTACGTGCTCGATGCCGAGGTCGATCGCGACATGCTGATCTTCCAGGTCGACCTGTTTTCCGCGCGCGGCGATCTGCCGACCTCGCTGCTGGAGGCCGCCGAGCGCGAGAAGGACATCCGCTATTCCAGCCGCACGCGGATGAACACCGACAAGAACAAGCAGATCCACAACGCCCGCAGGGCCGTGCGCGACCTGATCGGCAAATTGCCAGATTATCTCAAGAACGATCCTTCCGTCGAATTTCTGGCGAAGGTGTCGCGCGAAAGTACCGTCACCGTCGTGCATCTGATCTACCGCAGCAAGAACTACGAATCCTCATCCAAGGATTACGACTTCTCGCACGTCGCCATGGTCGAGCATTGGGAGGCCGGCGTGCGCGACGTGCATCTGTCGATGCGCCACAAGGACTGGCTCGAGCGGCCGCAGTCCGGCGAGACCATGGTGACCTACGATCTCACGGGGGACGTGTCCGCGCCCCCGGCAAAAAGGAGCGAATGATTATGGGTAGTCTGTCAGGCAAGAATGCCGTCGTGACCGGATCCACCAGCGGCATCGGGCTCGCCTACGCACGTGCCTTCGCCGCCGCCGGCGCCAATGTCGTCATCAACGGCTTCGGCTCGCCGGAGGATATCGAGAAGGAGCGCGCCAAGATCGAACAGGACTTCAAGGTGAAGGCAATCTATTCGCCCGCCGACATGACCAAGCCGGCCGAGATCGCCGGCATGATCGCACTCGGCGAGAAGACTTTTGGTTCTGTCGACATCCTCGTCAACAATGCCGGCATTCAGTTCGTCTCGCCGATCGAGGAGTTCCCGCTCGAGAAGTGGGACCAGATCATCGCCATCAACCTGTCCTCGGCCTTTCATGCCATCCGCGCAGCGGTGCCAGGCATGAAGAAGAAGGGCTGGGGTCGCATCATCAACACGGCCTCCGCGCATTCCCTGGTCGCCTCGCCTTTCAAGTCGGCCTACGTCTCGGCCAAGCACGGCATCGCCGGTCTCACCAAGACCGTGGCGCTGGAGGTCGCGACCCACAAGATCACCTGCAACTGCATCAGCCCCGGCTACGTCTGGACCCCGCTGGTGGAGCGGCAGATCCCCGACACGATGAAGGCACGCAATCTCACGCGCGAGCAGGTCATCAACGACGTCCTGCTCGATGCGCAGCCGACCAAGGAGTTCGTGACGTCCGAGCAGGTCGCGGCACTGGCGCTGTTCCTGTGCGGCGATGATGCCGCCCAGATCACCGGCACCAATCTCTCGATCGACGGCGGCTGGACGGCGGAGTAGGGGTCTTCGGAACGAGGAGCCGTAGAAGCCGTAGGGTGGGCAAAGCGAAAGCGTGCCCACCACCTCTGAATGGTGGGCACGGCGCAACTGCGCCTTTGCCCACCCTACAAGACTGAGAACCAGGCGGCCGCGTCCCGCTCAATGCGTCCAGGCCAGCGCCGTCACGAACGCCGACGACAGGTTCAATTCCGCGAACATGATCTTGCCGGCGACCACGAACAGCACGCTGGCAAGCGTCAGCCGCAGCACCGTCTCGGGCACCCGCGTCGCGCTGTAACTGCCGACGATGATGCCGGGCAGCGAGCCCATCAGCAGCACGCCCATCAGCGCCCAATCCACGTCGCCGAGCGCCCAGTGCCCGATGCCGGCGACCAGCGTCAGCGGCACCGCATGGGCGATGTCGGAGCCGACGATGGTTGCCATGGGCAGGCGAGGGTAGAGCAGCAGCAGCACGGTCACGCCGACCGCACCGGCGCCCACCGACGAAATCGACACCAGCACGCCGAGCACGATGCCGGTGACGACGGTGGCAATCGCGGTGGTGCGCTCGTCGACCTGCTCGAGCCGGCCGCGATAGCGCTCCATGATGGATTTGCGGAAGATCAGCGAGGTCGCCGTCAGCAGCAGGGCGAAGCACAGCACCAGATTGACCAGGCTGCGCTCGGAATCGCTTCTGAGGTCGAGCTTCCACAGCACCAGCAGCGTCACTGCGCTCGCCGGAATGCTGCCGCAGGCGAGCCGCAGCACCGCGGGCCAGTGCACGCTGCGCGACCAGCCATGCACCACGCTGCCGCCGGCCTTGGTGGCGGCGGCATAGAGCAGATCGGTGCCGACCGCGGTGGAGGGATGAACACCGAACAGCAGGATCAGCAGCGGCGTCATCAAGGAACCGCCGCCCACGCCGGTCATCCCGACGAGCAGGCCGACGCCGAAACCGGAGGCGACGTAGAGTGGATCGATCATGTCTGGAGAATCTTAGGTTGATCTCGTCGGTTGGGCAATACGACGTAGAATAAACTTTCCCTGGGGCGCAACCGTTTGGGCAGAATAAGAAAAATTGTACTGCGCGTCGGAAATGGAGAGGTATTTCCGGTTGTTCCCAGGCGCGCCGCGAAACACTCGTTCCCCAAGGGGAGCGAGCAATGGCGGCGCTCTGTAGTACCTATTTACCAAACGCCAGCACGTGCAGCCCCAGCCGCTGCCGCACGATCCAGAACAGCAGCACCGTCTCGAAGGTAAGCGAGATCGAGGTCGCGGCCGCAGCGCCGTGGCCGCCGTAGCGCGGCACCAGTGCGACGCAGAGCATGAGGTTCATCACGAAGGCCGATGCATAAGCGAGCGCACAGATCTTCTGCTGGCCGAGCATGTTGAGCAGCCGCTCGACCGGTCCGATCGCAGAGCGCACCACGAGCCCGATCGCCGCGACGAACATGATGTCGTAGCCGACCACGAATTGCGGCCCGAACAGCCAGAGTAGCGGCTTGCCGAGCGCGAGCAGCACGATGGTCGCCGCCAGCGATGGCCAGAACGTCCAGTTGATCGCATGTGTCACATAGGCTGATAGGCGTGCCTTGTCGCCGCTTGCGTTGTATTCGGCGAAGCGGTGCGCCGTCGTCGCCGACATCGCGTAGTGGATGAACGAGACCAGCGCCAGCGTCTTCACCACCGCGAAGTAGACGCCGACCTCGTCGGAGGGGCGAAATTGCTGCAGCACCAGCACGTCGGTATAGGACAAGAGCAGGTAGAAGCTTTCGACCAGCAGGATCGGCAGCGAGACGGCGAGCCAGCCGCCGATGTCATAGGTCTTGGGGCCGGGCGCGACATGGCCGGCGAGCTTGCGGTTCAGCACCACCATCTGCCCGGTCATCGCGATCCACACTGCACCGGCGCTCGCAACCATCGCGGCGACGGCGCCGAGATGATAGCCGAGCAGAAAGGCGATAGCCGTAATTCCGATGATCAGCCCCTGGCGGATGATGAATTGCGGCATCAGGCCGAGCTGCATCCAGTCATGCGAGCGCGCGATGCCGTCCTGGGTGTTGGCGACGACGAAGGCGGGCAGCGTCATGCAGCCGATATAGAGCGGCAGCTCCTCGGCCGGGTCGATCCAGGGCGACAGCAGCCTGACGACGCCGGCGAGGGCGAGCGAGACCAGCGTGGACACCGCAAAGGTCAGCCAGCGGCTGCCGGAGAGAAAGCCGCGCAGCAACGCCTGCTCGCCGCTGGCGCGATACTCTGGAATGATCTTCTGCGCCGAGGCCGAGATGCCGAAATCCATCATGCTGCCGAGCAGCAGCACCCAGGTCCAGACATAGACGTAGATGCCGTAGTCGGACGTTCCCATCCAACGTGCGAGCAGCACCTGTGAGACATAGGCAAGGCCTGCACTGATGACGCGGATGATGAAGATGGTGCCGGCCAGCCGCCGCGTCAGCGATGCCTCGCTCGAGCCGCCCGTCAGCCTGGCCCGCAGCCGCGCGATCAGCCCGGCCGGTCCGGTCGTTGCGGGTTCTGCATCCATCACGGCCACGAAAAGTCCCCGGTCTTCCGCATGCCGCAGGCCTGCTGCGGTAGCCATGGGGCTTAGCAACCATTCGTTAAGATTCGGTTGGGTGGCGTTCCATACTCGGTGTCGTCCCGGACGAGCTAACCGGCACTCACTCCAAATTCGTATTGAACTCGTACGACTTCTCGGGCCCGACCAGCGTGAACTTCAGCGCTGCGCCATCGGGCTTGGCGCCCGGCGGCAAGCCGTCGAGCTCGAACGAAAAACGCTTCACGCCAGCCGGGCTGTCTTTGACCGGAGCTGGAATCGGCAGCGCCCAGTCGGGCGTCGGACCTTCCACGAACAGATTGACGTTGCGCGGGTCCGGCGTCACCACGTCGACCACCACATTCTTGGGTCCGTCGCGCTTGACGTCGCGGATGGTGAGGGGATTGGGATCGCCGACATTGGCGGGCTTGGGCACGGTATCGAGTGCCGCACGCAGATTGGCATCCTCGGTCGAGGCCACGCTGTTGAAGCCGAGCTCGGCACTGGCCTCGACCGGAATGCAGAGTTTTTCGCACACCGCGTAATTGATCTCTGCGCGCAGGGTCACGGGCTTGTCGGCCGCCTTGGCGACGATGCGCAGGGGGAGCACGATCTGGTTGTGATAGCCGATCGAATGGCCGCCGGCGCCGTCGTCGAATTTCAGCGGCGCGGGCCACATCACCGTCACCGCCTCGACATTGTCCGACTTGGAAAAGTCGAACCGCGGCGGGACGCCGGAATCGCCCGGGGAACGCCAATAGGTCTTCCACCCCTGCTGGAGCTGGATGGCGATACCGCCGAGCAGGACGGCGCCGCTGCGCGATCCCGCCAGTAGCCGCACCGCGGAATGTCCGTCGCGCTGCCACGGCGAAGCGTCGTCGGCACGGGCTACGATGGCCAGCGACGACGCAAAAAGGGTTGTCGCGACGCCAATCGCCGCGCGCAGGGGAACTCTTGTGAGCATAGCACGTCTTTACAGGGTCGCCCTGAGGCAAACCATTGAATTGCTTGTGATGGATGCACCTGAATCGCGTCTCTGCAAGCCTTGATTTGACAGCAGCCCGGCCCGACATCAGGATAGGAATTGAAACCGGAGTGCTTTACCGATGGCTCCCACAGGCAAGAGGACGGGCGAAAGCACCCGCAGCGCGGGACCCGTACTCCCTAATTCGGCCGGTTATCTCGACGGCCGGCTCTTGATCGCGATGCCCGTGATGGGCGATTCCCGCTTCGAACGCTCGGTGATCTATCTCTGCGCCCATTCGGCGGAGGGAGCGATGGGCATCATCGTAAACCACCCGGCCGGCAGCATCGATTTCCCCGAGCTCTTGGAGCAGCTCGGCATCATCAAGAAGGGCGAGCACATCAAGCTGCCCGAGAATGCCGAAAGCATGAAGGTGCTGCGCGGCGGTCCGGTCGATACCGGGCGAGGCTTCGTGCTGCATTCCAGCGACTTCTACATCGAGAACGCGACGCTGCGGATCGACGAGGGCGTCTGCCTCACCGCGACCGTCGACATCCTGCGCGCGATCGCCAACGGTTCCGGCCCCAAGCACGCCATTCTCGCGCTCGGCTATGCCGGCTGGGCACCCGGCCAGCTCGAGACCGAGATCCAGAGCAACGGCTGGCTGCATTGCGATGCGGATGCGGATCTGATCTTCGGTGACGACGTCGACGACAAGTACGGACGCGCTTTGCGCAAGATCGGCATCGATCCCGGCATGCTCTCGAACGAAGCGGGACACGCGTAGGTGCTTTAGTCGCTACCGCGACATACTCCGCGGTGGTGCGTCATCCTCCGCTGTCGTCCCGGACAAGCGCGCCTCAAGCGCGCGTAGATCCGGGACCCATACTCCCAGGGTGATGTTTAAGGCAGGCCGGTCACTCCGAGTCTTCGAACCACGTTTTGTGGTTATGGGTCCCGGATCTTCGCTTCGCTCGTCGGAGACGACAGCGGAGATTGCCGCGCTACTCCGCCGCCTGCTGCTGCACCGTCGGCTCCGTCCCCGCCACCGTCGCGCGGCGCATGTCGCGAGGCTGCGACTGGTCGTAGCGGCGCACGCGGTGCATGGTCTGGCGGTTGTCCCACATCACGAGGTCATGCAGCTTCCATTTGTGGACGTAGACGAATTCAGGCTGCGTGGCGTGCTCGTTGAGATCGCGCAGCAGGAGGCGTCCCTCCGGCACGCTCATGCCGACGATCTTGCCGGCATGGGATGACAGATACAGCGACTTGCGGCGATGCACGGGATGCGTCCGCACCAGCCTTTGCAGCACCGGCTTGAACATCTCCTTCTCATCCTCGGTGTATTCGGTGAAGCCGAGCGATCCCCGCGAATACATCAGCGAGTGCTCGCAGACGAGATCGTCGATCTCCGCCTTGGTGTCGTCGTCGAGCGCATCATAGGCGGCGCGCATGTCGGCGAATTCGGTGTTGCCGCCCTTGGGGTTCACCACCCGCGCCGACAACAGCGAGAATTTTGCAGGGATAGGCCGGAACGAGCTGTCGGAGTGCCACAGGCAATTGCCGAGGTTGAACAGATTGGCGCGGCTGTCCTTCGGCAGCGGCTTGCCGTCCTTGCCGAGATTCGAAACATCGTTCAAGCCCGAGTTGAGGCGGTGTTCGCTGGCCTTGGTAATGTTGCCGCCACGCGCATCCTCACGCTGACCAAAGTTCAGCGCAAAAGCCATCTGCTGCTCGTCGGTGATGTTCTGGTCGTGGAAAACCAGCACGGCGTATTTGTCCATGGCGGCCTCGACCTCGCGCGCCTCGACCTCGGTGAGGGGCTTTCGCAAATCGAGGCCGGAAACCTCGCCGGCAAAGTGCTTCTGAAGCTGCCGGATGGCGATCGTCATGGCGTTCTCTCCCGCATGTGCGAGCGGTTGGTGCCGCTCTGTCGGCGAAAAAGCTACTCCCGCACTCGCCGTTGTCAACGCTCGGCGCGCATGGCTCTCACGCATTCCGTGCCATCAACCCGCCGTCGACCGGGATCACCGCGCCGGTGAGGAAGGATGCCGCCGGCAGGCACAGGCTCAGCGTCATATGCGCGACCTCTTCCGGATCGCCGTAGCGGCCAAGCGCGGTGCGACGCTTGGCGTAGATCGTCTTGTGCTCTTCCGAGATCCGGTCGGTGATCCCAGTGCGGATCGGACCCGGGCAGATGCAATTGACGGTGATGCCCTCGCGGCCGAGCTCGACGGCGAGCGAGCGCGTGAGGCTCGCCACGCCGCCCTTCGCCGCCGAATAGGGGCTGTGCAATGCGGTGGCGCCGAGCGCCTCGGTCGAGGCGATGTTGACGATGCGCGGGCTCTTCGATTTGCGCAGGTAAGGCAGTGCGGCGCGGATGATGCGCGGATGCGCCGTCAGCATCACGGCGATGCCCCTGGCCCAGGCGTCCTCATAGGCCTCGTCGTCGATCGCGACGCGTACGGAGATGCCGGCATTGTTGACGACGATATCGAGCCCGCCGAAATGTGCCGCGACATCATTCACAACGCGCCTGATTTCGGTGCCATCGGCAACGTCGAGCTTCCGGGCTTTTGCCGAGCCGCCGCTTGCCGCGATCTCCGCCGCGACGGCGAGCGCGCCTTGCTCGTCATAGTCGGTGACGGCAACGTTCGCGCCCTCCGCGGCGAACAATTGCGCGGTGGCGCGTCCCATGCCGCTAGCCGCGCCGGTGACGAGAACGGTCAGGCCCTTCACGGACCGGCTGAGCCGTTTGAACTCGGACATGCTGTTTCCTCGCGCTCTGCTTGTTTCTTGTTATGATTGACAAGGCTGGCATCGATCCGCAGACAGGTCAAACAAGCAAGACAAAAGGGGAGGCCGCGATGGCGAACGAGCTCGATTTCTCAGGCAGGCAGGTGCTGGTGGTCGGCGGTTCCAGCGGTATCGGCAACGGCATCGCGCAAGCGTTTCGCACGAGGGGCGCGCATGTCGCGGTCTGCGGCACGCGTGCGCAGCCAAAGGATTATTCGATCGAGGAAGGTTCTGATCTCACGGGCCTGTCTTACGCGCAGCTCGACGTCAGCAACCCCACTGCGATCGAAGCGTTCAAGCCGTCCTTCGATCGGCTCGACGTGCTCGTGCTGGCGCAAGGCGCGGTGCTCTATCGCCGCGGCGAGTTCGAGATGAGCGGTTTCCGCAAGGTGGTCGAGGTCAATTTGATGAGCCTGATGGCCTGTGCGACGCGATTTCATTCCATGTTGCGGGATTCGAAGGGGTCGCTGATCATGGTGTCCTCGACCGCGGCCTATCATTCCACCATGGGCAATCCCGCCTATAACGCCTCGAAGACCGGTGCGGTCGGATTGACGCGGACACTGGGCGAGGCCTGGGCCGAGGACGGCATCCGCGTCAACGGTATCGCGCCGGGGCTCGTCGACACCAAGATGACGAAGGTGACGACCGACAATCCCAAGCGGCTCGAAGGTGCATTGTCACGCATTCCATTGCGGCGCCTGGGCACGCCGGCCGACATGGCGGGCGCAGCCCTGTTCCTGGCCTCGCCGCTGTCGTCCTATATCGTCGGACAGACGCTGGTCGTCGATGGCGGGCTCATCCTGTAGCTGCCCCGTAGCCCGGATTGCGCTGCGCTCCATCCGGGCTACACACTTCGTACAAGCTACACTTTCGCAAACTCTTGGAACTGCGCCGCGCCTGATCGGTTACTTCGGCTGACCACCGAGGAGGATCATCATGGACACGGATCGGATTGTTGGATCGGCCAAGGAATATGCCGGACGCGCGGAAGGCGCGATCGGAGACATGGCAGGCGATGCGAAGACGCAGGCGTCGGGCAAGGCGCGGGAAGCCGCGGGCACGGTGCAGAATCTCTACGGCCAGGCCAAGGATGCCGTGCGCGAGGCCGGCGAGACTGCGGCTGACTACGCCAAGGACGCCTACGACAACAGCGGCGAGACTCTTCGCGACGGTACGCAAGCATTGTCGAAGAAGGTGCAGGACAATCCGCTCGGCGCGCTGCTGGTCGCCGGCGGCATCGGTTTCGCGCTCGCGCTTCTGATGTCGCGTCCCGCACGCCGTCCGCCGCCGTCGCGCTGGCGCTATTAAGGCTAGTCGCCGAACGCCTATCACTCGTGCCCCGGACGCGATGCAGCCTAGGCGATGCGTAGCATCGTCCGGAAACGCTGCATCGCTAAGCCGGGGCCCATCTTTTGTGAATGCCGCACGAATTGGGTCCCGGCTCTGCGCCTCCTCACCAAGAGGCGCCGCGTCGCATCCGCGACACGAGACCTTACCTTATCGGAACATCTCGGCCGAGCGGCCGACGTTACCCGGCGGACGCGGGACCCCGGGATTGGGATTCGGATTGCGCGGCCCGGGCGCCGGCGTCAGTTGACGCGGCGGCGGTGGCTGCGGAGAGCCGAAGCCGAAGAAATCGCGGAATGAGGGCGTAGCCTGTGCCGGTTGCTGCGGTGGGACCGGCGGCTTCTTCGGCGCAAGTTTCGGCGGGGCGATCGCGGCGGCGGCTCCCGGCGCGGCGGGATTGGCGACGCCGCCCTCAGGCGTTGTCGCGGCCATCGGCGTATCGCCCTTGGCCTGCTCGCGGCCGACTTCGCGGCGCGGCCAGGCATAATCATCGGCGCGGCCGGCCGGAGCCGCCAGCGGCTCGCCCTTCACCATTGTCTTCGCAGCCAGCGCATCGACGGCGGCGGGACGCGAGCCCGGGCCGCCCAGCAACTGATCGGTCGAGATCGAGGCTGCAACCAGCGGCACGATCGGCCCCGCCAGCGGCCGCGGTGCGGGCTTGCCGGGCTCGGCGCTGGTGTCGGGCGTCGCCGGCTCGCTCGGCAGCGCGATCGGGCCGGAGCGTCCTGCCAGCAGACGCGTGATTTCGCGCTCGACATAATGCGCGAGCTTGCGCGCGCCGGGCTTTGTGAAGAAGACGCCGTCAGAGCTGCGGAGCTGACGGATCTGGCCTTCGAAGTCAGGACCCTTCTGGAGGAAGCGGCCGGCCTCGTCGACAAACCCGTCCCAAACGTCGACATAGGTAATGCCGGCCTTGGCCGCGCCTTCGCGATAGAGCGAATCCAGGAACAGCATGTCCGCCGTGCCCTTCTGCCCGCGGATGGCGGGAAGGCCGACCCACAGCACCGGCACGCCCTTGGCCTTGAGGACGCTGGCGAGCTCCTCGATCTTCTTGCCGTAGAGTTCGACCCAGCGGTCGTCACGGAATTCGTAGAGGCCGTTCGGATTGCGGGCCGTCTTTTCCGGCGCCGCCGCCGGCGCGTCGGCGTTGTCGGCGTCGTCCTGCGGCAGATCGGCATCGGCAGGCTTGTCGTCGGGCTTGGCGGCGGTGTCGTTGCCGGGCTTGGCGTCCCCCGGCTTCGCTGGCTGTTTGGCGCGCGCGCCCTTGTCGTTCTTCTTGTCCTTGTCTGCGGCGGCCTTGTCCGTCTTGTCGGCGACGGGCTCGCGGATCGCGCTGCGGTCGTTGAGGCCCAGCATGACGACGATCACGTCGGGCTTCTCGGTCTCGAGGATGCCCCTTGCGGCAGTCGTCCAATCCGCGGGCTCGCCGCGCGGCTGGTACTTGATCAGGCCGGACGTGGTCTTGTGCCTGCGGATCACGCCCATGTCGGGCTGCTCGGTGTAGGCGTCTTCCAGGCCATAGGCGAGCCAGTCGGCCATGGCGTCGCCGATCACCAGCACGTTCTTCTCAGGGATGGTGTCGCGCTTGGCTGGCGCCGGCGCGCGCGAAAAATCCTGGCGCGGCGCCTGCGGCTGTTGCTGCTGGAACGGCGCGAAGAAGTCGCCGCCGAACCAGCCGCCGCCTCCGCCACCGCCCCGTTGTGGTGGCGGAGCCGAACGCTGCGGCGGGCCGCCGAAGCCCGGGAAGTTGAAGAACTGCGCCGAGGCAGGCCCTGCGACCGAGACCAGAATCGCAAGCGCCGTCCCCAGCGCGATCAACGGGCCGGTCTCGGTCAGCGCCTTGAACAGGGACTTCGGCTTCGACATGCGATCTCGGGCCAGCGCAATGGGGATCGGAGGTAGCTCAATATAATAACGGAATCGGGCGCCAAACGGGCAAATTCCGTTGCAGATTCTTGGGCTCATACACCGGGGAACAGCCGCCTGCGTCAAGGCTGCCTGCCAAAATCCCAGTTCAGGGTTACTTTTGGCGCGATTTTACCGTCCGCGCAGCCGTTCCAGTGCGTCGGAGGAGGCAAAACCGTCCGCGGGCACTCCGATCGAGGCCTGGAAGTTGCGCAGGGCTTCCCGGGTCTGGCCGCCAAACTGGCCGTCCGGGGTGCCCTTGTAGAAGCCGCGCTGGGCCAGCAGTTGCTGCAGCTCCAGCCGCTCGGTGCGCGACAGCTCGCGTTCCTGCCGCGGCCAGGGTTGCACGAAGGGTTGGCCCCCACGCAGGCGGTCGGCGAAATGACCGATCGCCAGCGCATAGGCCTCGGCCGGATTGTATTTCATGATGACCCGGTAGTTCTGCAGCATCAGGAAGCCGGGCCCCTGCGCGCCGGCCGGCGCCAGCAGATAGGCCTTCTCCGCCGGATGCGGGAACGGCTGGCCCGTCGCCCGCTTGAGCCCGAGCTTCTCCCATTGCGCGATCGTCATCGCCTTGGCGCGGTCGGCCAGCATGTAGTTGAACCCTTGCGGCACCACGACCTCGAAGCCCCAGGTCTGGCCGGCCTGCCAGCCGTCTTTCTTGAGGTTGTTGGCGGTCGATGCAATCAGGTCGGTCGGATTGTCGACGACGTCGCGTCTGCCGTCGCCATCGCCGTCGACGGCAAAACGCTTGAATGCAGTCGGCATGAACTGGGTCGGGCCGAACGCGCCGGCCCAGGAGCCGCGCATCTGCTCCGGCCTGAGGTCGCCGCGGTTGAGGATCTCCAGCGCGGAGAGGAACTCGTCCTTGAAATAGGCCTGGCGCCGGCCGATGCAGGCGAGCGTCGCGGTCGATTGCAGCACGCTGCGGTCGCCCATCTGCGTCGAGTAATTGGACTCGATGCCCCAGATCGAGGCGATGATGTAGCGGTCGACGCCAGTGGCCTTTTCGGTGGCGTCAAACTGCGCCTTGTATTTGGCGAGGATCTCGCGACCCTTGGCGAGGCGGTTGTCGTTCACCAGGATATCGAGATAGTCCCAGATTGATTTTGTGAACTCCGGCTGCGAGTCCATCAGGTCCATGATGCGCAGATCGGGTGAGAGCCCGGCCGTGAAGCGCTGGAAGTTTTCCTGGGTGATGTTGCGCCGTGCGGCATCGGGCCACATCGCGGCAACGCAATTGCTGAAATTGCCGGCGGCCTCGCGGATCGCCGCGGCCGTCATCAGCGGATGGCCGGAAGCCCCGTCCTCGCCGCTCCAGGGCAAGGCGCCGCCGGGTCCCGGCGGGGCTTGCGAGGGCGCAGCATTGGGGCCGGAGAAGATGCCGCCGAACAGATTGGACAGGCCGTTCTGCGCCTGGGCGTGTGCGCTGACGGGCAGCAGCAGGACGGCCGCGATCATCGCCGCGCCGGTCACGGATCCCGCCCGTCTTGCCTGCCTAGCCACCGATCGCGTCATGTCCCACCCATCGGCCTTCCAAGAATCTGCCATCAGGAGGCCCGGTTACGGTTGCCAATAGCTTAACAAAGGTGAAATTTTGGTGACGGCCTTTTTCTTAACTCTGCGCGGATGAGGCCCCACATCCGCCTTTGTTGGCGGCTGCAAACAGGCTAGCAAGATGCCATTGCTCCGTTCCCAGCCTCGTTCCCATGTGCCCCCAGGTATTCGAACAATCACATGAAAATTCGCAAAGCCGTATTCCCCGTCGCCGGCCTCGGCACCCGTGTCCTGCCCGCCACCAAGGCGATGCCGAAGGAAATGCTGACCATCGTCGACAAGCCGCTGATCCAGTACGTCTATGACGAGGCGAGGGAGGCCGGCATCGAGCACTTCATCTTCGTCACCGGCCGCAACAAGAACGTCATCGAAGATCACTTCGACCGGATGTTCGAGCTCGACGCGACGCTCAGCCAGCGCGGCAAGAAGGCCGAGCAGGAGATTTTGGCGCAGAACCAGCCCGAAGCCGGCGCCGTCAGCTTCACCCGCCAGCAGGCGCCGCTCGGCCTCGGCCACGCGGTCTGGTGCGCGCGCGACATCGTCGGCAACGAGCCGTTCGCCGTCGTGCTGCCCGACGAGCTCGTGCTCAACTCGCCCGGTTGCCTCAAGCAGATGATCGAGACGGCGTCCACGCTCGGCGAGAAATCCAACCTGGTCGCGGTCGAGGCGGTGCCCGACCATCTCACCCATCAATACGGCATCTGCGGCGTCGGCAAGCGCAGCGGCAAGATGTTCGAGGTCGACGGCATGGTCGAGAAGCCGGCCAAGGGCACCGCGCCCTCCAATCTCTCGATCACCGGCCGCTACATCCTGCAACCTGAGATCTTCAAGATCCTCGAGACGCAGGAGCGCGGCGCCGGCGGCGAGATCCAGCTCACCGACGCCATGATCGGGCTCGCCAAATCGCAGAAATTCTACGGCGTCGAGTTCGAGGGCGAGCGCCATGATTGCGGCTCCAAGCCCGGCTTCCTCCGCGCCAACATCGCCTACGGCCTGAAGCGCCCGGAGCTGCGTGACGGGCTAATCGCGGAGATGAAGAAGTATCTGGGGCAGTAGTCGCCACAAGCTCCGCCGTCGTCCCCGCGAACGCGGGGACCCATACCGCGTGATCCATCGGTCGTGTTCGGTAGCAGTACCGAACGACGAGTCTTCGCCAAACAACTTCCTGTGGTTATGGGTCCCTGCGTTCGCAGGGACGACACCAATGGTGTGGTGGATTGCTTCGCTCGCAATGACGACGAGCGAACCCCTCACGCCACCAGCGACAGCTTCGGCAAGCTCGCAACCACCGACTGATTGCGTCCGCCCGCCTTCGCCGCATAGAGCGCCTTGTCGGCGGCGGCGACCAGGACCGGCCAGTCCATCCCGGCGGTGGGAACGAGGCTGGCGACGCCGCAGGACACCGTCAAGGTCACCTGCTCGTCGGACCAGCCCTGCACCTTGGTGCGGATCGCCTCGGCGACCTTGAAGGCGTCGATGGCTGAAGTATTCGGCAGCAGCACCGCGAACTCCTCGCCGCCATAGCGGGCGGCACAGTCGCCCGCGCGGCTCACCGAATCGGAAATGCAGATGGCGATGCCGACCAGCACCTGGTCGCCGGCCTGATGGCCGAACGTGTCGTTGTAGGCCTTGAAGTGATCGGCATCGATCATCAAGAGCGCGACTGGCGCCTTCTGCCGCATCGCGCGCCGCCATTCGACGTCGATGACGGTATCGAACTTGCGGCGGTTCTTCAGGCCGGTGAGCGCGTCCGTCGTCGCCATCTCCTCCAGCTTGCGCTCGGCCTCGGCGCGCCGGCCGATCTCGCGCGCGAGCACCAGCGTCGATCCCAGCACGAACAGCGCAAGCGCCAGCACCACGGCGCCGATGCGAAACGCCTCCTTCTGCCAGAGCGCGAAGACCGCGGCCAGCGGCTTGCCCGCCACCACGAACAGCGGCCCGTTGTCGGCGCTGCGGACATAGAGCCGCGGCGTCGGATCGACCGGGCCCTTTCCCGAATAGGAGGCGCCGATCGGGAGATTGTCGGGCTTCCAGGCCCGCCGGTCGTTCAGGTTCGTACCGATGATGTCGAGATCGAACGGCCGACGCATCATGATGGTGCGGTCGCGCCTGAGCACGGTGATGGTGTCTTCGGGATCGAGGTTCAGCCGCTCGAACAATTCGTGGAAATAGCTGAAGCGGATCGAGCCGGCGACGACGCCGAGGAAACCGCCATCGGTATCGCTGATGCGACGGCTCAGCACGATCGCGTAGGCGCCGCGGAATAGCATCGGGCGGCTGATGAAGAGCCCGGCCTCGGGATTGTCGCGGTGAACCCTGAAATACTCCTCCTCGCTGCGGTTCTCGGGGAGGGGATCGAGAGTGGAGGCGTCGATGGCAAGCCTGCCCTCGGCGTCGAACACCTGGATGGCGCCGAAATGCCTCGCCGTCGTCGCATGATCGAACAGGATCAGGTGACGGATCGGCTTCGACACGGTCGCGAGCTCGGGCAGCAGCATGTTGCTGGCGACCGCCTTCAGCGACAGGTCGTAGATCTCGACGTTGCGGCTGACGTCGGACTGGATGGTGGTCGCGAGGTTCTCCAGCGTCTGGCGGGCGAGCGCCTCCTCGCCCCGGCGCATGTCGAGCATGACGTTGACGCAAATGGCGGAAAAGCCGATCACCGTCACCACGGACGAGATGATCAGCAGCTTCGCCGAAATCTGCCACGGCCGGCGGGCCATGACTTCGCGCCATCCAGACAGCATCGTTTGCTCCCGATCCCTTAGTGGATGCGCCCGAAATCTTGAGTAGTGTTTAAGGTGGAACAGCGCTGCCGTAGTGAGTTAAGAATCGGTTTACGCCGCTCACGGTTTTGGGCAGATCTCCTGCGAGCAGACCCGGTTTCGGACAAGAGGACGGATGTGAACGACTACGACGCGTTGCGCGACTATCTGCTGCGGCAGAAGCAGGCCGAATTCGTCCTGAGCTTCGAACAGATCGAAGAGATCATCGGCGCGGCCCTGCCGCGCGCCGCCAATCGTGCCTCATGGTGGGACAGCCTGCGCAGCCCCGACATCCAGATGCCGCAACGCGAAGCCTGTCTTGCTGCCGGGTTCAAGGCGGTGCGGATGCCGGACGGCCAGAGCGTGCGGTTCACGAAGATGAAGAAGGACGGGCGGCGGTAGCGGCGGAGCACCCGGTCAGGTGGGTGAAGGTCTCTCCATATCCAACAGTATCGTAGGGTGGGCAAAGCGAAGCGTGCCCACGACTTCTGTCGCAGTGCTGGATGGATGGTGGGCACGGCGCAAGTGCGCCTTTGCCCACCCTACGACACTTGCTTCGCATTCGCGACGAGCGAGACGCACATTGATGTGCCCTCGCCCCTTGTGGGAGAGGGCAGCGACGCCAGTAGACACAGGCTCGCTTGGGTGAGGGGTCTCTCTCCAAGGTCTCGAGAGGAGAGAGACCCCTCATCCGGCGCTTCGCGCCACCTTCTCCCACAAGGGGAGAAGGGAAAAGAGAAGCCTAGCTCGCCGCTTCGAGCCGCACTTCGGTCAGCAGCCGCATCGCGGCGTCCGCGTCCATCGGCTCGCCGAAGGCAAAGCCTTGCGCGTATTCGCAGCCCATCTGGTAGAGCTCGACCGCGTCGGAATCGGTCTCGGCGCCTTCGGCCACAACGTCCATGCCGAGGTCGTGCGCGAGCGCGATGATCGACTTCAGGATCACCGGCCGCGTGCCGCGATTGGTCGTGCGCACGAAGGACTGGTCGATCTTGATGGTGTCGAACGGGAAGCGCTGGAGATAGGCCAGTGACGAATGACCGGTGCCGAAATCGTCGAGCGAGAGCCCGGTGCCGAGCTCGCGGATCCGCGTCAGCATCTGCGCTGCGTGCTCCGGATTCTCCATCACCAGCGATTCCGTCAATTCCAGCTTGAGCGTGCCGCGCGCCACCGAGGAGCGCGACAGCACGGTGCGGATGTCGTGGATCAGATCGTGGCGCAGCAACTGCCGCGAGGAGACGTTGACCGAGGCGAAGATCGGCTCGCGCGAGCGCATCGCGCGCTGCCAGATCGAGAGCTGCTTGGCGGTCTGGTCCAGCACGAACATGCCGAGGTCGACGATCAGGCCGGTCTCTTCGGCGATGGTGATGAATTCCGAGGGCGCCATGCGGCCGAGCTTCGGGTGATCCCAGCGCACCAGCGCTTCGAAGCCGGCGACCGAACGATCCTCCAGCCGCACGATCGGCTGGTACAGGATCGTGAGCTCCTGCCGCTCGATGGCGCGGCGCAACTCGCTCTCCAGCGTCAGGCGATCGGTCTTCCGCGCGCGCATCGCGGGCTTGTAGACGTCGATGCGGTCGCCGCCGATGCGCTTGGAGTGATACATCGCAAGCTCGGCGTCCTTGATGATCTCGTCCGTGAGCTGAACCTGCGGATCAGAAAGCGCGAGACCGATCGACGCCGTGAGAAAAATCTCGCGGTCGTTGAAGGCGATCGGCGCGCGGATGGTCTTGCGGATGGTCTCGGCGAAGGCGGTGATGCGGGCGGGGTCCTGCTCCGAGAGCAGGATCAGGCCGAACTGGTCGCCGGCAAGCCGCGCCAGCGTGTCCTGCGGCTTCAGGATGCGGGTGAGGCGGCGGGCGAGGGTGAGCAGGATGGAATCGCCGACCGCGATGCCGACGGAATCGTTGACCTGCTTGAAGCGGTCGAGGTCGATCACCATCAGCGTCGGGCGCAGCGTCGGCATGGTCTTGGCGAAATGCGCGACCGCGCCCAGCCGGTCCATGAACAGTTTTCGATTGGGCAGGCCGGTGAGGTTGTCATGCACGGAATCGTGCAACAGGCGTTCCTCGGCGTTGCGTAGCTCGGTGACGTCGGTGAGCGTGCCGACCACGCGCGAGACCTCGCCGTCCGAGCCGACCACCGGGCGTGCCTTCAGCGCGAACCACATGAAATGGCCGTCGGGGGTGCGCAGGCGGAAATCCTGCACCAGGCGGCCGCGGCGCTGGTCGAGCACGCTGTCGAGCGCGGCGCGGAAACGGTCCTGGTCCAGCGGGTGCAGCACCTCGAGCCACGAGGCGGCCGGGCCTTCGAGCGTGCCGCGCTTGAGGCCGAGCAGGGCTTCGGTCTCGGGGCTCGTAAAAACCTTGTCGGCGGAAACGTCCCAGTCCCAGATCAGATCGCCGGAGCCGGCCAGCGCCAGGGCGCGGCGCTCGATGTCGGAGACGACGCCGGTGGTGGCGCCGCCGCCGGCAAAGGCGTGCTGCATCACCGTGAAGCCGATCAGCATCACGATCAGCACGAGGCCGCCGAGCAGGGCCGGGCCGACGATGTCGTTGGTCACGGAACCCGCGACCGTCATGCCGGCCGCGACCACCCAGACCACCAGCAGGAACCAGGTCGGGATCAAAAGCACCGCGCGGTCGAAGCCGTGGGTGGAGAGATAGACAATCAGCGCGAAGCCCGCGAAGGCGATCAGCACCAGCGAAATGCGCGCGATGCCGGAGGCCACCGCGGGGTCGAACAGGGCCAGCGCCACCAGCGAGCCCAGGAACGCGAGCCAGCCCACCGTGATGTGCGAATAGCGCACGTGCCAACGGCTGAGATTGAGATAGGCGAACAGAAACACCAAGAGCGTGGCCGCCAGGATCGCTTCACCCGCCGCGCGCCAGATGCGCTCGGCGTTGTTCGACATGTCGAGCACCTTGCCCCAGAAGCCGAAATCGACGCCGATATAGACCAGCACCGCCCAGGCCAGCGCCGCGGCGGCCGGGAACATGATGCTGCCCTTCACCACGAACAGAATGGTCAGCACCAGCGCCAGCAGGCCCGAGATGCCGATCACGATGCCCTGGTACAGCGTGAACGAGTTGACCTTGTCCTTGTAGGCTTCCGGCTCCCACAGATAGAGCTGCGGCAGCTTGTCGGTGCGCAGCTCCGCGACGAAGGTG
Source organism: Bradyrhizobium sp. IAR9 (assembly GCF_013408065.1). Taxonomy (NCBI): domain Bacteria; kingdom Pseudomonadati; phylum Pseudomonadota; class Alphaproteobacteria; order Hyphomicrobiales; family Nitrobacteraceae; genus Bradyrhizobium; species Bradyrhizobium sp. IAR9. Next base: position 238,051 of record NZ_JACBZW010000014.1, read on the forward strand.
ATGACGGCGCCGGGGTCGAGCGTGACGCGGAAGACGTCGGCGGTCGGGCTTTCCTGTCGCTCCGGCCGGTCGCCGGTGGAGGGCGTGATGGTCGCAATGCGCGACAGGCCGAGGTCGGGCCACAACAGCCCCGAGGAAACGATACGGTAATGCGGCGCGACGATCAGGCGGTCGAGCTGGTCGTCGGTGTTGTTGGCGAGCGCGAACACCACCCAGTTCTGTCCGCCCTCGCGGGCGCGCACTTCGATGCGGCGGACGATGCCATCGGTGCCGGGCGCGGTGGAGACCTGGATGCGGTCGGCATCGCTGCGCTGATGCTCGAGCACGCCGGTGAGGTCGATCGCGGGCGCGTCACTGCGGACGCTGACGGCGTCGAGCGCGCGCGCGGGATACGCGGCGACAAGAATCATGAGGCCCAGCGCGATGGGCGCGAGGCACCTGATCAGACGCAAGGCCAGTTCTCCGCGTTCGACGCAAACTCTTCAGTGAAGACGATTTCAAACCGAACGGAAGTGGTTCGGTGCGTCGCGATAGATGCCACGAAAGCGAGGAAAATCAAAGGGTTTCCGGCGTCTCCCGTGGGCCGTTGGCCTAGACCTCCAACACAATTTTGCCAATATGTGCGCTCGTTTCCATGCGCCGGTGCGCATCGGCTGCCTTTTCCAGCGGGAAAGTGCTGTCCATCAGCGGTTTGACGCGGCTTTCGCGCAAAAGTGGCATCACTTTCTGCTCGATTGCGGCCACCATCGCCGCCTTGTCCGCATTACTACGGGGGCGCAGGGTCGAGCCGGTGTGGGTGAGGCGCTTGACCATCACCTTGGCGATGTTGACGCTGACCTTGGGGCCATTCAGCGTCGCAATCTGCACGATGCGGCCGTCGACCGCGGCGGCATCATAATTGCGGTCGACATATTCGCCGGCGACCATGTCGAGGATCAGGTTGACGCCTTCCTTGTTGGTCGCTTCCTTGACGACGGCGACGAAGTCCTCGGTCTTGTAATTGATGGCGCGGTCGGCGCCTAACTTGAGGCAGGCGTCGATCTTGTCCTGCGATCCGACGGTGACGAACACTTTCGCACCGAACGCTTTCGCCAGCTGGATCGCCATGGTGCCGATGCCGGAGGAGCCGCCATGGATCAGCAGCGTCTCTCCTGCCTTCAGGCCACCGCGCTCGAACACGTTGTGCCAGACCGTCATCAGGGTTTCCGGCAGCGCGCCGGCTTCCTTCATGGACAGCGCGGGCGGCACGCTCATCGCCTGGGCGTCCTGGGCGATGCAGTACTGCGCATAGCCACCGCCGGCGACCAGCGACATCACCTTGTCGCCGATCTTGTGCCGCTTGGCATTGCTGCCGACGGCAACCACTTCGCCCGCGATCTCGAGACCGGGCAGGTCGCTGGCGCCGGGCGGCGGCGGATAGGCTCCCGAGCGCTGCGCAACGTCGGGCCGGTTGACGCCGGCGGCCATCACCTTGACCAGGATCTCGTCGGGACCGGGCTGCGGAATGCTGCGTTGTTCCGGCACCAGCACTTCCGGTCCGCCGGGCTTGGATATGGCGACCACGGTCATTTGCGCGGGCAGCTTGTCCATGATGTGTCCTTGGGTGAAGGTGCGGGATGAACGAGGCCCTTGCTTAGCCAGCGTGATCCAAGCTGGCAACCGCCTCAGCATTGTGTGCGCGAACTTTGGAGGAACGAGGATGGCGACGGAAGACGACGACCGCCCGCGCAAGAAGATCAGCCATGAAATCGGGCAGGACCTCTCGCTCTTGTCGGTCGAGGAACTGACCGAGCGCGTCACGCTGCTCAAGACCGAGATCGCAAGGCTGGAAGAAGCCGCTACGAAGAAGCGCGCCTCACGCGATGCGGCGAACAGCTTTTTCAAGTCGTAGGATTTTCACGCCTCTCGTGTCCCGGACGCGGTGCGGCACGCAGTGACGCTCCGCAGAGCCGGGACCCACGTCTCGCGCAGCCGCACCTTCGCGTCCATTCCGGGACGGCGCGCAGCGCCGAGCCCGGAATCCATAACCCCAGGACGTCAAAACGGCGGGCAGAGTTTGTTCCACCCCCGCTCGGTCACTGGCCGACATGGCTAACGAACCCTCAAAAAATTCGCTCGTTTACGGTCGATTAAGCTTTCGGGTTTATGACTGGAACTGTCCTCGTTTGGACACCGAGTGGCTCCTGTCCACTCTGTTTGACGCCTCCCTGTTATCAACTTTCAAAGCCGCCGGTCTCCGGCGGCTCTTTTTTTGCGCACAGCGTTTCGAGCGGCGTGGCTACCGCTTCGCGTCAAGAAGACGCGTCAAAACAAGAATCTCCGCCCAGTTGCATTCCGAGGAATGACCCGCGGAAACCATAACCGTGCTTGTCACTGGACTCCGCGTCCCGCCCGCGCAATGATTTGTTCATCATAAGCCGGCGCCAAAGCCGGGCAGTCAAACAGTTGCGTAAGAGGCGTTAACCATGGAACGTTTGCAGGCCGACGGCGCTCTCGTTCAACTCAGCGAGCGGTTCACCAATTCTGCGGCGTTCGGCGTCCTGTTCCGCGAGGGCATGGACCTCGTCGAAGAGACCGCCGCCTATCTCGACGGCGCCGGCCGCACCGAGGCCAAGGCGCTCGACCGTGCCGTCAGCCTCACCTACGCGACCGAGAGCATGCGTCTCACCACCCGCCTGATGCAGCTCGCCTCGTGGCTGCTGCTGCACCGCGCGGTGAAGGAAGGCGAGATGACGTTGAGCCAGGCCAATCGGGAGAAGACCAAAGTCAAGCTCAGCGCTGCCGATCCCGGCCCCACCGACACCATCGAGAAGCTGCCCTCGCAGCTCCAGGACCTGATCCATCGCTCGATGAGCCTGCAGACCCGCGTCCGCCGCCTCGACGCCACCATCCACACCCCGCCGGCTGAACACATCGCGATCGGCAATCCGCTGGTGCCGCACCTCAACGCGCTGAAGGCGGCGTTCGAGCGGTAAGACTCAATCTCTGACCGTCACCCTGAGGTGCCCGCGTAGCGGGCCTCGAAGGGCGACGGCCCGGCTGTGGCCGTTCATCCTTCGAGGCTCCCGGCGCGATGCGTTGCATCGCGCCACTCGCACCTCAGGATGACGGGTCTGGCAGCGGCGCGAGACCCCCTAAAACAAAAACGCCCCCGGCTCTCCGGGGGCGTTTTTCGTCTCCAGCCATTGCGGGCCGGATCAATCCTTTTTGAGAAAGCCCGAAAACTTCTTCTGGAAGCGCGAGACGCGGCCGCCGCGATCCATCAGCTGGGCATTGCCGCCGGTCCAGGCCGGGTGCGACTTCGGGTCGATGTCGAGGTTCAGCGTGTCACCTTCCTTGCCCCAGGTCGAGCGGGTCAGGTACTCGGTTCCATCGGTCATCACGACCTTAATCGTATGATAGTTCGGGTGAATTTCGGCTTTCATGGCAATTCCTCGGCGCCCCGGCGCCTTCTTGGGTGGCTATCGAATGACGGATTTGGGCGGCTCTATACCTCACGAAACCCGCTAAAACAAGCCACTCCGGGGCGGTGAACCGGGTTTGCCCCTAAGGGACTTCCCGGATTTGCCACTACCCTTGCACCGGCCTATTGGGAGCAAACGAATGCAATGGGTTGGATCTCATGAGCGCAGTGGAACGGCTTGATGACCATTATGTCGATCGGCCCGGAATGAATGCCGCGGACACCCCGTCGATCGAGGCCGAGCTGATCGAAGAGCCGGCCAAGGGTCGCGCCAAGCTGCGGCCGCTGCTCGCGCTGGCGCCCTATGTCAGCCGCTATCGCGGCCGCGCGGCGCTGGCCTTCGTCGCACTCACGGTCGCGGCGCTGACCACGCTGCTGGTGCCGGTCGCGGTGCGCCGGATGATCGATTTCGGCCTGACGCCCGAGGGCATCGAGCTGATCAACAGCTACTTCTCGGTGATGCTCGCGGTGGTCGGCGTGCTCGCGCTCGCCAGCGCCGCGCGCTACTACCTCGTGATGACGATCGGCGAGCGCATCGTCGCCGATCTCAGGCGCGACGTCTTCGCCCATCTGCTCTCGCTGTCTCCCGCCTTCTTCGATTCCGCACGCAGCGGCGAATTGATCTCGCGGCTCACCGCCGACACCACCCAGCTCAAATCGGCCGTCGGCGCCTCGGTGTCGATCGCGCTGCGCAATTTGATGATGTTTCTGGGCGCCGCGGCGATGATGGTGATCACGAGTCCGAAGCTGTCGGGCTTCGTGCTGCTGGCGATTCCCTTGATCGTGCTGCCGCTGGTCGCCTTCGGGCGCTGGGTGCGGCGTCTGTCGCGCAATGCGCAGGACACGCTTGCCGACGCCTCGGCTTATGCGGGCGAGCTGGTCGGCGCGATCCGCACCGTGCAGGCTTACACCAGCGAGCAATTCGCCGAGAAGCGCTTCGGCGGCGAGGTCGAGCAGGCCTATGAGGCCGCGCGCACCTCGACCCAGGCGCGCGCCGTGCTCACCGCCATCATCATCTTCATCGTGTTCGCAAGCGTGGTCGCGATCCTCTGGATCGGCTCGCATGACGTGCTCACCGGCGCGATTTCGCCGGGCCGGCTCGGTCAGTTCGTGCTTTATGCGGTGTTCGCCGCAGCCGGCCTCGGCCAGCTCAGCGAGGTCTGGGGCGAGGTCTCGGCGGCATCAGGCGCGGCCGAACGGCTGTTCGAGATCCTGCATGTGCAGCCCGACATCAAGGCGCCCGCGTCTCCCCGCGCGCTGCCGGTGCCGGCACGCGGCGAGGTCGGCTTCGACCGGGTCAGCTTCGCCTATCCGGTGCGGCGCGACGTCAATGTGCTCGATGCCGTGTCATTCACGGTGCGACCCGGCGAGAAGGTCGCGATCGTTGGTCCGTCCGGCGCCGGCAAAAGCACGATCTTCCATCTGCTGCTGCGCTTCTACGATCCACGCAGCGGCGTGATCTCGCTCGACGGCGTGCCGGTCAAGTCCGCAGATCCCCGCGATTTCCGCGCGCGCATCGCACTGGTGCCGCAGGAATCGAACGTGTTCGCCGCCAGCGCCCGCGAGAACATCCGCTTCGGCCGGCCCGATGCAACCGACGCCGAGGTCGAGCGCGCCGCCGAGCTCGCGCATGCCGCCGAATTCATCCGCCGCCTGCCCGAAGGTTTCGACACCCCGCTCGGCGAGCGCGGTGTGACGCTGTCCGGCGGCCAGCGCCAGCGCATCGCGATCGCACGCGCCATCCTGCGCGATGCGCCGCTGCTGCTGCTCGATGAAGCCACCTCCGCGCTCGATGCCGAAAGCGAAACGCTGGTGCAGACCGCTCTGGAGGAGCTGATGCGCCACCGCACCACGCTGGTGATCGCCCACCGCCTTGCCACCGTGCTGTCCTGCGACCGCATCCTGGTGATGGACCAGGGCAAGATCGTCGAGCAGGGCACGCATGCCGAGCTCGTGGCCGCGAACGGGCTCTATGCGCGGCTGGCGAGGTTGCAGTTCGAGGGGGCTTGAGGCCCTCAGGGCCGGTTCGTAAGCTATTGACTTTGCTTGCGCCGTTTACTGTGCATGGGGTTGTTTTCGACGTTTTGTCTTGGGCAGGCGGGTTTACCGGCACTTCGGCGACAGCGCAGGCACGTTTGGCCACTGCCAATTCTTCCAGCTGCCGTCCTCCCCGACGCAGGCCGAGGCTGATGCCGACTCTGTCCGTTCGGAGACCTTGGGCGCAGCAAAACGCTGGTCGACATAGGTCGTCGATAAATATCCGGCGACGATGACGCCCAGAAACACCGAGGAACCCTTGGCAAGATCGCGCAGCCGCATCGATCGCCTCCATTCGCTTGTCATCGCTGACACAACGAATAACCGACCTCGCAGGATCCCTGCGTGACAGGCCTCACGCCCGCCAGAATTACGCCCGCCAGGCCATCTTCAGCACCGGCCGGCCCGAGGTCGGGTTCACATCGTCGCCGGCATGAGCAAAGCCGTTGCGCTCGTAGAAGCGGATGGCGCGGGAATTGTCCTTGTTGACGAGCAGCGTGATGCCTGATGGCGAAAGGCGCTTGGCCTCTTCGACCAGCAGCCGGGCTGCGTCCGAGCCCCAGTGATCAGGGTCAACCACGAGCTGGTCGAGATAGCCGTCGCCGTCGATGGTGACGAAGCCGGTGAGGGCACCATTCTGCTCGGCGACGACAATGGACGCCTTCGGCACCAGATCCCTCAGCCAGCGCTCGCGCCACCATTCGAGCCGTGCCGCGAAGTCGATCTGCGGATAGGCCTGCTGCCAGGTGCGATGCCAGAGATCGATCGCGGCGGCTTCGTCGGAGGCCGCGTAGGGGCGGAGGTGGATCGCGCTCACTACCGCTCCGTCAGCTTCAGCTCGATGCGGCGGTTGCGCTTGTAAGCCTCTTCCGTGTTGCCGGGATCGAGCGGCTGGAATTCGCCGAAGCCGGCCGCGACGAGGCGCTGGGCGGGTACGCCGAGCGAGACCAGATATTGCACCACCGAGATCGAACGTGCCGCGGACAGATCCCAGTTCGACTTGAAGTTCGGACCGTTGACCGGACGCACATCGGTGTGGCCGTCGACGCGCAGCACCCAGGGGATGTCGCTCGGGATCTTCTTGTCGAGCTCGATCAGCGCGGCCGCCAAGGTGTCGAGCTCGGCGCGGCCCTCGGGCAGAAGCACCGCCTGTCCAGTGTCGAAGAACACTTCGGACTGGAACACGAAGCGGTCGCCGACGATGCGGATGTCGGGCCGGTTGCCGAGGATGGCGCGCAGGCGGCCGAAGAATTCCGAGCGGTAGCGCGACAATTCCTGCACGCGCTGCGCCAGCGCCACGTTCAGGCGAGACCCGAGATCGGCGATGCGGTTCTGCGATTCCTTGTCGCGCTTCTCGCTCGCGTCGAGCGCCTCTTCCAGCGCGGCCAATTGCCGCCTGAGCGCGCTGATCTGCTGGTTCAGCACCTCGATCTGGGCCAGTGCCCGCGCCGAGACCGCCTTCTCCGAATCCAGCGCCTTGCCGAGCTCGGAGGTCTTGCCTTGCGCATCGCTGCCGGCGGCAGCGAGGCCATCATAGAGGCCCTTGATGCGGTCGCGCTCGGTCTCGGCCGAGGCGAGACCGGCCTTCAGTTGCGAAACCTGGTCGTCGAGCGTGAGCTTGCCGAGCTTCTCCAGCGACAACAGCTCGTTGAGCTGGGCGATCTTGGCGTTGAGCAGCTCCAGCGCCTTGTCCTTGCCGGTGACCTCCTGCGACAGGAAGAACTGCACCACCAGGAACACCGACAGCAGGAACACGATCGACAGCACCAGCGTCGACAGCGCGTCGACGAAGCCGGGCCAGTAGTTGAAGGCGCCTTCGCTGCGGCGGCCGCGCGCTAGAGCCATGTTGTCCGTCTCCACTTTCGTGTCCCGGACGCGATGCAGCGTGCAACGCTGCTTCGCAGGGCCGGGACCATATTGTCCCTGACGCTGGGCCCCGGCTCAGCAACGCATCATTTCATGCTGCGTCGCGTCCGGGGCACGAGATCGTCTCAGCTCTTTTCCGGCTGGCGGGCGATGCGCTCCAGCAGACGCCGGATCTCGCGGTTCTGCTCGCCCTGGCCGTCGGCCCATTCGCGGATCATCTGCTGCTCGGTGCGCATGTGCGAGACCAGCGCCTGGATGGCTTCGGCAAGGCTCGCCATCGCCGCCGTGGTGCCGCGGCTGGCGCTGCCTTCCTCGAGCACGGAGCGTAAGCGTTCGACCGCGGCCTGGAGCTCGCCGCCGGCGACTCCGCCGCCGCCGGAAGCGACCGCGACCTCGCCGCTGCCATATTCGCGCACCGTGGTGGCGAGCCAGTCTTCCAGGTCGGTGTAGAAACGGTTCTGCGCCTGGCTCGATTGCAAATCGAGGAAGCCGAGGATCAGCGATCCCGCGAGGCCGAACAGCGAGCTGGAGAACGAGATGCCCATGCCGCCCAGCGGGGCTGCGAGGCCCTCCTTCAGCGTGTCGAACAGCGCGCCGGAATCGCCGCCGACCTTGAGCCCGTCGATCACCTTGCCGACCGAGCCGACCGTCTCGATCAGGCCCCAGAAGGTGCCGAGCAGGCCGAGGAACACCAGGAGGCCGGTCATGTAGCGCGAGATGTCGCGGGCTTCATCCAGGCGGGTCGCGATCGAATCGAGCAAATGCCGCATCGTGGTCTGGGTGATCGACATTCGCCCGGAGCGCTCGCCGCCGAGGATCGCCGCCATCGGCGCCAGCAGTTTCGGGTGCCGGGCCGGCGCCAGGCCAGGATCGGCGATGCGGAAATTGTTGACCCAGGAGACCTCAGGGTAGAGTCGGATGACCTGGCGGAAGGCCAGGATGATGCCGATGAACAGCACGCCGCCGATCAGGGCATTGAGGCCGGGATTAGCGAAGAAGGCCTGGATGATCTGCTTGTAGAGCACCACGCCGACCAGCGTGCACAGCACCAGGAAGACCAGCATCCTCACCAGGAAGACGCTGGGTGAGGACAGCTTTGTATACTCGATATCCATGGTGGAGCGGGGCGAGGCGCCTGACGGCATGGCCGGTATCATCCATTCCAAAAGCTTGCTTGCGGCGCGCACTATGGCACAGCGCCGGCCCAAAAAAAGCGCCGGATGCGCCGATTTCGGGGACAGCTCGGGGAACCCGGACCGGAAGCGGGGCTTTGATAAGCAGCTATCTGCAGAGATTCGCCATTCGGGGGGCGCATGAGTGTCGTTTCCGCGATCATCGGGACTGCCGAACGCGTGCCGCTGCCGGACGTCGTGATCCGCGCCGCGATCCAGCGCCTGTGCTCCCGCAGCGCAACCCGCCTCGCCGCGCATGACGCGGCCGCCGACGCCGCATTCGCCGGCCGGATGATGCTGCGGCCGATCGCCGAAAACGCTGAGGCCGGGCGTGAGGAGGTGCCCGCGGCGTTCTTCGCCGAAATGCTCGGCCCCAGCCGCAAATATTCCTGCTGCTTCTACAAGACCGATGCGACCACCTTGCAGGAGGCGGAGGAGGAGGCGCTGCGCCAGACGGTCGAGCATGCCGGCCTCGCCGACGGCCAGACCATCCTCGAGCTCGGTTGCGGCTGGGGCTCGCTGTCGCTGTGGATGGCACGGCAGTTTCCACACGCCAAGGTGACGGCGGTGTCGACCTCGCGGGCGCAGCGCGCTCATGTCGAGGAGGAGGCGCGGCGGCGCGGCTTGCTGAACCTGCGGGTGGTCACTGCGGACATGAACGTGTTCGCGCCCGACGGCCAGTTCGACCGCATCGTCTCGGTCGAGATGTTCGAGCAGATGATGAACTGGCGCAAGCTGATGTCGCGGCTGCGGTCATGGCTCGCGCCGGATGGGCGCTTCTTCATGCAGATCGTCACCCATCGCTCCGGCTCGCAGCTGTTCGACCGGCTCGATCGCGAGGACTGGATCGCGCAGCACGTCTTCACCGGCGGGCTGATGCCGAGCCATCACCTCGTCAGGCAATTCCACGACATCTTCACGGTCGAGAAGGAATGGTGCTGGAGCGGCACGCATTATCAGCGCACCACTAATGACTGGCTCGCCAATTTCGACACGCATCGGGATGCGATCGAGGCGTCCCTGCGCCAGGTCTATGGCGAACACACCTGCCTGTGGATGCGGCGCTGGCGCTGGTTCTTGCTCGCAACATCGGGCCTGTTCGGCTATGCCGATGGAACCGAATGGGGGGTCAGTCACTACCGGATGAAGGCCGCCGAGTAATTGCGATGTTCCGCCGCACACGCGCCGGTGGAACCCCGACTCACAATCAAGTGACACGGCAAAAGCCTTCTTATTTCAATCGTGTAAGCTGTGTGACAATGAGCCGCCCGCGTCATGCGTTGCATCGCAGCAGATGCATTCTATTTTGGCGGTATCAGCCGCGTGTAAAAGGTCCAGAACGGGCCTCGCGCGAGCATGATTAGTTTCAACAATATCGGGGCACCCCATTTCATGTCAGGACTTCGCGCGCGATCGGCATGCGTTGCAATACTGCTCGCGGCCCTGGCGCCGCTGCTTGGTGCTTGCGACGAATCCAGCTCCGCCGTGTCTGCCGCCCCGCCCACCTATCCGGACGTCAGCATCGTCATTGTTAAGCCGCAGCCGCGCGCAGTGGTCCGGGAATTGCCGGGACGCATCGCGCCGACGCGTGTCTCGGACGTGCGGCCGCGCGTCTCCGGCATCGTGGTCGAGCGCCTGTTCCGCCAGGGCAGCGAGGTGAAGGCAGGCGATCCGCTCTACCGCATCGATCCGCGCCCGTTCGAGGTCGAGGTGCTGGCCAACGAGGCGGCGCTCGCCAAGGCCGAGGCTGCTGCGATGCAGGCGCACCAGCAGGCACGCCGCGTCGCTGCGCTTACCAAGGACCGCGCCGCCCCGGAAGCCGAGAACGAAAAGGCGATCGCGGCCGAGCGTCAGGCCCACGCCGAGGTCGAGGGACGCAAGGCCGAGCTCGCGCGGGCAAAGCTCAATCTCGATTATGCTACCGTGCGCGCGCCGATCGACGGCGTCGTCGGTGCGGCCCTCGTCAGCGAAGGCGCGCTCGCCGTGCAGAACGAGACCAATCTCGCCACCATCCAGCAGCTCGATCCGATCTACGCCGACTTCACCCAGTCGGTGACCGAGCTCAACCAGCTCCGCCGCGCCTTCGAGACCGGCGATCTCGAGCGTATCGCGTCCGACGCCGCCAAGGTGCGCCTCGTGCTCGACGACAACACGCTTTATTCGCTCGACGGCAAGCTGCTGTTCTCCGACGCCAAGGTCGACGCCCACACCGGGCAGGTGACGTTGCGCGGCGAGTTCCCCAATCCCAAGCGCGAACTGCTGCCGGGCATGTATGTCCGCGTCCGCATCGACCAGGGTCTCGATAGCGACGCGATCGCGGTGCCGCAGCAAGCGATCCAGCGCAATGGCGGCGGCGGCAGCGAAGTGTTCGTCGTCAAGGACGACAACCACATCGCGGTGCAGCCGGTGCGCACGGGGTCGGTGCAGGACGGAATCTGGTTTGTCACCGAAGGCCTGAAGGCCGGCGACAAGGTCGTGGTTGAAGGCTTCCAGAAGTTCGCCGCCGGCGACAAGGTCAAGCCGCAATCCTGGTCGGAGGCGGACGCGACCGCGGACAACCGGCACGCCCTGAAGCTCACGCGGTAACGCGCCATGGCGAGTTTCTTTATCGACAGGCCAATCTTTGCCTGGGTGGTCGCGCTGTTCATCTGCTTGATCGGCGCAATTGCCGTGCCGCTGCTGCCGATCGCGCAATATCCGATCATCGCGCCGCCCTCGATCTCGATCTCGACCAGCTATCCTGGCGCCTCGCCCGAAAACCTCTACAACAGCGTCACGCGACTGATCGAGGAGGAGCTCAACGGCGCCTCCGGCATCCTCAATTTCGAATCGACCAGCGACTCGCTCGGCCAGGTCGAGATCATCGCCAATTTCGTGCCCGGCACCGATACCAGCGCGGCCTCGGTCGAGGTGCAGAACCGCATCAAGCGGGTCGAGGCGCGCCTGCCGCGCGCGGTGATTCAGCAGGGTATCCTGATCGAGGAAGCCTCGAGCGCGGTGCTCCAGATCATCACGCTGAATTCGACCGACGGCAGCCTCGACGAGGTCGGGCTCGGCGACTTCATGATCCGCAACGTGCTCGGTGAAGTCCGCCGCATCCCCGGCGTCGGCCGCGCCACGCTCTATTCGACCGAGCGCTCGCTTCGCGTCTGGGTCGATCCGGCCAAGCTCGTCGGCTATGGGCTCACCGCCGACGACGTCAACAAGGCCATTGCCGCGCAGAACGCGCAGGTTGCCTCGGGCAGCATCGGCGCCGAGCCGTCGACCTCGAGCCAGCGCACCTCCTCGCTGGTGCTGGTCAAGGGCCAGCTCTCTTCCCCGGATGAATTCGGCGCCATCATCCTGCGCGCCAATGCCGACGGCTCGACCGTGCGCCTGCGCGACGTTGCGCGCATCGAGGTCGGCGGCCTCAGCTACCAGTTCAACACGCGCCTGAATGGCAAGCCGACCGCCGGTCTCTCTGTGTTGATGTCGCCGACCGGCAATGCGTTGGCGACCGCGAGCGCGGTCGAAGAGAAGATGAAGGAGCTGTCGCGGTTCTTTCCGGCCAACATCACTTACGAGATTCCCTACAACATCACGCCGGTGGTCGAGGCTTCGATCAAGAAGGTGCTGACGACGCTGGTCGAAGCCGTGGTGCTGGTGTTCGTGGTGATGTTCCTGTTCCTGCAGAACATCCGCTACACCATCATCCCGACCATCGTTGTGCCGGTGGCGCTTCTGGGCGCCTGCACCACGCTGCTGCTCGCCGGCTATTCCATCAACATGCTCTCGATGTTCGGCATGGTGCTCGCGGTCGGCATCCTCGTCGACGACGCCATCGTCGTGGTCGAGAACGTCGAGCGCATCATGAGCGAGGAGGGGCTGCCGCCGAAGGAGGCGACGCGCAAGGCGATGTCGCAGATATCGGGCGCCATCATCGGCATCACGCTGGTGCTGATGGCGGTGTTCGTGCCGATGGCGTTCTTCCCGGGATCGGTCGGCATCATCTACCGCCAGTTCTCCGTGACTATGGTCGCTGCGATCGGCTTCTCCGCATTCCTCGCGCTGTCGCTGACGCCGGCGCTGTGCGCGACCTTGCTCAAGCCGGTCGCGGCCGGCCACGGTCATGCGAAGCGGGGCGTGTTCGGCTGGTTCAACCGCGTGCTCGAAGGCGGCAAGGAAGGCTATTCCCGCACCGTCGGCTTCTCGCTGAAGCGGACCGGCCGCCTGATGCTGGTCTATGTCGCGCTGCTCGTCGGCCTGTCCTGGGCCTTCGTCAGCCTGCCGGGCGGCTTCCTGCCGATCGACGACCAGGGCTTCGTCACCACCGACGTGCAAACGCCGTCGGATTCTTCTTATCCCCGCACCGAGGCCGTGATCGAGAAGGTCGAGAAATACCTCGCCGAACGTCCAGGCGTGAAAGATGTCACCTTCCTCACCGGCTTCAGCTTCTCCGGCCAGGGCATGAACACCGCGCAGGCCTTCATCACGCTGAAGGACTGGTCGGAGCGTGGACCGAAGGATTCGGCCGCGGCGATCGTCAACGACATCAACCGCGATCTGGGGGCGTCGATCCGCGATGCCAAAATCTCCGCGCTGCAGCCGCCGCCGATCGACAATCTCGGCAACTCGTCGGGCTTCTCGTTCCGCCTCCAGGACCGCGGACAGAAGGGCTATCCGGCCTTGATGCGCGCCGCCGATCAGTTGATCGCGGAAGCCAACGCCAGTCCCGTGCTCCAGAAGGTCTATGTCGAAGGCCTGCCCGAGGCCGGGGTGGTCAATCTCATGATCGACCGCGAGAAGGCCGGCGCCTTCGGCGTCACCTTCGAGGACATCAACAACACGATCTCGACCAATCTCGGGTCGAACTACATCAACGACTTCCCGAACCGCGGCCGCATGCAGCGCGTCGTGGTGCAGGCCGACGCCCGCGACCGCATGCGGACCGAGGACATCCTCAACTACAACGTCAAGAACAGCCGCGGCCAGCTGGTGCCGTTCTCGTCCTTTGCCACGGTGGAATGGGCGCGAGGCCCGACCCAGATCGCAGGCTTCAACTATTATCCGGCGGTGCGCATCTCCGGCGAGGCCAAGCCCGGCTTCACCTCGGGTGACGCGATCGCCGAGATGGAGCGTCTTGCCGGCCGTCTGCCGCGCGGCTTCGGCTACGAATGGACCGGGCAGTCGCTCCAGGAGAAGCTATCGGGCTCGCAGGCGCCGTTCCTGCTCGGTCTGTCGGTGTTCGTGGTGTTCCTGTGCCTCGCGGCGCTCTACGAGAGCTGGACCATTCCGCTCGCGGTGCTGCTCACGGTGCCGCTCGGCATCGTCGGCGCGGTGATCGCGGCCATGCTGCGCGGCCTGCCCAACGACGTCTATTTCACCGTCGGCCTGATCACCATCATCGGCCTTGCGGCAAAGGACGCGATCCTGATCATCGAATTCGCGAAGGATCTGCGGAAAGAAGGCAAGCCGCTGGTGGAAGCCACCATCGAGGCCTGCCGCCTGCGCTTCCGCCCGATCCTGATGACCGGCCTCGCCTTCATTTGCGGCGTGCTGCCGATGGCGATCGCCCACGGCGCCGGCGGCGCCAGCCAGCAAGCGCTCGGCAGCATCGTGATGGGCGGCATGATCGCGGTGGTGATCCTGGCGCTGTTGATGGTGCCGGTGTTCTTCGTCTCCGTGCAGCGCGTGCTCGCGGGGGACAGGGAGGCGGAGGCGGTGAGGGAAGGTGAGGCGTACGGCCCCCCGGCGCCGGTGCGGTCGACGTAACGCCACCGTCGTCATTCCGGGGCGCGAAGCGCGAACTATGTATGATGCGCAGTTGCGCATCTGAGAACCATCATGCCACCATTGATGCGGATCAATGGATTCCGGGCCCGCGCCAAGAGGCGCGTCCCGGAATGACGATGCGTCTTACGCCGGTTTCCGCAAGATCTTCACCAATTCCCCGTGCACGTACTCATTCCCGCACACCACGTCCCCAGTGACCAGCGCATCGCCGGGCGTGTTGATGTCACTCACCGTGCCGCCCGCTTCGCGCACCATCAGCATACCGGCGGCGATGTCCCAGGATTGCAGATTGCGTTCCCAATAGCCGTCGAGGCGGCCGGCGGCGACGAAGGCGAGGTCGAGGGAGGCGGCGCCGAAACGGCGCAGGCCTGCGACGCGGTCCTGGATCGCGGTCATCTCGCGGCGGAATTCTTCGTGATCGCCGCGGCCGATGTGGGGCAGGCCGCAGGCCACCACGCATTCGTTGAGCTGGCGGCGGCCGGCGACGCGCAGGCGCTGGTCGTTGAGGAAGACGCCCTTGCCGCGCTCGGCGATGTAGAGCTCGTCATTGGCGGGATTGTAGATCACGCCCGCGATGATCGTGCCCTCGCGCACGAGGCCGATCGAGATCGCGAATTGCGGGATTCCGTGCAGGAAGTTGGTGGTGCCGTCGAGCGGGTCGACGATCCAGGTGTGGCTCTTGTCGGAGCCCTCGCGCGTGCCGCCCTCCTCGCCGATGAAGCCATAGCCAGGCCGCGCCTTGGCGAGGTCCTGGTAGAGGATCTCCTCGGCGCGCTTGTCGGCGAGCGAAACGAAATTGGCTGGCCCCTTCAGCGAGACCTGGAGATGCTCGATCTCGCCGAGATCGCGCTTGAGGCTGCGGCCGGCGCGGCGCGCGGCTTTGACCATGACGTTGATAGTGGCGGAATACAGCATGAGCTCTGGTTTTGATCGGGGGAAATGGCGGGAAATCACGCCTGTTTGGGGGACTGGGTGCCCTGCAAGGGCCCTCAGGTCAAGTCATTGCGTCAAGTCATTTGGTCCCGAGCCATTTTCTGGCGGCGGCCTCCGCCTTGGCCCGGTCCTCGGCCGGCAGGTCGGATAATTGCTTGTCGAGCTCCGGGTCGCCTTTGCCGGCGGTTTTGGCCACCAGGTGCCATTTGAAGCCCTCGACCTTGTCTACGGACGTGCCCACGCCGTTGATCAGCACCCACGCCAGCCGATTCTGCGCGATCGCGCTGCCCTGGCGGGAGGCCTTGCGGAGCAGGGCGACGGCAGCCGGCTGGTTCTTCGGCGTGCCGGTGCCGTTGAACATGGCGATGGCATATTCGACCTCGGCGTCGACATTGTCGGCGAGGGAGGCGGCCTGGAGCAGCCGCACCGAGCGTTCCGGGTCCTTCGGCACGCCGGTGCCTTCCTTGTAGAAGGTCGCCAGCGCGTATTGCGCCTCGGGCAGGCCTGCATCGGCGGCCAGGCGCAGCAGCTCGGCGGAGCGCTTCACGTCCTGCGGCAGGGTCTGGCCGTCGAGATAGAGCAGAGCGAGGTTATAGGCCGCCCTGGGCTCGCCGAGCTTGGCGGCCGACGCCATCAGCTTGACCGCCTCGCTCTTGTCGATCGGGCCGCCGCGGCCCGAAATGCGCAGCATGGAGAGCGCGAACATCGCCTCGCGGTCGCCGGCATCGGCCGCGCGCTTGTACCATTCGGCGGCCTTGGCGTAGTCGCGCCGCATGCCCATGGCATTGGAATAGAGCTCGCCGAGCATTGTCATCGCCTTGGGATCGCCGGCTTGCGCGCGGGCGGTGGCGAGGTCGAACGCGGTCTTGTACTGGCCGCGCTGATAGGCGCCGAACACCAGATCGACGTTGGAATTTTCGGTCGGCGGCGCCGGGATCACGGTGGCGGCCGGCTTGGGGGAAGGGGACGGCTTGGGTGAGGCGGAAGGCTTGGGCGCCGGCGCGGCCTCTTTCTTCTTGGTGAGCGCGTGCGGCTTGGACTTTTGCTTCTCAGGCGGCGCGCTCGGCGTTGCGGCCGGCGGGGTGATCTGGAGCTGCGCGGCCGCGGGCACTGTGAGCAGCAATGTGGCCAGCATGGTGATGCAGGGGAGCTTCATGTCGGGCGCTAGCCGTGCTCCTGGCTCGCAGGATTTTGGCTGGCCGTCGCCGTCGCATGGGCTTTCTTGATCGCAGCGTCGACCTCGCTCAGCGCGGCCTTGGGCCCGCGCGGATCGGCCCAGATGAAGTCGCCGACCAGCACGAAATCGGCGCCGCTGGCGGCGAAATCGTGGGCTTCCTGCAGCGACATGGCAAAGCCGACGCAAGGTGGCTCGAACAGCTCCGCCCACCAGTCCAGCCGCTCCGCGATGGCTTGCGCCTGGGGGCGCTGGCCTTTCGCATCGGGCTCACCGAACAGCACGTAATCCGCGCCCATCTCGCCCGCATCCATGGAATGGTGCCGCGTCGTCAGCCCGCCAACACCGGCGATGCGATCGGGCTTGAGCGATGGCAGCGCCTCTTTCAGCGCGGCGATGCCGGGGAGGTGCGCGCCGTCGGCGCCGCCGCGCGCGACCAGCTCGGCATGGCCCTCGACGAGCAGCGCGGCGCCAGCTTTCTGCACCGGCGGCGCGAGCGCCTTGATGCGCGAGATCATGGTGCGCTGGTCGGTCTCCTTCAGCCGCAGCAGCACGGCCGCGACGTCGGCGGCGGCCAGCAGGCCCGGCAGCTCGGCCACAAGCGAAGCGGGATCATCGACGACAGGCGTCGCGAGATAGAGGCGCGGCGCCGGGCGCGGCGGAGGCGGTTTGTTCGACAAGATCTAGGCTGCCTTCTTTTCCAGGCTACTTTGCCATTCGCCCTTGGAGGCGAGGCCGTTCATTCGCGCGCGATGGCTGAAGGCGGTTTGGCCGGCCGCGACGTTCTCGGCCTTGCCGGACCAGGCTTTCTTCGGCGCGGCCTGCAGGGCGCGGCCGTAGGAGAAGGTCAGGCCCCAGGGCAGCGGGCCGAGCTTGTGCATGGCGTTGAGATGCGCGGTCGCCTCCTCGTCGGACTGGCCGCCGGAGAGGAAGGCGATGCCGGGCACGGCCGCGGGCACGCAAGCCCTGAGCAGCCGGATCGTCTTCTCGGCGACCTCCTCGACGGAGGCCTGCTTTGCGCATTTCTTGCCCGATATCGCCATGTTCGGTTTCAGCACCATGCCTTCGAGCGCGACGCGCTGCACGCGCAATTCCTGGAACGTCTTGTTGAGCACGCGGGTCGTCACCTCATAGCAGCGGTCGATGTCGTGATCACCGTCCATCAGCACCTCGGGCTCGACGATCGGCACGATCTGCGCGGCCTGGCACAGCGCGGCATAGCGCGCCAGCGCATGGGCGTTGACGCTGATCGCGGTCATCGAGGGGATGCCGCTGCCGATGTCGATCACAGCGCGCCATTTGGCGAAGCGCGCGCCGCGCTCATAGTATTTCTTCAGCCGTTCGGCGAGCTTGTCGAGCCCGACGGTCACGAGCTCGCCCGGGCACATCGGCAGGGCCTGCGTGCCCTCGTCAACCTTGATGCCGGGAATGGCGCCGCTCTGTTCGATCAGCCTGACCAGCGGCGTGCCGTCCTTGGCATCCTGCCAGATCGTCTCGTCATACAGGATCACGCCGGAAATATACTGGCTCATGGCCTCCGTGGACCGGAACAGCATCTCGCGATAGTCGCGGCGGTTGCCTTCGGTCGAGTCCACGCCGATCGCGTCAAAACGCTTCTTGATGGTGCCGGAGGATTCGTCGGCGGCGAGGATACCCTTGCCTGATACGACCATGGCGGTCGCGATCCTGTTGAGCTCAGTCAGATTCATCGAGAGGTCCTCCCAAAACGATTCTGCCCTTGCCCGTGAAAATAGACCGTTCTCGGGCAATTGCCGAGTTAACGTTCGTCGCAGGGTAAAGGGGGGAGGCTGGGTTCTTCGTCTCTCCCCGCTTGCGGGGAGAGGCCGACGCGCACCAGCGCGGCGGGTGAGGGGGACTCTCCGCGAGTCCATTGTCACCAATTATGCGGAAACAGCCCCTTACCCCGCCCTCTCCCCGCAAGAGCGGGGCGAGGGGGGACGAGAGAGCGTTTGCGGCCCTTACGCGACCTTCGGGTCCAGCTCGCCCTTGGCGTAGCGCTTGGCCATCTCGGCGGTGGTCAGGACCTTCTTGATCTTGGAGGCCTGGCCGGCGGTGTTGAACTCCTGGAGGCGCTGCTTGCACAGCTTGGTCATCGCCTCCATCGCCGGCTTCAAATATTTGCGCGGATCGAACTCTTCCGGATTGTCCTTGAGCACTTTCCGGATCTGGCCGGTCATGGCCATGCGGTTGTCGGTGTCGATGTTGATCTTGCGCACGCCGTTCTTGATGCCGCGCTGGATCTCGGACACAGGCACGCCCCAGGTCGGTTTCATCTTGCCGCCATTGGCGTTGATGATCTCCTGCAGGTCCTGCGGCACCGAGGAGGAGCCGTGCATCACCAGATGCGTGTTCGGCAGCTTGCGGTGGATCTCCTCGATCACGTTCATGGCGAGAATGTCGCCGTCCGGCTTGCGGGTGAACTTGTAGGCGCCGTGCGAGGTCCCCATCGCGATCGCGAGCGCGTCGACTCTGGTCTCCTGGACGAACTTCACGGCCTCGTCCGGATTGGTCAGGAGCTGGTCGTGGCTGAGCTTGCCTTCGGCGCCGTGGCCGTCTTCCTTGTCGCCCATGCCGGTTTCGAGCGAGCCGAGCACCCCCAGCTCACCTTCCACCGAGATGCCGCCGAGATGGGCCATGTCGGTCACGGTCTTGGTGACGCCGACATTGTAGCCCCAGTCGCCGGGGGTCTTGCCGTCGGCCTTGAGCGAGCCGTCCATCATCACCGAGGTAAAGCCGGCCTGAATCGCGGTCATGCAGGTCGCCGGCTCGTTGCCGTGGTCGAGATGCACGCAGACCGGGATGTGCGGATAGATCTCGGTCACCGCGTCCATCATGTGCTTGAGCATGACGTCGTTGGCGTAGGAGCGCGCACCGCGCGAGGCCTGGATGATGACGGGCGCGTCGACCTGGTTGGCCGCGTCCATGATCGCCAGCGCCTGCTCCATATTGTTGATGTTGAAGGCCGGTACGCCGTAATCGTTCTCCGCCGCGTGGTCGAGCAATTGACGTAACGTGATCCGAGCCATCTGTCTTTTTCTCCCGTTGGGGCCTTGCGGGGCCGCTGATTACTCGCCGATCTGGCTTACTTGACGCGCAAAACCTCGACGCCGGGCAGGGGCTTGCCTTCCATCCATTCGAGGAACGCGCCACCGGCGGTCGAGACATAGGTGAAGTCACCGGCCACATGGGCCTGGTTGAGCGCCGCGACGGTGTCGCCGCCGCCTGCGATCGAGATCAGCTTCTTGGCCTTGGTGCGCTCGGCGGCGTGCCTGGCGGCCGCGACCGTGCCGCGATCGAACGGCTGCATCTCGAAGGCGCCGAGCGGTCCGTTCCAGACCAAGGTCGCCGCATCGTCGATCGCGGCGTGGACGCGGGCGATCGATTGCGGGCCGACGTCGAGGATCATGCCGTCGGCCGGGATCGCATCGAGCCCATAGGCGTGCGAGGGCGCGTTGGCAGCGAAATGATAGGCAACGGTGGCGTCGACCGGCAGGATGATGGCGCAGTTGGCGGCTTCCGCCTTCTCCATGATGCGCACCGCGGTCGGTGCGAGATCCTTCTCGGCCAGTGACTTGCCGACGCCGACGCCCTGGGCGTGCAGGAAGGTGTTGGCCATGCCGCCGCCGATCACGAGCGCATCGACCTTGCTGACGAGGTTTTCGAGCAGGTCGATCTTGGTCGAGACTTTTGCGCCGCCGATGATCGCGATGACAGGCTTGGTCGGCGAGCCCAGCGCCTTCTCCAGCGCATCCAACTCGGCCTGCATGGTGCGGCCGGCATAGGCGGGGAGCTTGTGGCCGAGGCCTTCGGTCGTGGCGTGGGCGCGGTGCGCCGCCGAGAACGCGTCATTGACCCAGATGTCGCCGAGCTTTGCCAGCTCCGCGACGAAGGCCGGATCGTTCTTTTCCTCTTCCTTGTGGAAGCGGGTATTTTCCAGACACAGGATGTCGCCGTCGTTCAGGCTGGCGACGGCCTTGGCCGCGGGCTCGCCGATGCAGTCGTCGGCGAAGGCGACCGGCTTCTTCACCACCTTCGACAGCGCTTCAGCGACGGGCTTGAGCGAGTCCTTGGGATCGCGCCCCTTCGGCCGGCCGAAATGCGCGAGCAGGATGACCTTGCCGCCCTTGTCCGAGATTTCGGTGATGGTCGGCGCGACGCGCTCGAGCCGGGTCGTGTCGCTGACGCGGCCATTGTCCATGGGCACGTTGAGATCGACGCGCAGCAGCACGCGCTTGCCCTTCACGTCGACGTCATCGAGGGTGCGGAATTTGTTGGTCATCGGACGCTTCCTTGTCCCGGGCGCTACTAGCGGCGCGCAGTGCCGCTGTGCAGAACCGGGACCCACGTTGCAGCGAGTCCCGCAGTTAAATGGGTCCCGGATCTGCGAAGCAGCGTTTCACGCTGCATCGCGTCCGGGACACGAGAGCGGAGTTAGATCACCTTCGCGATCGCAGCGGCGGTGTCCGCCATGCGGTTCGAGAAGCCCCACTCGTTGTCGTACCAGGACATCACGCGCACCAGCGTGCCGTTCTGCACCTTGGTCTGGTCCTCGTGGAAGGTCGAGGAGTGCGGGTCGTGGTTGAAGTCGATCGAGACGTTCGGCGCATTGGTGTAGCCGAGGATGCCCTTGAGCTGCTGCTCGCTGGCCCGCTTCATCGCCGCGTTGATCTCCTTGGCATCGGTGGCGCGCTTGGCGACGATCTTGAGGTCGACGACCGAGACGTTCGGGGTCGGCACGCGGATCGCGACGCCGTCGAGCTTGCCCTTCAGCTCCGGCAGCACGAGGCCGATCGCCTTCGCAGCACCGGTCGAAGTCGGGATCATCGACATCGCCGCCGCGCGGCCGCGATAGAGATCCTTGTGCATCGTATCGAGCGTCGGCTGGTCGCCGGTATAGGCGTGGATCGTGGTCATGAAGCCGGTCTCGATGCCGACGAGATCGTTCAGCACCTTGGCAACCGGCGCCAGGCAATTGGTGGTGCAGGAGCCGTTGGAGATGACCAAATGCTCCTTGGTCAGCGTCTCATGGTTGACGCCGTAGACGATGGTGGCGTCGGCGCCGTCGGCGGGCGCGGAGACCAGCACGCGCTTGGCGCCGGCGGTCAGATGCGCGGACGCCTTGTCCTTCGAGGTGAAGATGCCGGTGCATTCCATCGCGATGTCGACGCCGAGATCCTTCCACGGCAGCTTCGAGGGATCGCGCTCGGCGGTCACCTTGATCTTGCCGCCACCGAGATTGATCGTATCGCCGTCGACGGTGACGGTGCCGGGGAAACGGCCATGGACGCTGTCGAAGCGGAGCAGATGGGCGTTGGTCTCGACCGGACCGAGATCATTGATGCCGACGACCTCGATGTCCTTGCGGCCGGACTCGGCGATAGCCCGCAGGATGTTGCGGCCGATGCGGCCAAAACCGTTAATTCCGACGCGGACTGCCATGTTTCGTCTCCTTCAATGACCGTTGTCATCCCGCACAACGCGCTATGCGCGCCTGCGAGGGTTTTTTAGGGGCGGGCGCCCGGTTCGGCCGGGCGGTGCTTGATCATATGGAAGACTAGGTAGTCCTTTTTTGCGGCAAGCTCAACTCTCAGCTAACGCGCTTCAGCACAGCGTTAACTGCAGCCTCGGCGGTAATGCCGAAATGCTTGTAAAGCTCCTTTGCAGGGCCGCTTTCGCCGAACGAATGCATGCCGATAAATTCGCCATCCTGGCCGATCACGGCATCCCAGCCCCAGCGCACGGCAGCCTCGATCGCGACCTTGACCGGTGCGTTGCCGATGATCGCGGCGCGCTTGGCCTCTGGTTGCGCTAACAACAGCTCGAGCGAGGGAACGGAGACAACGCGCGACGCGATGCCGCGTTCCGCGAGCTGCTTCTGGGCGGCGACCGCGATCTCGACCTCGGAGCCGGAGGCGAACAGCGTCACCTTGGCTTCGCCCTGGGCGGCGACCAGCTCATAGGCGCCCTGTGCGCAGGGATTGTCGTTCGGCGCGGTGGTGCGCAGCTGCGGCAGGTTCTGGCGCGTCAGCGCCAGCACGGTCGGTCCGTCCACGCGATTGAGCGCGAGCTCCCAGCACTCGGCGACCTCCATGGCGTCGCACGGGCGGAACACACGCATGTTCGGAATGGCGCGCAGCGCGGCAAGATGCTCGACCGGCTGATGGGTCGGGCCGTCTTCGCCGAGGCCGATGGAATCGTGCGTCATCACATAGACGACGCCGGAGCCCATCAGTGCGGCAAGGCGCATTGCAGGACGTGCATAGTCGGTGAACACCAGGAAGGTCGCACCGTTCGGCGCGAAGCCGCCGTGCAGGAAAATGCCGTTCATCGCCGCGGCCATGCCATGCTCGCGGATGCCGTAATGGATGAAGCGGCCCTTCGGCGTCTTCGCCGAGAAGGCGGTCGCCGACTTCGCCTTGTTGTTGTTGGAGCCGGTGAGGTCGGCCGAGCCGGCGAGAAATTCCATCGGCATCGCGCCGGCGATGACTTCGATCACGGCTTCCGAGGATTTGCGGGTCGCCGCGGTCATCGGCTTTTCCAGCAATTCCTTCTTGTACGCGCGCACCGCCTTGGCGAGCGAAGCCGGACGCTCATGGCGCAGGCGGCGCTCGAATTCTGCACGCTTGCGGCTGCCGAGCTCACCGAGCCGGCCCTCCCATTCCTGGCGCGCCGCAGCGCCGCGGCTGCCGGCTGCACGCCACGCCTTCAGCGCGTCGTCGGCGACCGCGAACGGCTCGAGCGAGATGCCGAGATTTTCCTTGGCGGCCTTGAGCTCCTCAGCCCCCAACGCCTCGCCATGCACCTTCGACGTCCCGGCCTTGTGCGGGGCGCCGAAACCGATGGTGGTGCGGCAGGCGATCAGCGTCGGCTTGTTGGATTTCTTCGCGCGCGTGATGGCGTCGGCAATCGCCGCCTGATCGTGGCCGTCGATCTTCTCGGCGGCCCAGCCCGCCGACTTGAAGCGCTTCACCTGGTCGACGGAATCGGAGATCGAGGTCGGGCCGTCGATCGAGATGCCGTTGTCGTCGTAGAGCACGATCATCTTGTTGAGCTTCCAGTGCCCGGCCATCGCGATCGCTTCCTGCGACACGCCTTCCATCAGGTCGCCGTCGGAGGCGAGCACATAGGTATGGTGATCGACGATCTTCTTGCCGAATTCGGCGGCAAGCATCTTCTCGGCGAGCGCCATGCCGACCGCGGTCGAGATGCCCTGGCCGAGCGGGCCGGTCGTGGTCTCGATGCCGTTGGTCCGGAAGTTCTCGGGGTGTCCCGGGGTGAGCGAGTCGACCTGGCGGAACTGCTTGATCTGGTCCAGCGTCATCTCGGAATTGCCGGTCAGATACAGCAGCGAATAGAGCAGCATCGAACCGTGGCCGGCCGAGAGCACGAAGCGGTCGCGGTCGGGCCAGGCGGGCGCGGTGGCGTCGAATTTCAGGAATTGCGTGAACAGCACCGTGGCGATGTCGGCGGCACCCATCGGCAGGCCGGGATGACCCGATTTCGCCTTCTCGACGGCGTCCATCGAAAGGCCGCGGATCGCGTTGGCCATACGGGTGTGATCGACCTGCGTCATGTCTGAAATCCGTCTGAAATGAGGCGCTTGGAGGCGGTGTACGCCCGCGCGGGAGGAGCCTGGCGGCCACTGAAGGTCGGGGCTGGGATAGCACCTCGGTTCCGGGAGTCCAAGGCAGTCAAACGCCGATTCGGCCGTAAAAGTTGCCTGCGGCACGCTTCGAAAGGGGCTCCGTTTCGGAGGTGATCGCACCGGCAGGAACCCACGGATCGGGATGATCGCTCCCGATCTAGCAGTGCATAGTTTCGCGGCGGCGTTGCGCTTGGCTAGCTTGCCACGTAAATTTCTGCTTCTAACCGCTTGCCGAACCGAGTCTTTTGCCGGACGGCACGCCCCAGGAAAAGGCCACTGGGCAAAGGCCACAGGTTCCGCCGCTGACTACATGAACGATCGCGTGTCCAACAGTGCCGCCATGACGGAGTCCTCCGCGGTCGAGATCGAGATCGCGACCCGCAGGCTGATGGCGGCGCTCGACGCGCTCGAAAGCGCGGTCGAGCGGCGGCGCGATGCTGATCGCGACGAGAACGAGCTTGCGGCACGAATCCAGGCATTGGGCGCGGATCGCTCGCGGCTCGCCGACGAGCTCGACGGCGCGCTGGTGAAGGCGCGCAAGCTCGAGCGCACCAATCGCGAGATTTCCGACCGGCTGGATTCCGCGATCGTCACGATACGCTCGGTGCTCGATACCGGAGAGGACGGATGAGCCACATCAACGTCACCATCAATGGCCGGCAATACCGCATGGCCTGCGAGGAGGGCCAGGAGGTGCGGCTGCTCAAGCTCGCGGAAAGCCTGGAGACGCGGATCCAGTCGCTGCGCGGAAAATTCGGCGAGATCGGCGATGCGCGCCTCACCGTGATGGCGGCGCTGACCGTCTGCGACGAGCTGGTCGATGCCGGCAACCGTGTCCGCACCATGGAGCAGGAGCTGACCGAGCTCAGGGACTTCCGCAACGCCGCCGTCGAGCGCGCCCGGATGACGCAGACCGCCGTGGTGAATGCCCTGAACGCCGCGGCCGAACGCATCGAGAAGTCGACCCAGGTCCTGAACCGGACCGTCGGCAACGGGATTGCGATCGGGTAGCGTCCGCGGATCGCCTGGTTTGCTCAATGTGTCCGCGCGCGTACCCTCCCCTGGAGGTCCGGGACGAGCGAGGCTCGCCCGTGGGTCGATCGCGCGCAGCGCGAGCGGGGCGGGGTGATCTCTCCACACGAACACTGTTGGAGGGTGGAGGACCGTCACCCCACCCCGTCTCACATTTCGCTGCGCTCAATGTGAGCCGACCCTCCCCCTCCAGGGAGGGTAAGAAGCGCGCGGCGGAAGCGAGGCTGCTCGTCGGGCTGGCGATTCGTCAGTATCGTTGTTACATTGCGCGGGCGAGGCTGCGACGCGCGTCAGGAGCCATATATCCCCGGGGCCTTATCGATCCTTTAGGGAACTGTCCCTGGCCGGGCCCGTGGGCCCGGACATATGGTGCCCACCTACTTTCGTAGGGAACTCCGGGATCGAGTGCTTCAACGGCGTACGCGGCTTCGCACTTTTGTTTGCTTGGTTTGTGCTTGTTGAAACGACTGCGGCCCAGTTCAACAGGTGTCATGCCCTTCCCAGTGCGCAATTGTGCATGGGGACCGGGACATCCGGTACGCCGCGGCCTTTGTGTGAATCACCACCGCCTCTGAATACTGGATCACCCGCATTCGCGGTGATGACGTGGGGGACCAAAGCGCATGCCCAATTCGAAAGCCGAACTCCGTGCCAAGGCCCTGGCGGCACGCGACGCGCTCAGCGAGAAGAAGCGCAGCGCCGCCGCCGCAAAGCTCGCCAAACGCGGACTGCCATTCCAGCTTCTGCCCGGCAGCATCGTCTCCGGCTATTCGCCGATCCGCAGCGAGATCGATCCGATGCCGCTGCTGAAGAAGCTCGCCGAAGAGGGCGCAAAGCTGGCGCTGCCTTGCGTCACCGCGCGCGGCCAGTCGCTGATCTTCCGCATCTTCCACCCGAACGATCGCCTGATGCTCGGTCCGCTCGGCATTCCCGAGCCGTCGCCAGCCGCAAGCGAAGTCATTCCGGATATCATGCTGACGCCGCTGGCGGCGTTCGACCGTCTCGGCCATCGCATCGGCTATGGCGCGGGGCATTACGACTTCACCTTCGCGCATTTGCGCAAGGCCAAGAATATCGTCGGCATCGGGCTCGCTTTTGCAGCGCAGGAGATCAAGGCGGTTCCGGCACTATCCCACGACGTCGCGCTGGATTATGTGCTAACGGAATCGGACGTGTTCGATTTCCGGAGTTCTGAAGTTGCGCATTCTCTTCGTGGGTGACGTCGTCGGCCGTGCAGGACGCACGGCCATCGCCGACTATCTGCCCGGCATGGTCAAGGACTGGTCGCTCGATTTCGTCGTCGTCAACGGCGAGAATTCCGCCGGCGGCTTCGGCATCACGGAAGCGATCTATCAGGAGTTTCTCGATGCCGGTGCCGACGCGGTCACGCTCGGCAACCATTCCTGGGACCAGCGTGAAGCGCTTGTGTTCATCGAGCGTGCCGAGCGCCTGGTGCGTCCGGCGAACTATCCGCGCGGCACGCCGGGCCGCGGCGCCGCCCTGGTCGAGACCAAGAACGGCAAGCATGCGCTCGTCGTCAACGCTTTGGGCCGCGTCTTCATGACCCCGTTCGATGATCCCTTCGCAGCGCTGGAGCGCGAGTTAGGGGCCTGTCCGCTCGGCGTTGCCGCCGATGCCGTCGTCGTCGACTTCCATTGCGAGGCGAGCAGCGAGAAGCAGGGCATCGGCTTCTTCTGCGACGGCCGCGCCAGCCTCGTCGTCGGCACGCACACCCATGTGCCGACCGCCGACCACCAGATCCTCTCGGGCGGTACCGCCTACATGACCGATGCCGGCATGACCGGCGACTACGATTCCATCATCGGCATGCAGAAGGAAGAGCCGCTGCGCAGGTTCACCTCGGGGATTCCGTCGGGGAGATTCGAGCCGGCCGCGGGCGCAGCGACGCTGAGCGGCGTCGCGGTGGAGACGGATGATGCAACGGGCCTCGCGCTCAAGATCGCACCGGTGCGCGTCGGCGGAAGGCTGGAGCCGACGACGCCGAAGTTCTGGCTGAGTTAGCAGAGCCGCGTCAACCTCGGTGTCGTCCCCGCGAACGCAGGGACCCATAACCCCAGGAGTAATATGGGGCAAAGCTCCCACTCCGAGTCATCGTCAAACTACTCCCTGTGGGTATGGGTCCCGGATCTGCGCTTCGCTTGTCCGGGACGACGGCGGAGATTGACGCGCGCGATAGCGCATCAATCTCGCCGCAAGTAACCCCGGCTGCCTACTCCGCCGTCTGCCCCCGCAGCTCCGCGACATCCTTTGCCGTCAGCTTCGAGCCCTTCGTCCCGAACCGCGCCGTGACGTAGTTCGCCACCGCCGCGATCTCGTCGTCGGTATACGCATTGCCGAACGCCGGCATCGAAAGTGCGCCATCCGGTGTATGCCGCTTCGTACCTGACAGCACGATCTGCGCGACGTTGGTGGCGGCGGGGTCGTTGACGGCCCAGGTGCCGGTGAGCGTTGCCATCGGGGACACCGGGCTCTCGCCGCTCCAGCCGTGACAGCTGGCGCAGGCGCTGGCGAACACCTTCTTGCCGCGTGCGTCCGCCGTGACGCCGTCCTTGTGCGAGGCGGGCGCGACCGGCGCCGTGGTCGCGGGCAGGTCAGGCGAGGGCTGCGGCGGCACGCTGCGCAGGTAAGCAACGATGGAGCGGATGTCTTCGGGCGCGAACCGGCTAAAGCTGTGGTCGACCGCTTCACCCATCGGCCCCGAGGCCGAGCCGTGGCCCGGCGCATGGCCGAGCGACAGATAGGAGATCAGATCCTGGTCGCTCCAATTGCCAAGACCTGTCGCCTTGTCGGAGGAGATGTTGAAGGCGCGCCAGCCCGCCGTGATCGCGCCGGCGAACTTCCTGCGGTTATCCAGCGCAAAACCGAGATTGCGCGGGGTGTGGCATTCGCCGCAATGCGCCAGCGCTTCGACAAGATACGCGCCCCTGTTCCATTCCGGGCTCTTCGAAATATCGGGGGCAAAGCGCGTGTCCGGATTGAACACGGCCGACCAGGCAATCATCGCCCAGCGCTGGTTGAACGGGAACGACAGCGTATTGTCCGGCGCCTTCGCGCGCACCGGCGGCAGGCTGAACAGATAGGCCTTCACCGCCAGCACGTCCTCATCCGTCATGAACGTGTAGGACGTGTACGGCATCGCCGGATAGAGCCGGGCGCCGTCGCGACGCTGGCCGTGCTGGACCGCGTTCAGAAAATCCTGGTCGTTGTAATCGCCGATGCCGGTGTCCTTGTCCGGCGTGATGTTGGTGGAATAGAGCGTGCCGAACGGCAGCTTGAACGCGAGCCCGCCCGCATAGTCCTTCTCGCCCGGCTTGGTGTGGCAGACCATGCAGTCGGCCGCCTTGGCGAGATATTCGCCGCGCTCGACCAGGCTTGCCTTCTCCAGCTTGGCGGGCACGCCGGTCGGCTTGCCGGCGCGGTAATCCGCCAGCGCCACCTTCGTGCCGCCGGCGAAGTCGAGCGGGCCGGGCCCGCGAATGATCCAGACGCCGAGCCCTGCTGCGACGATGGCGATTGCCGCGACGCTTGTGAGGATACGCATCTTGCCGCTCATGCCTTCTTCCCCGCAGCCAGCAGTTTCCGGTCAATGGGCAGGCGCCGCAGCGCCACGCCGGTTGCGGCAAGAATCGCGTTGCGCAGCGCCGGCGGTCCGGCGTTGACGCCGGCCTCGCCGATGCCGCCGGGCGCTTCGCCGCTCTTGGCGACGATCACCTCGATCTTCGGCGTTTCGTTGATGCGCATCATGCGGTAGTCGTGGAAGTTCGATTGCTGCACGCGGCCCTTGTCGATGGTGATCTCGCCATAGAGCGCGGCGGTGAGGCCGAAGATCAGCCCGCCCTCGATCTGCGCCTTCACAGTGTCGGGGTTGACTGCAATGCCGGTGTCGACCACCGAGGTGATGCGGCGGAGCACGATCTCGCCGATGTCGTCGATCTCGGCCTCCACCACGGTCGCGATGAAGCTCGCGAATGACGGCTGCACGCAGACGCCGCGACCGACGCGCGGAGGCAGCGGCTGGCCCCAGCCGGATTTCTCTGCGACCTGGGTGAGCACCGCGAGCATGCGCGGGTTCTTGGTCAGCATGGACTTTCGGAACTCGATCGGGTCCTTGCCCGCCTTGCGCGCGAGCTCGTCCATCGCGCATTCGACCGCGAACACGTTGTTGTTGGGGCCGACGCCGCGCCAGAAGCCTGTCGGCACCGACAGCGGCTCGGCGCGGACATATTCGACGTGGAAATTGGCGAAGTCGTAGGGCGCGTCGACCGCGGCATCGATCGCGTCGATGTCGATGCCCTTCTGGAACGCCGGCGGCAACCAGCGCGCCAGCACCGCGGAGCCGGCGACCTTGTACTTCCACCCCGCGACCTTGCCGTCGACCAGCGATGCCGTGATCTGGTCGCGATAGACCGGACGATAGACATCGTGCTGGATGTCCTCCTCGCGGGTCCACACCACCTTCACGGGGTAGTCGACCTGTTTTGCGATCTTCACCGCCGCGATCACCATGTCGGGCTCGAGCTTGCGGCCGAAACCGCCGCCGAGCAGATGATTGTTGACGATCACCTTGTCGACCGGAAGCCCGGCGGCCTTCGCCGCCTCCGACTGCACGCGCGTCATGATCTGCGTGCCGGTCCAGATCTCGCAGGAGCCGGGCTTCACGTGCACCGTGGCGTTGATCGGCTCCATCGACGCATGCGCCAGGAACGGCAGCTCGTAAGCCGCCTCGAACTTGTCGCCGCTCGCCAGCGCCTTGGCGATGTCGCCGTCGGATTTGGCGACCGCGCCGTCCTTCTGGCTGGCCTTGCGCAGATCGTCCCAGACATCCTTCGTGGTGATCGCAGCGTTGGGTCCCTCGTTCCACTCGATCTTGAGCGCTTCGAGGCCCTTCTTGGCCGCCCACATGTGATCGCCGATCACGGCGACCATGTCGTCGAGCACCACGACCTTGCGCACGCCGGGGAGCTTCACCGCGGCGCTGTCGTCGACCTTGCCGACCTTGCCGCCGAACACGGGGCAGGCGGCGACGGTGGCGAACTTCATGCCGGGCAGGATCGCGTCGATGCCGTAGACGGCCTTGCCGTTGACCTTGTCGGGCGTGTCGAGCCGCTTCAGCGGCTGGCCGATGATGACGAAGTCCTTGGGGTCCTTCAGCGCAACATCCTTCGGCGGGGTCTGGCCTTGCGCAGCGAGCGCCAGCGCGCCGAAAGCGAGCTTGCGGCCGCTCGCTTCATGCGCGACCTCGCCCTTCGATGCCGTGCAGCTCGCGGGCTCGACGCCCCATTGGGCGGCCGCGGCCTGCACCAGCATCGCGCGGGCGGTGGCACCGGCCTTGCGCAGCGGCAGCCACCAGGCCCGGATCGAGTTGGAGTTGCCGGTGACCTGCAGGCCGAAGGTCGGATTACCGTAGAGCTTGTCGTTCGGCGGGGCGTGCTGGACCTCGACCCTGCTCCAATCGGCATCCAGCTCCTCGGCGAGCACGGCGGAGATCGAGGTGTAGGTGCCCTGGCCCATCTCGACCTGCGGCATCATCAGCACGGTGCGGCCGGTCTCGTCGATGCGGATGAAGGCATTGGGCGCGAACTTGCCCTCGGTCGCATCGCGCGGCTGCACCGGTTCGTTGACGGCGGCGCGCAGCGGCAGATGGAAGGCGAGCAGGAAACCGGTGGCGAGACCGCCGGTCAGCAGCGCGCGGCGGGAGACGCTGTCATGTGCATTCATGGCGAACCTCAGGACTGGCGGCCGTTGGCGGCCTGCTTGACGGCCTCGCGGATGCGGACATAGGTGCCGCAGCGGCAGATGTTGCCGGCCATCGCGGCGTCGATGTCGGAATCGTCAGGATTGGGCGTAGCTGCCAGCAATGCGGCGGCCGACATGATCTGGCCGGACTGGCAATAGCCGCACTGAATCACTTCGAGATCGAGCCAGGCCTTCTGCACCTTCGCGCCCGCAGGCGTGCTGCCGACATGTTCGATCGTGGTGACGGCGCGGTTCTCGACCGCGCTGACCGGCAGGACGCAGGAGCGCACCGCCTTGCCGTCGACATGCACCGTGCAGGCGCCGCATTGCGCGATGCCGCAGCCGAACTTGGTGCCGGTCATTCCGAGGATGTCGCGCAGCACCCACAGCAGCGGCATTTCAGGCGGCGCATCGAACGATTTCGTTTCGCCGTTGATGGTGAGAACAGTTGCCATATGCATCCCCTTGCTCGCTCGATCGCTTGCGGCGATCTAGTCAGCGAATTCGCGCGCGACAATAATCATACCGATACGAAACGATGAAGCGTCGCAATCTCCGGCAATGCATATTTGCGCTGCTGACGCGTCAGCCCATGACGTTCACGAATTTGTGCGGCGCTCGCTGCCAGCATTTTGGGCTAATTGATATGATAATCGTCATGTTTTGACGCATTTTCGGCGCGCGCGTCGTCGATCGCCGCAGACTGTCGTGCGGATGCGCAAAATCATGCGATGACGAAAGTCGTGCGATTGGGAAAGTCGGGTGATTAGGAGAGCCGTGCGGCGGCGCGCACGGGATCAATCGCAACGGCTGGCGGCCGGAGAGTTGCGCGATGACGACATTATTCTCCTGTTTTGCCCGACGGAGCGTCAAGCGTGTGGAGCAGAATGACTGTTTGTTGAATCGGTCGAGCCGCGGGCTCGCTTAACCTCTCCCGCTTGCTGGAGAGGTCGGCGCGAAGCGCCGGGGGAGGGCTTTCTCCACATTGGGGCTTTCTCCACATTGGGAGTGTTCGTTGTGGAGACACCCCCACCCCAGCCCTCCCCCGCAAGCGGGAGAGGGAGCGCACCTTTTCCATGGCAACCAGCCAGCTCAATTTCAGCCGACTGTAAGCCATTGATTTCGCACGCCCCGGCTACTGTGCATGGGGTTGTTTTCGAGTTTTTATATTTCGGGGACGACGGCGCGTGCCGTCGCGCCGGCCGTCAGCTCTGCCGGAAACCCATCCGGAAGGCGCCCCAGTGCTTGCCGCGGATCACGATCGGCGAGGACAGGTCCTTCATCAGCACGAACTGTCCGCCGCCCATGTCACGGCGATAGGTCTGGAGCAAGAACGGCTTGGTGTTCGCCGCGACCTTCTTCACCGCGCGATCGGTGAACAGGCGGCGGTTGCGGCAATTGGCGTTGTTCCAGACCGGGTCCTTGCCCTGCGGCAGGCGGTAGTTGGGGTTGTGGGTCGGCAGATAGCCGCCCTTGGCCCAGGCGACGCAGAACACGATGCGGGGATCGGATTTCTGGATCGGATCCTGGATCGCCGGCAGCACGCGGTCGGTGAAGTCGACGTAATTGGTGAGGTACTGCTTTGGATCGGTGCCGGGAATTTCGCGATACGTCTCGTCCATGAGCTGGTCGAGCGTGATGTCGCCGCGATCGATCGCGGCCTCGAACTCGGTCGAGATCCGTTTCGCGGTCTCGACGACGACCCGGATCAGCGGTGCGTCGGATGTCTCCACGCCGCTGTCGGCAATCAGCGCGATCAGGCCTTCGGAGGTGTCGAGCAGCTTGGTCACGCGCTGGTCGGCGCTCTTGAGATCGCGCGAGGAGAGGTCGACGCCCTTGGCGAGTTCGTTCAGCTCGCTGATGACGGTGTCGCAATGTCCGAGATTGGAGGTCGCCGCGCGCGTGACGCTGCCGATCTCCGCCTCCACGGAGGCGAAGCCCTGCTGAACCCGCGAGATGATGCCGGAGATCTGCTGGGCGCCTTCGCCTGCGGTCTTGGCGCGCTGCGAGGCGTCGCTGCTCTCGCCGATCAGGCCTTCGATCTGGCCGTCGAGATCGCGCACGGTGTCGGAGATCTGGTGCGTGGCCTGGCGGGTGGCTTCCGCGAGGTTCTTCACCTCGCTTGCCACCACCGCGAACCCGCGGCCGGCATTGCCGGCGCGGGCGGCTTCGATGGTTGCGTTCAGCGCCAGCAGATTGGTCTGCTTCGCGATCGCCTCGATCGAGCCAGAGACTTTCGCGACCTGCGCCAGCGCCGAGCCGACGGCACTGAGGCGTGCCTCGATGCGCTCCACCGCTGCGACGAGCTCGGAGATGTGGCTGACCGCGGTGTCGACGGCGCTGCGCGATTGCGCGATCTCGCCGACCGCAGCGGAGGTCGTGGTCTGCACCGCCTGCGATGCATTGGCGATATCGTGGTTGGCCGAGACCATCGTCTCGGCCGTCTCCTGGAGATGGTGGAACCGTTCCGACTGGTTTGCGACGCGGTTGGCGACTTCCTGAACGTTGCCGGCGATATCGGCGAGTTCCACGCCGAGGCCGCCGATGCGGTCGGCAAGCTGATCAATCAGCCGCTCGGCCAGCGTGCGATTGGAGCCGGTGTCCATGACTGCAAGTTGTACGACGGACATGTTCGATGAGTCCTCCAGTCAGAGCCGCAACCCGGCTCACGGCGGCATTCCCAATCCAGTTCTGCTTAAAAGGATGATTCGCGGCCGGCGTCTTGCCTGAGCGTGCACTCAGGCGCAATTCGCGCCTTATTTCTCTATTCCGCTCGAAAAACTGCGGGACATTTTTTCGGACCAGGCTCTAGAGCTTGTAAGCCGTGCGGAATCCACCCCAGTGCCGGCCCTGCACGCGGATCGGAACGTCGATCTCGCGCATCATCACCGTATTCCCATTGCCCATGTCGCGCGCATAACTCTGCACCAGGTACGAGCGCAGGTTGCGTGCGGCCGCCAACCCCGCCGGATCGTTGAATATCCTGCGGTTGCGACTATTGGCTGTGTTCCAGGCGACGTCGCCCGGTCGCTGCGGGTGCGAATAGATCTTGTTGTGCACCGGCAGGAAGCCGTTGCGGTCGACCATGGCGCAGAACGCCATGCGCTGGTCCTTGGCCAGAAAGACCTCCTGGAACGGCGGCAGCGCGCGGTCGGCCCAGTCGAGATATTTCGTGCGGTATTGCTGCGGATTGGTTCCGGCGATTTCGGCGTAGTCGGTGTCGAACAGGTCGTCGATCCCAACTTCGCCGCGGGCAAGGGCCTGCTCGAAGATCTTGGTCAGCGCGTTGCCCGCTTCCATGGCGCGGGTGACGAACTCCGTGTTCTCTTCGTGGATCGCCCAGAGCCTGTCCTCGATCTTTTCGCTGAGTTCGGCATTGGGACCGACGAATTGCGCGCGGGCCCCGGCCTTGGATTGCTCGATCACGCGCAGGCGGCAGGCGCCGACGGCTTCGAGGGTGCCTTCGATCATTGATTGCGGTGCAAGCCGGCCCGCATCCGCGCCACCGATCAGCACGCCGTCCATCGAGATTTCATAGACCGGCATCACGCCGCGCGCGGTTTCGAGCTTCAGATGGCAGGGCAGCCGTTCGGTCTTGCGGCGGTCGTCATGCTCGCTCTGGCGGAGCAGCACGGCGCAGCGCGATTTCAGCTTCTGTGCGAAGGTGGTGACGGCTTTGCCGGCACTGGCGACGTTCTCGCCATGGCTCTCGGCCGCCTTGGTCGCGGCATCGATCTCGGCTGCGCTCTCGCCGACCGAGACGATGAACTCCGAGGCGCTGGCGGCGTTGCCGGAGACTTCGCTGGTGGTGGCGTTCTGTTCGGCGACCGCGCCGTTGACGGTCTCGAAGACCGGGCGGATCGCCTCGATCGCCTGCGAAATGCGGTGCACGGCGTCCGCGGAGCCGGCGGCGTCGCGCTGCAGCGCGTCGATCTTCTTCGTAATTTCTTCCGTCGCCCCTTGCGTCTGCACCGCGAGGGCCTTGACCTCGGTCGCGACGACCGCAAAGCCTTTTCCCGCAGCGCCCGCGCGTGCGGCCTCGATCGTCGAGTTGAGCGCGAGCAGCGTCGTCTGCCGCGCGATCTGTGCGATCAGATTGACGACATTGCCGATGGCGGCGGAGGATTCGCGCAAGCGATCGACATTGGCGCGGGCTTCCTGCGCCGCGGCGCTGGCCTCGTCGGCGAGCTTGCCGGCCTCGCGAACCTGCGCCCCGATCCCCAGCGCGGACTGGGTGAACTTGTCGGCGGCATGGGCGAAGGTGGATGCGGTCGATTGCGCGGCATTGGTCCGGCCGGTCAGGGCGTCGGTGCGGTCGCGGATGGCGGCAAGCGTCGATGCGGTCGCTTCGGCGCCGCCCGCCACCGAATTGGCGGCGCGCTCGAGCTGGCGGATCATCGCGCCAAGCTCGAGTTCCAGCAATTCCAGGATCTCCCGGGCCGAATCACCTTCGGCCGGGGCGGGCTCGGACTGGGCCGCCGGCGGCGCGGCCTCTGCGGCTGCCACGGGCGCGGCCATATCCGGCAGACGCTTCCGAAATAGTCCGAATGCCATCAGGTCTCTCTTGTCGGGGGACGCTCGGAGGTTATTTTCGCAGGCTGGAATGAAGTCAGGGTTAACGATGCCTCACCTCTGGGCAGGGGCCCGTACGGTGTTACCTTAAAGTATCCGAGACCCTTTCATTCCGGTGGGTTGGCGGCCTATAAGGCCGCGTTTCCCACCCTCATTGGCGTACGATTCCAAGAGATCCCCGAGAGACCACGCATGGCCGGACATTCCCAATTCAAGAACATCATGCACCGCAAGGGGCGGCAGGATGCCCAGAAGTCGAAGCTGTTCGGCAAGCTGGCGCGGGAAATCACCGTCGCGGCCAAGCTTGGCACGCCCGACCCCAACATGAACCCCCGCCTCCGCGCCGCCGTAATCGCCGCGCGGCAGGAGAACATGCCGAAGGACAATATCGAGCGCGCCATCAAGAAGGCACTCGGCAGCGACGGCGAGAACTATGACGAGATCCGCTACGAGGGCTATGGTCCTGGCGGCGTCGCCGTCATCGTCGAGGCGCTGACCGACAACCGTAACCGCGCCGCCTCCGACATCCGCTCCTTCTTCACCAAATCGGGCGGCAATCTCGGCGAAACCGGTTCGGTGTCCTTCATGTTCGATCGCACCGGAATCATCGAATACGACCGCAGCGTCGCTTCCGACGACGCCGTGCTCGATGCCGCGATCGAGGCCGGCGCCGACGACGTCGTCTCCGGCGAAGCCGGTCACGAGATCTACGCCTCGACCGAAGGCTATCGCGACGTCGCCAAGGCGCTGGAAGCCAAGTTCGGCGAGCCGCGCAAGGCCGCGCTGATCTGGAAGCCGCAAAACACGGTCGCGGTCGACGACGAGACCGGCGAGAAGCTGCTCAAGCTGATGGACCTGCTCAACGAGCACGACGACGTCCAGCACGTCTACGCCAATTTCGAGGTCTCGGACGCGCTGATGGCGAAGATGGGTGGGTGATCACCAGCTCCGCATTCCGCTGTCGTCGTCCGGCTTGACCGGGCGACCCAGTATTCCAGAGACAGCAATGGGAATACGGAGAAGCCGAGGCGTACTGGATACCCCGCCTTCGCGGGGTATGACGCCGGAGTCTGTGGTGGGCGGTGCGGCTCACTAACGCCCCCACTTCCCCTGTTACTTCCGTTCTGTTTCTGTTTCCCCCACGGCAGCCAGCCGCTATCACTGGCCCCATGACTGCGCTCCCGATTCGTGGCCCCGTTCGCATCATCGGCATCGACCCTGGCCTCCGCCGCACCGGCTGGGGCGTGATCGAGGCTGAGGGCAATCGCCTGATCTACGTCGCCTGCGGTTCGGTGGAACCGCCGGACGATTTGCCGCTGGCGCGCCGGCTGCTCGCGATCCATGAAGGGCTCGCGGCCGTGCTCTCGAACCATCAGCCGATGGAAGCCGCGGTCGAGCAGACCTTCGTCAATAAGGACGGCGTTGCGACGCTGAAGCTCGGCCAGGCCCGCGGCGTCGCCATGCTGGCGCCCGCAATGTTCGGCATCTCGGTCGCCGAATACGCGCCGAACCAGGTCAAGAAGACCGTGGTCGGCGCCGGCCATGCCGACAAGCAACAGATCGCGATGATGCTGAAGATATTGCTGCCCAAGGCCGAGCCGCCGTCCGCCGACGCCGCCGACGCGCTCGCCATCGCCATCACCCACGCCCATCACCGCCAGAGCACCGCGCTGCGGCTGAAGGTGGCGGGGTTATGATCGGCAAGCTCAAGGGCCTGATCGATTCCTATGGCGAGGATTTCGTGATTCTTGACGTCGGCGGCGTCGGCTATCAGGTGCATTGCTCGACGCGCACGTTGCAGCATCTGCCCAAGCCGGGAGAGGCTGCCGTGCTGTCGATCGAGACCTATGTCCGCGAGGACCAGATCAAACTGTTCGGCTTCCGCACCGACCAGGAGCGCGAATGGTTTCGCCTGCTCCAGACCGTGCAGGGCGTCGGCGCCAAGGTCGCGCTCGCCGTGCTCGGCACGCTGGCGCCGGCCGATCTCGCCAATGCCATTGCGCTCCGCGACAAGGCCGCGGTGGCGCGCACGCCCGGCGTTGGTCCCAAGGTCGCCGAACGCATCGTCACCGAATTGAAGGACAAGGCGCCGGCTTTCGCCAATGTCGATCCGGCTGTGGTGCATCTTGCCGGCGCTGTCGACGACCAGCGGGCGCCGCGGCCCGTCGCAGACGCGATCTCCGCGCTGGTCAATCTCGGCTATGGTCAGCCGCAAGCGGCCGCCGCCATTGCATCCGCATCGCGCAGCGCGGGTGAGAATGCCGAGACGGCGCAGCTGATCCGCCTCGGCCTGAAGGAACTGGCGAAGTGAGCGCGGCAATGGTCAGTCTCGTAGGGTGGGCAAAGCGCAGCGTGCCCACCACTCTTAGGGCGATCGGAGAGATATCGTGGGCACGGCACGAAGAGCGCCTTTGCCCACCCTACGGGGAGTTCGCCAGGTGAGCGATCCCAAGGCCAACCGCATGGTCTCGCCCGAGCGCCGCAGCGACGATGTCGGCGACACCGCCCTGCGGCCGCAATCGCTGTCCGACTTCGTCGGCCAGCAGCAGGCGCGCAAGAACCTTTCGATCTTCATCGAGGCGGCGCGCAAGCGCGGCGAGGCGCTGGATCACGTGCTGTTCGTCGGCCCGCCCGGCCTCGGCAAGACCACGCTGGCGCAGATCGTGGCCAAGGAGCTGGGCGTCGGCTTTCGCGCGACGTCAGGGCCTGTGATCGCAAAGGCCGGTGATCTCGCAGCCCTCCTCACCAATCTCGAAGAGCGCGACGTGCTCTTCATCGACGAGATCCATCGTCTGAGCCCGGCGGTGGAAGAGGTGCTCTATCCCGCGATGGAGGACTTTCAGCTCGACCTCATCATCGGCGAAGGCCCGGCGGCGCGCTCGGTGAAGATCGAGCTGTCGAAATTCACCCTCGTCGGCGCCACCACGCGTGCCGGCCTGCTCACCAATCCATTGCGCGATCGTTTCGGCATTCCGGTGCGGCTCAATTTCTACACGATCGAGGAGCTCGAAAGCATCGTCAGCCGCGGCGCGCGCGTGCTCAATGTCGGCATGAGCGCGGATGGCGCCAACGAAATCGCCCGCCGCGCCCGCGGCACGCCGCGTATCGCCGGCCGCCTGCTCCGCCGCGTGCGCGATTTCGCCTCGGCGGCCGATGCCGACAAGATCGATCGCAAGATCGCCGACCACGCCCTGAGCGCGCTCGAGGTCGATGCCGCGGGCCTCGACGCGATGGACCGTCGCTACCTCACGACCATCGCGATGAACTATGGCGGCGGCCCGGTTGGCGTTGAGACCATGGCCGCCGCGTTGTCCGAGCCGCGCGATGCGATCGAGGACATCATCGAGCCCTATCTGATCCAGTGCGGCTATCTCCAGCGCACCCCGCGCGGCCGTCTGCTCACCTCGCACGCCTTCCGTCATCTCGGCATCGCCGAGCCCTCGCGCGATGCGGCGGCACAATTCGGCCTGTTCGGCACGGACGAGAGCGACGATTGAGCTGCGCCAATGCAGCGCGCTCCTTCTATCATGAATTTCTGGTAATCTCGTGCAGACGGTCTGCACGAACGCACCCCAATTCCGCTCCAATCAGACCGCATCAACAAGGCGCATCTCGATCGGGCTTCCATGATCACGCGCCGTCATTTCATCCGTTCCATCGGCGGTCTGTCCGCCCTCGGCATCTCGACCGCCGCGTACGGCGTCGGCGTCGAGCCGGTGCTGCGGCTTCGCGTCACCCGCTATCATCCGACGCCGCGGCAATGGCCGGCGGATTTTCCGTTGAAGATCGCGGCCATCGCCGACATCCACGCCTGCGATCCCTGGATGTCGCTGGAGCGGATCGAGGGCATCGTCGACCGTACCAATGCGCTGAAGCCTGATATCATCGTGCTGCTCGGCGACTATGTCGCCGGCCTTCACCACGTCACGCGTCTCATCCCGTCGCGCGAATGGGCGAGGGTGCTGGTCGGACTCAAGGCACCGCTCGGCGTCCATGCCGTCATGGGCAATCACGATTATTGGGACGACTTGACCGTGCAGCGGGCGGGGCATGGGCCGACCATCGCGCATCGGGCGCTGGAGGCGGCCGGCATTCCCGTCTACGAGAACGACGTCGTGCGTCTTTCCAAAGACGGCCGCCCGTTCTGGCTCGCCGGGCTCGGCGATCAGCTGGCCTATTATCCTTCGAAGCGCTTCGGCCGCGCGCACCGGCTTGGCGTCGATGATCTTGCGGGCACGCTGGCGAAGGTCACCGACGATGCGCCGGTCATCCTGCTCGCGCACGAGCCCAACATCGCGCCGCTCGTACCTGGGCGCGTCGCGCTGCAACTGTCCGGCCATACCCATGGCGGCCAGGTTCGTCTGCTCGGCTGGTCGCCGGCGGTTTCGCCCAAGAACGGCCTGCGCCTCGCTTATGGCCACTTCCGGCTGAAATGCGACCTCATTGTCTCCGGCGGCCTCGGTTGCAGCATCATGCCGGTCCGTGTCGGTGTGCCGCCCGAGATCGTCGAGGTGACGCTGGGAAGGACAGGGCTCGCTGTGTCCTAGCAACGCTTGCGCGTCCGGCCGTTTTTGCGCAAAACGGACCTATAGCGACAAGCGAAGAGGCTCGCGACGTGACAGCTCATCTCGACGGCGAGATCCGCGACGGCCGCCACCACATGCAGGTCCGCGTCTATTACGAGGACACGGATTTCTCCGGTATCGTCTATCACGCCAATTATCTGCGCTACATGGAGCGTGGCCGCACCAATCACCTCCGGCTGATGGGCGCCGAGCAGCAGGCGCTGTTCGATCAGGTGGAGACGGAAGGCGCGGGCTTCGCCTTCGTCGTGCGCTCGATGCATCTGGATTTCCTGAAACCCGCGCGGATGGACGACGTGCTCGATGTCGTGACCTGGCCGGTCGCGGTGAAGGGCGCCTCGATCATGCTGGCGCAGGAAGTGCGGCGCGGCGGGGAAGTTCTGGTGAAGGCCGAGGTCCGCGTCGCCTTCATCAGCGGCGGCCGCGCGCAGCCGATCCCGAAATCGATCCGCGCGTTGATGAAGGCCGATCTGATTTCGTGATCGCCCGATAAGTGATCGCCCGATTTGTGATGGTCTATCGACTCCAGCAGTTGGGGCGATAGATTGCGGCCCCGACCAACCGATGAGGCCATTATGTCGCGCCCGCCGCTTCCGCCCTTCACCCGTGAGACCGCCGCGCAGAAGGCC
The DNA here is from genome assembly GCF_013408065.1 of Bradyrhizobium sp. IAR9. Taxonomy (NCBI): domain Bacteria; kingdom Pseudomonadati; phylum Pseudomonadota; class Alphaproteobacteria; order Hyphomicrobiales; family Nitrobacteraceae; genus Bradyrhizobium; species Bradyrhizobium sp. IAR9. The sequence goes on from NZ_JACBZW010000014.1 coordinate 278,707, forward strand.
CGCATGGCCGAGGACGCCTGGAATTCACGCGACCCGGTGCGCGTCTCGCTCGCCTATACCGAGGATAGCCGCTGGCGCAATCGCTCTGAGGTCTTTCAGGGCCGCGAGGCCATCGTCGCCTTCCTCACCCGCAAATGGGAGAAGGAGCAGGACTACCGCCTGATCAAGGACCTCTGGGCCTTCGACGAGAACCGCATTGCCGTGCGCTTCCAGTACGAATGGCACGACGCGGGCGGACAGTGGTATCGCTCCTACGGCAACGAGCAGTGGGAGTTCGACGAGCACGGCTTGATGAAGCGGCGCGAGGCGTCGATCAATGATATCGCGATTGCGGAGAAGGATCGCCGGTTTCACTGGACCGCGCCCGGGCCGCGGCCCGCGGATGTGCCGGGATTGGGAACGGATCCGTTTTGATGTTAGCGAGATAGCGCGGCGGGCGCGCTGCACCCTCTCCCCTGTGGGAGAGGGTGGCTCGCCGCATGGCGGCGATACGGTGAGGGGTCTCTCTCAGCGAGTCCGGAATCGTAGGGTGGGCAAAGGCGCACTTGCGCCGTGCCCACGTCGTCTCGCCAAACACGCAGGACGTGGGCACGCTTCGCTTTGCCCACCCTACCGCACTGAGTTTATCGAAGCCGGTGCTGCTTCACCCTCCCCCCTTGTGCAGGGGAATCGCATATGGGTTTTGTCTAGCTATTGCATTGGAAGGCAAGACGGATTCTGAAGACGACTCCCGGAAGACGGAGGGGGTCGGATGC